>NZ_CM001377.1:600000-1200000 GCF_000237825.1 Thermanaerovibrio velox DSM 12556
CTTTGGGATCTCCGGTGGACCAGCGTGGTGGGACTCACTGGGGCCATGCAGGCCCTGGTGCTCACCGTTTCGAGGGCCCTTTGGGATAGGACGCCTTCTCCGGGCAGGACGCCGCTTCTTTGGGTGGCCCTTGCCTGCTCGTCCCAGCTTGCCCTGGGGATTGTGAGGCTTTTGCTCTGGGGGGACTCCAGCCTGGCGGCGTTCAGGATGCTTTTGATCCAGCAGCTGACCGCCATGCCGTTGGTGTTGATCTACGCCTTGGCGGTGCTTTTCCGGGGAAGGCCCTATGACGACTAAGGGTTTTGAACGGTTCTACATGGATCGGCGTCTTCAGCATATGAGGGCGCTGATGGTGGTGCTTCTCCTGAGCCTCATAGGGGGGCTGGCGTACTTCCAGATCCTCAAAGGGGACGAGTACGTGGAGCTGGCCTCCAGGAACCGCCTTAGGGTGGTTAGGCTTTCCCCCCCGAGGGGGGTCATCAGGGATGCTAACGGGGTTCCCCTTGCGGTCAACGTACGTACCTTTGACGTAAAGGCTTACCCCATGGACCTTCAAAAGGAAGGCAACATGGAGAGGGTGGCCGCCCTTTTCAGGAGGAAGGGCATCCCCATGGATGCGTCGTCCCTGGCGGAGGCGGTGGAGAAGCAGTACGTGGCACCCTACAGGGCGGTGAGCGTGGCGAGCAACCTCACCCTGGCCCAGGTGGCGGACCTTATGGGGGAGGAGGAGTTCCGGGGTCTGCTCTTCCCATTCCCGGTTTGGCGGAGGGTTTACCCGGCGGGAGATCTGGTGGCCCACGTGGTGGGTTACGTTGGAGAGGTGACCAAAGAGGAGCTTGAGGAGCTCGAAGATCCCAGATACCAGGGAGGAGACGTGATCGGGAAGAACGGTATAGAGGCCTGGTACGAACAGGAGCTTCGGGGTGAGGTGGGGGAGGACGCGGTGGAGGTTGACGCCAGGGGACGAAAGCTTAAGGACGTGTCCCACGTGGAGCCTGTGAGGGGCAAGGATGTCACCCTCACCCTGGATCTTGGGGCTCAGAGGCTGGCGGCGGAGCTGATGTCCGGCCAGAGGGGTGCTCTCATCGCCATGGACGTGAGGGATGGGAGCGTTAAGGTCCTTTTCTCGTCCCCCACGTTTGATCCGAATCCCCTTACCTGGGGCATATCCGCTAAGGAGTGGAGGGCCCTCATGACCGACAGGGACAGGCCCATGATGAACCGAGCGGTGAGCGGCACCTATCCCCCGGCGTCCACGTTCAAGGTTGTGACCGCCATCGCCGCTTTGGAGGAGGGGGTTATAAGCCGGTCCACCACGGTTTACTGCCCCGGCCACTTCACCTTGGGGAACAGGACCTTCAACTGTTGGAAGAAGAGCGGGCATGGCACTGAGGACCTTACCAGGGCTCTTCGGGACTCCTGTGACGTGTACTTCTACCAGGTGGGGGTGTGGCTTGGGATAGACCGGCTTCTGAAGTGGGCGTCCCTGCTGGGGGTGGGTTCCAGGACCGGCATAGACATAACCGGAGAGGCTTCAGGCAACCTGGCAGGGCCCAAGTGGAAGCGGGCCCGTTTCAAGGAGCCCTGGTACAAGGGGGACACGGTGAACTACTCCATAGGTCAGGGTTTTCTTCTGATGACCCCCATTCAGGTATTAAGGATCTATGCCGCCATAGCGAACGGGGGTTATCTGGTGACCCCTCATCTCAACTCCGAAGCCCCTCACGTGGAGAAGGACCTTAGGATACCGAAGTTCGGGATTGAGGCCATGAGGAGGGGGTTGGAAGAGGTGGTTAACAGCGGCACTGGGAAGAGGGCCGCCGCCTTTGGGGTGTCCGTGGCGGGGAAGACCGGTACTGCCCAGAACCCTCATGGTGATGATCACGCCTGGTTCGTGGGTTACGCTCCCAGGGAGAACCCGAGGTACGTGGCTGTAGCCATAGTGGAAGCCGGGGGGCATGGTTCATCCGCTGCGGCCCCATTGGTGGGGCAGGTTTTAGCCTATCTGGTGAAGAATGAAAATCCTTTAAGGGGGGCGTCTCCGTGATCCAACTTAAGGGCATGGGCGGTGGATTGCGCTGCATAATACCCGAGGGGCTTCCGGACAGTGACATCCCCTCAGCCCTCGATGATCTGGTATCCCAGGGGGAGCAGGTTCTCAAGGGGGCGGAGTTGGTGGTGGACTTTGAGGGCCGGAGGGTAGATGGAGACCTCTTGTGTCTTGTGATGAAGAGGTTGATATGGCCCCTGGGTATTAAGGTGGCCGCCTGGAGGTCCCTTCATGGTGAAAGCCTTGACCTCCTCAAGGGGGCTGGCCTTCCGGTCGAGGAGCCCCGTTTTAGCCTTCCGAACAGGCAGCCGCAGCCCGGGCAGCTCCCCGTCATGCGGCTCAGGAGGTCCCTCCGTTCCGGGCAGAAGGTGGAGCACCGGGGGGATGTGATAGTGGAGGGCAACGTTAACGACGGAGCAGAGGTGTTGGCGGAGGGGAGCGTGGTGGTCTTGGGTCGCCTGCAGGGATTGGTGCACGCGGGAACCGGGGGTGACGAGGAGGCGGCGGTGTACGCCAGGGTTTTCGAGGCCCCTCAGGTGAGGATAGGCTTCAAGGTGGGTTCCATGGACAGGAGTGATCCCTGGTGGGGCATGCCCGCGGTGGTTTCCCTGGAGGACGGTGCGGTTGTGGTATCCCAGTGGCCTCAGGTTTAGGGTCTGTTTAATCGTTGGAGAGTGCTCATCGCAGGGTTTTATGGATTTGCTTAGGGGGGATGAAGATTGGGCAAGGTCATAGTGGTTACCTCCGGCAAGGGGGGGGTTGGCAAGACCACGACCACCGCCAACCTGGCGGTGGCGTTGGCCAAGATGGGTCGCCGAGTGGTTGCCATTGACGGGGATATAGGGTTGCGAAACCTGGACCTTGTTATGGGGCTTGAGAACCGGATAGTCTACACCCTCGTGGATGTTGTGGAGGGATCTTGCAGGCTCAATCAGGCGATGGTCAAGGACAAGCGGGTGGACAACCTGTACATGATACCTGCCGCTCAGACCAGGACCAAGGACGCGGTGACCGCCGAGCAGATGGAGGGCCTTTGCGCCGAGCTTAGGGAGGACTTTGATTACGTCCTGGTGGACAGCCCGGCGGGGATAGAGGCGGGTTTTAGGAACGCCGCCCATGGGGCCGACGAGGCCTTGGTGGTGACGACCCCGGAGGTCTCGGCGGTGCGGGACGCGGACAGGATAATAGGCCTGTTGGAGTCCATGGGAAAGGCCCCCATCAGGTTGGTTATCAACCGGATAAGGCCTCACATGGTGAAGAAGAAGGACATGCTCAGCGTGGACGACGTCCTGGAGGTCTTGGCGGTGGACCTCATAGGGGTCGTGCCGGATGATGAGTCCGTGGTTACCTCCAGCAACCGGGGAGAGCCCCTCACCTTGGGAGAGAATTCCCCCGCCGCCATGGCGTTCCGGGACCTTGCCATGCGGTTGGAGGGCCAGCAGGTTCCCTTCCCACCCCTTGAGGACGAATCCGGTAAGGGGATAATAGCCAAGTTCAAGAGGATCTTCAGAGGTTGAGGAGGCGGTGCCATGGGACTGCTTAACAGGCTCTTCGGGGGCAGCTCTAACTCCGGCGTCACTGCCAAGGAGCGGCTGCAGCTGGTTCTCATCCACGACAGGAGCGATATCTCCCAGGAGATGATGGAGAACTTAAGGCGGGATCTGATATCGGTTATAAGCAAGTACATGGAGATCGACGAGAACAAGATAGAGCTGGAGCTGGAGAAGGAGGACCGCTCCGTGGCGCTGGTGGCCAGCATCCCGGTGGTAAACGTGAGGCGCTGCGGGAGGACGAGAAACGGCAAATGCTGAGCGGTTCCCGTTGGGATGAGATACGGAAGGGGATGGACCTCCCCCTTTGGTTCATCATGTTGGCCCTCTTCGGGTTCGGCATAGTAGCCCTGTTCAGCGCCTCCCTGGGGGTGAGGAAGGCCAATTACGGTTTCCCGCTCAAGCAGCTGTTATGGGGGCTTATGGGAGTGGCGGCTTACTTCGGTGTGGTGACCCTGGGCTACAAGAAGATCATGGAGGAGTCCCATAGGATATATGGGGCCACGCTGTTGCTGCTCCTGTTGGTCTTGTTGATGGGACACACCGCCAAGGGTGCTCAAAGCTGGTTCTCCCTGGGTCCCGTAAGGATCCAGCCGTCGGAGTTCGGCAAGATAGGGTTGGCGCTTTTCATGTCAAGGCACCTATGCAGGTTTCCCCCGGAGGACCTAAAGTCACTGGGGTTGGCCCTGGGGTTTTCGGGCATATCCATGGTCCTGCTCTTGTTGCAGCCTGACCTGGGGAGTTCCCTTGTCTACTGTGCGATGATAGGGGCCGGTCTATGGGTGGCGGGCATCAAGCCCAAGTACATGGCATCCCTTACGGCGGCGGGGCTGTCCATGCTCCCCCTGGCGTGGAGCTTCCTCAAGCCTTATCAAAAGATGCGGCTTATGGTCTTCATAGATCCCAAGGTGGACCCCCTGGGGGCGGGTTACAACGTGATCCAGTCCAGGATAGCGGTGGGGTCCGGAGGCATATGGGGGAAGGGATTCCTCGAGGGTACCCAGGGAAGGCTGCACTTCCTCCCCGAGGCTCACACGGATTTCATCTTCAGCGTGTTCGCAGAGGAGTTCGGCTTTTTGGGAGGGCTTTTGGTGATCCTCCTCTTCGCTGCCCTTATATGGAGGATATTCTGCGTGGCCATGGCCGCCAAGGACCTAAGGGGCAAGGTCATGTGTTCCATGGTGGCCGCCTGGATATTCTTCCAGACCTTTGAGAGCGTGGCCATGAGCATGGGGCTTGCGCCGGTGACGGGACTTCCCCTGCCGTTCTTCAGCTATGGCGGTAGTTCCCTCTTGGCGGAGTTTATAGCCCTGGGGCTCGTGCAGAGCGTGGCGGTTCAGACCAGCCTGGAGCGTTTTGACTGAGTTCCGTCCCTGGGGCGTGGAGTAGATTCGGACTTGCCGGTACTTCCCCGGTGAGGTCCTTTTGCGGCCGTCCGGGGGCTGGATGGGATGTTTGATGATAAAGTTGATGAACGAGAAAAAACTAGAAAAACCGAGAAAAACTGTCCCCTGCGGGGATTTGGAGGAATTTATACATGCGTTTTGCTGATACCGAGGATAGCCGATGGCCCCTTTGGGCATCGGTGAAGCGTCCCGCCAGGTATGTGGGTGGGGAGTACGGGCTCATCCCGCCTAAGAGTGGGGATGGGATAGTGCGCATATGTTTGGCCTTCCCGGACGTATACGAGGTAGGAATGAGTTACCTTGGGTTCCAGATCTTCTACGGTCTCCTGAAGGAGCTGCCGAAGTCCGACGTGGAGAGGGCTTACTGTCCCTGGGTGGACATGGAGCGTGCCATGAGGGAGCGCGGGGAGGTGTTGGGCTCCCTTGACACCGGCCGTCCCCTGAGGGACTTCCATGCGGTGGCCTTCACCCTCCAGTATGAGCTTTCGTACACCAACGTGCTCACCATGTTGGACCTTGGGGGTATACCCTTGAGGAGCGCCGATAGGTCCGACGGGGACCCGCTGATCCTGGCCGGAGGCCCCGGGGCCTTCGTGGCTGAGCCCCTGGCGGACCACGTGGACGCGTTCTTCGTGGGCGACGGGGAGGTGCTGTGGCCCAGGGCCGTGGAGGTTTTGAGCGCCACCATGGGGATGTCCCGGGGTGAGCGCCTCAGGGCCCTTGCCTCCATAGAGGGGGTTTACGTACCCTCCTTTTGGGACGGTTCCGTGATAAAGCGGCAGGTGCTCTTAGACCTGGACGGGGGTTTTTATCCCCGGAGGATGATAGTTCCATCGTGCGGCATAGTTCACGATCGGGTGGCCGTGCAGGTCTTTCGGGGGTGTACCAGGGGCTGCAGGTTCTGCCAGGCGGGTATGATAGATCGTCCCGTGAGGGAACGCAGCGGGGACTCCATAGTTGAGCAGGTGAGAGAGCTCTTGGAATTCACCGGTTGGGAGGAGGTGGGGTTCCTATCCCTTGCCACCTGTGACTGGAGCCATCTCGGCGAAGTGATGGAGAAGCTCCAGCCCCTGCTGAACCAGCGGGGGGTAAAGCTAAGCCTGCCGAGCCTTAGGATGGACGCGTTCTCCGTGGCCCTGGCGGCGTCGTTGGATACCATGAGAAAGGGCGGGCTTACGTTCGCCCCCGAGGCGGGGACCCAGCGTCTCAGGGACGTGATAAACAAGGGGGTTACCGACGAGGACATCGACGCCGCTGTAAGGGCCGCCTTTGAGCACCGCTGGGACCGGGTTAAGCTTTACTTCATGATGGGGCTTCCCACGGAGACGGAGGAGGACCTCCGGGGGATATGGGAGGTATGCCGGCGGGTACTCAAGATCGGGAGGTCCATGGTAAAGAGGCCGGAGGTCACGGTTTCCTTGTCCGGCTTCGTGCCCAAGGCTCACACTCCCTTCCAGTGGGAGGGGCAGATATCCATGGAGGAGCTGAGGGATCGGGGAAGGTTCGTGAAGGGGCTCATGTCCAAGGAGCGGGCGGTCAAGCTCTCCTACCATGAGCCGGGCCAGACGTTCCTTGAGGGGGTGTTCTCCAGGGGTGACAGGGCTCTGGGGGCGGTCTTGGAGGAGGCTTGGCGGAGGGGGGCTAGGTTTGACGGTTGGACCGAGACGTTCAACCTGGACCTTTGGTTCGAGGCATTTCATGCGTCTGGAGTGGACCCCTATAGATATACCGCCCCAAGGCGGTTGGAGGACCCCTTGCCCTGGGATCACATATACCCCGGGGTGAGCAAGGACTTCCTTCTCTCCGAGAGGGAGAGGGCCTTGGGGGCTGTGGTGACGCCGGACTGCAGGCATGGGACCTGCAACTGCTGTGGTTTCCCCCCTGCTTCCTGTCCTGTGCTTCTGAGGAACGGAGGGTTGTCCCATGGGAACTGATTTCGTCCGGGTGCGCTTCGGTTACTCCAAGCGAAGGGGGGCCTGCTTCATCCCCCATCAGGAGCTTCCAACCCTGTTCGGACGGGGGATGCGCCGGGCGGGTTTGACGCTGGAACTGACCCAGGGGTTCTCCCCTCATCCGAGGATAACGTTGGCGCCGCCGCTTCCGGTAGGGGTGATAGGCCTTTTCGAGCTTGGTGAGGTATGGGTTAGGAGGGACACCTTGGGATGTTTTGATCGGCTTAATCGGGTGCTCCCCGAGGGCTTTGCCGTTGAGGCGGCGGAGGTGGTGGAGGATGGCTGTCCTGCCCTCTCCAAGCTTTGCAACGCCGGGGAATACCTGCTTAGGCTGAAGAACGGGGGGCGGCATGTCTCATGAGGAGCTTGTGGAGGTTCTTAGCCGTTGGGACCAGTGGGACTCCGTTGGCAGGAACCCGGTCGCAGCCGGTTCCGGTGGGTACCTGGGGTTCATAATGCTGAATCCCGACCAGGTGGGGCCGTCGCTGATGGTCAAGTTCCTTATATCCTCCGGGGTGGTTTCCTCTTGGGCGGACCTTGAACTGGTGAGGGTCAGGCTGGGGCGTTTCGACTGTAACGATGGCTTTGTGGATCTCCTGTCCCGCCCTGCTAAGGGGGTGTTGGAGGTTTGAGGCGCGGTAAGACCATAGTGGCCAACACCCTGGAGAGCGAGGAGTCGAGGGTGGCGGTGCTAGATCCCTCCGGTCATCTCCTGGACATATACCTGGAGAGGATGTGGGAGAGGCAGCGGGCCGGGGAGATATACAAGGCCCGGGTGGATAACGTGCTGCCCGGGATGAACGCCGCCTTCCTCAACTTGGGGGACGGGCGCAACGGTTTCCTGTACCTGGCGGATTTGGGGCGTAAACCCAGCCCCGGTGAGGAGCTGGTGGTTCAGGTGGCGAAGACCGCTAGGAAGGGCAAGGGGGCCAGGGTGACCCCCAGGGTATCGCTCCCGGGCCGCTACGTGGTGCTGGTGCCGGACGGGAGGGACGTGGGGGTCTCCAAGCGGGTGGCTGATGAGGAGGAGAGGAAGAGGCTTAAGGAACTTGGCAGGCAGGTGCTTCCCGAGGGCTTCGGCATGATAGTGCGTACCGTGGCGGAGGGCTGCGGTCTTGATGAGATGCGTTGCGATGTGGAAGACCTGATGGGCCTTTGGGATGAGATAAGCTCCGCCGCTAGGCGTACCGCGGCTCCGTGCCTTCTTTACCGGGATGGTGGGCTCCTCGAGCGGGTTCTGCGGGACGAGCTTGATCGGGACGTGGCGGAGGTGGTCCTGGACAACCCGGAGGACCTGGAGACCGTGACGTCCATGTGTCTTAAGTTCTTCGGACCCTCTGGGGGGCCGGAGGTGACCTTGTACAGGGGGCGTGGATCGGTCTTTGAGGTCTACGGGGTGGAAAGGGAGCTTGAGCTGGCGCTGGACAAGAAGGTTTGGCTCAGCTCCGGTGCCTACCTGGTGATAGACCAGGCGGAGGCGCTGACCGTCATAGACGTTAACACCGGGAAGTACACCGGTGCCAAGGACCTGAGGCACACGGTTTTGAAGACGAACCTGGAGGCGGCGGAGGAGGTGGCCCGCCAGCTTAGGATAAGGGCCATAGGCGGCATAGTGGTGGTGGACTTCATAGACATGGACTCCGAGGAGGACCGAAAGATCCTCTTGGAGAGGCTTAAGGAGCTCTTCAAGGGGGACCGGCACAGGGCCAGGGTCTTCGGCATAACCCCCTTGGGGCTGGTGGAGCTGACCCGGAAGAGGAGCAGGAGCGATCTTCGAAGCGTCCTCACCAGGGGCTGTCCCATGTGCGGTAGCTCCGGGTTCGTGGAGAGGGAGGAGGCTTCCGCCATGAAGCTGAAGAGGGCCATCCGCAAGGCGGTGGGGTCCTCCTCGCCGGAGGCCATCCTGGTGGCCATGAACCCCCATGGGGCCAGGCACTGTCTGGAGTATCTGTCCTCTTGGGAGGAGGAGTTCCGGTGTCGCATATTCCTGAAGGAGGATCCTTCCCTTCAGTGGGGGAAGTTCAAGCTGGAGTACCAGGGGCAGCTGCGTCAGGTGGAGCATCGCTTGGTCCCGTCTTCTGGGGGGGCTTGGGTTGTACATAGGACGGATTGATCTTAAGGGGTTCAAGAGCTTCGGAGGTGTTCATCAGCTCCCCCTGGAGATGGGCATGGTGGCCATAGTAGGGCCCAACGGGAGCGGCAAGAGCAACATACTGGACGCCATAAAGTGGACCCTTGGTGAGGGGGCCCCGTCTAAGCTTCGGATAAGCAAGCAGAGCGACCTGCTCTTTCAGGGATCCATGTCCATGCCCCCCGCTAGGGAGGCGGAGGTATCGATCCTCTTCAGGGATGGGGCGTCATCGACGATTTTTACCAGGAGGGTTCAGCAGGACGGCACCACGTTGGCGTTGGTGGATGGGCAGAGGAGGACCCTTCTGGAGCTGGAGGACGCCAAGCGGCGGATCAAGATGGAGGGGGACCGCTTCGCCTTCATAGGCCAAGGGGAGGTCTCCGAGGTCATTCAGCAGCGTCCCATGGCCAGGAGGATGCTCTTGGAGTCGCTGCTTGGCATAGACTTCTATCGCCGCCGCAGGAACGAATCCTCCGACAGGCTTAAGGGAGTTGCGGAGGACCTGGGGCGGCTCATGGCCTTTTACGGGGAGCTTTTGAACCGCCGGCGGGAGATATCCCGGGAGGTGGAGATGGCCCAGGAGGTGGAGCGCCTGAGGGCCCAGCTGGAGGAGCTTCAGCGGTGCCATTATTGGTGGAGGAGGTCCGGTTTGGAGGCGGAGATCCGGGAGATCTCGGACTTCCTGCGGTCTGCTCAGGAGGAAAGGGCCGTTAGGACCCGGTGGCTTAAGGTGTGGAGGTCTGCCCTGGCAGGGCTTGAGGCCTTTGGGGTTTCCTTGAAGGACCGGCGGGCGGAGTCCGAAGAGGCGTTGGAGCGTGCCCGCCGGGAGATGGAGGAGCTGAGGCGCCGGGGTTCGTCCCTTGGGGCGGTGCTCATGGAGTTGAGACGCTCTGGGGAGGAGTCGTCGTTGGAGCTCAAGACCCTGGAGGCCTCGAAGGCCCGCATGGAGGAGGAGCTTCGGGAAGCGGTGTCCCAGAGGGAAGAGTCATTGAGGGAGATGCTTTCCCTGAGGGAACAGGAATCGTCCTTGAGCCGCAAGGCGGAGGAGGTTGAAGAGCGCCTCAGGCTTGGCCGCGAGGCTGCACAGGCGGCGGTCAAGAGGTCGGAAGAGGCCAAGGCGGCCCTTGGGACCTGTCTTGCGTCCCTTAAGGCCCTTGGGGTTGAGCGTTTGAGGGGGCTTGAGGAGCTAAGGCTCGCGGAGGAGTCTGTTGAGGAGAGCAGAAGGTCCGTTGCGGAGGCCCAGGCGGCCTTTTCTGAGGCGGAGGGTCGGGCGGAGGAATCGGTGGGGAGCCACCGAAAGGCCCTCGGCGAGTGCCAGGCCCTGGCGGAGAAGGTCCAGGCGGCGAGGCGGGAGATCTCGAAGCTCCGGTCGTCCCTGGAGGACATGGAGGAGACCTTGGAGCTTGAGGTGTTTCCGAGGCCGGTTCAGCAGGTGGTATCCGCTGCCCGCCTTGGTAAGCTGGACGCCACGCCCCGGGTTCTGGCGGACGTGTTCCGCTGCCCGAAGGAGATATCTGGGGCCTTGGACGCGTTCCTGGGGGGGCGGCAGTTCTGGATCCTGGTCAGGGATATGGAGGAGTCCGGGCGCTGCATAGACTTCTTAAAGTCTAGGTCCCTTGGCAGGGCCACGTTCCTTCCCCTGGAGAGGTGCGTACCCAGGAGGCCGGACAGGAGTTTGGCGATGAGGGCCGGCGTGGTGGGTTTTGCCATTGATCTGATAGAGGTTGCAGAGGAGTACAGACCCGCCATGGAACACATCCTGGGGGATCTCCTTGTGGTGGAGGACTATCAGGTTGGGAAGGAGATCACCAGGACCTCCTTCAGGGGGCCCGTGGTAACCCTGGAGGGTGATGTGTTCCAGCCCACCGGGGCGGTTTCGGGGGGACGCAGCAAGTCCCAGCGGAGCGCGGTGGAGATGCGTCAGGCCATAGAGGCCGGGAGGACAAGGCTCAAGGAGCTTGAGGCGCGCTTGGGCGAGATGGAGGCTGCTTTGTCGGAGCTGGAGACCCGGGAGGCGGAGCTTGCTGACCTGGAGAAGAAGTGCCTTCAGGAGGTCTCTTTAAGGCGCAGGGAGCTGGAGGAAGCCCGCCTTGCCCTGAGCTCCCAGGAGGCTCGCCGGGACCGGCAGGCGGGGGTTTTGATGGATCTTGACAGGAGCCTTAAGGAGGCGGGTCGCAAGGTCCTGGAGCTTAGGGAGAGGTCCGTTCTGCCCCAGGGTCTTGAGGACCTCTCCAAGGTCGAGGAGGAGCTTAAGGCCGCCCTCGAATCTCACCGGCAGGTCTCTACGAAGCTTGCTCTGGCGGAGGAGCGGCATGCGGGGGCCTCCGCCCTGGCGGACCGGGTGAGGTCGGAGGTTGAGAGGCTGTCTTCCCGGCTGGATCATCTGAGGTGGTCTTACAAGGACCGGGAGGGTCGTATCGCCTCCGCGGTAGGGGAGCTTGGGGAGATCGGTGTTAGATGGATGGAGCTTAGGGGACAGCTGGTCAAGGCCCAGAGGGATTTGGAGTCCGCTTGGAGTGCCATGGAAGCCCTCAGCGCAAAGTACGATCGTTGCAGGGATAGGATGGCCCGGGCCATGGAGGCCCTTGGTAGGGTGGACATGGCGTTGGAGGAGCTGAGACGCCGGGAGGCATCCTGTGCCAAGGAGCTGGAGGACCTAATGACGACCTGGGAGGAGGTCTACCCTTATCCTGGTGTGTACGAGGGGCCTCCGGGAGATGGGTTGAGGGGTAAGATCCGGGAGCTGGAGAGGGCCATAAGGGAGATGGGGCCCGTGGACATGGGGGTCCTTTCGGAGTCCCGGTCGCTTGACGAGCGGTTGGAGTTCTTAAAGGGGCAGATAGACGATTCCCGAAGGGCCATGGCTGATCTTGAGCGGGTCATTGCGGAGGCGGATCAGAGGGCCCAGACGGTTTTCATGAGGTCCCTTAAGGACATAGACGACCGGTTTGATTCCCTGTTCAAGCGGCTGTTCGGCGGAGGGGAGGCTCATCTGGAGGTGATGGACTCCGGGGGGCTTTGGGACTCCGGGGTTGAGATAACCGCGAGGCCCCCGGGCAAGAGGCCCCAGGGGATAGCCCAGCTTTCCGGTGGGGAGCAGTCGTTGACGGCGGTGGCGCTGCTGTTCTCGTCCCTTGAGGTGGCGGGCTGTCCCATAGCGGTGCTGGACGAGGTGGACGCCGCGTTGGATGAGGTTAACCTAAGGCGTTTTGCGGACCTTGCGGCGGAGAGCTCTGCGGAGAGGCAGATACTGGTCATGACCCACAGACGGATAACCATGGAGAGGGCGGGGCTCCTGTACGGGGTGACATTGAGGGAGCCCGGGCTTTCCCAGGTTGTGGGGGTTAAGCTGGAGGAATGGGATTGAGGAGCACACTTGACGACCTTCTTTGGGGCAACCTAAGGGCGGAGCAGCCCGCGGAGGGGTTTGGCCCCAGGGTTACGGTGGATACGGTTCTGCTCGGGGCCTACGTTAAGGTTCGAGGCGGTTCCCGGGTGCTGGAGCTGGGCTGTGCCCATGGGATCCTGTCGCTGATGTTGGTTAAGCGGGCGTTGGCGGCGGGCAGGCATATCCAGGTGGTGGGGATTGACATCCAGAGGGACCTGGTGGATATGGCGCTTAGGAACCGGGATCGCCACGGCCTTGGGGACTACGCCCGGTTCTACAGCATGGACATGAGGGACGTAGCCGGGGATTGGGAGGAGGCACCGTTTGACGCGGTGGTGGTGAACCCTCCCTACGAGGATCCCAACAGGAGCAGGCCGAGTCCCAGGGGCCCGGTGGCCCTGGCGGTCCACGGGGTCATGTGCAGCCTGGAGGACGTGTTCAGGGCCGCGTCCAGGGTGCTAAAACCCAAGGGCAGGTTCTTCATGGTGATGAGGGCCCACAGGATGGCGGAGGCCCTTTGTGGCATGAGGGACTTTAAGCTGGAGCCGAAGCGCCTGACCGCGGTGCATCCCAAGCCAGAAAGGGCCGCTTCGGTTTTCCTGGCGGAGGCGGTCAAGTGTGCTAAGCCGGGGATGGTGGTAGAGAGTCCCCTTTTCATCTATGGATCCCACGGGGAGTACACGGAGAGGCTTCTTAAGGCCTACCGCGAGGAGGGACTTTGATGCCCCTTGTCTTGGTGCCCACCCCCATAGGCAATCTCCAGGACATAACCTTAAGGGCCCTTGAGGTCCTTAAGGGCTGCGACGTGGTGGCCTGCGAGGACACCAGGAGGACCTTGAAGCTGCTTAACCACTATGGGATAAAGAAGCCCCTGATGAGCCTTCATGAGCACAACGAGGTAATGAGACTTGGGCGGATGAGGGAGATGCTGTCGGAGGGGCTTTTAGTGGCCTTGGTCTCCGACGCGGGTACGCCGGGCATAAGCGATCCCGGTGAGATCGTGGTGAGGATGGCCATAGATGAGGGGTTCCCGGTGGACGTTCTGCCGGGCCCGTCTGCGGCTATCACCGCGTTGGTGATGTCGGGGTTGGGGACTCGGCGGTTCACATTTGAGGGGTTCCTGGAGGGCCGCAGGTCCTTTAAGGAGGCCAGGCTTAGGGCGCTGAAGGACCGGGAGGAGACGCTGGTGTTTTACGCGTCCCCCCACCAGGCTTGAGGAGGACCTGTCCATGATGGTCCGTCTGCTGGGTGACAGGCCCGCCGCCCTGGTGAGGGAGATCAGCAAGATCCACCAGCAGGTGATCCGGGGGACCCTTTCGGAGCTTTTGGAGTCCTGCGGCAGCAATCCCTTTAGGGGGGAGGATGGTGCTGGTGGTATCGGGTTCCGGCTGTGATCCCGGGGGTTGTTCGGGTGAGCGGGGTGCTGCCGGGGCCGAAGGATGGGAGGAGGCCGCCAAGGGTCTTTTGGAGGCCGGCCTTGGGGTGAAGGAAGTGGCGTTGCGGATAAACCAGGAGATGGGGGTGCCCAAGAATCGGGTGAAGGAACTTTTGCTGGGGCTTTTGCGGGGTAATCGTTGATGGATTAGAATACATCGAACAACCGAGGTCTAGGGAGGAATGTCTCGTGAGCGAGAGGAACACCTTTTACATTACCACCCCGATATACTACGTGAACGACGTGCCCCACATAGGGCACGCCTACACCACCATAGCAGCGGACGTGCTTGCCAGACATCACCGGATGTTGGGTCACAGGACCTTCTTCCTCACCGGTACCGACGAGCACGGGCAGAAGATCCAGCAGGCCGCCTCTGCCAAGGGGCTTACCGCCCAGCAGCTGGCGGACCAGACGGTGGAGAACTTCCGCCGGCTGTGGAAGGTGCTTAACATAACCAACGACGACTTCATCCGTACCACCGAGGAGAGGCACGAGAGGGTGGTTCAGCACATATTCTCCAAACTCCTTGAGAAGGGGGACATATATCTAGGCTCCTACGAGGGTTGGTACTGCGTGCCCTGTGAGACCTACGTGCCGGAGGCTCAGATGGGGGAGGGCAACACCTGTCCGGACTGTGGGAGGCCCCTTCAGAAGATGACCGAGGAGAGCTATTTCTTCCGCATGTCCAAGTACGAGAAGCCCCTTTTGGAGTACTACGAGTCTCATCCGGAGGCCATACTCCCCAAGAGCCGCTACAACGAGATAGTGAGCTTCATAAAGGGGGGGCTTAAGGATCAGTCCATATCCAGGACCACCCTTACCTGGGGTGTACCGGTGCCTGGGGATCCGAAGCACGTGGTGTACGTGTGGTTTGACGCGCTCATCAACTATCTGTCCGCCCTTGGCTATCCCGATGAGAACGGGCTGTGGAAGACCTTTTGGCCCGCCTGTCATCACCTGGTGGGGAAGGACATAATACGTTTCCACTCGGTGGTATGGCCGGCGCTCCTCATGGCCTTGGAGCTTGAGCCCCCGCGGATGGTCTTCGCCCATGGATGGTGGACCGTGGACGGGGACAAGATGTCCAAGTCCAAGGGCAACGTGGTGGATCCCTTTGAGATGGCGGACGTCTACGGGGTGGATCCCTTCCGGTACTTCCTTCTCCGGGAGGTCCCGTTCGGCCTGGATGGGGATTTCTCCGAACGGGCCATGGTGCAGCGCATAAACTCTGACCTCGCCAACGACCTTGGGAACCTCTTGAACCGCACCCTGCAGATGATGAAGAAGTATCGTGACGGGTTGGTCCCGTCCGCGGTGTCCCCCACGGGGCTGGAGCTGTCGGTTCGCCGGATGGGGGAGGAAGTGACCGTCCAGGTGGACGATTTGCTCGAGCGGTTTGCCTTTGATGAGGCCCTTAAGGCCATATGGTCCTTCATCGGCCGGGCCAACAAGTACATAGACGAGACCATGCCCTGGAAGCTGGGGAGTGAGGGGAAGGGGGAGGAGCTGGACCGGGTGCTTCGGACCCTCTTTGAGGCCCTGAAGTTGGCCTCTCAGCTGGTGTATCCCTTCATGCCCGAATGTGCGTCGAGGATATGGTCTCAGCTGGGGCTTCCCGGCAGCGTGTCCGACTGCAGGCGTCCTTGGTCCTTCGATGAGATGGAGCCGGTGAAGGTGGAAAAGGGAGACGTCCTGTTCCCCAGGATCGACCTGGCCAAGTGGGACGAGACCCGGGGCCGGCTGCTGGCCGAGCGGGTTGCCGCTGCCCAGGGTGGGCAGGGAAGCGAAGGGGATGATATGGACTACAGCGACCACGAGGAGGAGATCACCATAGATCTCTTCAAGAAGGTGGAGCTCCGGGTGGCCCAGGTCTTGGCGGTGGAGCCGGTCCCCAAGGCGGATAAACTCTACAAGCTGGAGTTGGACCTTGGTTACGAGAAGAGGACAATCGTGTCCGGCATAAGGGAGTTTTACCAGCCCGACGAGCTGGTGGGCAAGAGGATAATAGTGATCTGCAACCTCAAGCCCTCGGTGATAAGGGGTGTCAAGAGCAACGGCATGCTGTTGGCGGCGGAGAGCCCCAGCACCAAGAACTTCACCCTGGGGCTTTTGACCGTGGACCGGGACGTGCCCTTGGGCAGCCGAATTCACTAGGCCCGTGGCGGTTTGATCCTAACCGGGGCCGGTCCCCTCGATGAGGGGCGGCCCTGTTCTAATTTCGTGCCCCCGGGTCTCAATAGGGGCTTTGAATTTTGAAGACTAATTTGGGAATGCTCAGCGGTTGGTTTTCGTTAAGAGGGGGATCCTGAGATATGGAGGTGTTTCTTCCCTTGTTCTTCGATAGTCATTGTCATTGGAACGACGGTTCCATTGATGCCCAGGAGGTCCTTCGGCAGGCGGAGCGGTGTGTTGAGGCCTCGGTGGGGGCGGTTTTGGTGGCCGGTTATGACGTGGAGTCCTCCGTCAGGGGTGCGGAGCTTGCCCGCAAGGGGGTTGGAGCCGTGTCGGTGCTTGCCTCTGCGGGGTTGCATCCCCATGACGCCTCCCAATGGGGTAGGGGGGTCATGGAGGACCTAGTGGGGCTGCTCGAGATGCCTCATGTGAGGGCCTTGGGGGAGATCGGGCTGGACTTTTGGTACTACAACTCTCCCCGGGATAGGCAGTTGGAGTGTTTTGAGGCCCAGCTTCAGCTGGCGGAGGACCTTAAGAAGCCGGTGATACTTCACATAAGGGACGGCAAGGAGCCTGAGGACCGGGCTTTCCCCTTGGCGTTTGACGTCTTGAGGGGTTTCGCCGGGTCCGGGGATGTCAAGGGGGTTCTCCACTGCTTCTCCGGCGGTGTAGCGGAGGCCCGCAGGGGTTTGGACCTGGGGTTCATGATCTCCTTCGCAGGGCCCTTGACGTACCCCAAGTCAGAGGAGAGCCGTCGGGTTTGTTCTTACGTGCCCTCCGACATGCTGCTCTTGGAGACCGACTCCCCGTACCTGGCCCCAAGGTCCAGGAGGGGCAAGAGGAACGAGCCCGCATACGTGGTGGAGGTTTATCATGAGGCGGCCAAGGTCCGGGGGGTTGACGTGGACACCCTGGGGCGGCTGGTCTGGTCCAACGGGGAGAGGCTGTTCGGTCCCATCCCCAAGGGTGTCTCTGGTGCGGTCGGTGGAGGTGAGGCCCGTGAGCTTTAAGGTCGTAGCTCAGTGTCCGGTGACCGGTGCCAGGGCGGGGGAGCTTGTGACGTCCCACGGGGTCGTCCGGACCCCGGTGTTCATGCCGGTTGGTACCCAGGCCACCGTGAAGGCCATGGCTCCCTTTGAGCTCAAGGCCATAGGGGCCCAGATAATACTTGGGAACACCTATCACCTGTTCTTGAGGCCCGGGGAGGACTTGGTGGAGAAGGCGGGGGGGCTGCACCGGTTCATGAACTGGGACAGGCCGATACTTACCGACAGCGGGGGGTTCCAGGTGTTCTCCCTGGCGGAGCTGAGGACCTTGAGCGACGACGGGGTGGTTTTCAGGTCCCATCTGGACGGCAAGAGGCATCTGATGACCCCGGAGCGGGCGGTGGCGATCCAGGAGAAGCTCGGCAGCGACATCGCCATGTGTTTTGACGAGTGCGTCAAGTACCCATCCAGCTATGAATACTCCATGGAGGCCATGAAGAGGACCATCCGGTGGGCTAGGCGCTGCAGGGAGGCCCATGGGCGCCAAGACCAGCTCTTGTTCGGCATAGTTCAGGGCAGCGTCTTCGAGGACCAGCGGCTCATGTGTGCGGAGGCCCTGATGGAGATGGACTTCCCCGGGTACTCCATCGGTGGGTTGTCGGTTGGAGAGAGCCACCAGGAGATGTACAGGATCTTGGACTGTCTCAAGGGAGTGCTGCCCCAGCAGAAGCCCCGGTATCTCATGGGGGTGGGTCATCCCTCGAACCTGATGGAGGGCATATCCCGGGGGGTGGACATGTTCGACTGCGTGCTGCCCACCAGGAACGGCCGCAACGGTACGGTCTTCACTTCCAGGGGGAAGTTGAACGTGAAGAACCTCTCTTTGGCCGAGGACTTTACCCCCTTGGACCCGGAGTGCTCGTGTTACGCCTGCAGGAACTTCTCCAGGGCTTACATAAGGCACCTTTACAAGGCGGGGGAGATCTTGGCCATGAGGCTCTGCACATGGCACAACCTTCACTTCCTGGTGTCCCTGGTCGAGGGAGCCAGGAGGGCCATAATCGAAGGTACGTTCCCGGAGTACAAGGAGAGGTTCTTGCGGGTCTTTGAGGGGGATTCGGCGGATGGATGAGCCGTTGCTGGAGACCAAGGTCGTGGAGGCCCATGAGGATGCGGTGAGGCTTGCAGCGGACCTCATACTTTCCGGGGAGCTGGTGGCCTTTCCCACCGAGACGGTTTACGGCCTTGGTGGGGATGCCACCAATCCAAGTTCTGCCGCCAAGATATACTCCGTCAAGGGGCGCCCGGTGGATAACCCCCTTATAGTCCACGTGGGATCCCTAGAGGAGGCCTGCGGGGTAGGGGTGATGACGGACCTGGCGGAGATGCTTTGCATGGCGTTTTGGCCCGGGCCTCTCACGGTGGTGGTGCCCGCCAGGGAGGTGATCCCGCGGGAGGTTAGGGGCGGGCTTGACACCGTGGCGGTACGCTGCCCATCTCATCCGGTGGCGCTGGCGTTGATCTCGGCGAGCGGGGTTCCCATAGCGGCCCCCAGTGCCAACAGGAGCGGCCGTCCCAGCCCCACCGACGCATCGGCTGTTATGGAGGACCTTGGGGGCCTCATCCCCCTTATACTGGATGGAGGACCCTGCCGGGTGGGGCTGGAGTCCACCGTTGTGGATGCCACTTCGGACGTTCCGGTGATACTGCGCCATGGTGGGGTCACGGCTCAGGAGCTTAGGGATGTGGCGGGGGAGGTGCTCACCGTTGGCGGTGAGGAGCTTAAGAGGAGGTCCCCGGGTACGAGGCACAGGCACTACGCCCCGTCCGTCCCGGTGTTTCTTTGGGCCGGAGGCCCCGTGGACATTGGGTCTTTGGGGGGTGGAATGGTGGGTTACGTGGGGTTGGAGGAGCCTCCCTGCGGGGTTTCTCACGCGGTGAGGGCCCGCGACGTTAGGGAGTACGCCCGGGAGTTGTTCCGCTCGTTCCGGGAGATGGAACGCATGGGGGTATCCGCCATACTGGCCCAGGTCCCTCCCAAGGGGGATCCCATGGGGGATGCACTGTTCGACCGTCTTTTTAGGGCTTCCGGCGGCCGTACCGCGGGATGAGGTTTCACTCCCCATTCTTTTCCTGCGGTGATCCATGAGGTGCTGGTAGGGACCGTTGCGCTTCGTGCTTTTGCCGTGGATAGCACTGGTCCTCCTCTGAATTGGTTTGAATATTGTCTGGCCGGTTGACAGCGGGTGGGATCTTCTGAGGCTTTTTGGGGACGAGCTAGACGGGGTGCCACTTGCCAAGGCCGGTGAAGAATGCTAAAATCCTCAGCGTTGCGCGGTTGAGTAACGAAATCGTTCGAGTCGGGGTGGCGGAATTGGTAGACGCGCTGGATTCAGGATCCAGTGGGTTAGCGCCCGTGGGGGTTCGACTCCCCCCCTCGACACCATAGTTTTCTTGAGGCGTCCATAGTCGGTTGACTAGGGACGCCTTTTTTGCTATGATATCGCGCCGTACGACTTTTTGAAACACCAAAATTTGCGTAGGGAGGTCGTGACTCCCATGGCTGTAGAAGTTCCTTCCCTCAAGGCGATGGCGACGCGGAAGTATTTTGGCAGGCAGAAGGACCTTGTAGAGTTGCCGGACCTGGTGGAGGTCCAGCGTCAATCCTACGATTGGTTCTTCCAGGCGGATGAGAATCCGGACTTTAGGAAAGCGCAAGGTCTTCAGGAGCTTTTCAACGAGATATTCCCGATCGAGAGTTACGATGGCAGCTTTGCCCTGGAGTTCGTCCGCTATTACGTGGACGAGCCGGCCATAAGCTTGGATGAGGCGAGAAGCAGGGATCTCACCTGGTCCATGCCTGTGCGGGCCACCATAAGGCTTGTGAACAGGCAAAACGGGGAGATCAAGGAGGAGGACGTTTATCTGGGGGACTTCCCGGTGATGACGGACCGGGGGACCTTCATAATAAACGGCACCGAGAGGGTTGTGGTCAGCCAGCTGGCCAGGTCTGCGGGGGTTTACTTCTCCGCCGATCTGTCCGCTCCCGGGCAGGAGGTTTACACCGCCAAGGTCATCCCGGACCGCGGGGCTTGGTTGGAGTTTGACCTCACCCCCAGTGAGTTCCTCTCCGTGAAGATAGACAACCGGAAGAAGATACCGGTCACCATGTTTCTTAAGGCCCTTGGGGTCCCCTCGGACGATGAGCTTTTGGAGCTCTTCGGTGCTTCCGTGGAAGAGGTTGACCTGGTGGAGGAGGATGTCAAGGGCATGCTCCTTGGGGAGCCCATAATCGCCGCCGACGGCAGGGTGATCTTCCCTAGGAACGATAGGATAACGAAGGAGCACCTGGACGAGCTTTGGAGGCAGGGCAGGACCAAGATAAAGGTATGGCGGGTGGATCACTCCATAGCCGCCACCATGGAGAAGGACAACACCGACTCCTCTGACGAGGCCGTTTTGGAGCTCTTCCGGCGTCTTAAGCCCAACGAGCCTCCCAGGATGGAGAACGCCAAGGAGCACATGCACGGCCTGTTCTTCGACAGCCGCCGTTACAACCTTGGCAGGGTGGGGCGTTACAAGCTGAACCGTCGGCTTGGGTTGGACGTGGACGAGAACCAGCGGCTTCTAACGATCCAGGACGTGGTGGCGATAGTCAACGGCCTGTTGAAGCTCAGGGACGGCCTTGAGCGGGAGGACGACATAGACCACCTGGGGAACCGCCGGGTCAGGGCGGTGGGGGAGCTCTTGCAGAACCAGGTGAGGATAGGGCTTCTTAGGATGGAGCGGATAGCCAAGGAGAGGATGACCACCATCCCGGATCTGAGCTCCGCCACTGCCAAGGACCTTATAAACGTGCGTCCCATAAGCGCCGCCCTGAGGGAGTTCTTTGGATCGGGACAGTTGTCTCAGTTCATGGATCAGACAAACCCGTTGGCGGAGCTTACCCACCGGCGCCGGCTTTCTGCCCTTGGCCCCGGAGGGCTTTCTCGGGAGAGGGCGGGTTTCGAGGCCCGGGACGTGCACTACACTCACTACGGCAGGATATGTCCCATAGAGACCCCGGAAGGGGCCAACATAGGTCTGGTTACGTCCCTTGCCACCTATGCGAAGCTCAACGAGTACGGCTTCCTGGTCACGCCCAGGAGGCGGGTGGTGGACGGCAGGGTCACCGATGAGGTGGTTTACCTGTCCGCGGATGACGAGGACGAGTTCTACGTGGGGATGGCCAACACCCCGGTGGATGAGGAAGGCAACATCCTGGTGGACGAGGTCCACGTGCGTCATCGGGGGGACATAAAGGTGGTGCCGAAGTCCCAGGTGGACTTCCTGGATGTTTCGCCCAAGCAGATAGTTTCGGTTTCCACCGGGCTGATCCCGTTCTTGGAGCACGACGACGCCAACCGGGCCCTAATGGGGTCCAACATGCAGCGCCAGGCGGTGCCCTTGGTGATAGCGGACTCTCCGTACGTGGGCACCGGGATAGAGGCCAAGATAGCCATGGACTCCGGTTCCTGTGTGCTCGCCAAACGGGCGGGTCGAGTGGAGTTTGTGGATGCGGACCGCATAGAGATACGGGCCGAGGATGGCACCCTTGATTGCTACAGGCTCATCAAGTTCCGTCGTTCCAACCAGGGGACGGTTATACATCAGAAGCCCCTGGCCAAGAAGGGGGATCTGGTGAAGGCCGGTGACGTTATAGCGGACGGCCAATCCTGCCAGGGTGGCGAGCTTGCGCTGGGGCGCAACGTCTTGGTGGCCTTCGTCTCCTGGGAGGGTTACAACTTCGAGGACGCGATCCTGCTCAGCCAGAGGGTTGTGAAGGAGGACTACTACACCTCGATCCACATAGAGGAATACGAGGTGGAGGCTCGGGATACCAAGTTGGGGCCCGAGGAGATAACCCGTGACATCCCGAACGTGGGCGACGATGCCCTTAAGAACCTGGACGAGAGGGGAATAGTCCGCATAGGGGCGGAGGTCCGGGCGGGGGACATACTGGTGGGCAAGGTGACTCCCAAGGGCGAGTCCGACCAGTCCCCGGAGGAGAGGCTGCTGAGGGCCATATTCGGGGAGAAGGCCCGGGAGGTCCGGGATACCTCCCTTAGGGTTCCACACGGTGAGGGTGGCAAGGTGGTGGCCATAAAGCGCCTCAATCGGGAGCACAACAGCGAGGACCTGAGCCCCGGTGTCAACGAGGTCGTTAAGGTCTACGTAGCCCAGTTCCGCAAGATAACCGAGGGGGACAAGATGGCGGGTCGCCACGGCAACAAGGGTGTGGTGTCCAAGATATTGCCCGAGGAGGACATGCCGTTCCTCTCCGACGGGACCCCGGTGGACGTGGTGCTGAACCCCCTTGGGGTGCCCAGCCGAATGAACCTGGGGCAGGTGTTTGAGACCATAATGGGCTTTGTGGCCATGCACAACGGCTGGAAGGTGGCCACCCCGGTGTTCGAGGGGGCGGACGAGGAGGAGATCTTCCGCCTGGTGGAGAAGATCCGGGACGAGAAGTATCCGGAGCTCACCAGGGATTGCAAGATAACCCTGTACGACGGCCGTACTGGGGAGCCCATGGACAAGAAGGTCACCGTGGGGGTCATGTACATGCTCAAGCTGATCCACCTGGTGGATGACAAGATCCACGCGAGGTCCACCGGGCCGTACAGCTTGATAACCCAGCAGCCCTTGGGCGGTAAGACCCAGTTTGGAGGTCAGCGCTTTGGGGAGATGGAGGTCTGGGCCCTTGAGGGTTACGGGGCGGCCCACATGCTCCAGGAGATACTGACCGTCAAGTCCGATGACATAAGGGGTCGTCTTAAGACTTACGAGAGGATCGTAAAGGGTCAGAACCTGGCCAAGCCAGGGGTGCCCGAGAGCTTCCGGGTGCTCATCAAGGAGCTTCAGGGGCTTGGGCTTGACGTGGAGATAGAGTACGACGACGGCACCGTGGGAGAGCTCATCATGGGTGACGATGAGGACGATTCCAGGCCCAGGCCCAAGAGGGAAGAGGGGCTCTTTGAGGCCGGTGATGTCAGCGCCGAGGATGCCTTTGGGGTGAGCGATGAGTCCCTTGCGGATCAGGAGGCCCGGGAGGGGCTTGGGGATATATTCACGGTCCGGGATTTAGAGGAGGACCCCTTTTTGGCGGGGGAAGAGGAGGGGGACGCTTAAATGGCTCATAAGGACATAGTGGGCGTTCGGGTTAAGCTGTCCTCTCCGGAGAGGATACGGGGCATATCCTGCGGAGAGGTCAAGAAGCCTGAGACCATAAACTACAGGACCCTTCGTCCCGAGAAGGACGGGCTCTTCTGCGAGAGGATCTTCGGTCCCACCAAGAGCTTTGAGTGCGCCTGCGGGAAGTACAAGAGGAGCGGCCCCAAGTTCAAGGGTGTGGTGTGCGATCGCTGTGGCGTTGAGGTTACCGATAACCGGGTGCGCCGTGAGCGGATGGGTCATATCGAGTTGGCCGCTCCGGTGGTGCACATATGGTACCTCCGGGGAATCCCAAGCCGTCTGTCCCTCCTCATAGGGACCTCCACCAAGGACCTGGAGAAGGTGGTGTACTTCGCCCCCAATAGGAAGAGGGAGCCCGCCTACAAGGTGGTGGTTGAGGGCAGGAGGACCGATCTGGTCCGCCGGGGGGATGTCATATCCGCTTCGGAGGAGAGGGTGCACCGGTTCTACGACTCCAAGTTCAAGGCCGAGGAGGCTTACCGCATAGTCCGGGTGGATGAGCTTCCGGTGGCGGAGGGGGATGTCATAAGCCTTCACCAGCTGGCCCGCTATAGGGCGGAGTTTGGGGAGGACCTTTTCACCGCCGAGAGGGCCTACGAGGTATCGGATGGGGAGCAGACCCGGGTGATCCCGGAGTCCCAGCTCAAGGAGTTGGGCAGTAACGTTGGGTCTTTCACCCCCATGCTCATAAACAATCAGGAGGCCTACGTGGTCACCAGTGCTCTTAGGCTGCCCTTTGGGAAGAACGACGTGCTCTCCAAGGGGGAGTGCGAGCTCTACATGCAGAAGTTCCCCGGCCGTTTCCAGGCCCAGCCCGAGACCGTGACCATCGAGGACCCCTGCTACATAGTGATTCAAAAGGGGGATTCCCCCTTTGAGATGGGGGAGATAATAATAGACAGGGAGCAGTACCTGTGCTCCCGTTATGATAAGTCCTTCATGGCGGGGATCGGAGCGGAGGGGGTTCTCGAGCTCCTCAAGCGGATCGATCTCGAGGACCTGGCCGCCACCCTGCGGGAGGAGATAGCGGAGTCCTCTGGGCAGAAGAAGAGGAAGCTGGTGAAGCGTCTCCAGGTGGTGGAGGACTTCCGGAAGAGCGACAGCCGTCCCGAGTGGATGATACTGTCGGTGCTTCCGGTGATCCCCCCGGACTTGAGGCCCATGGTTCAGCTGGACGGTGGTCGTTTCGCCACGTCGGACCTGAACGATCTCTACCGGAAGGTCATAAACCGCAATAACCGTTTGAAGAAGCTCATGGAGCTTAAGGCGCCGGAGATAATAATCCGGAACGAGAAGAGGATGCTTCAGGAGTCCGTGGACGCGTTGATAGACAACGGTCGCCGGGGCAAGCCGGTGCCCGGTGCCGGCGGGCGTCCTCTTAAGAGCCTTACGGACCTTCTTAGGGGTAAGAAGGGTCGGTTCCGCCAGAACCTGTTGGGCAAGCGGGTGGACTACTCAGGCCGTTCTGTCATAGTGATTGGTCCTAATCTCAAGATATACCAGTGCGGTCTGCCCAAGCAGATGGCGTTGGAGCTCTTCAAGCCCTTTGTGGTGCACAAGCTGGTGGAGCGGGGGCTTGCGGCGAACGTTAAGAACGCCCGGCGTCTCATCGAGCGGGGCAAGGACGAGGTCTGGGCGATCCTGGAGGAGATAATAAAGGACCATCCGGTGCTCCTGAACCGTGCACCCACCCTTCACAGGCTGGGTATCCAGGCCTTTGAGCCGGTGCTCATCGAGGGCAAGGCCATAAGGCTGCACCCGTTGGTTTGTACCGCCTTCAACGCGGACTTCGACGGAGACCAGATGGCGGTTCACGTGCCCCTTTCTCTGGAGGCCCAGGCGGAGGCCAGGATACTAATGCTGTCCTCCAATAACCTCCTGTCCCCCTCCAGCGGTAAGCCCATAGTTACCCCTACCCAGGACATAATACTGGGGGTTTACTACCTCACCGGCATGAAGGAAGGGCTCAAAGGGGACGGGCTTCACTTCAGGGATGAGGATGACGTGCTGTCCGCCCTGGACCACGGGGTGGTTCACGTCAACGCCAGGATCAAGCTGAGGAACCGTCCCGAGTGGGGTCTTGGGGACGAGCGCTGGGTTGAGACCAGCCCTGGTCGGGTGGTGTTCAACTGTGCCCTTCCGGGTAAGATGAGGTTCATAAACCGCCAGATCAGCAAGAAGGACTTTGGTGCCCTTTTGGACAACGCCTACGACACGGTGGGGCAGGCGGCGATGGTGGAGATGTTGGACGAGATAAAGACCTTGGGTTACCGCTGGTCCACCAAGAGCGGTATAAGCCTGGGCATTGGGGATGTCATAGTGCCTCCACAGAAGGAGACCATAGTGAACGAGACCATGATCTTCGAGGAGGAGTTGTCATCCCAGTACGACATGGGCATCCTCACCGAGGACGAGTACATGCGGCAGAAGGACGCCCTCTGGTCCGAGGCGGTGCGCCGCATAGTGGACAAGATCGTGGAGAACATGGACCCGGATAATCCGCTCCGCATAATGGTGGACTCCGGGGCGAGGGGTTCTAAGAGCCAGGTGGCCCAGATGGCGGGTATAAGGGGACTCATGGCGGATCCTTCGGGTAAGATAATCGACTACCCCATAGTCTCAAACTTCAGGGACGGACTTAACATGCTGGAGTACTTCATATCCACCCACGGGGCCCGTAAGGGGCTCTCCGACACCGCCATGAGGACCGCCAAGTCCGGTTACCTCACCAGGCGTCTTGTGGACGTGGCCCAGGATCTCATCATAACCGAGGAGGACTGCGGCACCGACCGGGGAGTGGAGATGAGGCCCTTGAAGCAGGAGTCCAAGGTTGTCATCCCCCTGTCCGAGCGGATCGCCGGCAGGGTGGCCCTTAGGGACGTGGTCCTTCCCGACGGTAACTGTGCGGTTAGGGCTGGGGAGGAGATAACCCTTAACGCCGCCAAGGCGATAGAGAAGGCCGGGGTGGAGAGCGTGTGGGTGAGGAGTCCCCTGACCTGCGGGTTGAGGAACGGGATATGCAGGACCTGTTACGGCAGGGATCTTGCTACCCGTCACAAGGTGGCCATAGGTGAGGCGGTTGGGGTCGTGGCCGCTCAGTCCATCGGTGAGCCCGGTACCCAGCTGACCATGAGGACCTTCCACACCGGTGGGGTTCGTCAGTTCACCGGAGAGGACATAACCCAGGGTCTTCCGCGGATAGAGCAGCTCTTTGAGGTCCGCAAGCCCAAGAAGGTGGCCCTTATATGCGAGCATGACGGGGTTGTGGTGGAGCGCCGGGAGGGTGACGGCAAGAGGAAGCTGATCATCGCGGTTCCCAGGGAAGATGGCAGCGAGGACCGGGTGGTTTACAACCTGCCCGCCTCCCAGAACCTGCTGCCCGGTGTTGAGGAGGGCATGCCGGTGAGGAAGGGGCAGGTCCTGACCGAGGGCTACATAGATCCCCAGCAGCTCCTTGAGATAGAGGGGCTTGAGGCGGTGCAGCGCTACATCTTGGATGGCATACAGGACGTTTACCGTTCCCAGGGTGTCTCCATAAACGACAAGCACATAGAGGTCATCCTTCGGAAGGTGGCTCCGGTGAACCGGGTGCGCATCGTCGAGGAAGGGGACAGTGCTTTTGTGGCGGGGGAGCTTGTTTGGATCGATGACCTGGAGGAGGAGAGCCGTCGCATAGCCGAGCAGAACGCTCGGTTTATGGATGAGGCGTCCTTCTTGAACGGAATGGTTGTGAAGGATGCGGTGGGTTCCCTGGAGGGAACCGGCATAGCCCGGGACGAGGAGCTCACGTTTGAGAAGGTGGAGCGTCTTCTGTCCCCCGGGGTTGGGGCCTCCGAGTTGTTGTGTCAGGACAGGGAGGGTCTCATCCGGGTGGTCATAGGAGAGGCCTCCTTCAAGAGGGAGCTTGAGGGGCTGGAGCTCCTTCGGGATGTGGAGTTGGCGGAGGGTTGCGTGCTGTCCGCTGGCACGAGGTTGACCTCCGCGGACGTCTCCCGGATAGTGTCCGTTGGGCCCAAGCCCGTATGGGTGAAGGACCTTCGGGCCATGGAGGACATGGTAGGGGAAGTGTACCTGGCGGAGGACGTTCCGGTTGGGGATAAGGTGTTGAGCCTTAAGGACCGGCTTTTCGACCAGGATGTCTTTGAGCTTTTGAGGTCCAATTCTGTTGAGAGCGTCAGGGTGTGGCGCAACCCCGAGAGGCTTGACCTCTGCAAGGACATATATGAATATCTGATAGGCAACTACCTGTCCCAGCGGGTGCTCAAGCTGATCAACCGGGATGGTACGGTTGTCGAGCCCACGGAGCAGAGGATCAGCATGGACGTGGCGGAGGGCTTGAGGTCCGGGGATGTAGAGGCGGTGGAGTTGGACAGCGGGGTGATCTCCAGGGAGAAGATCCTCAAGTCCATCCTCACTGATAAGGCCTATGGCAAGGTGTTGTTGGAGACTGTGCGTGATGCGGATGGTAACCCGGTGATCATGAGCGGCCGGGAGGTCAACCATCAGGTGATGGAACAGATAATCGCCCTTGCCCCTTCGGAGCTTGTGGTGCGTCCCATATTGGCCCAGGGGGAGGCAGAGGCGTCTTATACAGCGGATAGCGTTTGTGAGGCGTCTTAGGGAGCTTCCCACCTGGAAGCCCGTGTTGCACGGGGTCACCAAGGCGGCGCTTGCCACGGACAGCTTCCTCTCCGCCGCCTCTTTCCAGCAGACCGCTCAGGTTTTGGCCTCTGCGGCGGTGAGGGGTGACGTGGATCGGTTGCTTGGTCTCAAGGAGAACGTTATAATAGGGCTTCTGATCCCGTCTGGGACCGGAATTGACAAGTATCGGAAGGTGAAGGTTCATGAGCCTGTGCGGGCTGGTGCGTCGTCCGGGTTGTTTGAGGGGGACGGTGCGGCCTAGAAAAGGGGCTGGGATCTTCGCGGTTTGTGGTGGTTGATTTTTGGTTTGGCGGGCGGTCTTCCTTGACAGGTTTGGCCGCCCGTTGTTATGATTCCTTGGTGCTTTTGCACGGGAGGGATAGGTATGCCCTTGAGCGAGCTCGCTTCGGAGGATCGCGTTGTGGGGATCCGTTCGGTGATGAGGAGGTTGGAGAAGGGGGAGCTCAGGAAGGTGTTTCTCTCCCGGGATGCCGAGGCGGAGTTAGTCTTGGCGGTGGAGGAGGAGGCGCTCCGTCGCGGGGTGGACGTGGAGTGGGTGGATGAGTCCCTGCTGTTGGGCAGGGCCTGTGCCATATCTCGTCCAGCCGCTGCTGCGGGTTTGAGGAAGCGTTAATAACCCCCGTTGATGTTGGGGGTTGCGAAGCCTAGAAAGGAGGTAATTGTGTGCCCACTATAAGTCAGTTGATCAGGTACGGCCGTGAGGAGAAGAGGCGTAGGTCCAGTGCTCCCGCCCTGCAGGAGAACCCTCAGCGGAGGGGTGTTTGCACCCGGGTTTACACGGTGACCCCGAAGAAGCCGAACTCGGCTTTGAGGAAGGTTGCTCGTGTGCGTTTGACCAACGGGATAGAGGTGACCGCCTACATTCCCGGGGAGGGTCATAACCTTCAGGAGCACTCGGTGGTCCTGGTCCGGGGAGGCCGTGTGAAGGACCTTCCGGGTGTTCGTTACCACATAGTTCGCGGTACCCTTGACTGCGGCGGCGTGGAGAAGAGGCGTCAGGGCCGTTCTAAGTATGGGGCCCGTCGTCCGAAGCAGGGTGCGTAGGGAGGAATTCGAATATGCCTCGCAAGGGACATGTGAAGAAGCGGGTTGCGTCGCCGGACCCAAGGTTTCAGAGCCAGGGGATAAGCAAGTTTATCAACTGTCTGATGATCGGCGGCAAGAAGAGCATAGCGGAGAGGATCATGTACGGTGCCTTGGACTTGGCGGGACAGAGGCTTGGCATGGAGCCGGTGGATGTCTTTGAGAAGGCCATGTCCAACGTGAGGCCCGTGGTGGAGGTTCGTCCTCGCCGGGTTGGGGGTGCCACCTATCAGGTGCCGGTGGAGGTGGAGCCTGACAGGGCCCAGGCGCTGGCGATACGGTGGATCATAAGCTACGCCCGTTCCCGGAAGGGCATTCCCATGGTGGAGCGTCTCGCCCGGGAGTTCGCCGACGCATGCAAGGGCGAGGGCGGAGCGGTGAAGAAGAAGGAAGACACCCATCGCATGGCGGAGGCCAACAGGGCTTTCGCTCACTACAGGTGGTAGTGGTGTGTAGTCTGGCTATAGGAAGGACGATTCTGTGGTGACCGCAACTAACCTTCAGTCGATAAGGAACATCGGTATAGCCGCCCATATAGACGCCGGCAAGACCACCACCAGTGAGCGGATACTCTTTTACACCGGCCGCAAGCACAAGATCGGTGAGGTCCACGAGGGTGCCGCCACCATGGACTGGATGGAGCAGGAGCGGGAGCGCGGAATCACCATAACTTCCGCCGCCACGACCTGTCAGTGGCGGGATTGCACCATCAACCTCATTGATACGCCCGGCCACGTGGACTTTACCGTAGAGGTGGAGCGCTCCATGCGGGTGCTCGACGGTGCGGTATCCGTGTTCTGTGCCGTGGGTGGTGTGGAGCCTCAGTCTGAGACCGTGTGGCGTCAGGCGGACAAGTATCGGGTGCCCCGCATAGCCTTTGTCAACAAGATGGACCGGGTGGGGGCTGACTTCTGGGGTGTGGTATCCCAGATGAAGGAGCGTCTTGGGGCCAGGCCGGTTCCCATTCAGATGCCCATAGGGGTTGAGGACGGCTTTGTGGGGGTGGTGGACCTTGTGGAGTTCAAGGCCGCCATCTACGAGGATGATCTTGGAACTGACTACAAGAAGGTGGAGGTTCCGGCGGAGCTCCTGGAGGAGGCGAAGCTCGCGAGGGACGCCATGCTCGAGCAGCTGGCGGACTTTGACGAGAGGATAATGAACGCCTACCTGGAGGGGCAGCCGGTGGAGGAGGCTTGGATAAGGGAGACCTTGAGGGCCCAGACCATAGGGCTTAACATAGTCCCGGTCTTGTGTGGCTCCGCCTTCAAGAACAAGGGGGTTCAGCTGCTGCTGGACGCGGTGGTTGACTACCTGCCGAGCCCGGTGGACATCCCTCCCTGCGAGGGGGTTAATCCGGACACCGGCGAGACCGTTTACGTTAAGGCGGATGTCGATGAGCCCTTCGTGGCCTTGGCGTTCAAGATAATGGTGGATCCCTACGTGGGCCGTCTCGCCTTCTGTCGGGTTTACTCCGGCAAGCTGGAGAGCGGGTCCGGCATATACAACTCCAACACCCGTCGTCGGGAGCGGGTGGGCCGAATCCTTAGGATGCACGCCAACAAGAGGGAGGAGCTTGATTCTGCCAGTGCGGGGATGATAGTGGCGATCCCGGGGCTTAAGCAGGTTCGCACCGGTGACACCTTGTGTCTTGAGGACAAGCCGGTGGTCCTTGAGTCCTTGGAGTTCCCCGAGCCGGTGATCTCCTTGGCGGTGGAGCCCGCCAGCAAGGCGGATCAGATCAAGCTTGCCAAGGGCTTGGAGGCTCTCTCCGAGGAGGATCCCACCTTCCGGGTTCGGGTGGACGAGGAGACCGGCCAGACCATCATCCAGGGCATGGGTGAGCTTCACCTGGAGATAATAGTGGACCGGCTCAAGAGGGAGTTCGGAGTGGACGTCAAGGTTGGCCGTCCTCAGGTGGCCTACCGGGAGGCCATACGGAAGCCCGCCCGTGCTCAGGGGCGTTTTGTGCGTCAGTCCGGAGGTCGCGGTCAGTACGGTGATGTGGTCCTGGAGATCGAGCCCATGGAGGGTCACAAGGGCTATGAGTTCTTGGACAAGATCGTGGGCGGTGTGGTTCCCAAGGAGTACATCCCCGCGGCCCAGAAGGGCGTGGAGGAGGCAATGAACAACGGCGTTCTCGGGGGTTACCCGGTGATAGGTGTCAGGGTCTCCATAGTGGATGGTAGCTATCACGAGGTTGACTCTTCTGAGATGGCGTTTAAAATAGCTGGGTCGATGGCTTTCAAGGAGGCCATGAGGAAGGCAGATCCGGTGTTGATGGAACCCATCGTCAGCGTGGAGGTTGTCACCCCCGAGGAGTACATGGGGGATGTCATAGGCGACCTTTCCTCCCGGCGCGGCAAGGTGGAGGGCATGGGAGAGAGGGGCAACGCCAGGGTCGTGAAGGCCTTTGTGCCGCTGGCGGAGATGTTTGGGTATGCCACGGACCTTAGGAGCAAGACCTCGGGTCGGGCTTCCTACACCATGGTGTTCAGCCACTATGAGGAAGTGCCCCGCGAGGTGGCGGAGAAGCTTCTTAAGGGTTAACAGAGTTTTTGAGGAGGTATGGGTAAGATGGCGAAGGAGAAGTTTACCAGGTCTAAGCCGCACCTTAACATTGGCACCATAGGTCACATAGACCACGGCAAGACCACGTTGACGGCGGCGATAACGAAGACGCTGTCGAAGAAGGGTTATGCGGACTTTACGCCCTTTGATCAGATAGACAAGGCGCCGGAGGAGCGGGAGCGCGGCATAACCATCAACATAGCGCACGTGGAGTATCAGACGGACAATCGTCACTATGCGCACATTGACTGCCCTGGGCACGCGGACTACATAAAGAACATGATAACCGGTGCGGCTCAGATGGACGGTGCTATTTTGGTGGTTTCTGCGGCGGATGGTCCGATGCCTCAGACCCGTGAGCACGTGTTGTTGGCCCGCCAGGTTAACGTTCCTGCGTTGGTGGTGTTCATGAACAAGTGCGACATGGTGGACGATCCGGAGCTTTTGGATCTGGTGGAGATGGAGATCCGGGATCTTTTGAACAAGTACAACTTCCCTGGGGACGAGGTTCCCATCGTTCGGGGTTCTGCGTTGAAGGCGTTGGAGGCGGAGGGCGAGGACGAGTGGACCGACAAGATCTGGGAGTTGATGAAGGCTTGCGACGAGTACATCCCGACTCCTGTTCGTGAGACCGACAAGCCGTTCCTGATGCCCATAGAGGACGTGTTCACGATCACCGGGCGCGGCACGGTTGTTACCGGTCGTGTGGAGCGTGGCATAATCAAGCCCGGCGATGAGGTTGAGATAGTGGGTATGAGGGACACCCAGAAGACGGTGGCCACGAGCCTTGAGATGTTCCGGAAGATATTGGACGAGGCAGTGGCTGGGGACAACGTGGGTGTTCTTTTGAGGGGGACTGGGAAGGACGAGGTTGAGCGTGGTCAGGTGTTGGCGAAGCCTGGCAGCATCAAGCCGCACAAGCACTTCAAGGCGGAGGTTTACGTGTTGAAGAAGGAGGAGGGTGGTCGTCACACGCCGTTCTTCTCTGGTTACAAGCCCCAGTTCTACTTCAGGACCACGGACGTGACGGGAGAGATAAAGCTTCCGGATGGTGTTGAGATGGTCATGCCTGGGGACAACAGCCAGTTTGAGGTGAAGTTGATAGTGCCGGTGGCTCTTGAGCCGGGTCTTAGGTTTGCGGTTCGCGAGGGCGGCCGCACCGTGGGCGCCGGGGTGGTCACCGAGATACTGGACAAGTAGGCCTTAGGGGGAATCGTCGTGGCCAAGAACATCAGGATAAAGCTGAAGGCCTTTGATCACAGGGTCTTGGATGCTTCGGCGGTCCAGATTGCGGAGACGGCGGAGAGGACTGGAGCTCGGGTTTCGGGCCCCATTCCCCTCCCCACCCAGATAAGGAAGTTCACCATCCTTAAGTCTCCTCACAAGGACAAGGACGCCAGGGAGCAGTTTGAGCAGCGGGTTCACAAGCGTCTCATCGACATTTTGGATCCGACCCAGAAGACCATGGAGGCTCTTATGCAATTGAACCTTCCCTCTGGGGTCGACATTCAGATCAAATTGTAGTAAGGTGAGCGCTTGGGGGAAAGGAGTTGAAGGTTGATATGAGCATGGGGATCTTGGGCCGCAAGGTCGGAATGACCCAGGTGTTCGACGCCGAGGGTAAGGCGGTCCCCGTAACCGTGGTTGAGGCGGGTCCCTGCCAGGTGGTGGAGGTCCGTACGATGGAGAAGAACGGATACAGTGCCGTTCAGCTGGGGTTTGGGGAGGCGAATCCTCGCAAGCTCAGCAAGCCCATGAAGGGTTACTTCGCCAAGAACGGCGTGGAGCCCAAGCGTTGGCTCAGGGAGTTCCGGGTTGACGAGGGCCACGGTTATGAGAAGGGGCAGGAGGTAAGGGCGGACCTCTTCTCTGAGGGAGAGGTTGTGGACGTCATCGGCGTAAGCAAGGGTAAGGGTTACGCGGGCGTCATGAAGCGGTTCAACTTTGGTGGCGGTCCCGCCAGCCATGGTTCTTCCAAGTTCCACCGGCAGCCCGGTTCCAGCGGGGCCAACAGCTATCCGGGGCACATCTTCAAGGGGAAGACCATGCCTGGCCGCATGGGAGGGGAGAGGGTTACCGTTAAGAACCTCCGGGTGTTCGCGGTGGACGTGGAGAACAACCTCATCCTCCTGCGGGGGGCTATTCCTGGGGCCAAGGACGGACTCGTCCTCATCCGCAAGGCTTCTGTTTAAGGAGGAAGGATCATGCCTCGGGTGAAGCAGGTCAATTTCAATGGAGAAGTGATAGGGGAGGTCGAGCTCAGCGAAGCGGTCTTCGGCGCTCCCGTCCACGTGCCCGCCATGCATCAGGTTGTGGTGGCTCATCTGGCTAATTGCCGGGTTGGTACCCATGACACCAAGGACAGGGGAGATGTGAGCGGCGGTGGAAGGAAGCCCTGGCGTCAGAAGCACACCGGCAGGGCCCGTCAGGGTAGCATCAGGTCGCCTTTGTGGGTTGGTGGTGGGGTTGCTCACGGTCCTCATCCCAGGGACTATCACCAGAAGGTCAACAAGAAGGTTCGCAGGCTTGCTCTTCGCAGCGCCCTCACCTTGAAGGCCAAGGAGGATAACATGTTGGTCATCGACGCCTTCCAGATGGAGGCTCCGAAGACCAAGGTCATGTTGGAGTTCCTTAACAAGGTGCAGGCTGGCAAGAAGCCTCTTTTGGTGGTGAACGACAAGGATCCTAACGTGAGGAAGTCCGCGGGCAACATTCCCGGTGCCATGGTGCTCCACGTGGACAGCCTGAACGTCTACGACATCCTTAACCACGACCGGCTGATAGTGACCGCTGATGCGGTTAGGAAGATCGAGGAGGTGTTTGGCCGATGAACCTGGTGGCCCACGACATCATTCTTCGTCCGGTCATAACGGAGAAGAGCAGCAGGCTGATGGAGCACAACCAGTACACCTTTGAGGTGCACCGGGGGGCCAACAAGATACAGGTCCGCAAGGCGGTGGAGGAGATCTTCAAGGTGAAGGTGGTGCGGGTTAACACCATCAACGTGAAGTCGAAGCCCAAGAGGCTTGGCGCGTACTTAGGACGCTCGCGCTCGTGGAAGAAGGCCATCGTGACCCTGGCTCCAGGGGAGCGGATAGAGTTCTTCGAGGGCGCTGGAGCCTAGGGCAGGAGGGAGCAGTCATGGGAATGAAGAAGTATAAGCCCATCACCCCCGGCCGGAGGTTCATGGTGACCCCCTCTTACGAGGAGGTGACCAAGAGCACCCCGGAGAGGAGTCTTGTGAGGGTGCTCAAGAAGCACGCGGGGCGGAACAACACGGGCCGCATAACAATGAGGCACCGGGGTGGCGGGGCGAAGATAAAGTACCGCATAGTGGATTTCAAGAGGGACAAGATAGGGGTTCCCGGCAGGGTGGCGGCCATCGAGTACGATCCCAACCGTTCCGCCCGGATTGCCCTCATCAACTACGTGGACGGGGAGAAGCGTTACATCCTTTGTCCGTCCGGGCTTAACGTGGGCGACATGGTGGAGGCGGGTCCCAATGCTGACATCAAGCCGGGCAACGCGTTGAAGCTCAAGGACATCCCGGTGGGTACTGTGATTCACAACATCGAGTTGGAGCCTGGTCGTGGCGGCGTCTTGGTTCGTTCTGCCGGGGTCAGCGCCCAGCTCATGGCCAAGGAGGGCAAGTACGCCTACGTCCGGATGCCCAGTGGTGAGCTGCGGTTGGTCCTTCAGGAGTGCTGCGCCACCGTTGGTCAGGTGGGCAACGAGGAGCATGAGAACGCGGTTTCCGGTAAGGCCGGCAGGACCCGTTGGATGGGCCGCAGGCCCCACGTGCGGGGAATGGTCATGAACCCGGTGGACCATCCCATGGGTGGAGGCGAGGGTCGGAGCAAGTCTAACAAGCATCCCGTGTCCCCCTGGGGTACCCCGGCGAAGGGCTACAGGACCAGGAAGCCCAAGCCTTCCGACAAGTTCATCATTCGCCGCAGGGATAAGTAAGGTAGGAGGGAGTAAGGAATGGCTCGATCGCTGAAGAAGGGGCCCTACGTTGACGCCAAGCTCCTCCGCAGGATAGAGGAGATGAATGAGTCGGGCAAGAAGAGGGTTTTGAAGACCTGGGCCAGGAGGTCCAGCATAACCCCCGAGATGGTTGGGCACACCATAGCGGTGCACAACGGGCGGACCCACGTTCCGGTGTACATCAGCGACAACATGGTGGGCCACAAGCTTGGAGAGTTCGCTCCCACCCGCAAGTTCGGAGGACATGCGGGGCAGGAGCGGTCCACCAAGTCCAGGTAGGAGGTCGCAGGCTATGGAAGCGAAGGCCGTTGCTAGGCGGGTCAGGATCGCCGCGTCCAAAGTTCGTCAGGTCCTTCCCCTGATAAGGGGCAAGGAAGTGGGAGAGGCCCTGATGATCCTGAGGTACACCCCCAAGAAGGGTGCTCGGGTGGTGGAGAAGGTGCTTAAGAGCGCCGTTGCTAACGCGGAGCACAACTATGGCCTTGACGTGGATAAGCTGGTGGTTGTCAGGGCCAGCGCCGATCAGGGTTCTTACATGAAGAGGTTCAGGCCGGTGTCCATGGGCAGGGCTCATGCTTACCGGCACCACACCAGCCACATCACAGTGGTAGTGGCGGAACGCTAGGAGGAGGGGTGACGGTGGGCCAGAAAGTTCACCCGATAGGGTACCGGCTTGGGGTCATATACGATTGGGAGTCTCGCTGGTATGCCGATAAGAAGGCTTACGCCAAGAATCTCCACGAGGACCTGGAGCTTAGGAAGTGGATCAAGGAGCGTTGGGGTCACGCGGGCATAAGCCGCGTGGAGATAGAGCGGATAGGTAACGTTATGCGTTTTACTGTTTGGACCGCCCGGCCTGGTGTTGTTATAGGCAAGGGAGGGGCGGAGATCCAGGTGGTGAGGGACGAGCTTCAGAGGAAGACCGGAAACCGGGTGATGATCAACATACAGGAGATCAAGAACCCGGATGCGGACGCCCAGGTGGTGTCCGAGGGGATAGCCTCGGCGCTGGAGAGGCGGGTCAGCTTCCGGAGGGCGATGAAGCAGTCCATATTCCGGGCCATGAAGGCCGGTGCCAAGGGGATAAAGATTCAGTGTTCCGGCCGTCTTGGTGGGGCGGAGATAGCCAGGAGCGAGTGGTACCTGGAGGGACAGCTTCCGCTTTCTACCTTGAGGGCGGACATAAGCTACGGGTACTCTGTGGCTCGCACCATCTACGGGGTCATAGGGGTGAAGGTCTGGATATACCGAGGCGAGGTAATAGGCGGAGCCAAGGCCCAGGCCGAGGTTGCTTCCAGGGACAGGGGGTAAGCGCAAGATGCTGTCGCCTAAGAGAGTTAAGTACCGCAAGCCTCACAGGACGCCCTTGAAGGGGGTTTCCAAGGGGGCCACTTCGGTGGACTTCGGGGAGTACGGCTTGCAGGCCCTGGAGAACGGCTGGATAACCGCTCGTCAGATTGAGGCGGTTCGTGTGGCCCTCTCCAGGAAGATGAAGAAGGGCGGGAAGATATGGATTCGGGTGTTCCCGGATCGTCCCGTTACCAGGAAGCCCTTGGAGACCAGGATGGGTAAGGGTAAGGGTAACGTGGAGTATTGGACCGCAGCGGTCAAGAGGGGCCGTGTCATGTTTGAGGTGGCTGGTGTTCCCAGGGAGGTAGTGATGGAGGCCTTCCGGACCGCGTCCTACAAGCTCCCCATCAAGGTGAAGATGCTGGTGCGGGAAGGGGCAGGTGAGTAGAAATGGACGCTAAGGAACTCCGCGAGCTTTCAGTTGAGGAGCTTAGGGAGAAGCACAGGCAGTATAAGGAGGAGCTTTTCAACCTGCGGTTTCAGAACGCGGTGGGTCAGCTTTCCAACACTGCCCGCATAAGAGAGGTAAGGCGTACCATCGCGCGGGTGCTCACCGTTCTTCGTGAGAAGGAGACCGCCGGTGGTTCAGTAGGTGCGAGGAGGTAACGGTCCATGGAGGAGCGCAAGCCCTATAGGAAGGTAAGGACCGGCGTGGTGGTGAGCGACAAGATGGACAAGACCGTGGTGGTCAAGGTCTCTCGGATGTCGAAGCACGCCCTTTACGGTAAGCCGGTTTTGAGGGTCAAGAAGTACATGGCCCACGACGAGGCCAACGACTGCAGGGTGGGTGACCGGGTCAAGATAGAGGAGACCAGGCCGCTGAGCCGGCACAAGCGTTGGCGGGTTGTGGAGATTTTGGAGCGGGCGCCCATCTTTGGCGCAGCTGGCGCCTCCGAGGAGGAATAAGCCATGATTCAGCTTCGCACGGTTCTTAACGTGGCGGACAACTCCGGGGCCAAGAAGATAATGTGCATTCAGGTCCGCGGCGGCAGCTACCGTAAGGTAGGTTCCGTGGGGGATGTGATAGTGGCCTCGGTGAAGGAGGCCATCCCCAACAGCAACATAAGCAAGGGGGACGTGGTCAAGGCGGTGATCGTTAGGACTCGCAAGGAGGTTCGTCGTAAGGACGGTTCCTACGTGAGGTTCGACGACAACGCGGCGGTCATAATAGACAACAACGGAGACCCGAAGGGTACTCGTATCTTCGGACCCGTGGCCCGGGAGCTCAGGGAGAAGCGGTACATGAGGATCGTATCCCTTGCTCCGGAAGTAATATAGGAGGCGAATTCCCATGGCCATGAGGATAAAGACCGGTGACAGGGTCTACGTGATATCCGGGAAGGACCGGGGTAAGGAGGGCAAGGTTTTAAGGCGCGATCTTGGTAAGGACCTGGTGGTGGTTGAGAACGTCAACATGGTCACCAAGAGCGTCAGGCCCTCTCAGAAGAACCCCAGGGGAGGTCTTGTTAAGCAGGAGGCTCCCCTTAGGGCCTGCAAGGTTATGTTGGTCTGTCCCGCCTGTGGCAAGCCCACCAGGGTGGGGCGGGCGTTTCTGGACGACGGCCGCAAGGTAAGGGTTTGCAAGAAGTGCGGCGAGATAGTGGACAAGGTTTAGGGGGTGGAACGAAGATGGAACCTCGTCTTCTGAGCAAGTATAGGTCCGAGGCCGTCCCCCGCCTGAAGTCGCGCTTCCAGTACAGCAATGTGATGGAAGTGCCCAAGCTGGTGAAGGTGGTCATCAACATAGGGGTAAACGAGGCCAAGCAGGACATGAAGTACATGGATGCCAGCATGAACGAGCTGGCCGCCATAACCGGGCAGAGGCCGATGATGAAGAGGGCCAAGAAGTCCGTGGCGGGCTTCAAGGTTCGTGAGGGCATGCCTGTTGCCTGCTACGTGACTCTCCGGGGTGCTAAGATGTGGGAGTTTGTGGACCGGCTTATAAGCCTTGCCCTTCCCAGGATAAAGGACTTCCAGGGCGTGTCCAAGCGGGGCTTCGACGGCCGGGGGAACTACAATCTTGGCCTGAAGGAGCAGCTCATATTCCCCGAGATAGATTATGACAAGGTCATTCGCCAGAGGGGCATGAACATCTCCTTTGTTACCACTGCGAAGACCGATGAGGAAGCCCAGGCTTTGCTTTCGGAGCTTGGGATGCCGTTCGCCCGCTGAGGAGGAGGTAAGGACTGAATGTCCCGTAAGTGTTTGGAGAACAAGGCCAAGCAAGAGCCTAAGTTCAAGGTACGTCGTTACAACCGTTGCCCCATATGTGGTCGCCCCCGGGGGTTCATGCGGTTGTTCAACATGTGCCGCTGCTGTTTCAGGAGCCTGGCCCGCGAGGGGAAGATCCCCGGCGTGGTCAAGTCCAGCTGGTAGCGGTTCTGGAGGGGGGATTTGCAGATGCATTTAACTGATCCCATAGCGGACATGCTGACTCGCATAAGGAACGCCAACACGGTGTGCCACGAGATGGTTGACGTTCCCATGTCGAAGGTGAAGGTGGAGATAGCCCGGATCCTCAAGGAGGAGGGCTACATCAAGAACTACAAGACCGTTACCGAGGGGGAGGGTTCCTTCCCGGTGCTTCGGATCTTCTTGAACTACGGACCTAACCGTGAGAGGGTGATCCAGGGCATAAGGCGGATAAGCAAGCCTGGCAGGCGGGTTTACGCGGGCCGGGATGAGCTCCCCAAGGTGATGGGTGGTCTTGGGGTGGCGGTGATCTCCACGTCCAAGGGCATGATGACCGACGCGCGGGCCCGTAGAGAGGGTTTGGGCGGCGAGGTCGTCTGCTACGTATGGTAGGAGGGTTAATGGGATGTCTCGTATAGGTCGCAAGCCCATTCCCCTTCCCAAGGGGGTTACGGTTGCAGTCGAAGGGGCGGAGGTCAAGGTTAAGGGCCCCAAGGGTTCTCTTGACTTCAAGGTATTGCCCGGGATATCCGTGGAGGTCCGGGACGACCAGGTGATGGTCAGCCGCTCCAGCGATGATAAGGCCATGAGGGCTGCTCACGGCATGACCAGGGCGATAATCAACAACATGGTGGTTGGTGTCAGTCAGGGTTTTGAGAAGCAGCTGGAGATAATCGGTGTGGGTTACAGGGCTCAGATGCAGGGGAAGAACCTTGTCCTGTCCCTGGGTTTTTCCCACCCGGTAGAGGTGGTTCCCCCGGCGGGGATAGAGTTGGCCACCGATGGTCCCACTAAGATCTTCGTTCGCGGCATAGACCGCCAGAAGGTGGGCCAGGTGGCGGCGGAGATCAGGGGTCATCGTCCGCCGGAGCCTTACAAGGGTAAGGGCATTCGGTACGTGGGCGAGTACGTTATTCGCAAGGCCGGTAAGGCTGGAAGCAAGTAAGGCGAGGTGAAGGCCGTGATATCAGAACGCAGCAGGAGCACCATGCGGGAACTGCGCCACCGCCGGCTTCGCCGGGAGCTAGCCGGCACCCCTGAGCGTCCCAGGCTGGCGGTTTTCCGCAGTCTAAAGCACATATACGCTCAGATAATAGACGATCAGGCGGGGCACACCCTGGTTTCCGCCTCCACCATGGAGAGGGATCTCCGTGGGGAGCTGAAGTCCACCGGTGATCAGAACGCCGCCCGCGAGGTTGGCAAGAGGATAGCCGAGAGGGCCCTCGCCAAGGGGATAACCGAGGTGGTCTTCGACAGGGGTGGCCACATGTACCATGGCCGGGTCAAGGCCTTGGCGGAGGCCGCTCGCGAAGCGGGCCTCAAGTTCTAAGGGGGGTACTTCCTGTGGCGATGAATGGCAAGAGTTCGCTTTCTAGGGGGGCGGAGCTTCAGGAGCGCGTTGTGGCCATCAACCGGGTTAGCAAGGTTGTTAAGGGCGGTAAGCGCTTCAAGTTCAGCGTCCTCGTGGTGGTAGGTGATGGAATGGGCCGGGTTGGCATGGGTCTTGGCAAGGCCAAGGAGGTCTCCGAGGCGGTGCGCAAGGGCATAGAGCACGCCAAGAAGGAGATGGTGACCTTGAAGCAGGTGGGTCACACCATTCCCCACCCGGTTACCGGCAAGCATGGGGCCGCGGAGGTGCTTTTGAAGCCCGCTTCCCCCGGTACGGGAGTTATCGCCGGTGGTGTGGTACGGGCCATAATGGAGCTCGGCGGGGTTAAGGACGTGCTCACCAAGGTGATCGGTAGGACCTCCAATCCCATCAACGTGGCCTATGCCACCTTGGCGGGGGTTAAGGCTTTGAGGACCCCTGAGGAGATCCTCCGGCTCCGGGGCAAGGAGCGCAAGGCGGCTTCCCAGGAGGCTTGATGAGAGATGGCTAAGCTTGTGATAACTTGGAAGAAGAGCCACATAGGCAGGCACTATCGGCAGGGTTTGACCATAAAGGCCCTTGGTTTGAAGAAGCTGAACCAGACGGTGGTGCACGAGGATACCCCTCAGATTAGGGGCATGATCCGCAAGGTGGAGCACCTTGTGGAGTGGACCCTTGAGGAGTAAGGAGGGTTTTCGATGAGGCTGCACGATCTTTCTCCGGTACCGGGGTCCAACAGGAAGCCCAAGAGGATAGGTTTTGGGCTTGGCAGCGGGCACGGCAAGACCGCTTGTAAGGGTACCAAGGGGCACAAGTCCCGCGCCGGCGGTGGCGTGCGTCCCGGCTTCGAGGGTGGTCAGATGCCCTTGGTGCGCCGGATCCCCAAGAGGGGGTTCAGCAATGCCAGGCATCGGGTGGATTTTCAGGGCATTAACGTTGGGGACATCAACGATCGCTTCGAGGCCGGAGCCGTGGTTGATCCCGCTGCCCTCTTGGCGGTGGGTCTTATCCGCAGGGCCGGCATGCCCGTGAAGATCCTGGGCGATGGGGAGCTCACGAAGGCCCTTACCGTCCGGGCTCATGGCTTTAGCGCCAGCGCCGCCAAGAAGATAGAGGCCGCGGGTGGCAAGTCCGAGGTGATATAAGTTGATCGACTCCTTCCGGGACGCGTTCCGTTTGCCGGATCTGAAGAATCGCTTTCTCTTCGTCCTGGCGGCGCTGTTCGTGTATCGTCTCGGGGCTCACATCCCCACTCCGGGGATTGACCCCGAGGCGATGGCCCGGCTCTTCGAGCGAGGAGGCGTTCTGGGGTTTTTGGATCTCTTTGCTGGGGGGGCCTTGAGCAGGTTTAGCATCTTCGCGTTGGGCGTTGTGCCCTATATCAACTCCAGCATAGTAATGCAGCTTTTGACCGTCGTGGTTCCCTCCTTGGAGAAGATGCAGAAGGAGGGGGAGGACGGCCGGAAGAAGATAACCCAGTACACCCGTTACGGCACGGTGATCTTCGCCTTGGTCCAGTCCATAGGCATGGTGAGCTGGCTTAGGGGTCTTGGGGTCTTCTATGGTGGCTTCCTGGATGGTGTGTTGGCGGTAGCCACTGTTACTACCGGTTCTCTGGCGGTGATGTGGCTTGGGGAGGTCATGTCCGATCACGGCATAGGGAACGGCATCTCCATGCTGATCTTCGCTGGTATCGTGGCCAGGATTCCCGGTGCCATAGCCCAGACCTTCACCATGGTGAGGATGGGGGAGATGAACATCCTGGTGGTCCTGCTGGCGTTGGTCATAATGGTGGCGGTGGTGGCGGGTTGCGTGATGCTCCAGGAGGGGCAGCGGAAGCTCCCTGTCCAGTACGCCAAGCGGGTGGTTGGCAACCGTGTGTACGGGGGTCAGAGCACGTACATCCCCCTCAGGGTTAACACCGCCGGTGTTATCCCGATAATATTCGCCTCCTCGGTGCTGCTGTTTCCTTATACCATAGCCCGTTTCTTCTCCGGCCCTGTGGCGGAGGCGGTGCAGCGGATCTTCTCGCCGGGAAGCGTGGTGTACATGATCCTTTATGTGGCTCTGATAGTGTTCTTCTCCTTCTTTTACACCGCGGTGGTGTTCAACCCCGCGGAGCTGGCGGAGAACATGAAGAAGTATGGGGGCTTCATCCTGGGCATAAGGCCTGGCAAGCCCACCGCGGACTACATAGAGAAGGTCATGTCCAGGATAACCTTGGGTGGTGCGTTAGCGCTGGCGGCGGTGGCCATTGTTCCTACCCTGATGTCCGGGCTCCTGAACGTGAACACCTTCTACTTCGGAGGCACCTCGGTCCTCATCGTGGTGGGGGTTGCCCTTGATACGGTTCATCAGTTGGAGGGACAGCTTCTCATGAGGCATTACGAGGGTATCCTCAAGCGCCGGGGAGGAAAGTCCGGCGGACTGCTAAAGCTGTAAGGGGGTGCTTCGGATGAGGGTTATCCTTTTGGGGCCTCCCGGTGCGGGGAAGGGCACCCAGGCGGCGGCGGTGAAGGAGAGGTTTCAGATCCCCCATATCTCCACTGGTGACATGTTGAGGGAGCATGTGAAGGAGGGCACCGAGCTGGGCCGCAAGGCCAAGGAGTACATGGACGGAGGCAAGCTGGTGCCGGACGACCTCATCATTGCCATGATGGAGGATAGGCTTTCCAAGGAGGACTGTGCTGGGGGTTTTCTTTTGGATGGATTCCCCAGGACGTTGCCTCAGGCGGAGGCGCTTGACCGGTTGCTCTCCAAGATGGGCATAAAGCTCGACGGGGTGGTCCTTTTGGACGTTTCGGACGATGTTGTGGTGGAGCGTCTTTCTGGCCGTCGGGTCTGTCGTTCCTGTGGGGCCATATACCACGTTTCGTTCCACCCGTCCTCCAGGGGGGATCTTTGCGAGGCCTGTGGCGGTGAGCTCTACCAGAGGGACGACGACAGGGAAGAGGTTATTCGTCGCAGGCTTAAGGTTTATCACGAGCAGACGGCCCCCCTTGAGTCTTACTACGAGGGCAAGGGGCTTCTCCGCAGGGTGAGCGGGGAAGGGGCCACCGACGCGGTGCTCAAGGTTCTCCAGGGGAACTAGGAGGCGTTGTATGATAACCTTCAAGGGCCCGGAGGATCTGGAGCAGATGCGCAGGGCCGGTAAGTTGGTGGCGGAAGTCCTTAGAGCTTTGCGGGAGTTGATCAAACCTGGGGTAGACACCTTGACCCTTGATCGTTTTGCGGAGGATCTCATTGTGAGATCCGGTGGCATTCCGGCTTTCAAGGGTTACAAGGTTCCGGGGATTAGGCGTCCTTTCCCGGGCACCATATGCGTCTCTATAAACGAAGAGGTGGTTCATGGGATCCCGTCAAGGGATAAGGTGCTGTCGGAGGGGGATATCCTGAGCGTCGATGTGGGGGTTTCCCTGGGTGGCTGGTATGGGGATGCCGCTTGTACCTACCCGGTTGGAGAGGTGTCTTTTGAGAGGCGCAGGCTTCTTGAGGTCACCCTTGGGGGGCTTAAGGCAGCCATAGCGGTCATCCGGGACGGTGCCACCCTTGGCGATGTGGGTCATGCGGTGGAGTCGGTGGTTAAGGGTGCTGGTATGGGGCTTGTAAGGGAGTATGCGGGTCACGGCATAGGCCGGCGGCTTCATGAGTCCCCTCAGATACCAAACTACGGGCGGCCTGGGGTTGGTATAACCCTGAAGGCTGGGATGACCATCTGCGTGGAGCCCATGGTTATGACCGGCGGGGAAGCGGTTAAGAGTCTCTCGGACGGCTGGACCGTGGTTACCGCGGATGGTTCCGACTCGGCCCATTTTGAGCACACCCTTCTGGTAACTCCGGAAGGATGCGAGGTGCTGACCCCATGGGAGGATTAGATGGGGAGGTCTTCGTCCCCGGAAGGCTCGTCCTGGTCAAGCGCGGGAGCTGCGCCGGCAAGTGGTGTGTGGTCTTGGGGATTGACCGGGACGGGCGGGTTCTCGTGGCTGACGGGAGGAGCAGGTCTGCCAGGAGACCCAAGAGGAAGAACCCGAGGCACCTTCAGCCCTCGGGGGTGGTTATAGAGGAGGTGGCCCGTCTTTTGTCTCAGGGGTCGGAGCTGGACGATGGCAGGCTTTCGTTTCTCATAGCCGCTGTGATTGAAGGGATCCCGCAGGTTTGATCGAGGAGGTTGATGGGACCGCATGTCTAAGGATGACGTCATCGAGATTAAGGGCAAGGTTGTTGAGCCGTTGCCCAACGCCATGTTTCGGGTGGAGCTGGACAACGGGCACAAGATTTTGGCCCACGTCTCTGGGAAGATGAGGATGCACTTCATCCGAATCCTTCCGGGGGACAAGGTTTTGGTTCAGATATCGCCTTACGACTTGACACGGGGACGAATAGTGTATAGATATAAATAGTTTGCCCTTAGTAATACGGCCGCGGGGGCGGCTTTTATACGTGTGGTTTTGAGGAGGATGTCCGGTCATGAAGGTTAGGACTTCGGTTAAGCCGATATGTGAGTATTGCCGCATAATAAAGAGGCATGGTGTGGTTATGGTGATATGCAGCCGGAACCCTCGGCATAAGCAGCGCCAGGGAGCGAGGAGGTAGTAGGTAGAATGGCACGTATCGCAGGTGTGGACCTTCCCAGGGAGAAGCGGATAGAGATAGCGCTGACCTACATTTACGGCATAGGGCTCACCACGTCCAGGAGGATCCTTGCTGCCACCGGGGTTAACCCGGACACGAGGACCAAGGACCTCACCGACGAGGAGGCCCAGCGGATAAGGAACGAGATAGAGAACAACTACAAGGTGGAAGGTGACCTTCGTCGGGAGGTGGCCATGAACATCAAGAGGTTGATGGACATTGGCTGCTACCGGGGGCTCCGTCATCGTTTGGGCCTTCCCGTCAGGGGTCAGAGGACCAGGACCAATGCTAGGACCAGGAAGGGTCCGAAGAGGACCGTGGCGGGCAAGAAGAAGGCAGTTAAGTAGGCCTTTGATTTAGGGAGGGAAAAAGGCGTGGCCAAGCGTGTACAGCGTAGGAGTAAGCGCAGGGACAGGAAGCATGTGAGCTACGGGGTGGCCCACATATATTCCACCTTCAACAACACGATAGTTACTTTGACGGATAAGCAGGGGAATGCCCTTTCGTGGGCATCTGGAGGGAACGTTGGCTTCAAGGGGACTCGTAAGTCCACTCCCTATGCGGCCCAGATGTCCGCTGCCCAGGCGGCCAAGCTGGCTCAGGAGTACGGGGTTACGGAGATCGACGTGGTGGTGAAGGGGCCTGGCCCTGGCCGGGAGTCCGCTATCCGTTCCCTGCAGGCGGCGGGTCTTCAGGTGAACCAGATAAAGGATGCCACCCCCATACCGCACAACGGTTGCCGGCCGCCCAAGCGGCGCCGGGTGTAAGTTTCGGCACTGAAGGAGGGCCTTTGCCAGATGAGCAGATATACCGGTCCCGTTTGCAGGCTCTGCCGGGCGGAGGGGACGAAGCTATTTCTTAAGGGAGATCGTTGCTACACCGAGAAGTGCGCCATGGCCAGGCGTAACAGCAGGCCGGGTCAGCACGGGGCTCGGAAGGGCAAGATGAGCGAGTACGGGATACGTCTGAGGGAGAAGCAGAAGCTTCGCCGTTTCTACGGTCTCAACGAGTCCCAGTTCGCCAAGATGTATGAGATGGCCACCAAGATGCCTGGCCAGACCGGCCACGACTTCCTGCAGCTTTTGGAGCGGCGGTTGGACAACGTGGTGTACAGGCTGGGCTTTGCGGTGAGCCGCAAGCAGGCCAGGGAGCTGGTGCGTCACGGTCATTTCCTGGTGAACGGCCGGAAGCTGGACATCCCAAGCGCCCTTCTCAAGGCGGGGGACGTGGTGTCCGTTAGGGAGAAGAGCCGTGACGTGGAGGTGTTGAAGCAGAACGCGGAGGTGGCTTCCCAGAGGGCGGTTCCCGCCTGGCTGGAGGTCAACCCGGAGGCCATGAGCGGCAGGGTGGTAAGCCTGCCCGCCCGGGATCAGATAGAGGTGCCGGTGAACGAACAGCTCGTGGTTGAGTTCTATGCCCGATAGGGCTGTGAAAGGTGGGGGAGCCTTGGAGCACGATCGTCACGAGATAATCGTGGAGGAAGAGTCCCCATCCCATGGCCGGGTGGTTCTGGAGCCCCTTGAGAGGGGCTACGGCACCACCCTGGGCAATGCCCTAAGGCGCGTCCTTCTCTCCTCCATCCCTGGGGCTGGGATAGTGGCGGTTCGCATAGACGGGGTTTTGCACGAGTTCAGCACCATACCGGGGGTTAGGGAGGACGTAATAGAGCTTCTGGTGAACCTTAAGCACGTTCCGGTCCGCATAAATGGTCAGTGCGGCGGGGACGTTAAGGTGCTTCGCCTGGAGGCGGAGGGTCCAAAGGTTGTCAAGGCCTCGGACATTCAGGGGGACGCGGACGTGGAGTTCGTGGACCCGGAGGCGGTGATCTGCACTTTGGACGAAGGGCACCGGGTGTCGATGGACCTATACTTGGAGAGGGGGGTGGGTTACGCCCCGATAGACAGGCCCAGGCCGGCCTACCTGCCGGTGGATGCTCTGTTGATCGATGCCATCTTCTCCCCCGTCAAGAGGGTTAAGTATGAGGTCCAAGACGTTAGGAGCGGCCAGAGGACCGACTATGACCGGTTGGTGCTGGAGGTTTGGACCAACGGGGCGGTGAGTTTCAAGGATGCGGTGGCGGAGGCGTCTTCCATCCTGTCCGGTTACTTCCGCGGCCTCTCCACGTTCCTGTGGGGGCAGAGCAGTGCCGTGAGCGCCGCTGATGAGGATTTCTTCGAGGAGGAGACCGGCGAGGAGGAGTCTTCTGCGGCCTCTTCCGAGGACTCCATCCTCATGAGGCCGATCAAGGATCTTGAGCTCTCGGTGAGGAGTGAGAACTGCCTTCTGAGGGGCGGGATTCACTTAATCGGTGATCTGGTGGGTCGGCCTCGGGAGGAGTTGCTTAAGATAAGGAACCTTGGAAAGATCTCCCTTAGGGAGATAGAGGAGAAGCTTGGGAAGTTCGGTTTGAGCCTTGGCGGGGAGGTCCCTGCCGACGACGAGGTGCAGGCCGAGGATTTTCCATCCTGAAGATCCTGAAGGAGGAATAGTATCCAATGAGACATCGCATGAGCATGCGCCGTCTGGGCCGTTATGGTTCCCATCGGCGCGCCATGTTGGGCAACATGGCGGCCAGCCTTTTCCTGGAGGGCCGGATAGAGACCACCGTGACCAGGGCTAAGGAGCTTCGCCGGGTGGCGGAGAGATTGATAACCAAGGCCAAGTCCGGCACGCTGGCGGATAGGCGTCTTGTGATAGCCCGGATGCCCCACAAGGCGGCGGTGCTGAGGCTCTTTAACGACATAGCGCCGAAGTTTGCCAACCGTCCCGGCGGTTACACCAGGATAGTGAAGCTTGGTCACCGCGCCGGGGACGCCTCTCCCATGGCTGTGATAGAGCTGGTGGATTAACCGGTAGGTATGAGTTTTGCACTAGGGGCGGCGTGCTCGTTCCGAGGGGTCGGGTACGCCTATCCCGGATCCTCGGTCCCCGCCTTGGAGGACCTGACCTTCTCGGTAGGAGAGGGAGAGTGGGTGGCCCTCTTGGGGGCCAACGGTTCCGGGAAGTCTACGGTGGCCCGGATTTGCAACGCCCTGCTGATTCCTACGCAGGGCGATTGTTCTGTTTTTGGGCTCAGCACGTCTGACCCGGCCAACGCCTTTGCCATAAGGTCAATGGTGGGGTTGGTGTTCCAGAACCCGGATAATCAGATAGTTGCCTCCGTGGTGGAGGAGGACGTGGCCTTTGGGCCCGAGAACCTGGGGTTGCCTCCCCAGGAGATAGAGGCCAGGGTGAGAGGGGCCCTTGAGGCGGTTGGTCTCTGGGACCGTAGGAGGTCCGCCACCTATGCCCTTTCCGGGGGGCAGAAGCAGCGTCTAGCCCTTGCGGGGGCTTTAGCGATGAATCCCAGGATGTTGGTATTGGACGAGGCCACGGCGATGATAGACCCCCTTGGCAGGAGGAAATTCGTGTCCCTTATAGGGGAGCTTAAGCGCAGCGGCAAGGCGATCCTGCAGATAACCCACAGGCTTGAGGAGATAGTGGGAGCTGACAGGGTGTTGGTCCTCAAGGGGGGACGTAAGGTGTTTGAGGGTACCCCGCGGGAGCTCTTCTCCTCAAGGAAGGAGCTTGGGTCTCTGGGGCTGGGGGTGCCTCCGCTGGTGGAGCTCCGGCAGGAGCTGGTTGAAAGGGGGCTTGTATCCCCGCAGGTGTCCCCCACCGTTGAGGCCCTGGCGGGGGAGATATGTCCATAGAGGTCTTCGATCTGCATCATACATATCACAAGGGCACCCCCTTGGAGTTTGAGTCCCTCAAGGGGGTGTCCTTCCAGTTGTCCCCCGGGGAGTGGATATCCGTGGTGGGACATACCGGGAGCGGTAAGTCCACCTTGGCACAGCACCTCAACGGTCTTATACAGCCCCAGCGCGGGAGGGTTGAGGTGGATGGGCTTAGCACCGGGGGGTCCAAGCGAGACCTCCGGGAGGTTCGTCGCAGGGTGGGATTGGTCTTTCAGTTCCCGGAGCAGCAGCTCTTTGCCGATACGGTTTACGAGGAGATAGCCTTTGGACCCAGGAACTGGGGTTTCTCCGATGAAGAGGTTCGGAGGTCGGTGGAGGATGCGGTTGAGGCTGTTGGGCTGGACGGTTCCCTTCTGGACCGAAACCCCATGGCGTTGTCCGGTGGTCAGAGGCGCCGGGTGGCCATAGGGTCCGTCATATCCTCCAATCCCCGTTATTTGGTGCTGGACGAGCCCACCGCGGGGCTTGATGCGAAGGGAGTGGAGGAGCTTTTGGTCCTGCTGGGGCGTCTCCGGGAAAAGGGGATCGGCATATGCCACATAACCCATGACCTGGAGATGGCGCTGGAGCACAGCTCCAGGATCTTGGTCTTGTCCAAGGGGGAGGTCGTGTTTTGGGGGACCCCTCAGGAGGCGGCGGGGTTTTTGTCCGAGCGGTCCGTTGATGGCTTGGTCCTGCCGGAGGTCTTGGAGCTATGCTCGAGGTTGAGGGCCCGGGGGTTTAATGTCCCGTTGACATGGGATCCCGGCAGGCTCTCAAGGGCCATAGAGGAGATGAGGTCATGAGTTTCGTCGATAAGATAGCCTTGGGGCAGTATGTGCCTTGCGAGTCCCCGGTGCACTCCCTGGATCCAAGGGTCAAGATCCTGTCAACCTTGATCCTGCTCTTCTCCCTTTTCGGCGTCAAGGATCCCGTTTTCTTCGCCGGTTGGGCCCTCCTCCTGGCGGGGATAGTGGTCTTATCCAGGATCAGCTTCTCGATGGTGTTGAGATCCGTTAGGCCCGTGCTTTGGCTTCTCCTGTTCACCGTGGTGCTTCATGTTTTTTTTACCCCCGGCGAGGCGATTTTCACTTTCCATTGGATAAAGGTCAGCCGGGAGGGGTTACACATGGCGTCCCTCATGGGGGTAAGGTTGCTTCTGTTGGTGGCCTTTGCGGGGCTTCTCACCCTTACCACCAGTCCCATGGAGTTGGCGGATGGCATGGAGCGTTTGATGTCTCCGTTTGGCAGATTGGGTTTCCCGGCCCACGAGATGGCCATGATGATGACCATAGCTTTGCGGTTCATACCCACCCTTTTGGAGGAGACCGACAGGATACTAAAGGCCCAGGTGTCCAGGGGTGCGGATCTTGAGGGGGGGAGCATAGTAAGGCGTCTTAGGGCCTTTGTGCCTGTCCTGGTGCCGCTGTTCATCATAGTGTTCCAGCGGGCGGAGGACCTGGCTTTGGCCATGGAGTCCCGGTGTTACGGTGGGGGGGCGCGGCAGGACCCGGATGAGACCTCTTCGCTGGAGGGTGAGGGATACCGTTGCCCTTGGGGCGGTGGTCTTGTTATCGTTTGGCCTTTTGGCGATGGAGCGGGTGATTCGGTGACGTTTCGTTACGTGGCGGAGGTTTCCTACGACGGGGGGGCCTTTTTCGGTTTTCAGCGTCAGAACGGCCTCATTACCGTTCAGGGGGCCCTGGAGGATGCCCTTTCGGTGCTGGCCAAAGGGGACGTGCGCTGCGTTGGTGCGGGTCGTACCGACCGGGGGGTTCATGCGAGGGGACAGGTGGTACACTTTGACATGCCCTCCCGCTGGGACCCGCGGAGGCTTAGGTTGGCCATCAAGGGATCATTGCCGCCGGGGATTGAGGTGATCCGGGTTGCCGAAGCCCCCCCGGGGTTTCATGCCCGTTATGGGGCGGTCTTTCGGGAGTATAGGTACTTCGTGTGGAACGCCCCTTGGCGTTATCCCCACCTTGGGGGTGTTACGTGGCACGTCAGGAGGCCCTTGGACCACCGGCGTCTTAGCGGGCTTGCGGGTTTTCTGGTAGGGGAGAGGGATTTTGGGGCCTTCTGCAGGTCCGCGGACAGGCGGGACAACACGGTTCGGCACATGATGAGGGCCTCGGTTAGGAGGAAGGGGCCGCTGCTTGTGTTCACCTTTAGGGCGGACGGTTTTCTGACCAACATGGTTCGCATACTGGTGGGCACCATGGTCGAGGTTGAGTCGGGTACGATGTCAGAGGGCGAGTTCGTTGGTCTGCTTGGCGGGGGGGACAGGTCCATGTCCGGCAGGACCGCTCCGCCGGAGGGGTTGTTCTTTTGGCGGGTTCATTACGACCCATCCCCTTGGTCATGCGGTTGAGGTGGTGCCCCTGTAGGGGATAAAATACGCTACGGTTCTCTTCTGCCCCTTCGCGGGGTTCTGAGGCAATAAAAGAGCCCCATGGGGGCGTTAAGGAGGAATCCTTCGTGTGGGGAAAGGATATAGGAATTGACCTCGGCACCGCCACGGTGATCATATTCATAAGGGATAAGGGCGTGGTCTTGAGGGAGCCGTCGGTGGTAGCCATGGATCAGAACAACGGTCGTATCTTGGCGGTTGGTGAGGATGCCAAGCAGATGCTTGGCAGGACCCCTGGCAACGTGGTGGCGGTTAGGCCCCTTCGGGACGGGGTTATAGCGGACTACACCATGACTGAGGTCATGTTGAGGCAGTTCATAAAGAAGGTCACCTCTGGCTTCGAGCGTTTGGTGAGGCACCGGGTTATGATATGCGTTCCCTCCGGTGCCACCGACGTGGAGAGGCGGGCGGTTTTGGAGGCCGCCATAGAGGTGGGGGCCAAGGAGGCCTATCTGATAGAGGAGCCCATGGCGGCGGCCATAGGGGCTGGGTTGGACATAGCGGAGCCCAGGGGCAACATGGTGGTGGACATAGGCGGCGGAACCACCGACATAGCGGTGATATCGCTTGGAGGCATAGTGGTGGCGGAGTCCCTCCGGGTTGGGGGAGACAAGTTCGATGAGGGCATATCCCGGTACGTCAGGAAGCAGTTCAACCTGGCCATAGGGGAGCAGACCGCGGAGGACCTGAAGATAAGCATAGGCACCTGTTATCCCCAGGGTGAGGAGATGTCCATGGAGATTAGGGGCAGGGACCTCATCCAGGGGCTTCCGAGGCAGATAAGGATAACCAGCTCCGATGTGGCCAAGGCCATAGAGGAGTCGGTGAACGCCATAGTTGGTGGGATAAGGCGGGTTCTTGAGCTAACGCCCCCGGAGTTGGCTGCCGATATAATAGACAGGGGTATAATCCTGACCGGTGGTGGCGCTCTTCTGCGGGGTCTTCCCCAGTTGGTCACGGAGCAGACGGAGATAAACACCATCGTGGCGGATCATCCTTTGGAGTGTGTGGCGTTGGGGACTGGCAAGGCCCTTTTGGAGCTGGACAAGCTCAAGGAATCGGGCACGGTGTTGTCCGCGTTCCGGAGGGGAAGGCGGAGGTAGGTTTTCCGGTGGCCCCGCGGGGAGGGACGTTATACTCTTAAGGAGTGTTTAGCGGTTCTTGTTGCCCTTGGAGGATCTGCCCTAGCTAGGAGGGATGGAGCTCGTGTTCAGGGGGATATATGCGGGTACGTCCGCCATGTTGGTTCAGGAGAAGATGCTGGACGTGGTGGGCAACAACCTTGCCAACGTTGATACGTCTGGATTCCGGGCCAGGATAGGGGTTAACAAGTCCTTCCCGGAGGAGCTGATGGACCGGATAGAGAAGGTGATGGACCCGGTTCTGAAGGAGTCCTTTGTGCCGGGTGGGAGGATAACCATAGGGGATCTGTCCTTGGCGAACGTTCTTCACGAGACCGCCATGAGGACCGCTAAGGGTGCTTTTGAGAGGACCGGATCGGTCTTCGATTTGGCCATAGATGGGGATGGGTTCTTCGTGGTGCAGGACGGAACGGGCAATACGTTCTACACTAGGTCCGGGCACTTTCAAAGGAACGATCAGGGGCAGTTGGTCACCCATGATGGCATGTTGGTCATGGGTGATGGGGGGCCCATAGAGATAGGCGAGGGAGTTGACGTTCACATAGGTGACGACGGACAGGTCTTCGTTGACGGGGAGGCCCAGGGTAGGATAAGGGTTGTTCGGTTTGCCACCCCTTCGAGGCTTAGGCATGAGGGGAAATCCCTGCTTTCCGAGACCCAGTACTCCGGAGCTCCTGAGGACGTAGAGGACGTGAAGCTGGCGGTGGGGTTCCTTGAGAGGTCCAACGTCAACGTGGTTGAGGAGATGACCAAGATGATAGAGGCCAACAGGGCCTACGAGGCGGCGGCCAAGACGGTGACGATACAGGACGAGCTGTCCTCTCGGCTGTCCAACTCCTTCGGCAGGCCCAGTTAAAGGAGGTAGAGAGGGATGATACGTTCCCTTTGGTCCGGTGCCACCGGCATGATAGCCCAGCAGACCAACCTGGACGTGGTGAGCCATAACCTGGCTAACGTCAACACCTCGGGGTTTAAGAAGCTTCGGGCGGATTTTCAGGACCTCATGTATCAGATAGATCGTGAGCCCGGGGCGCCGGTGGAGCCCGCGTCTATGATACCCAAGGGCATTCAGGTGGGGTTGGGTTCCCGGGTGGCGGGTACCAGCAGGATAATGGGGCAGGGGAACATGCAGGTGACTGGTAATCCCACCGATGTGGCCATAGAGGGGGACGGGTTTTTCCAGGTCACCATGCCGGACGGCACCGTGGCTTACACCCGGGATGGGTCTTGGCGTATCGACGGCAACGGCCAGATAGTCACCGCTGACGGTTACCTTTTAGAGCCTGCGGTGACGGTTCCCAACAACGCCAAGGAGATAATAATAAGCCCCACTGGTCAGGTATCGGTGCTGCTTCCGGGGGATCCCAACCCTCAGGAGATAGGGCAGATTCAGCTTGCTCGCTTCGTGAACCCCGGCGGTTTGAAGGCCCTGGGGAAGAACCTGTTCATAGAGACCCCTGCGAGCGGGGCTCCGATAGTTGGGAACCCCGGGGAGGAAGGGTTAGGCAACACGATCCAGAGGACCTTGGAGATGGCCAACGTTCAGGTGGTGGAGGAGATGGTGAACATGATAGTGGCCCAGCGGGCATATGAGGCCAACTCCAAGACCATATCCACCGCGGACGAGCTTTTGAGGATAGCGAACAACTTGAGGCGGTAGCTTTGATGTGGTGGTTTTGAGGAGGTACTTCCCCTTTTCTTTTGAGATCCGGCGGTGCCCTTTTGAGGTCCGCCGGCGTTGTTTTTGTCGGGTGTTTTCCCTCTTCATCCTCGTCCTTTCGCTTTCCCGTGAGGCCCTGGGCGGGGAGGTTTTAGTAAGGCTTCCTGGGGAGGTTGAGGCCCGGGATCTGAGGTTTTACCTTGGGGAGTACGGGGTGATAGAGGGGGAGAGAAGGGACTGTCTGTTGGCCGGGGGTGTTCTCGTAGATGCTCCGGGTGGGGTCATTTTGAGGGAGCGATTGGTGAGCGTCCTTGGCAAGCTTAAGGCCTTTGGCATATCGGTTAGGGTTGACATGCCGGGGGTGGTTAGGGTGAGGCGTAAGGGGGAGGACTCCTTGGAGGTACGGCTTGCCAGGCTTGCCAAGTGGCCTTGGCGGGTTGAGGTCTTGTCGGACATCCCTTCGGGGGAGGTTGTAGTGCCGTTTGGTTTCCGGGATGGCTTCCCGTTCGTGTACGTGAAGGTTCCTGGATTGGATGAGCCTAGGAAGGTCCTCCTTAAGTGGCATCAGCCGGTGGTGGTGGCGCTTTCTCCGCTTCGGCGCGGCCAGCGGGTGGATAGGTCTTCGGTGGCCCTTGGTCTTTCGGAGAAAACGGGTTTCGGCTATCTTCCCAGTTCCATCGAGCAGGTGGAAGGACGGACGGTTCGTCTTCCGATTCGGTCCGGCGGAGTGCTTAGGGGTTCCTCTTTGGATGGGGAGGTTGCGGTATCCGGGGGTCAGCAGGTGACGTTGGTGTGTGCGGTAGGGGGAGTTGAGGTCATGGCGTCCGGCAGGAGCGTGGATAGCGGTCGGATTGGAGAGAGGGTTAGGGTCATGAACCTTGCCAGCAGGAGGGTGGTCTCCGGTGTGGTGGAGGCCCCTGGGGTTGTGCGGGTGGAAGGGGGAGACGGCTGATGTTTCCTTGGGGCAGGTTTTTGGGGATTCCTGTGCTTTTGTGCTTGTTGTTTGGTTCCCCTGGTTTTTGTGAGTCCCTTTGGCAGGATGGCAACGGTGGTCTTTTTGCGGATCGGCGGCCCTCAAGGGTGGGGGACATAGTGACCGTTCAGGTCTCTGAGACCACGGACACCAAGGACGAGGGCAAGCTCACCACCAGCAAGAGCGACAGCAGCGGAATAAAGGACGGCACGGGCATCCTGGATTTCATAAAGGCCTTTTCTATAGGGGGGTCTTCTAACTCGTCGGGGAACAGCAAGACCGAGAGGAAGCACAACCTGACCACTTCCATAAGCTGTGTGGTTACGGAGGTGCTGCCAAACGGCAACATGGTTATAGTTGGGCAGAGGGACGTGGTCACCCAGGAGGAGAAGTTGAAGGTAAGCTTCACCGGTGTGATAAGGCCCGAGGACGTGGGGACTGGTAACACGATACCCAGCAACCGGGTGGCGAACGCGGAGATAAGGGTGGAGGGGAAGGGTTCTGTTAGCAGGGTTCAGCGGCCCGGGCTCTTTACCCAGATAATACAGGCGTTGTTTTAGCTGTTTTGACGTATTGGGGGTTTATCGAATGAGGCTTAAGGCCGTAGTTCCGATTTTATTGGTGTTTTTCTCGTGCTCTGCCGCTTTGGGGGTTGATGTTAGGATAAAGGACCTGGTGGACCTTGAGGGGGCGAGACCCAACCAGCTGGTGGGGATGGGATTGGTGGTGGGGCTTTCCGGCACCGGTGACAAGGGTGACATGGCCATGAGGATGTTATCGAACATGGCCATGAACTACGGTCTCAACGTGGATCCGAAGGTGATAAAGTCTAAGAACGCGGCGGTCGTATCGGTGACTTGTGAGCTGCCTGCCTTCGTATCCCCGGGGCAGACGCTGGACGTGCTCGTAAGCGCCTTGGGGGATGCCAAGAGCCTTCAGGGGGGGGTATTGCTTCAGACCCCGCTTAAGGCCGCCAACGGCAGGGTTTATGCGGTGGCCCAGGGGCCTGTTTCGATAGGGGGGTTCAGCGCCGGGGGGCAGGGGGCCCAGACGGTGAAGAACTTCCAGACGGTGGCTCGGATACCCGGTGGAGCCATAGTCGAGCAGGGGGTTGATTCGTCGGTGGCCCCGGCGGGACGGCTGGTGTTGTTGCTTAGGCGGCCGGACTTTACAACTGCCCAGCGGATTGCGGATGCCATAAACAAGAAGTACGGTGGGGTTGCCTTTCCTGTGGATGCCGGCAGGGTTGAGGTTCAGCCCCCTGGTGGGGTAAGGGGTGGGATAACGGGTTTCATATCCTCCATAGAGGGTCTGAGGGTTGCGCCGGACGTTGTGGCCCGGGTGGTGGTTAACGAGAGAACTGGGACCGTGGTCATGGGTGGGGAGGTTAAGCTTTCCCCTGCCGCGGTGGCTCACGGGAACCTCACTGTGAAGGTCTCTGAGAGGCCCGAGGCCAGCCAGCCGAATCCGCTGTCCGGGGGGAGGACCCAGGTGCTCCCCAGGACCGATGTGAGCGCCACGGAGGGTAGTGGGCAGGTGGTGATGTTGCCGGAGGCCTCTACGGTGTCTGATTTGGTGAAGGCGTTGAACGCCGTTGGGGCAAGCCCAAGGGACCTCATCCCCATCCTTCAGGCCCTGGATCAGGCTGGGGCTCTTCAGGGGCAGTTGGTTATACAGTAGTCGGGGTTTGACCTTTCCGGTGGTGTGGAGGTTGTTTTTCTTGGGGGTGATCTTCGGTGGCTGTGGAGAGGGTGGTCTCCGGTGCGATGGGGGCGGCCAAGGATGTAGCGGGGGATAAGCTGAAGAAGCTTGAGAGGGCTTGCAAGCAGTTCGAGGGCATATTCTTGTCCCAGTTGTGGAAGGAGATGCTGGCTTCCTCCAGGAGGATAGGGGGGGATGAGCGCAAGCGTCCTTTTGGTCCTTTGGAGGACACGGCGGTGGAGATGGCGTCGGAGGCCTTGAGCGAGGCTGGTGGAGTGGGGCTTTGGAGGGTTCTGTACGAGCAGATGAAGGGTGCGGTGAAAGCGGAGGGGGAAGGGGATGGAAGGGGGTAGGTGGTACTCTCTTGGGGTGAGGTTTACCTGTCTTGGTTGTGGCAGGTGCTGTCGTGGGGAGCCCGGGGCGATTTGGATGACCCCCCAGGAGGTCTTAGCGATGGCGGAGTATCTTGGCATGTCGGAGGAGGAGTTCCGGCGTCGCTACATGACCTTTCGCTGGGGAAGGCAAAGCCTGAGGGAGCGTCCCAACGGGGACTGTATCATGTTGGATCCTGAGGGCAATCGGTGTTTGGTTTATCCGGTGCGTCCTGCTCAGTGTTCGCTTTTCCCCTTTTGGCCCTCTGTGATGTCCTCCGAGGAGAACTGGGAGCGGGAGTCCCGCCGATGTCCAGGGATGGGGGAGGGCAGGTTGTGGTGTTTGGAGGAGATAGAGGAGCTTCTCAAGTCGTCTCCGTTTCCCGATCTGTAGCTGGCTTCGTAGTGGTGTAAACCACCGCTGTCCAAAGTAAACTCTGAAACACAAAGCCCCCCTTATTGATGAAACTTAGGTCAAAATAAAATGGTTAATAAAAACTAGTTTTTATTCTGAATTGTTAGATATTTTCGTTCTTCTCTGGCTTGTGTATGGGGCATAATAGTCGTAATATTTACCCACTAAACTTGGGGGCGCTGCCCCGGGAGGGTAGAGAAGAATGGTTAAGTGCTCTGTATCTGCGGCGGAGGTCTTCAGGGAGATCGAGTCTGTGATGCTCCGGGACGGTTTTGACATAGTGATAGACATGGAGAAGTCCCAGGGGAGCCGTATAGTTAACGCCATCAACGGGGAATCTTGGCTTGATTTCTATACCTTCTTCGCATCTGCGCCGTTCGGCATGAACCACCCCAAGTTGGCGAACGACGAGTTTAAGGAGAGGATATTCAGGGCCGCCATAAACAAGGTTGCCAACTCCGTATATACACCCAGGAGATGGGGGAGTTCGTTAAGACCTTTAGGGAGGTCGCGATGCCCAGGGGGTTCAACCACCTCTTCCTCATAGATTACGGGACTTTGGCGGTGGAGAACGCCTTCAAGGTGGCCATGGACTGGAAGGTCCGCAAGCTCCTTCAGGCGGGCAAGATAGGCAAGGGGGATGCGGTGGCGGGCCGCAGGGGTACCAAGGTAATCCACTTCCATGAGGCGTTTCACGGCCGCAGCGGCTACACCCTTTCGGTTACCAACACCCACGATCCCAATAAGTATCAGTTCTTTGCCAAGTATCAGTGGCCTCGGGTTCTGAATCCCAAGATAACGTTCCCCCTGGAGGAGCACCTCGGCGAGGTGGAGTGGCTGGAGTCGGTGGCGATAAAGCAGATAAAGCAGGCCATCGCGGACAACCCGGATGACATCTGCGCCATCATAATAGAGACCATCCAGGGTGAGGGTGGGGACAACCATTTCCGTACCGAGTTCTTCAAGGCCCTTCGTGAGATAGCGGACGAGAACGACATACTCCTGATATTCGACGAGGTCCAGTGCGGCATGGGCATCACCGGCAAGATGTGGGCCTTTGAGCACCACGGTGTCATGCCCGACATCTTCAGTTTCGGGAAGAAGGCCCAGGTGTGCGGCATAGTGGCGGGGCCCAGGATAGATGAGGTTCCGGAGAACTGCTTCTCCGTGTCAAGCCGCATAAACTCCACCTGGGGTGGTTCGGTGGTGGACATGGTGAGGGCCACCAGGTACCTGGAGATATACAGGGACGACAATATCCTTGACTACGTCTCTAACACCGCGGGGCCTGCGTTGCTCAGCGGTTTGGAGGAGATAGGACGGGAGTTCCCGGATGTGGTGTCCAACGTGAGGGGCAAGGGGCTGATGTGCGCCTACGACCTTAAGGACTCCCAGCTGAGGGACAAGTTCATCAGGGCCTGCTGGGCCAAGCGCATGCTGGTCCTCCCGTGCGGTGATAGGTCCGTGAGGTTCCGCCCGGCCCTCAACGTTCCTCTGGAGGACGTAAAAGAAGGGCTTGAGACAACCCGTAGCTGTCTTAAGGAGGTTCTTGGCCGTTAGCCTGTAAGCCCTGTTCTTTGGGGTAGAGGTACTTAGGTTATACGGGCCCTGGGTTGCCGGGGCTCGTATGTTTTTTAAAACCCTCTTGACCCCTATGGGGGGAGGTGTAAAATTCTATATGGCCGGATGATCGTCGCAAGAGAGTTCCCCGGATAGGATATCCTTGAGGGGACGCCGAAGGGGCAAGACCTTGGAAGGTTGAATCTCTCAGGCTAAAGGATTGCGGCGGGACGGTCCTCTGCAGATGGCCGGTTGGGGCCACCCCGGGGGCAAACGTCAGGCATGCGATGCCTGAGTGTGAATCCCCTCATCAGGGGCGAAGCCAGAGGAGACACCTCTTATTGAGTAGTGAAGGGGGGGCGTCCTTTTGCGGGCTTCGCTTTGCATCACTAACAACCCACTGGTGATCCGAAGGGTTCCTGGAGCGCTCTGAGTTTCAGGGCATGGCGGGGAGGTGCTCCTCGCGTCCCGGGACATGGTTCACAGGGGTCACAGACTCCTTTCCCATCCCCTTTATGGAAACATGAGGCCCCACCAGCAGCCTTTCAGGACCGTGCTCCTGGATGGTTCTTTGGGGCGGTTGGATTACGATTCCCTGAATCTCATAGAGGAGGCCCTTGGGGTCTACAGGTCCTATGGGGATCTTCCTTCCCCGGAGAGTTTCCCTCACAAGGACGACTTGGCTTACGTGGATCTTAAGCTCATAGAGCATACCCTGGACATCTACGGCCTTTAGGCGGTTGATGAAGTTCTGTCATTCCCCATGGAAGGGAGGTGATATGCATGATCGAGGTTAACAAGGACAACTACGAGGCGGAGGTTCTTGGTTCTTCCCTGCCCGTGGTGGTGGATTTCTGGGGGCCCTCCTGCGGTCCGTGTCTTGCGTTGATGCCGGAGGTCACCAAGATGGCGGAGGAGTTTGAAGGACGGGTTAAGTTCTGCAAGCTCAACGCCGCGGAGAACCGGAGGCTTTGTGCGGGTTTGAAGGTTATGGGGCTCCCCACCTTCCTGTTCTACAAGAACGGCGAGCTGGTAGACAGGATAACCGGGGCGGAGGTAACCCTCGAGGCCATAAGGGAGAGGGCTGAGAAGCTCCTGGGGTGATGGTGATGCCTGCGGGTTCTTCATGCAGTGGAAGGGAGGGATAACATGAGGCTGGAGCTTAACGAATTTTGCGTTAAAGCATTGGAGTGGGGGAGCTCGACTAGGCTTGAGGGCGGCACGCTCTACGTCTCCAAGGAGGAGATCATAGAGCACCTTAAGGGTGATGAGCGCCTTAAGTCTGTTGACGTGGACCTGGCTCGTCCGGGAGAGAAGGTTAGGATAACCCCGGTCAAGGATGCGGTGGAGCCCCGGTGCAAGCTGGAGGGCCCCGGGGAGGTGTTCCCCGGTTTCATCGGTGACGTGGAAACCGTTGGGAGCGGAAGGACCTTGGTTCTCAAAGGGGCGGCGGTGCTAACCTGTGGGCGTATAGTGGGCTTCCAGGAGGGCATCGTTGACATGAGCGGTCCTGGGGCGGAGTATACCCCCTTCTCGAAGACCTTCAACGTGGTGCTCGTCTTTGAGCCCCGGGATGGCCTGGAGAAACACGATTACGAAGCTGCCTGCCGTCTAGCGGGGTTGAAGTGTGCCCACTTCCTGGCGAGGAAGGCGATGGAATCGGTCGGTGGGGTTAAGCCTGACAACGTGGAGGTGTTTGAGCTGCCTTCCCTCAGGGAGGCCATGACGTCCCATCCGGGGCTTCCCAAGGTGGCCTACCTCTACATGCTTCAGACCCAGGGTTTGCTGCACGATACCTACGTTTATGGGGTGGATGCCAAGAGGATAATCCCCACCCTTATCCATCCTAATGAGGTTATGGACGGGGCCATAGTATCCGGGAACTGCGTCTCCGCCTGCGACAAGAACAGCACCTACGTACATCTCAACAACCCGGTGATAAGGGCCCTTTACGCCAGGCACGGGGTGGATCTCAACTTCGTGGGGTGCATAATCACCAACGAGAACGTGACCCTGGCGGATAAGAAGAGGAGCTCTTCGTATGCCACCAAGCTGGCCGCCATGTTGGGGGTTGACGGGGTGGTCATAAGCGAGGAGGGCTTTGGCAACCCTGACACGGATCTCATCATGAACTGCCGCAAGGCGGAGGCCCTTGGGATCAAGACGGTGCTCATAACCGACGAGTACGCCGGAAGGGACGGGGCAAGCCAGTCCCTGGCGGACGCCGCCAAGGAGGCGGATGCGGTTGTCACCGCGGGCAACGCCAACGCCATGATAGTGCTGCCTCCCATGGAGAAGGTGATAGGCTTCACCGAGTACGTGGATGTCATAGCCGGCGGCTTCTCCGGGTCCTTGCGGGAGGATGGCTCCATAGAAGTGGAGCTTCAGGCCATAACCGGGGCCACCTGCGAACTTGGTTTCGGTAAGCTTAGCGCCACCACGTACTAGCCTGGGGATAGTGGGGTTAGAGCCCGGTATTAGGGGCGTTGCTTTTAATTCGTGAGCTCTTTAGCGAACTTAACAAACTAGAAAGGGGAGGTGAGGACATGGGGAAGCTGGCTGGTAAGAAGCTCATTCTGTTGGGTGAGCGAGATGGAGTGCCCGGGCCCGCCATGGAGGCGTGCCTTAAGGACTGCGGGGCGGAGATAGCCTTTGCGGTCACCGAGTGCTTCGTCTGAACCGCCGCTGGAGCCATGGACCTGCAGAATCAGCAGAGGGTTAAGGACATCGCCGAGAAGTTCGGTGCGGAGAACGTGGTAGTCATCTTGGGTTCCTCCGATGCGGAGGGGGCTGAGATCTACGCGGAGACCGTAACCGCTGGTGATCCCACCTATGCGGGTCCGTTGGCGGGAGTCTCGTTGGGACTTCCCGTATATCACATCTTTGATCCAGAGATAAAGGCGGAGGCTGACCCAGCCCAGTGGGAGGAGCAGGTCAGCATGATGGAGATGGTCCTCGATCCGGAGGCCTTGTCCGAGGCGGTTAGGAAGATTAGGGAGACCCACAGCAAGCATACCCTCTAATCGGCGCTTACAGGAGAGGGAAAGGAGGGAGACAGAATGGCCTATAGAATAGTTCACTACCTCAACCAGTTCTTCGCCGGCTTAGGGGGAGAGGAAAAGGCGGACACCACGCCGCTCAAGAAGGACGGCCCCGTGGGGCCTGGCATGGCCCTTAACGCGGCCTTTGGCGGCGAGGCGGAGGTTGTGGGCACCGTGATATGCGGTGACGGTTACTTTGCGGAGCACATGGATGAGGCTACGGATCAGGTCCTCGAGCTCATCTCGTCCTTCTCCCCCGACGCGGTGGTCTTGGGGCCCGCTTTCAACGCGGGGCGTTACGGGACCGCATGCGGCGCCGTGGGGGATGCGGTTTCTAAGAGGCTTGGCATACCGGTAGTGGGTGGCATGTATCCCGAGAACCCGGGCGTTGAGATGTACCGTAAGAGTTTCCCCATAGTGAGGACCTCTGACAACGCCAGGGGGATAAAGGACGCGGTGCCCGCCATGGCGGGGATAGCCCTTAAGCTGCTAAAGGGTGAGCCCCTTGGTGCTCCTGCTGAGGAGGGCTACATCGAGCGTGGGGTGCGGGTTAACCTTTTCAGGGACGTTATAGGAGCAGAGCGGGCGGTGGAAATGTTGGTCCGCAAGCTCAAGGGTGAGCCCTTTACCACCGAGTATCCCATGCCGGTTTTTGACAGGGTGCCTCCTGCAGGGGCTCTCAAGGACCTGAAGAACGCCACCATAGCCCTTGTTACCTCCGGTGGGATAGTGCCCAAGGGTAATCCGGATCACATCGAGGCGTCCAGCGCCACGAAGTACGGCGAGTACTCCATAGACGGAGTTGCGAGCCTTACCAGCGATGGTTATGCCACTGCTCACGGTGGATATGATCCGACCTACGCCAACTCCGACCCCAACCGGGTGCTCCCGGTGGACGTGCTTCGCCAGATGGAGTCCGAAGGGGTGTTCAAGAAGCTGTACCCCTACTTCTACAGCACCGTTGGCAACGGTACCCCTGTGGCCAACGCCAAGAGGTTCGGGCAGGAGATAGCCTCAAAGCTTAAGAAGGATGGGGTGGATGCGGTCATCCTCACATCCACCTGAGGAACCTGTACTCGTTGCGGTGCAACGATGGTAAAGGAGATAGAGAGAGCGGGCATTCCGGTGGTGCACGTGTGTACCATCGTGCCGATATCCTTGACCGTGGGGGCTAACCGTATAGTTCCTGCGGTTGCCATACCGCACCCCCTGGGAGATCCCAACAGGACCAGGGAGGAGGAGCTGGACATCAGGCGCCGCCTGGTGGAGAAGGCCCTTAAGGCCCTTCAGACCGAGGTCAGCGACCAGACCGTGTTTGCCGACTGAGGTCCTTTGAAAAATGGGCGGTCCTGTCGTTCTCGTCTGAGGCGGTGGGACCGCCCTTTCACACATAAAAGGGGTCCTAAGATTGCCCACGAGGGAGGTTGTTTTAAAGATGGCTAACTGTTCTGTCCTGGGGACGTCGTACTGCCTCAATCACGTCCCCAACCTGGCTTATCATTACGGAAATACACCTTGGGTGGAGAGGGAGACCGCGGGGGAGACGGATTTTCTGAAGACCCTTAGGAATGCCATGTGCAGCCATCAGTTTGCTTGTTCCTACGCCCCCAACGGGGCTTACATAGGTGCCATGGACCTGTCTGAGCTTGAGGCACACCCTAAGCCGTGGGTGGAGAACCCCATGAAGGAGCCCAAGCGCTTTGGCCGCTACGGGGAGATAATGCCCGAGGACGAGTTCCTTGGTTTGATGGACCTCTGTGATGTGTTCGACCTCATATGGCTTGAGGAGTCCTTCGCGAGGGAGGTCCGGGAGAAGCTTTCCTCCCATCCCCTGATGAAGGATCATATGATCCAGCGTCTCGAGGCTGGACATCCCCTTGATGAGATTCAGGAGGAGACCTCCAAGGGGGCCCTTCCGCTGTACCTGGGAGACCGGGTTGTGGGATGTTGCAGGAAGGGGCACGAGATAGACGAGTGTTTGTCGTCTTACGTGCTTCTTGAGAACCTGGCCTGCAAGGCCGGGGGTGTTCTAGCCCTCTTGCACCTTTTGGACAAGACCGGCCTTGCCCCTGAGGAAGTGGACTTCGTAGTGGAGTGCTCCGAGGAGGCCTGCGGGGACATGAACCAGCGGGGTGGCGGTAACTTTGCCAAGGCGGTGGCGGAGATATGCGGGTGCGTCAATGCCAGCGGTTGTGACGTGAGGGGGTTCTGCGCCGGTCCGGTTAACGCCTTGATAGTGGGTGGATCCATGGTGGCCGCTGGGGCCAGGAAGAACGTGGTGGTTTTGGCTGGAGGAGCGGTGCCCAAGCTCTACATGAACAGCCGGGACCACGTTAAGAAGGGCCTGCCCCCCCTGGAGGACTGCCTTGGGAACTTTGCGGTGTTGTTGGGTCCTGAGGACGGTAAGAACCCGGTGATCCGGCTTGATGCCCTCGGTAAGCATTCTGTTGGTGCTGGGGCATCTCCTCAGGCGGTTACCACCGTTTTGGTTTACGACCCGCTGGTCAAGCTGGGGCTTGGTTTCCTGGACGTGGACAAGTATGCCGCGGAGCTCCACATACCGGAGATAACCCTGCCCGCAGGGGCTGGGGATCCCGCCAACGGGAACCTCAAGATGATAGCTGCGCTGGCGGCCATGAAGGGTCAGATAGAGAAGGCCAAGATGAATGACTTTGTTGTGGAGCGTGGGATGCCGGGTTTTGCCCATACCCAGGGGCACATTCCCTCTGGCGTGCCGTTCCTTGGGCATGCCAGGGATTGGATCTTGGAGGGGCGCATAAAGCGGGCCATGATAATAGGCAAGGGGAGTCTTTTCCTCGCCAGGATGACCAACCTATCCGATGGGGCTTCCTTTGTGCTTGAGGGTGCTTCGGGTGCGGGTACTTCCTCTGAGGGGCTAGGGAAGGAGCAGGTCAAGGCCATCATCCTGGAGGCCCTTGAGGAGGCCCTGTCCTCCCTCCGCAAGTCTTAAGGCTGGTGATCTTCGATGCTGCGTCATAAAGAGATTGTAGCGGAGGCCCTGGAGGAGATAATAGCCCTTGCCAAGGGTGAGGGGCGGAAGCCCGTCAGGATAGCGCTCATGGCCAGGGGCAATGAGGTTGGGGTGCAGGAGCTCTTGATGGGGGCCCGACGGGCCATGAGGGAGGACAGGGCCCTCAAGGTGGTGATGGTGGGTCCCCGGGTGAGCGGTTTTGACGACCTTGAGTGGATTGAGACCGAGGACTGCGAGGAGGCGGTCTCCTCTGCCATTGAGAAGGGGCTGTCGGATCCCGCGGGTTTTGACGGTGCGGTGGCGCTTCACTATCCGTTCCCCCTGGGTGTTGCGACCGTGGGTATGGTGGTGACCCCGGGGCGAGGTCGACCAATGCTCATATCCAGCACCACCGGAACCGCTTCTGCGGACCGGGTGGAGGCCATGGTCATCAACGGTGTGCTGGGTAGGGCGGTCGCCCGGTGTCTTGGAATTGAGGACCCCACATTGGGGGTGCTTAACGTTGAAGGGGCCGCATCTGCAGTGCGAGCTCTTGGGAGGCTGAAGGATGCGGGGTATCCGCTGAGGTTCGGCTCGAGTCTTAGGTCTGACGGGGGGGCGCTCCTCAGGGGAAACGACATACTTGCCGGTGCGGTGGACGTCTGTGTGTGCGACAGCCTGACCGGCAACGTGCTCAACAAGATGTTCTCCGCCTTCACCACCGGCGGTGCCTATGAGGCGGTGGGTTGGGGATACGGCCCCTCGGTTGGCATTGGTTGGGGGCGGGTGATATCCATAATATCCCGGGCATCCGGGGAGCCGGTGGTGGCGGGAGCCATTGCATACACCGCCAAGATGGTGAGAGGTTGTCTGCCCAAGGTGGTCGAGCAGGAGGTGGCCTGGGCTAAGGGAGCCGGTTTGGAGGATGTATTGACGAGTCTTAAGGGCACCGCAACGGTGCAGCCGGATGTTCAGTGTCCCCCTAAGGAGCCCACCGATGAGGAGATATCCGGAGTGGACGTCCTCGAGGTGGAGGTGGCCACAAGGGTCCTTTGGCGGGAGGGCATATATGCGGAGTCAGCCATGGGCTGTACCGGTCCGGTGATCAAGCTCGCCTCAAGGAACCACGCAAGGGCGGTGGAGCTGTTAAGATCCGCCGGGTACATTTAAAAAAATAAGATTATCACATGGGTCCTTTGTGTTTGATTTGAATGGTGTCTCTTTTATGTGAGAGGGCCTGTGTGGGATTGAGGGCAGGGATGGCACGGGATGCCGTCCCTGCCCTGATCTTTTGTGGTTTTGAGGGAGGCGTTGATATTCTGGCCATCGATTTGATGGGTTAGTTTCGGTTGAGGGATAGAGGGGTTTGTCTAAATTTAACTAAAAGCCAATGAGATTTAACTGAGGTTATCAATTTAGGTTGATGATTAATGATATATTCCCATCTTGACGAGGCTGCCTATGTTTTGCAAGAATGAGAACGGTTAGAATATTCATAGTGAAGCTTGTAACTTTTAGGGGGGATATGGGGCATAGGGTAACGTTTGTTAGCGGTTGCTGTTGGTGCAGGCGAGAGAACAGAGAAAGGGGCCTAAGACGAGGGGAGGGTGATGTGATGGAAGCCATAATGAAACTGAATGGCATAGTGAACGGCATCGTGTGGGGGCCTTGGATGTTGGTCCTTTTCGTGGGAACCGGGGTATATCTCACGGTCATCTTGGGTTTCCCGCAGCTGAGGTACTTCGGTTTCATGTTTAAAGAGGTTTTGGGTAAGATCGGCAAGGGGGGAGAAGGGGAGGGCAGCATATCGTCCTTCGCGGCCTTGGCCACCGCTCTCTCCGCCACCGTGGGAACTGGCAACATCGCCGGAGTCGCTACGGCCCTTCATCTTGGCGGTCCCGGAGCTCTGGTGTGGATGCTGATATCTGCCGTTTTCGGCATGACCACCAAGTTCTGTGAGGTCCTGCTGGCGGTTCGCTTCAGGGAGAAGGATTCCCTGGGCAACTGGCGGGGTGGGACCATGTACATCATAGAGAAGGCCCTGGGGCTCAAGTGGTTGGCGGTGCTCTTCGCGGTGTTCACTTTCTTCGCCTCCTTCGGGATCGGCAACATGGTTCAGGCCAACTCCACCGCGGAGGGATTGTCCTTGGGCTTTGGGATCCCCCACATATACACGGCGGTGATCCTGGCGGTGCTTACCGCTTTGGTCATATGGGGCGGTCTTGGCAGCATAGCTAAGGTCACGACCTACCTCACTCCCATAATGGCCCTCATATACATAGTAGGTGGGCTCTTGGTGATATTCACCAATATATCCGCCGTACCTGCGGCCATAGCCAACGCCATAAAGTATGCCTTCTCTGATCCCAGTGCCATGCCCGGCGCCATAGCGGGCTGGTCCATCAAGATAGCCATGACCAAGGGGGTTGCTCGGGGTGTGTTTTCCAATGAGGCGGGCCTTGGCTCTGCCCCCATGGTTCATGCCACGGCGGTGGTGGATCATCCGGTCCGCCAGGGTGTTTACGGGCTGTTTGAGGTGTTTACCGACACCATCGTGATCTGCTCCATAACCGCCATAGCCATCATGTCCAGCGGTGTCCTGACTGGGCAGCCGGAGCTTACCGGTGCCAAGCTCACCCTATCGGCGTTCCATACGGTGTTGGGCAGCGTGGGGACCATGGTTTTGTCGGTGGGGCTTTCCCTCTTCGCCTTCTCCACCATATTGGGTTGGTACTGGTATGGGGAGACCGCGGGGACGTACCTGTTTGGTCCGAAGGTGATCACCCCGTTCAAAATGCTTTGGGTCATATGTGTTGTCCTTGGCGGATGGGGTGGTGCAGAGATACTGGTTAACCTCTGGGACCTGGCGGATACCCTGAACGGTTTGATGGCGATCCCCAACATAATAGCCCTGTTGCTGCTATCCGGTGAGGTGCGGCGTCTGGTTAAGGATTTTGACGAAAAGAGGAGTTCTGGTAGCCTTAAGCTTTAGTTCTTCCAGGAGGGGGGGTATCCCCCCCCTCCATCCTGAGGAGGGATTTTTGATGTTAAGGCCTACTCGGATGGAGGTAGACCTCAAGGCGATAAGGCATAACTACAGGCAGATAGCTTCTTATGTTGGTGGCCGGGCCCAGGTGATATGTGTGGTCAAGGCTAACGCCTACGGCCTTGGGGCCAGAAGGGTGGTTGAGTCCCTCAGGGCTGAAGGGGTGACCAGGTTCGCGGTGGCAACCCCCGATGAGGCGGTTCAGCTTAGGGAGTGGGGAGCGGGGGAGCCCATCCTGGTGTTGGGGCAGAGCCTGCCGTCCGCCGCGGGGGAGATGGTGGCCCGGGACGTGGCTTGCGCGGTGGGAGACATGGCCTTTGCGGAGGCGTTGAGCTTGGAGTCGAGGCGCCAGGGCCGCCAGGGTAGGGTTCACATAAAGGTCGACACCGGTATGGGGAGGATCGGTTTCCTCCCCCGAGAGGCAGAGGAAGCGGTCCCCCAGATCATGTCCATGGGTAACTTGGACGTGGAGGGGATCTTTACCCACTTCTCCACCGCTGACGAGCCCAGGCTGTCCTTTGCGGAGGAGCAGTTTACCAGGTTCGGAGACCTGTTGGATCGGATGAGGTCAAGGGGGTTCCGCTTCAGGCTAAGGCACGCTTGCAACAGTGCGGCCCTCATAAGGATGCCCCATGCACACCTTGATGCGGTGAGACCGGGCATAGTTCTCTATGGCATGAGACCGTCGCCGGTGTGCCCGGTGCCATTGGACCTCAAGGTACCCTTTCAGGTTAAGACCCAGGTGGTGGCGGTAAGGGATCTGCCTCCCATGTGGGGGGTGAGTTACGGGATGAGGTACGTCACCCGGGGTGAGGAGAGGCTTGCGGTGCTCCCCATTGGCTACAGGGACGGGTATCTAAGATGCCTTACCGGCAAGGCCCAGGTTCTCATAAGGGGCAGGCGTTTCCCGGTGGTGGGAACCATATGCATGGATCAGTGCATGGTGGATGTAACCGATGATCCCTCCGTAAGAGTTGGAGATGAGGTTGTTCTATTGGGATCTCAAGGAGAGGAGACCATAACGCCCGATGAGTTTGCCTCCTGGCTTGGCACGATAGTCTACGAGGTGCCGGGCATTTTCTCCGAGAGGGTGCCGAGGGTGTACGTGGGTGAGGACTGAGGATGTAAAAGCAGGGGGTAGGAAGGTTCCCTTTGTGGTTGAAAGTGAAAGCCGGCACAAATGGGGCTATATAGGCCCCAATAGCAGAGAGGAGGAAGTGCAGATGAAGATAGGATGTCCGAAGGAGATCAAGAACCACGAGTACCGGGTGGGGTTGATACCCGCGTCGGTAAGGGTTTACGTGTCATCGGGCCACGAGGTGTTCATCCAGAAGGGTGCGGGCCTTGGGTCCGGTATAACCGATGAGGAATACTTGGCGGCGGGAGCCAAGATACTGGAGACCGCGGAGGAAGTGTGGGCCCAGTCGGACATGATAGTGAAGGTTAAGGAGCCCCTTTCCCAGGAGTACCCCCTCATGAGGGAGGGACAGCTTGTTTACACTTACTTCCACTTTGCCTCTGATGAGGAGCTTACGAAGGCCTGTATGGAGAAGAAGATCGTGGCCTTGGCTTACGAGACCGTTCAGGAGGCAGACGGTTCTCTGCCGCTTCTTAAGCCCATGAGCGAGGTGGCGGGCCGCATGGCCCCCTTGATGGGCAGCTTCTACCTTGGGCGGGCCCATGGGGGCAGGGGGCTTTTGGTCTCTGGAGTGCCTGGGGTTGCACCGATTAACGTGCTGGTGTTAGGGGGAGGCGTGGTGGGCCGCAACGCCGCAAAGATGGCGGCGGGGCTCGGGGCGAAGGTCACCATATTGGACGTCAAGGCTAACGTTCTTGAGTATCTGGATGACACCATGCCCAGCAACGTTTTCCCCGTGTACAGCGACCCGGTTACCCTGGAGGAGGGGCTCAAGGAGGCCGACATGGTTATAGGGGCGGTGCTGATACCCGGTGCTAAGGCCCCCAAGTTGGTGCGCAAGGAGCACCTCAAGATGATGAAGCCCGGTGCTGTGCTGGTGGACGTGGCCATAGACCAGGGTGGTTGTTTTGAGACCTCCCATGCCACCACTCACAGCGATCCGATCTATGTGGTGGACGGCATAGTGCACTACTGTGTGGCCAACATGCCCGGGGCCTACGCCAGGACCTCCACCTTCGCCCTCAACAACGCCACCATCTACTACGGCAAGCAGCTGGCCAACAAGGGGTACGTGCAGGCCTGCAAGGACAACCCGGCCCTTAAGAAGGGGCTCAACATGGTGATGGGCAAGGTGACCTGTGAACCCGTGGCGGAGGCGTTCAACCTTCCCTACACCCCGGTGGACGAGGTGCTGTAGGTCCGGTTCTGACCTTTTGATATTGCAGGACCAGAATTGAATCCAGGGGCGGGGTTATCCCCGCCCTTTTCTTATGGCTTTTATGGTTTAAAATTACCCTTGACCCAAGCCAAAGGGAAGGAGATAAAGTCCTATGGAATCGCTTAAGAGGTATCTTGAGGAGATGAGGGATGCAGAGCTCCGCGGGGATTACGCGGAGCTCCTTCGTGAGGGAGCCCGCAGGGGCAGGATAGACTCGATTATGATGACTTCCTGTGCTTCCAGCGGCCATCCCGGAGGTTCCATGTCCAGCATGGAGATCTACATGACCGCCTATGGGTGCGCAAGGATCAACCGGGAAAACCTTCATGATCCCGACAGGGACCGAGTGGTCATAAGCCATGGGCACACGTCCCCTGGGGCGTACAGCGCCCTGATCTTCTGGGGGCTTTTGGATCGCCAGCAGGTGGTGCCTAACTTCAGGCGGGCGGGGAGCCCTTACCAGGGGCACGTGGAGCGGGAGGTCCCCGGAATAGATTGGGGTACTGGGAACCTGGGACAGGGGTTGTCCGCTGGGGTGGGGTTTGCGTTGGCCGCCCGGGCCAGGGGTTCCTCTGCCCACGTGTACGTCCTAATGGGGGACGGTGAGCAGGTAAAAGGGCAGGTTGCGGAGGCCAGGCGTCTAGCCTCTAAAGAGAAACTGTCCAACATAACCGTCCTGGTGGACTACAACCGGATTCAGATATGCGGCCGTATAGACGAGATAATGCCCGCGGACATAGAGGCCCTCTGGCGGGCCGATGGTTGGCGGGTCTTGAGGGCGGATGGGCACGACTTCCAGTCCCTCTACAGTGCCGTCAGGGACGCCAAGGCCTGTGATGTCCCCACGGTGATATTGTGCGACACCGTTATGGGCAAGGGCGTGTCCTTCATGGAGGGCATCCCCGATTATCATGGCAAGGCCCTTTCTGGGGATAAGCTGGAGAAGGCCCTTGAGGAGCTGGGGGGCGTCCATGGAGGAGTATGAACGGATGTTGTCCCTGCGCAGCGGACCTCTGCCGGAGGTATTGCACGTGTGTCCCCTGAAGCCCTCTCTAGACATTGGGGAGCCCTTTACCTATGACTCCTCCTCCAAGATGGATAACCGGTCCTCGTTCGGCAAGGCCTTGGCGGATGTGGGGGTAAGAAACAAAGGGGTGTGTGGCCGCACCCCGATACTTGCGTTCGACTGTGATCTCATGGGATCCGTAAAGCTGGATGGTTTTGCCAAGGCATGTCCGGAGGGATTCATCCAGGCGGGTATACAGGAGCACAACACCGCCACCGTGGCAGGGGCGGCTTCGGTGGCCGGGGTGGTCTCCGTGTGGGCGGACTTCGGCGTATTCGGCCTCGATGAGGTGTACAACCAGCAGAGGCTTAACGACATAAACGGTTCCTCTCTAAAGCTTTTCCTGACCCACGTGGGCCTCGACGTGGGGGAGGATGGCAAGACCCACCAGTGCGTGGACTACGTGGGGCTTTTCGCCAACACCTTTGGGTGGAAGGTCGTGGTCCCCGCGGATCCCAACCAGACCGATAGGGCGGTCCGCTGGGCCCTTTCCCAAGAGGGCAACGTGTGTGTGGCCATGGGGCGGAGCGTCCTTCCGGTGCTGACCTACCCTGATGGCAACCCCATATTCGCCGGTGACTACTCGTTCCGTTACGGTGCCGTAGACGTGGTAAGGGATGGGGTCCATGGAACGATCCTGGCGTTGGGACCCATGGTGGGAAGGGCTCTCAAGGGGGCGGAGATCCTGGCGGATCGGGGTATCCAAGTAAGGGTACTTTGTACCGCCTCCCCCCTTGGCATGTCCGCCGATGAGCTCTTTGACCTGGTTGGTAAGGGGCCCCTGCTTACCGTGGAGGATCACAACGTAAACACCGGTCTTGGGGCTGTGGTGGCTAACCTTATGGCCAGGAGCGGGGTCTCGATCCCCTTCATGCCCATCGGGGTATCCCGGTATGGCGACTCTGGGGCGTCTGATGATGTATACCGCAGGATGGGTCTTGATCCGGAGGGCATAGCCAAGTCCTTTTTGAGGCTCAAGGAGCGAAACGATGCTTAACTACGGGGATCTGGTCTTTCTTTGGTCTCCCAGGAAGGGGGACTGCTTCCTCTTGAGGCTCTCAAAGGGGGCGGTTCAAGGTTCCCGGCTTGGCCAGCTTCGGCACGATGACTTCGTAGGCAGGACCTACGGGGAAGTGGTGCAAAGCCACAACGGGGAGGTTTTCGCCCTTCTTAGGCCCACCCTGGGAGAGTATTTAAGACGTGTTAAGAGGAACACCCAGATAGTCTTCCCCAAGGAGGCGGGGTTTATCCTCATGCACCTTAACGTGGGTCCCGGCTCCAAGATAGTGGAGTGCGGGACCGGTTCCGGCAGCCTCACCTGCGCCTTTGCCCACTTCGTCGGGGATCATGGCCATGTTTACACCTACGACCGCCGGGAGGAGTTCTCCCAGTTGGCCCGGCGAAACGCGGAGCGTTGGGGAGTGGCGGACCGGATAACCTTTAAGGTTAGGTCCCTGGATGAGGGGTTTGACGAGAGGGATGCGGACGCGGTCTTCCTAGACCTACCAACCCCGTGGGACTACATAGACAAGGCCAGGGAGGCACTGGCGCCGGGCAACCGGATAGGCATCTTGGTCCCCACCTTCAACCAGATAGAGAGGACCCTTGATGAGCTCAGATCCCAGGGGTTTGCGGACCCTCAGGTGGTGGAGATACTGCTCAGGTATCTCAAGACCGATCCAAGGCGTCTTCGCCCCGAGGATGTGATGGTGGGGCACACTGGATACCTTATCTTCGCCAGCAAGTGCGAGCCGGGGCTGTACGATGGGCTCACGAGCAGATCCAAGGGTTCAGAGCCGGAACAGCCGTTGGAGGATATCCAGGAGGACTGTGTTGACTGAGGACTGAGGATATGTCTGACTGGTCGTCCAAACCCAAGCTTCTTTTGCACATATGCTGCGCTCCCGATGGGACGGTCCCTTGGGAGGAGCTGAGAGGGCGGTTCCACGTGACCGGGTACTTCTACGGTTCCAACGTACACCCCGAGGAGGAGTATTTAAAAAGACTCCAAGCGGTGATGACCCTTAAGGAACATATGGCGGGGGATCTAATTACGGAGCCTTACGACCCGGAAGGTTGGATGAGGCGCACCTGGGCACTCCGGGAAGAGGCGGAGGGAGGGGGCCGTTGCGGGTTGTGCTTCGCCGTTCAACTTATGGAGTGTGCCAGGAGGGCCGTTGAAGGGGGCTTTGAATGGATATGTACCACCCTTACCATAAGCCCTCACAAGGATCCTGTTAGGATAAACGCCATAGGCAGGTCCTTGGCGAAGATGAACGGCCTTATGTGGGAGGAACGGGTTTGGAGGAAGGGCGGAGGCTTTGTGAGGTCCGTTGAGATGAGCCGCAGGATGGGGCTTTACAGACAGACCTGGTGCGGGTGTCTATGGGCCCGTTAAGGGTTTGGAGGTGACTTTACCTTGACGTTGTCTTGTGAGCTCTCCGGCAAGCTTCCGCCGGAGATGCTGAAGAAGTGCGTCTTCCCTTTCACAGGCTGTCCCAGGGAGGATTTGGTGGTGGGCCCCTCGGTGGGAGAGGATGCGGCGGTGATAAGGTGGCCCCAGGGGAAATATCTGGTGTTCACCTCCGATCCCATAGTGGGTGCGAGCAAGGGGGCCGGCAAGCTTCTGGTGCGGGTGAACGCCAACGACGTGGCCTCGAAGGGCGGTGAGCCCATGTTCCTAGGGGTGACCATGATAGTTCCCCCCCCCACTGGGGCTTTCATTGGCGTCGGAGCTGATGGAGGAGATCCACAGGGAGTGTTGTGCCATGGGCATAGCGGTGGCTGGGGGTCACACGGAGATAAACGATCGGTACGATAGCCCAGTGTTGATGGGGGCCATGATAGGCTCCGCTGACAGGGTGTTAAGGGCCTCAGACGTTCGGCCTGGGCATCGGCTGATAGTTACCAAGCACCTTGGGATAGAGGGCATGAGCATCCTTGCCCAGGACCGGCGGGACCTGCTCTTGTCATGTCTGTCTGAAGAGGAGGTCCGTAGGGCCGCATCCTGGGGGGACCTCACCTCCGTCCTCCCCGAGGCCATGGCGTTGAGGGATCTGGCGGACTTCATGCACGATCCCACCGAGGGAGGCTTTTTGGGCGGTCTAAGCGAGGTGGAGAGCTTGGTGGGGCTCAAGGTGCAGTTGGACCGTTCAAAGCTCCCGGTGGATTCCATAACGGTTAAGGCCTCCTCTGCCCTGGGCTTTGATCCCCTGTGCCTCATATCCTCCGGCAGCCTAATGGCGTTCGTCAGCGATGAGAGGATCGAGGAGGCCCAGGAGAGGCTCAGCCGTACGGGTTGTCCTTTTGCGGTGGTTGGCACCGTATCGGACGAGCCTTTCGATGGGGTTGTGAGCGTTAAGGAGGAGCTTTGGGGCCTTCTTAAGAGGTGACATGGTGATTACAGGGGGTTGATGCGTTTGGTTTTCGATGCTTACGCTGCAAGGGTAGAGAGGCTTAGGGGGATTCTCGAGGACCGGGGGCTGGATGGGTTTTTCGTGATGGTTAATGAGGGGCTGAACTGGGAGAGTGCCTATTACCTAAGCGGTTACAGGGGAAGCAGTGCCGCCTTTTTGATAACCAAGGATGAGGGGATTCTCATAACCGACGGCAGGTACATGACCCAGGCTAGGTCCCAGTGCCCATTCCACGTGGAGGATCAGGGCAGCAGGTCGTTGGTGGAGGCCTTGGCGGACTTTGTACACGCCACGGGGATGAAGAGGGTTGGATTTGAGGCCTCCAGGGTTTTCCACGCCACTTACCTGGAGCTGTCTCAACGTTTCAGGGCGTCCCTAGTGGATGCCTCTGACGTAATGCCCACGATGAGGAGGTTTAAGGACAGGGCGGAGGCCAATCTGATAGCCGAGGCGTCCAGGATAGCTGCGTCGGCGTTCCTTGAGACCTTGAGCTTGGCAGGTCCTGGGATGACCGAAAAGGAGTTCGCCGCGATACTTGAGCACAAGCTTATACTGGGTGGTGCCGAGGGAGGCTGGGGCAGCCACTCGTTCATCGTGGCTTCCGGTCCCAGGAGTGCCATGCCTCATGGGGTGGCCACCGAAAGGGCTTTTGGGGTGGGTGAATGGTTCACCGTGGACTTTGGGGCCCGATACGGCGGATACGTTTGCGACGTTACCAGGAACGTGGCGGTAGGTTCCATAGATCCGTGGGCCATGGACGTTTATGAGGTCCTTATCGCTGCTCAGGATGAGGCGGTTAAGGCCTTGGCATCCGGCGAGAGACGGGCCTTTGAGGTGGACAGGAGGGCTAGATCGGTGGTGGAGGAAGCGGGTTTTGGCAGCCTCTTTACCCATGGATTGGGTCATGGTCTAGGGTTGGAGGTGCACGAAGCTCCAAGGGTATCGAAGACCAGCCCCGACGAGCTTAAGGATGGGGATGTCATAACCGTGGAGCCCGGGATTTACCTGGAGGGTCGTGGGGGACTAAGGGTTGAGGATGATTACCTCATAGGGCCCGAGGGTCCCGAATGCCTGTCCGCTCCACTACCGAAGGAGTTTTTCGTGATCCGGTAGCTGATCTAGCGAATTAAGCCTATGGTTTGTTGAAAACTCTTCTGGTTTCTCTGATATAATGGTCTACACACATAAACCCTCTGTGGGGAGGTATGATCTATGAAGAAGTACGTATGCACCGTGTGCGGTTACGTTTACGATCCCGCCAACGGGGATCCCGACTCCGGAATCGCCCCTGGAACCCCCTTTGAGGAGATCCCCGACGATTGGGTCTGCCCGGTGTGTGGGGTTGGGAAGGACATGTTTGAGGTATCTGAGTAACCGTCCTACATCGCTCTTTGGGACTTAATGCTTAAGGGCTCGACCCGGGGTGATCCCGGTCGAGCCCTTTCGTTTTGAACACGATTTGTTGGGTTGTAGAGGCGAATTGGCCAAACGTAGTACCCCTCATAGGGCTGTCTCCCCGTACGGCTTTACTGCTTGGGGTTTGGAATTAAAAGTTCTTTCGCCAGGCCCACAGCGTCCTCCATGGCATCAGGCGGAGCTTCTACGGTTATCACCGAGTTCCCCCTTTTGCCCGTCACTGATACGCCCCACATGGGATGGGTCTCAATCGCCACGGTGGTCTCTCCGTCAATGGTAAGGGTCTTGTAGGTGCTGCCGAAGCCAAGCGGTGCGTCGGTTCCTTCCTCTGGCCTTTCGGGTATCTCCCAGGATCCGAAGCTCTTGCCGTCGAGTATTTCCGCCCTTAGCTTGATCCCCGAGGGGCTCCTGTACTCCCGCCTTATCCAGCTCTCCTTCTGACCTTCCCCTCTGGAGAGTACGGTGATCACGTCTTCCCTTATCTTGGTGAACTCTTCTGCCGCCGCCAGGGAGGCGGTTAGCAACGTGCAGGTCAAGGCTGCTGCTATTTTTAACTTCAATCTGATCGTCCCCTTTCTTACGCAAGGCCACGATATGATAGACTTTTCCCCGTGGTGTAGGCAATAAGGTTGGGAGGCAGTCATGAGGACATTTAGCGTTAACGTGTTTGGATGTCAGATGAACGTTTACGACGGGGACAAGCTTAAGTCCGCGTTCCTGGAAAGGGGTTGGGTCCAGGGGGAGCCTGGGTCTTCCGATGTGGAGGTGTACGTTACCTGCAGCATAAGGGATAAGGCGGAGCAGAAGGTGATGAGTGAGATAGGCCGTTTTGGCAAGTTTAAGACTCCGCCCCTTGTGGTGTTGGTGGGGTGCATGGCCCAGCGCGTTGGTTCCGCCGTGGCGGCCCGTTTCCCCTGGGTGAAGGTGGTTGCAGGGCCAAGACATCTTGGCATGGTGCCCGAGGCGGTGGAGGAGAGCCTTACGGACAATAGGGTTCGCATGCTTCTCGACGAGGATCCCATGGAGGCGGACGATCTTTGCTGTACCCCCCACGTGGAGGAGGGGACTGTGAGGGGGTACGTCACCATAGCTCACGGGTGCGATCACTTCTGTGCCTACTGCATAGTCCCCTATGTGAGAGGTCGTTTCCGCTCCAGGGAAGGGGATGAGATCCTTCGGGAGGTGGCTGAGTTGGCCCGGAAGGGAGTAAAGGAGCTCACCCTTCTTGGGCAGAACGTCAACCGCTATGGCAAGGACCTCCCCAACGGGCCGTCTTTCCCGGAGCTCCTTAGGATGGTTGCTCGCGTGGATGGGCTTGTTCGGGTGCGTTTTGCCACTAACCACCCGGTGGACTTCTCCAGGGAGCTGGTGGAGGTAATGGCCACGGAGGATAAGGTTTGTCCCTCCATAAACCTGCCGGTCCAGTCCGGCAGCGACCGGGTGCTTCGGCTCATGGGGAGGGGGTATACCAGGGATCAATACCTCAGCATGGTGGAGATGCTGAGGGATGCGGTCCCCGATGTCGGCATAACGTCGGACCTCATCGTTGGTTTCCCAGGGGAGACCGAGGAGGACTTCCTTGCGTCTTTGGATCTGTTGGAGCGGGTTAGGTTTGATCTGGTGCATACCGCCGCGTACTCCGTGAGACCTGGTACCAGGGCGGAGAGGATGGAGGGGCACTTGGACGTGGCGGAGAAGGCCAGGAGGCTAAACAGGGTGAATCAGCTTCAGGCGGAGATATCCTTGGATATAAACCGTTCTTGGGTTGGTAAGACCTGTCCGGTTTTAGTAGAGGGGCCTGCTCCGAAGGGACAGGGGCTGTGGCACGGCAGGACCCCCCAGGATAAGGTGGTGTTGTTCCAGGGGCCATCGAAGGCGGGGGAGGTGGTGTCGGTTAAGATAACGTCTGCCTTGGCATGGTATCTGCAAGGGGAGTTGGTATAGTTTCCCGCCAGGGGGGATCTTAAGGATTCCCGGCGGGCGCGCATTTCCCGTTTGGGGGTGGTTGCCCTTGTTAGATGCGAGGAGGAAGGCGGTTTTTGCCGTTGCGGGGGCTTTGGGGTGTTTCCTCGTGGCGTTCCTTGCGGTGATGGCCTTTTCCGGGCGTTTTGACAAGAGGGAGGGGCAAAACGTTGCGGGGGACATTACAAGGCTTAACGGTTCGGTGAAGCCCTTTGAACCCAAAGGGGCGGAGGAGTCGGTTGTGCCTAGAGAGGGGGAGGTTCCGTCTCGGCCTCAAGGGTCCTCGGAGTGGGTGGTTTACGTGACCGGGGCGGTGATGAGGCCCGGGGTGGTGCGAGTCCCGGTTGGCAGCCGGGTCTATCAGGCGGTGGATGCCGCGGGGGGACCCGCATCCAGGGCGGATCTTGAGTCCATAAACCTGGCGAGCCCCTTGCAGGATGGGCAGCACGTGAGGGTGCCCTTTAAGGGGGAGCCCCTTAAGGTTAGAGCCTCTGGCGGTGGAGCTTTGACGGCGGTTCAAGGGGTTCAAGGGGCGGAAGTGGCAAGCCCCAGTGTGGCTCAGGCCGTTCCAACCCGCACGGAGATGGCTGCAAGCAACAGGGTCAACGTTAACCGTGCGGGGTTGGAGGAGCTTAAGTCCTTGCCCGGGGTGGGGGATAAGACCGCCCAGGCCATCCTGGATTACCGGGCTGCCAACGGCCCATTCAGGGATGTTAAAGACCTGCTCAAGGTCAAGGGCATAGGGCCAAAGAAGCTGGAGAAGATGGCTCCCATGGTGGAGGTTTCTCCTTAAGCCCTTGAAGACGCAAGACGAGCTCATGGGACCTTCTTCCCGCGTTCCCGCCATGCCGATGTTCATATCTGCTTTCCTGGGTGCCCTCATGGGGAGGTCTTCTATGCCTGGGTACCTTGTGGTTCTGGCGTCGTCCATGGCGGGGATCGGCTGGCTCTTGATCTCCCTTGCTGCGACGGGTTTCCCCAAGGGATCAAGGGGTGTGGCTTTGGGGTGTGCCTTCCTATCCATTGTGGGGGTTATGAGGTGCCAGCATGCGGTATCTTACAGGTTGGAGCCTCAGCGTATCTCATGCGTTGGGGAGGTCACCATGGAAAGGACGTGGGGCTCAGGGCAGAAGGGCATCGTAAGCTCCCCCTTGGGGTCGTTGGTGGTGTCCCCTGCTGTGCCCATTGAGGAGGGGCAAGAGGTAAGGCTGGAGGGTATGTCGGGGCCTTTTGATGAGGTTAGTCCCAGGACCGCTGATGGTTTTGACGAGGAGGCTTATTGGAGGTCCAAGGGGGCGGTGGGGGTTTTTAAGGGGCATGTGAGCCCCGCGGGGCCTTCCTCCGGCATCGTGGGGAGCTTCCTCAGGCTAAGGTTGGCGTTGAAAAGGCGTGCGATGTTGGGACTGCCACCCCTTTCTAGGGGTTACCTTTTGGCGTCCTGGTTTGGTGTCAAGGACCCGGAGCTGGTGGAAGATCATCGCAGGTGGGGGACGAGTCACATACTTGCGGTATCAGGGTTCCACGTGGCCCTTCTTTTAGGTGGGCTTTGGTTTGTTTTTAAGCCTCGCAGGTCAGGGCTTTTGTTGGGTTCTTTGGCCTTGTGGGTGTACGTGTTGATGGCCGGTTGTCCCCCGAGCGCGGTGAGGGCCGCCTGTATGGCCCAGTTAGGGATGCTGGGTTTCCTTTTAGGCAGAGGGGTAAGGGGCATGAACCTCCTTTTTTCCGGTGGTTGGTTGATGTTGATGTTCAACCCCTGGATGGCCTTTGACGTTGGGTTCAGGCTGTCGGTGTTAAGCGTGGCGGTCTTGCTGGGAGTAGGGGGTGCTGTGAGGGGGGCCTGGTATCCCATGGTTAGCCTTGCGGTTTGGCTTGCCACGTACCCCTTGGCGGCATCCACGTTCGGCGCGGTTCCCGTGGTTGGGATACTTTCAAACTTGGTGGCCTTGCCGTTCTTTTCCATTTACCTCGCCGCGGTGTTCATCCTTGGTGTCCCCTCCATGCTTTTTAACCTTGGGGAGGTCCTTATGTTGCCCTTGGAGTTTGTGGGCGAACTTTTTGCTTCGTTTATGGACTCGCTGTGTCGGTTTATCCCCGGCTGGGTTCCTTATGTTCCGTTTTTGGCCGCGGTTTCCGTCACGGTCATGTCTTCCTCGGTCCTTTGGGGCTGCGGGTTCCGGGGGGTGCACTTGGTAATTGGATTTCTTGCGTGGGTTGGCCTTTGGAGCCTTTGCTTTTTATCCGTTGGATTTGGGCTTTAGATGGGGGATAATCGGCCTTTAGGGTGTCTTGTTCTCATAAGGTAGTTCTCATCCCATTGAAGTTGACCGTAAGGGGTTGGTGATTTTGCTTCTTGTGGTGGACATAGGTAACACGAACACGGTCATAGGGGCCTACGAGGGTGATGACCTTTCTGGCCATTGGAGGATAATGTCCGACAGGAGGACCTCCGATGAGCTTGGCCTGATGCTCCTTAACCTGTTGGGTTTAAGCGGATCCAGGGGGTCGGTGGAAGGGGCTGTGGTGTCCAGCGTGGTGCCCAGCCTTGATGAGGTTTGGAGCGATGCCTTGAGCAGATATCTGTCCGTGCGACCCATTTTCGTAAGCCCTCAGCTTGAACTTGGCATTGGGGTGGCTTACGGGAATCCTCAGGAGGTCGGGGCGGATCGATTGGTCAACGCCGTAGCCGGGGTGGCCCTTTATGGGAAGCCTTTAGCTTTGGTGGATCTGGGTACCGCCATAACTCTTGATGTGGTGGATGGGCGGGGTACCTACCTTGGGGGAGCCATAGCCCCGGGGATGGTGCTAAGCATGGAGACCCTTTTCTCCAGGACCGCAAAGCTTCCCCAGGTAAGCCTTGAGGCCCCCAGGAGCGTCATAGGCAGGTCCACCATGGAGTCCATAAGGTCCGGAATAATCTACGGCTATGCGGGAATGATAGATGCCCTTGTGGAGCGGGTCTTTGCGGAGCTTGGGGAGTCCTTCCCGGTGGTTGCCACCGGCGGTCACGCCAAGGTCTTGGCGGAGCACTCGAAGTTCAAGGTGATCGTGGACCCGTGGCTCACCCTTAAGGGGCTCAAGATGATATACGAGAAGAACCGTCCATGAGCGGTTGGGCTTATCCGTCGTCCATAGGCGGTTTGTTGGTGGATGGTCCCCTGTGGCTGGCGCCTATGGCGGGCATTACGACCCCTTCGGTCCGCCTGTTCCAGAGGAGGCTGGGGGTATCCCTGGTTCACACCGAGATGGTGAGCGCCTTTGGCCTGATGTATGGTGGGAGGAAGAGCGCGGAGATACTGGTGCCCGCGGAGGGGGAGGAACCCATCGTGCCCCAGCTGTTTGGACCTCATGGGGATTGTCTCCTAGCCGGTGCGAGGATAGCCTTGGAGGCCTATCCGTTTAAGGTCTTGGAGGTTAACATGGCCTGTCCCATGCCCAAGGTTACGAAAAAGGGGGCAGGGGCTGCGATGATGGATAGGCCTTTGGAGGCCTTCAGAGCCGTTCGGCTGCTCAAGGGGCTTGGGCTTCCCGTGTGGGTAAAGTGCAGGGTCATGCCCGGGGGTTTTGCGGATACCGCAAGGTTTTGCGGTGGACTGCTGGACGCCGGGGCGGACCTTTTGATGGTGCACGGAAGAACCGCTTCGCAGCGGTACGAGGGGAAGGCCGACGTTGAGCAGGTGATCGGGCTTGCGAGGAGCTTTCCTGGTCTTGTGGTGGGGTCCGGTGATGTGTTCTCCGCCAGCGATGTGCTGCGCTATCTTGAGGGGGGATGCCCCGCGGTGCTTCTGGCCCGGGGTTTTCTCAGGGATCCGCTTCTTGCATGGCGTTGTTCAACGGAGTTGGGTTTGAACTCCAGTTACCCTGCGGTGAGCCCCGTGGAGGCCCTTGTGGAGCTTGGGGACATGCTGTTCGTCCGTGAGGGGGAGAGGACGTGTCTTCTGCTCGTTAAGCGCATGGCCGCGTCTGCCCTCCGGGGACATCCCGGTGATGCGGAGAGAAGAAACCGCATGATGGGGATTAAGAGCTGGATTGAACTTAAGGGTTTCATTGCGGGGTTGGAAATTTAACTAAGGTTTTCTGGGTTTGGCTTTGGTAAATTTGATAGAATCGATGCGGAAAAGCGTAAATACGCCTGCCGCATCTGATTGGTGATTTGAGCTGCGGTGAGGCGAAGATGATGTTAAGGGAGGACTAAGATATGAGTGATGGGAACGAGCGAAACCAGGCTCAGGGGTGCATGCCCGAGGAGGAGATATTTCGTCAGAGGAAGGAGAAGCTCTTTCGACTTAGGCAGGAAGAGGGGTATGACCCTTTTGCGATCGACAAGTTTGACCGCCGGCATTCGGTGGCTTGGGTAAGGGGGAAGTATGAATCGCTTAGCCAGGATGAGGAGGGCGATGAGGAGCTTTCCCTGGCGGGTCGTGTGATGACCTTAAGACGGCATGGGAAGGCTTCCTTTGCCACCATGGAGGAGGACACCGGCAGGATTCAGCTTTACTTCCAGCTGGACAACATGGGGGAGGATGCCTACGGGTTCTTCAAGAAGTGGGTGGACACCGGTGACATCCTGGGAGTTAAGGGCACCCCCTTCAGGACCCAGAGGGGTGAGCTGTCCATCAAGGTCAGGGAGTTCAAACTTCTTAGCAAGGCCCTAAGGCCCCTTCCCGAGAAGTGGCATGGTCTTAAGGACCAGGAGGTGCGCTACAGGCAGCGTTACTTGGACCTCATGGTGAACCCGGAGGTTAGGGAGACCTTCCGCAGGAGGACCAGGATAATCCAGACCGTGAGGAGGGTCTTGGATTCCCACGGCACCTTGGAGGTCACGACCCCGATATTGTCCACCCTTGCCGGGGGGGCCAACGCGAGGCCCTTCGTAACCTTCCATAACGCTTTGGGCATACCCATGTACCTCAGGATAGCCACGGAGCTTTACCTCAAGAGGCTTGTGGTGGGGATGTTCGACCGGGTTTACGAGATAGGTCCCAACTTCAGGAACGAGGGGATAGACCTTAAGCACAACCCGGAGTTTACCGCCATGGAGGTTTACTGGGCTTACGCCAACAACGAGGACATGATGAACCTCTGTGAGGAGATATTGGTGGCCTGTGCGGATGAGATGGGCTCGAGGGTGTTCACCTATCAGGGGCGTGAGATCTCCTTTGAACCACCGTTCCGCAGGGCCACTATGATGGATCTGGTTAAGGAGCATACCGGGATAGACTTCTCCACCATAAGCGATGAAGAGGCCAGGAGGATAGCCTTGGAGAGGCATGTGGTGGACGAGCTAAAGGGCTACGAGACCAGGTATCACCTCCTGCCCGAGTTCTTCGACGCCTACGTGGAGGACAAGCTGATCCAGCCCACGTTCGTTATAGGGCATCCCACGGTTATATCCCCTCTTGCGAAGCGTAACGCCGAAAATCCGGACATAACCGACAGGTTTGAGCTCTTCGTGAACGGGTCTGAGCTGGCGAACGCGTTCAGCGAGTTAAACGATCCGCTGGATCAGAGGGAGCGGTTTTTGGAGCAGGTTAAACAGAAGGAGGCCGGTGACGAAGAGGCTCACGTGTTCGACGAGGATTTTGTCAACGCCCTGGAGTATGGGCTGCCTCCCACCGGTGGAATGGGCATAGGAATAGACCGGTTGGTCATGCTGCTTACCGACTCCAAGTCCATAAGGGACGTCATACTGTTCCCCACCATGAAGCCCAAGGCTTAGGAGGTGTTGTGCTGTGGACCGCTCTGAGGCCCGGAAGCGGATGGAGGAGTTGGCGGAGCTCATACGATACCACGACCGGCTCTACTATCAGGAGGACTCGCCGGAGATCAGCGACGGTGATTACGACCGGTTGGTTCGGGAACTTTCGGCCCTGGAGCGGTCTTTCCCTGACCTTGCCCTTGAGGATTCCCCGTTAAGGCGGGTTTCCGGGGGTGTCTCCGAGGGGTTTAAACGGGTGCCTCACAGCGTTCCCATGCAGAGCTTGGATAACGTGGTGAGCCCTTTAGAGGTAGAGGAGTTTTTGTGCAGGCTGGCGGATTCTCTGGGTTTTGAGCCCCCGGTTGTGTGTGAGCCCAAGCTGGACGGTCTTGCGATAAGCCTAACTTACGAGGGAGGTCGCCTCGTAAGGGGGGCCACCAGGGGAGATGGGACCGTGGGGGAGGACGTGACTCATAACGTCATGACCATAGCGGCCATCCCCAAGGAGATAGCCTACATGGGGCATCTGGAGGTCCGAGGCGAGGTCTTCATGAGTAGGGCGGACTTCGCGGAGTTGAACGCTCTCAGGGAGGAGCAGGGGCTTAGCACCTTTGCGAACCCAAGGAACGCCGCAGCGGGGTCCTTGCGTCAGTTAGATCCCAAGGTTACCGCATCCCGAAGGCTCAACGCCTTCTTCTATCATCTGGTTAACCACCGGGAAGCGGGGATTAAGACCCAGGTGGAGCTCCTGGAGTGGCTTAAGGGGCAGGGTTTCCCGGTTCAGGAGGATTTTAGGCGGTGCGTTGGGGCGCCGGAGGTCCTGGAGTACCTGGAGTTCTGGGATCGCAGGAGGCATTCTTACCTGGCTGATACCGATGGGGTGGTCATAAAGCTCGATCCGTTGGACCTTAGAGATGCCCTTGGGAGCACCAGCCGCTCTCCCAGGTGGGCGGTGGCGTACAAGTTCCCGCCGGAGGAAAGGCCCACCAGGGTCCTTGACATCGAGGTATCGGTAGGCAGGACCGGTGTCCTCACTCCCACTGCGGTATTGGAGCCCGTGAGGCTTTCCGGCACTGAGGTCCGGAGGGCCAGCCTCCATAACTTTGATGAGCTGAGGCGAAAGGACGTCAGGGTGGGTGACACGGTATGGGTTAGGAAGGCGGGGGAGATAATTCCCGAGGTGATCCGGGTGGACCTGGATCTAAGGCCCGAATGGTCATCCTCCTTTGAGGTACCCTCGTCTTGTCCCGTATGTGGTTCTTCCGCGGTTAGGCTGGATGGTGAGGTGGCTCTTCGCTGTCCCAACAGGTCTTGTCCGGCCCAGCTTAAGGAGGGGTTGATCCACTTCGCTTCCCGGGACGGAATGGATATAAGGGGGCTTGGGGACAAGGTGGCGGAGCAGCTGGTGCAGCGGGGCTTGGTGCAGGACTTCTCAGACCTGTTCAGAATGACCGTTGAGGACTGGCTTAAGCTTGACAGGATGGGCAGGAAGTCCGCGGAGAACATGGTAAGGTCTGTTGAGATGGCCAAGGACAGGCCCCTTAGGAAGCTGCTTTATGCCTTGGGGATCCCGGGCGTGGGGGAGAGGACCGCCAGGGACTTGGCCGCCCGCTTCGGCGCCCTAGATGCGGTTATGAACGCATCTTTGGAGGAGCTCTCCTCGATCAATGGGGTTGGCCCGGTGGTGGCTAAGGGGGTTGTGGATTTCTTCCGGGACCCGGGGAACAGGAGGTTGTGTGAGAAGCTCGCTGCCGCAGGAGTTAGAACCCGGGAGGAAATGGTTCGCTCAGAGGGAGGACCTCTCAAGGGCATGAGGCTGGTTTTCACCGGGGAACTGAGGTCCATGAAGCGCAAGGAGGCCCAGGAGCTGGTTATTCAGCTTGGCGGCCAGGTATCCGATTCGGTATCCAAGAACGTCACCGCGGTGGTAGCCGGGGAGGGGGGAGGAAGTAAACTCTCCAAGGCGGCCTCATTGGGGGTTCCGGTTTGGGATGAGGATCGGTTCCTGGAGTTAGTGGGTGGAGTTCGTTAAGGACGGGGTGGTGATGGACCATGAGGATAGATGAGGAAGAGGTGCGCCGCATAGCTGATTTAGCGAGGCTTGAGCTTAGGGAGGACCAGGTATCTTCCATGGTGGAGCATTTCAGGCGCCTTGGAGAGCACTTCGAGGCCCTTCGTTCGGTTGACCTTAATGGGCTGGAGTGTTTGGTGGATGACGAGCCCCCAGGCCGCATGAGGGAGGATCAGGTACGGAGATGGAGGGATTCGGAGCTTGTGCTCTTGGGGGCTCCACGGCGGGAGGGGCATTTCTTCAAGGTCCCGAGGATAGGGGTTAAGGAGTGATTTAGGCATGGATCTGTATGAGCTCCCCGCCTGGCGGGTCGCCGAGGGGGTAATCAGAGGGGAGATGAGCTCCAGGGAGGTGGTTGAATCCTGCCTTGAGAGGATGGACTCCCTGGATGGCCGGATAAAGGCCTGTCTTGAGGTTTATGCGGAGGATGCGGTTGAGGAGGCTGCCCGGATCGATGGTCTTGTGGCATCGGGGGAACATCCTGGTCCTCTTGCGGGGGTGCCGGTGCTGCTCAAGGACAACATCTGCGTGAAGGGAAAGAGGACCACCTGCGGTTCCAGGATGCTGGAGAGTTGGGTATCCCCTTACGATGCTTCGGTGGTGGAGATGCTTCGTAGGGCCGGGGCGGTGATAATGGGCAAGACCAACATGGACGAGTTCGCGATGGGAAGCTCCACCGAGAACTCCGCCTTCTTCCCCACTTCAAACCCTTGGGATCTTGCCAGGGTGCCCGGTGGGAGCTCCGGCGGCAGTGCCGCCGCGGTGGCAGCGGGTTACGTTCCCCTTGCCCTGGGCAGCGATACTGGGGGATCCATACGGCAGCCCGCCGCCTTCTGCGGGATTCACGGTCTTAAGCCCACCTATGGGATGGTGAGCCGATACGGTCTTGTGGCCTTTGCGTCCTCCTTGGATCAGATAGGTCCCATGGCCAGGGATATGGGGGACATAGCCCTGTGCATGGAGGTGATAGGAAGGGAGGATCCATTGGACGCCACGTCCCGGTCTTTTGGATCCGGCAGCTTCCTATCAATGCTCCGCAACGACAGCCTCAAGGGGCTTAGGGTCGGCATACTGAGGGGCTTTGATGATGACGGGGTTTGTCATGAGATAGTAAAATCGGTGCTTCTCGGGGCCAGGTACTGCCAGGACGCGGGTGCTTCGTTGGAGGACGTGACGCTCCCAGTATCCATGGGTGCTGGTCTTGCCAGCTACTATGTGATAGCCCCTGCGGAGGCCAGCTCCAACCTCGCCAGGTTTGACGGGGTGAGATTTGGGCCCCTTGGGGATGCGTCTTCCCTTGAGGAGATGTATCGGGAGGTTCGTTCTACCTTTGGGGAAGAGGTGAAGCGCCGGATAATGGTGGGTACTTATGCGTTGAGCTCCGGTTATTACGACGAGTATTACGGCAGGGCCCAGCGGGTCAGAGCCGCCATACGGGAGGAGTTCAGGCGGCTTTTTGAGCGGGTGGATTTGCTCATATGTCCCTCTTCCCCGTGTCTGCCGTTCCTTAAGGGGGAGATGGCGGATGATCCGGTCAGCATGTACCTAACCGATGCCTTTACGCTTCCCGCCAACCTGGCCGGGGTGCCGGCGCTCTCGGTGTATGCGGGCATGTCGAAGGATAAACTGCCCCTTTCGGTTCAGCTAATGGCCCCTTGGGGTGAGGATAGGCGGTTGGTCATGGCGGGGGCGGTGTTGGAGAGGGCCTTTGGGGCTCCATCGGTGGCTGGATCTAAGGGGGTTCTTTGAGCATGAGGCAGGTTGTGATAGGACTGGAGGTTCACGTTCAGATATCCACCTCCACCAAGCTCTTCTGCTCCTGTCCGGTGGACTACATAGGTGCGGTACCCAACAAGAACGTGTGCCCCCTTTGCCTTGGTCTTCCTGGGGCCCTTCCGGTTCCGAACAGGGCGGCGTTGGAGGCATCGTATCTCACCGCCATGGCGCTGGGGTGTTCGGTTAACAGCAGGATTCGCTTCCACCGTAAGAACTACTTCTACCCGGATCTTCCAAAGGGTTATCAGATAAGCCAGTATGACCTGCCCATAGGGGTCAGCGGATCCATTGTGCTCCGTGACGGGAAGTCCGTGCGGATCCAGCGGCTTCACCTGGAGGAGGATGCGGGCAAGCTGGTTCACTCCGCCGAGGACGGCAGGCTTGGGGGTGCCAGCCACTCGCTGGTGGATTACAACCGTTCCGGGGTGCCCCTCATGGAGATAGTGTCCATGCCGGACATGAGCTCTCCCGGGGAGGCCAGGGAGTACGTGGAGCGGCTCAGGCGGTTGGTTCGGTACCTTGGTGTGTCCGATGGGGACATGGAGGACGGGTCATTGCGGGTGGATGCGAACGTGTCCTTGTGCGGTGAGGATGGTTCGTTGGGCACGAAGGTGGAGATAAAGAACTTGAACTCCCTCAAGGCCCTCGAGCGGGCCTTGGCCTATGAGATAGCCCGTCAGGGGGAGTTGCTGGACCGGGGAGGTCGGGTTATCCAGGAGACCCGTCACTGGGATGATGCAGAGGGGGTGACCCTGGGTACCAGGGGCAAGGAGGAGGCCCATGACTATCGTTACTTCCCGGATCCGGACCTTCCTCCCTTTGAGATGGCCGATAGGGATCTTGAGAGGATTAGGAAGCAGCTTCCGGAGCTCCCGTGGGAGAAGGAGGTTCGTTTTGCCAGGGAGTATGAGATAAGCGGGGATGACCTATCGGTGCTGTTGGAGCGAAGGGATGTGGCGGACTTCTTCGAGGCCGCGGTTGCTAAGGGGACCCGACCCAGGAGTGCCGTCAACTGGATAAGGATGGAGCTTTTGCCCATGGTTGAGGCATTGGGGGCGAGTTCCATAGGGGATCTTAGGGTTTTGCCCGAGGACCTTTGGGTCCTGGACCTTAAGGTTCTCAAGGGGGAGCTCTCTCCTGGGGCAGTGAAGTCCATATTGAAGTGCATGCTCGAGGATCGCTGTGGTCCGGAGGATGCGATAAGAAAGCTCGGTATAGGTGCCAGGTTGTCCGGGGAGCGTTTGGCGGAGCTGGTGGATGGTGTTTTAGCGGAAAATGGAGAGGTGGTAGAGGAGATCTTAGCTGGGAAGGACAAGAAGGGGGCCAAAGAGAGGTTTTTGCAGGGACAGGTTATGCGCCTGGCCAAGGGGCAGGCTGACCCCGCTGAGGTGGCCCAGTTGATAAGGGGTAAGCTTGGAGTAGATTAGGTATGTAATGCTGATAAGTTTGACTGTTCCTCAATCGTTGCCTTAAGATAAGGAATGTGTGCTGTTCCGTGCCCCGGCGGAGTCTGGGGTGAATACCGTTCCTCTAGGAGGCAGAAGCGATGGGGACAAGGAAACCTGAGGACATCCGGACCGTAGCGCTATTATCCCATGGTGGTGCAGGGAAGACCTCCCTGGCCGAGGCTATGCTCTTCGACGCGGGCTTGACAACCCGGATGGGGAAAGTGGAGGACAAGAACACGGTCTCCGACTTCGACGCGGAGGAGCACAAGCGTCAGATATCCATAGGGACCTCTCTTCTCACGGTGCCGTACAAGGGCAAGACCCTTTACGTGCTGGACACCCCAGGGTTCTCGGACTTCCAGGGTGAGCAGATTTGCGCCTTGAAGGTGGTGGACTCGGCGGTCATCCTGGTAAGCGGGGTTCACGGCGTGGAGGTTCAGACCCAGAGGTGCTGGGAAGGGGCTGAAGCGGAGGGAATACCGGTTGTCTTCTATGTGAGCAAGATGGATCGGGAGCACGCGGATTACGATAAGGTTGTGGGGGAGCTCAAGGAGTCCTTTTCGGACCGGGTAGCTCCCCTTTTTGTTCCCATAGGTCAGGAGGCGTCGTTTAAGGGTATAGTGGACGTTCTCTCCCTCAAGGCTTACACGTACAAAGGTGATGGCAGCAAGTCCTTTGAGGTTGGGGATGTCCCGGCGGACCTGAAGGACAAGGTCTCCGGTCTGAGGGATTCGTTGGTTGAGCGAGTGGTTGAGGCGGACGATGAGCTTATGATGCGCTACCTGGACGGGGAGGAGATCTCCTACGAGGAGCTGGTGCCCGCCTTGAGGAAGGCGGTCCGGGAGCGCATGGTGTTCCCGGTCATACCTGGTTCCAGCACTGTTAACGTTGGGGTTGTTCAGTTCCTGGATATCCTGGCGGATGTTTTGCCTTCTCCGCTGGAGATGTCTCCCCGGAAGATGGTAAAACCCGATGGCTCCGAGGCCTTGCTGCCCCCTGATCCGTCAGGTCCGTTCTATGCCATGTGTTTTAAGGTGATGGTGGATCCCTACGTGGGGAAGCTTTCCTTCATAAGGGTGTTTTCCGGGAGGAACACTGCGGATCACGGGGTCTTTAACGTCAACCGCGGCGAGGAGGACAGGGTTAGCGCCTTCCGTCTCATGAAGGGCAAGGAAGGGGAGGACGTTAAGGAGGTTGTCACGGGGGATATCGTGGCCATACCTAAGCTTGAGAAGGCTCAGGTTGGGGATACCCTGAGCATCAAGGGTCAGGACATGAAGTTCCCTCCCATAAGCTTCCCCAAGCCGGTTTACAGCGTGGCGGTAACCCCCAAGAGCCGGGCGGATGAGGACAAGCTTGGCAACGCCATCCATAAGATGCTGGACGAGGACAGGACCTTGAGCTTCACCAAGAACCCTGAGACTGGGGATTCCGTGCTGTCTGGCATGGGGGATTTGCACATAGACATAGTCCTTTCCAAGATAAAGGACCGTTACAAGGTTGAGTTGGACACCAAGACCCCCAAGGTGCCCTATCGGGAGGCCATAAAGAAGAGCGCCAAGGCCCAGGGTAAGTATAAGAAGCAGACCGGTGGGCGCGGGCAGTACGGGGATGTATGGTTTGAGCTTTCCCCTGGGGAGAGGGGATCTGGCATAGTGTTCCTGGACCGGATAGTCGGAGGTGTGGTTCCTAAGAACTTCATACCCGCGGCGGAGAAGGGTCTGCGGGAGGCGGCCGCGAAGGGGGTCTTGGCGGGGTATCCTGCGGTGGACTTCGTTTGTGCCCTGTACGATGGTTCCTACCACGACGTGGACTCCTCCGAAATGGCGTTTAAGATAGCGGCTTCCATGGCGTTCAAGAAGGCGTTCATGGATGCTTCCCCGGTGTTGTTGGAGCCCATCATGAACGTGGAGGTTACGGTTCCTGAGGAGTGTCTTGGTGACGTCATGGGTGACTTCAACGGCCGCAGGGGCAGGATAATGGGGATAGACAGCAACGGTAAGCTCCAGGTGGTGAAGGCCCAGTGTCCGCTGGCGGAGATGTTCCGTTACGCCATAATCCTCAGATCCATGACCAGCGGCCGGGGCACCTTTACCATGGACTTCTCCCATTACGAGGAAGTTCCTTCCGAGATCGCCAAGAAGGTCATAGCCGCAGCGGCGGCGGAGAGGAAGGAAGAGGAGGAATAGGCCATCTGTGTCTTTGATGCCTTAAGGAAGTTTGGGGTTTCTTATGGGACCTTGAAATTTGGGGGGGAGCCTTCCTCCCCTTTTTTAATCCCCTGGTGGTAAATATAGAGTGCGGTCAAGCGATGTTCTCCAACTTGGTCCTGATTTTAAGTAACGTTTTTAAATAACGGAATTAGGGTGTTGATGGTTCAAGTTTTATTGCCCCCCGGCCCGGGTTTTTATGGACTCATTGTAGGTTGGGCCCTTGAAAAATTAACGTCTCATACCCAGCGGAGCTTTAGGGTGGATAGATTTGGTGACTTAAGTTGTTGTTGATGCGCGAAGTATTTTAGATATATAATTATTGTCTAAAAAATAATGAAATGAGGTGCTGCAGTAAGCCCTGAGGGCGGGAAAGGAGGTGCGATGCCCCCAAGCCAAAAAGGGGGAGCGGAGTTCCAAGGGCGCGGGATTTTGGATTCGGCGGGCGGCCTTGGCGCGGTTATCCGTGAGGGAACTAGGGTTCTTGCGGTGTTTCGCGTTTTGGGCGGTGTCCCGTTCGGTCCTTGGGTCCCGAGTCTAAAATACAGACTCAAGGGGGTAAAAACGATATGAAGAAGAGCTTTGCGATTCTCGCTGCCGCTCTGTTGGTGGCCTTTGCGGCCCCTGCTTTCGCGGCCAACCCGTTCATGGACGTTCCTATGAACCACTGGGCTTACGATGCGGTGAGTCAGCTGGCTTCCAAGGGCGTGATCTCCGGCTATCCCGATGGTTCCTTCAAGGGCGGTCAGCCCGCCACTCGTTACGAGATGGCTTCCATCGTGGCCCGGGCGCTCGCCAAGGTTGACCTTGACAAGGCCAGCAAGCAGGACGTGGAGATGCTGAAGAAGCTGGTCGTGGAGTTCAAGGACGAGCTGGACGCCCTCGGCGTTAAGGTGGACAAGCTCGACAGCCGCGTGGCGGTGCTTGAGAAGGACCTGGGCGGCTGGAGCCTCTCCGGTGAGCTCCGTTTCGATGCCAAGTTCGCCAACGAGAACGAAACCAAGTACGATTTCGACGGCAAGAACGAGTTCGACCTGAACCGTTACCGCCTCTGGATCAAGAAGCGGATCAACGAGACCACCACCTTCACCTCCAGGCTCGGCAAGGTGGCGACGAAGAACAACACTGGCGAGTCCGAGTATGACAGCGTCGCCTGGGAACAGTACTTTGTTACCACCAAGCTGCCCTACCACATCACCATGACCGTGGGTCTCCAGAACATCGACTGGGAGGACGAGAGGGGTCTCTATGTTGATAACGAGGCCTTCGTGGGCGACTGGGATCTCAAGGGCTTCCGGTTCCAGAGGAGCTTCGGCATGGTGGACTTTGATGCCTTTGTGGCCCATCAGGACGATGACACCGCTTCCGTGGATGAGTACTTCATGTACGGTGCTCGGATGGACTTCAACTTCAACGAGCAGTTCCGGCTGGGCCTCATGGGGGTTTGGCGCAGCTATGATTTTGCGGAAGATCGAAGGGGAGATGGCCCCGGTGGGACGCTAGATAGGATTGGCCTCCAGGACGTCTATGGTGCTGACATGGAGTTCAAGTTCAATCCCTCGGTGTCCTTGAAAGGAGTCTACTACAAACAAAGCCTGTGGAAGCAACGTAATGCGACGTTGGATAACGACAGCCCCGCGGCCTACAAGGTCATCCTGGACGCCAAGCAGGATCTCCTGAAGTTCACCAGCCTGTGGCTCGAGTACGCCAAGATCGATGATGCGTTTGTGATGACCAAGGATCGCAGCAGCAGTGCTTACAGCAACTATGGGGCAGAGGTCTTGTTTAACCGGGGACCCGATTCTAGGGATGGTGACACCACCGTGTTCTTCGCCCGGGCGGATCAGAAGTGGGACGACAAGTGGAGCACCTTCCAGAGATATGTTAGAGCTAGTTTTAATGATCCTAGCACTCCTAATCTTGATGACACCAAGAACTATACGTTCGGTATAGTTTACCAGCTCAACCGGGCGGTAAAGATTGAAGCTACCTATGACAACATAGACTATGGTACCGGGGGCGGGAGTGGTAAAAACGAGGGGGACGATCATTTGGTACGATTGAGGACCCAGGTTGTTTTCTAGAAGGTCTGGTCTTGGTTGTTGCTAAGGAGGGACGAGGGATACTCGATCCCTCCTTTTTTATACTGTTGCATTTGGTTATTATAAGTCAAGTGTTGTTGGTGCTCTAGTGGATAATATATGAATGGCTGTCAAAGAGGCGTATGGTCGAAAAGCGACAAGGGAGAGAGAACGTTAGGTTCCCTCCCCCCGGTGGTTTGTGGCAGTATTCTTCGATTAAGAAAGATATGTGCCGCTTTTGCAGTTGTTGCCCTTAGCCCTTGAAGAAGCGTTTATCCTCCTCGTAGAACTGGAAGAGTCTTTCTTCCGCCTCTTGAGCCGACAGCCCTTCCTCGGTCACCACGTGGTGCCACATCCTGTCGGTGACGCCGTTGACGTAACGGATGAACTCCTGGTCATCCCGGGCTCCTGCAAGGGCGATGACCTCCGCTTTAAACCGCGCTGGGTCCTTAAGCATTGTCCTTCTTTTGGGATATGTACTTGTCCATGGCCTCTGCGGCGTCCTTGCCGGCTCCCATGGCGAGGATGACCGTGGCGGCACCGGTTACTATATCGCCCCCCGCGTATACGCCTGGCACGGAAGTGGCGCCGGTCTTGGGGTCCGCCTCTATGTAGCCCCACTTGTTAAGCTTGAGCTCCGGGAAGGTGGATAAAAGCACCTTGTTTGCTCCCTGGCCTATGGCCTCGATGGCGGTGTCAGCCTCTATGACGAACTCGCTGCCCGGTACTGGCACGGGACGCCTGCGTCCCGAGGCGTCCGGCTCCCCAAGTTCCATCCGGATGCATTTAACCCCTATAAGCTGTCCCTCGGCGTTCCCAATGTACTCCACCGGGTTGGTGAGCCAGTTGAAGATTATCCCCTCTTCCACCGCATGGTGGTACTCCTCGATCCTGGCGGGTAGCTCCTTTAGGGACCTTCTATATACCACCTGGACCTCTTCAGCGCCTAGGCGTCTTGCGGATCTGGCGGCATCCATGGCCACGTTTCCCCCTCCTACCACCACGACCCTCTTGGACCTCTTGGTTGGGGTGTCAAAGTCGGGGAACTCATAGGCGTGCATCAGGTTTATTCTGGTTAGGTATTCGCTTGCGGAGTAGACCCCGTTTAGCGTGGTGCCCGGTATCCCCTGGAAATGAGGTGCTCCGGCTCCGACGGCTATGTAGATCCCGTCGAACTGCTCAAGCAGTTCCTTGATCTCCACGCTCTTGCCCACCACCGCGTTGGTTACTATCTGGACCCCCAGGTCCTTAAGGGCTCCGATCTCCATCTCCACTATCTTCTTGGGGAGTCGGAACTCCGGTATGCCGTAGACCAGGACCCCGCCGGCGGCATGCAGGGCCTCGAAGATCACCACCTCGTATCCCCTCTTGGCCATGTCCCCTGCCAACGTAAGGCCTGACGGTCCGGATCCTATGACTGCGATTCGTCCTTTGGAAGGTCCTTTTTGGGGTTTGGGAGATGAGGGCTGGTTTTGATACTTCCAGTCCGCCACGAGCCTTTCCAGCTTGCCTATGGCAACTGGTTCGAACCCCGGGACCTTGCCCAGGGTGCAGACCCCTTCGCACTGGTTCTCCTGGGGGCATACCCTTCCGCAAACTGCGGGCAGGTTAGTGTAGCTGCATAGGATCTCCGCCGCCCTGGGCATGTCCGACTCGGCCACTGCCTTTATGAATCCTGGGATGTCTATGGCCACCGGGCAGCCTTTTATGCACGGGGCGTTCTTGCACTGGAGGCAGCGGTTGGCCTCTTCCACCCCCTCCTCCAGGGTGTATCCTAGACACACCTCCTGGAAGTTGGAGCACCGTTCCTTGGGGTCCTGTTCCTTTATGGGGGTTTTGGTCTTGGGTTTGATCAGAGCCATGATAGGTCACCTACCTCCTGCTCGTATCTCTCAATGGATATCCTTTCCTCGTCCTTGTACTGCTTGAGCCTGTTCAGGAACTCGTCCCAGTTGACCTTGGTCCCGTCGAACTCCGGGCCGTCCACGCAGGCGAAACGAATCTTGTCGTCCACGGTGACCCTGCAGCATCCGCACATGCCGGTGCCGTCCACCATCAAGGGGTTCAGGGAGACCCATATGGGGATGTTAAGGTCTTGGGCGGTGAGGGAGCAGAACTTCATCATTATGGAAGGCCCTATTGCCCAGCACTGATCTATCTTTTCCTCCCCTGCCACCAGCTTCATGGCGTCGGTAACGAGTCCCTTCATGCCCTCGGAGCCGTCGTCGGTGGTTACGATGAGCCTGTCGGACCACTGGGCGCACTCGTCCTTCATTATGACCAGATCGGAGGTCCTGCCTCCCAGTATGGTTACAGTCCTGTTGCCCGCCTTTTTAAGTGCCCTTAGTATGGGGAACAGGGCGGCTATCCCAACCCCTCCCCCCACCATCATGACGGTGCCGAAGTTGTGGATCTCGCTTGGCGTGCCTAGCGGTCCGGACACGTCCGCCAGTTTGTCTCCTTCGTTGAGGGAAGCCATGAAGGCGGTGGACTTGCCTACCACCTGGAAGATAAGCCTTACAAGCCCTTTGTCCTCGTTGAAGTCCGCTATTGTGAGAGGGATGCGCTCTCCCTTTTCGTGAGGCCTTACCACCACGAACTGCCCCGGCTTTGCGTGCCGTGCCACCATAGGCGCTTCAACCCAAACGTCGTACTCCTTGGGTGCTATGCGCCTTTTGGATACTATGGCGTACATTATCGACCCTCCCTATGGTTTTAGGGGTTGCAAACCCCGGTTCGCTGGCCGCTTACGGGGCTAATTTTAGCAGTATTTTCGGAGGTGCGAACCGTTGTTTAAAGGTTCAAGCATTAGTTATTTTTTTCTCGATGGCGTTGAGGTTGACGGTACATCAGGAGGTGGTAATATATACCCTGTAAGGGTATATGTCACAGGCCTTGTTGGGTGATAATGTGACAGGGCTTAGAGATCCAGACGTGAGAGGAGGAGTTGCTTATGGGTGTTAAGGTTTTCTCCACCAAGACTTGCCCTTGGTGTGTTAAGGCCAAGGATTACCTCAGGTCCCTTAACGTGGCCTTTGAGGATGTGGACGTAAGTGCCAATCGGGAGGCTGCCATGGAGATGGTGAAGGCCACAAAGCAAATGGGGGTTCCGGTTATACAGGTGGGGGAGAAGTACATAGTTGGATTTGACCAGGGGGCTATAGACAAGGCCCTTAGGGACGCGGGGCTTCTATAGCTTCAGCCCTGCTTAAATCTAAAGTGCGTGCATGGTTTTTGCGGTTAAGCGGGTCCGGGCCCTTGGGTTACCCGGGCCCGTGCTGTATCTGAAGCCCCTTATTTGGTATGATTTAAAAGGTGGCAACACAGTTTAATATCTCGGGAGGCGAGAGCCATGCTTACCACCATGACGATCAAGGGCATACATTTCCACGCGTTTCATGGGGCCCTGGAGGTGGAAAGGGAGCTGGGACAGGTTTTGGAGATAGACCTGAGCCTGTCATATGACGTTGAGCCCAAGGATCTTGACAGTGAGAAGGTACCTCCTGTGGCGGATGCGTCGGTTTATGAGATAGTCCAGAAGGTGGTGATGACCACCAAGTTTAAAGCGATGGAAGGGTTGGCCTTGGAGATAGCCCGCAGGCTGATCAAGGCCTACGGCGTGGTGGAGCTTGTGACGGTCGTAATAAGGCGTCGGCAGCTCTTCATCCCCGGGGACGTCCAGTCCGCTGAGGTTGAGATAACCGTAGATCGAGAGGACCTTGGGGAGTAGAGCCATGGGGTCGTCCCTTAAGTTTGCCTTAGGGGCTGTTTGGGGAAAGGACCTTCCATCCGGGGAGGTCCTTTCATCCCTTAAGTCCCGGGTGTTGTCGGCTTTTCATGATCTGGTGAACCGCAAGGACCCCTCTTGGCTCGGTTGGATGGACCTACCGGATCAGGAGGTAGACGGTGTAATGGAGGCCGCCGATTGGCTAAGGGGATTCGATGCCTTTGTCCAGGTGGGCATAGGTGGATCCGCGCTGGGTAACCTGATGCTCCATCAGGCCCTTATCGGGGATATTGAGATGAAAACGGCGAAGCCGTGCTTCTACCTGGCGGACAACCCCGATCCCATGAAGCTCCAAGAGATGTGGAAGGACCTAGAGGGGCGCCGTTTCGCCCTGGTGGGGGTGAGCAAGTCCGGTTCGACCGCGGAGACCACGTCCCAGTTCATGTGGTTCCTCGATAAGCTCAAAGGCTCCTACGATTCGGTGCTCCTGATAACCGACCCGGAGGGCGGGATCTTCAGGAAGTTCGTTAACGAGACCGGCTGTAGGAGTCTACCCTTGAGGTCCGACGTTGGAGGGCGCTATTCAGTGCTTAGCCCAGTGGGACTTTTGTCCGCCGCAGCCCTGGGGATTCCGGTAGATCAGCTGTTGGAGGGTGCTAGGGCCATGAGGGACGGCCTTATTTCCCAAGGGGACTTTGATCGTAATCCCGCCATGAGGCTCGCGGCCTGTCATCTGTACCATGAAATCTCCCAACGCCCCATGGCGGTGATGATGCCATATTCCAGCAGGCTTGAGCGTTTTTCCGAGTGGTTTGCCCAGCTGTGGGGGGAGAGCTTGGGCAAGGAGGGACGAGGTACCACTCCTATAAGGGCCCTTGGGGCGATCGATCAGCACTCCCAGGTGCAGCTGTACATGGAAGGCCCGGATGACAAGTTCTTCACCATCATCGACGTGGCTTTCCCGCAGGATGTGGCGATCCCGCAAGCTTCTTCCGAGGCCCTCAAATCCCTGGATTACCTGGCGGGCAAGGGCCTTGGCGAGATGCTTCGCAAAGAGGCCATGGCCACCGCTTCCGCCCTGGCCGGAGCGGGTCGTCCGGTCATGTGGATTCAGATGGAGCGTCTGGATCCAAGGTCCCTTGGAGAGCTCATCTTCTTCTACCAGTTCACCACCGCCATAACCGGTTTGGCCATGGGCGTAAACCCCTTTGACCAACCTGGGGTTGAGCAGGGTAAGCGATACACCTACGGTCTCATGGGGCGCCCTGGTTTTGAGGAAGAAGCCGAGAGGGCTGAAAGGGCCTTTGATGTCATAAGCTCCGAGGTGCTGTGATGAATACCGAGGTTTTAAACGGAAGGTTGGAGCCCCATGGGGATGGGGAGTTGATAAGCAAGGTCCTTGAGACCGTGGTCGAGCAGGTTCGTCCTTGCACTTCCCGCGGAAGCGTGGCCACGTATATACCGGAGCTTGGCAAGCAGGATAAAGGGCTTTTGGGGATAGCCATGGCATCGGTTCAGGGAGACGTGTGGGTGGCCGGTGACTGGGACAGCCCCTTCACCATGCAGTCCATATCCAAGGTTGTATCCCTTGGGCTTGCCCTAACCGAGATGGGGGAGGAAAGGGTGTTCTCCCGGGTGGGGGTTGATCCCACCGCCGACCCCTTCAACTCCATCATGAGGCTTGAGATGGTGGCTCCCCATAGGCCCCAGAACCCCCTTATAAACGCCGGGGCCATCGTGACGCTTTCGCTGCTCCCGTATCCAGATTCGCATTCCCGCTTTGCCGCCGTGAGGGATCTTGCAAGGCGACTCACCGGGGCTATGGATCTGGACATGGACGAAGCGGTTTACGTTTCCGAGAGGGATACCAGCGACAGGAACAGGGCTTTGGCCTATTTTCTGCGGAGCGTAGGGGCCCTTGAGGGGGATATTGAGGACATATTGGACAGCTACTTTAGACAGTGCAGCCTACGGGTTAACGCTAAGGACTTGGCGGTCATGGGGGTTACCCTGGCTTCCGGGGGCGTTAACCCCTTCTCTGGGGAGCGGGTTTTATCCTCAAAGGTTTGCAGGATCATGAGGGCCCTCATGGCCACCTGCGGGCTGTACGACGGTTCCGGAGAGTTCGCGGTTCGAGTGGGGGTGCCCGCGAAGAGCGGTGTGGGAGGGGGCATCGTGGCCTCGGTCCCCATGCGATACGGCATAGGGACCTTTGGTCCCGCCCTTGACCCCAAGGGTAACTCCCTCGGGGGGATAATGATGTTGGAGAGGATATCCAAGGAGCTCTCCCTTCGGGTCCTGTAAATTGAAGAACCCGTTCATCCTTTGCTGGCATTGAGGAGACATGAAATCATGATGATGTCCAAGAAACCCCTGCTTCAAGTGGAGGACCTTCACGTTTACCGTGAGGGCAATCAGATATTGAGCGGTGTGGATATAAACGTGTACCCCGGTGAGGTAGTTGGGGTGCTAGGGAGGAACGGGGCGGGTAAGTCCACCCTTGCCTACTCGATAATGGGGTTGCCCCAGTACCTGCCTTCAAAGGGGACAATAACATTTGATGGGCAAGATATAACCGATTGGTCCATAACCGATCGGGCCAAAGCGGGTATAACCCTGGCGTGGCAGCATCCTGCCCGTTATGAAGGTATATCGGTCCAGGAGTATCTCGGACTTTCCAAGCCCGGGGCAAGGGTTGAAGAGTTAGCGGAGGCATTGAGGCTGGTTCAGCTGGAGGAGTCGTACCTTGCGCGAAAGGTGGACAAGGCCCTTTCCGGCGGGGAGAGGAAGCGGATAGAGCTGGCCTCGGTTTACCTCATGAGGCCCAAGCTGGCCATCTTGGATGAGCCGGATTCAGGGGTAGATCTCTTGGCCCTGGTGGACATAATGGAGCTTTTCCGCCGCATGGTGCGGGAGGGAAGCTCTGTTCTAATAATAACTCATCGAGAGGACGTGGCGGCCCAGTGCAGCAGGTCCTATCTGGTTTGCAAGGGGCACGTCATCCTGGAGGGCAGCGCCGAGGCGGTAAAGCGCTACTTCATGTCCCAGTGCGAACCCTGTGCGGATACGTCCCCGGACCTGGTGGGGGAGGTGAGCTCCGGTGTTTGATGTGGCCTCTGAGTACAAGACGTTGGTGGAGATAGCGGAGAGGAGCTCCGGTGGGCACTTTGGGAACCCCGATACCGTGTCGGTGGTTGTGCACGGCAATCGCGTCCTCTCTTCCCATGTGCTGCCCGGGGTGTCCCTGGAGGCGCAGGAGACGGAGGACGGTATAAAGGCCTTCATAACCCTGGACGAGGGGGTGAGGCTGGTAAAGCCGGTTCACATCTGTTTCGGGCACTTGGGGGCTAAGGGGCGTCAAACCATAGACACGGTTATAAGGATGAAGCGTAATTCCTCTGCCATCTTCCTGGCCCACTGTGTATTCCCCAACGCCGAGGAGTTTCTTCACCAGATGGAGGGGGAGATATACCTTGAGGAGGGGGCTTCCCTGACGTACAACGAGGTGCATGTCCACGGCCCGGAGGGCAAGATCGTTGTGCGGCCCAAGACAAACGTGGTCCTGGAGGACAAGGCCCTGTACCGCGGGGACTTCACCTTGGTGGAAGGCCGGGTGGGGGATCTATCGATAGACATATACGTGGACGCAAGAGGCGTTGGCAGCTCCGTGGAGATAACCTCCAAGGTCTATGGTAAGTACGACGACCGATGCCTCGTTCAGGACGTGGTTAAGCTTTCCGGCCGTGGCAGTTCTGCCCTCGTTAAAGCCCGGGTGGTCCTCAAGGACAGGAGCGTTGGTACCTTTTACGGTACCATAGAGGGAGCCGCTCCCGGGGCAAAGGGGCACGTGGATTGCACCGAGATCGTTCAGGGGGAGGCCGTGGCGGAGGCCTCTCCGGTGGTTAGGGCATCCCACTCGGAGGCGGAGATAACCCACGAGGCTGCCATAGGACGGATAGCGGACGACAAGATAGCGGGTCTCATGGCCAAGGGGCTATCAGAGGACCAGGCGGTGGACTTCATAGTGGCGGGGCTTCTCCGGTGATTATGGCTGGCATATAAGGGGCTGGTTTCCGTGCCTTGAGCCCAAGGGGGGCCCCATTAGGGATGGGGCCCCCCTTCATTTTAGAGACCACCACGTTATCGGTGCTTTGTTCTCTTTATCGATCGTCAACAGTCGCAGGGGGGGTCGACCCGGTTTACAACCACAACACCCCGGTTCTCGGTGCCGTCCGAGTAGACCGAGAAGCTGCCCCGGTAGATCCTTATGGCCATGTGGGGGCCTTCCACGTAGGCCGCTTGGTCAAACCAGTCCTGGTCGAACAGGTTGCCCTTTTCCCCGTCGTAAACGGGCATGTACATCACGTTATCGGTCTCCAGGTCCGAGAAGAAGTGAGTCCCGTATGAAAGCTCCGGCATGTGTCCGGATCGCGGGATCCCGAGCTCCACTATGCAGGCGCACTGGGTGAGTTCGTTGTATTGAACTGGCACGCCAAGCTCCGGGTTGCTGGATCCCACCCTTCCGGGAGCGACCAGTATGTAGCGGTTCTCCCCCATGGATTGGTTTACGTAGCCTATTCCACGGGCCACCGAGTGGAAGTCCGGTCCAGAGCCGTATATCCGGTAATCCACGTAGACCAGATACTTAACATCCTCCAGCACCCCGTCGGTGACCATCCGGTCCGCCATTAGGATAACCTTTCGCCCCGTGATGTCCGGGATCTTGGCGGACCCAACGGCGCTTCCGCCTATCCATAGGGGCCTGGACTGCAGGAGCTCCAGCTGGTCTTCAGCGGGTTCGTAGGCGTACTCTATGTCAGCCGGTACCCCCATGCTCTGTTCCAAAATGGGCAGCATGGCCCGCATGCGGTCGAAGAAGACCCGGCACTTCTTGGGGAAGTCCTCGAAGGTAAAACAGACCTTAGAATAGGAGTTTGGTATCTCCGTGGAATAGTCCACCGAGGAGAAGTATCCGGTGTCTCCGTCAACGGTGTAAAGCTGCGCAAAGATCCCTAGGTTGGGATGCCACCTGAGGAGTTCCCTCCACATTTCCTTAACGTCCAGCGTTACCAGCTCGCCGGTGTTGCCGTCGATCGCTTGGAAGCGTTCTTGGGCGTGCTTCATTATCTTGTAAGGGTTAGAGCCCTCTGGGCGAAGGGCGGGATTGGTAAGGGAGAAGGTCCTGGCGTATCCCCTTTTGGTGCTCATGGTTCCAAGGCCGAAGACGAAGCGCAGGATGCCGTCCTCCATCCTTACCCTCGTGGTCCAACGGCGCACGTTCCGTGAGTACCCGACGCCTCCGGTGGTGGGGTAGTAGTAGCGTCCCCTCCAGCGGCCGGACATTCGCATTACTATTATGCCCATCATGTCGTCCCCAAGGTTATGTTTTTTGCGGTATCCGATGGCGGTGGGGAAGAACGTCCTGGCGTATATTCGGAGCATCTCCTCCTCAACGGCTCGGATACGCTCCTCCATGCTGCCCCTGTTCATCAGGAACGTGGACCTGTACTTGCCTGCAAAGGAGTGTTTTATCGAATCCTCCAGGACGCTGCTGCTTCTCACCACCACCGGATCCTCCACGGTGGCAAGAAAAGACCCTATGGCGGAGGTGACCGTAGGTGGCAGCTTGGCGGATAAGAACGCTTGTTCTACCCTAGTGCCGTCGTCCCCGACGAGCTCTTTTATGCGGTCCTGACCGCCGAGCTGGTCCACTACCTCCTGAAATACCCCGGTTCCTATGAACAGGGAAGGGGGTATCCTCACAGATGTTAAAAGCTCGTTGCCGCTCGACCATAGCCGGCGGGCGGCATAGAGGAGGGACCTCCCCTTGCCTCCAATGGATCCCTCCCCCACTATCATGGGGCGGAAATCCTCGTCCTCTCTCGGATCCCACGCGAAGTACCTCTCAAGGGCTTCCTGATCTTGCAAATGGGCCCCTCCTCTCTATGGGTTCTCATGGGGCTTGCCCCATCCAAAGGGGCTTGGTATGGACAACAAGGCGTTCAGCAGGTTCCCTCCTAGCCCCGGTGTTTGGGCCTCCAGACTGGACAGCAGATCCTTGACCTCGCTCCTCTTCGTGCCCTTTTCCACCAGTGGGCAGGCAGGGGCCATGGGCTTAAGGCCCAATCTTCGCATTTCCCCCTCTATGGCCTTCTCGCGGATCAATATCATGGGCCTTATGACCCTTATCCCGGTCCTGGACATGGTCATTGCGGGATCGAACGACTTAAATCGCCCTGCCATGAGTAGGTTCATAAAAGCGGTCTCCATGGCGTCATCCAGGTGATGCCCCAATGCTACCACGTTACATCCCACTTGCAGGGCCTTGGAAGCCAGGATCCCCCTTCGAAGGTTTGCACATAGGCTGCAGGGGTTGCTCTCCCCCCGGGCTTCTATTATGCTGAAGGTGGCGTGATTGACCACGGTGAGCGGGATGCCCAAGAGGGAGGAGAACTCCATGAAAGGGCTTAGGTTCCACTCTCCGTTGGTGGGATCTATGAAGCAGGCTTGCAGCTCAAACCTTACAGGGCTTCGCCTTTGAAGCTCCTTCAGACACAAGGAGAGGAGCAGGCTGTCCTTGCCCCCTGAAAGGCCTATCAGTATGCGATCTCCCTCGTTTATCATAGAGAAGAGGTGAACCGCTTTCCCCACCAGGTGCCTTATGCCCCTGGAGGGGGTTCGGTCCTCGCTGTCTTGGCTCATATGTACCCTCCCCGGCGTTTCAGCTTATGGACGCTCAATCCGAATTATAATGGGGCAGAGGTTCTTTTGCCGCAAGAGGGGGATGTGGGTTTTGGGTGGTGAAGTTTGGAGCGATAGGATAGACGATGCTCTGGATAAGGCGGCCAGATCACTTGACTCCAGCATAGAAACCGTGCTCGACATAAGGGACGAGATACGTTCCGGCATAAAGGAGAAACAGCGGGAGATAGAGGAGATCCGAAAGGAGCTGGAGGACGTCATAGCCGCTTCGGACTCCCTGGCGGAGGCCTATAGAAAAGCGCGGCTTAAGCTGGCCAAGGCGGCGGAGAATAGAGATGAGGCGATGCAGGCGGAGGCATATGACGAGGCCTCCCGTTTTATGAAGCTCAAGGGGAGCTTTGAGGAACGGGAGAGGGGCCTTAGGAAGAGGCGGGATGAGGCGGAGAGGGAGAAGGCCCGTCTTGAGCGGATGCTTTTAAGGACCGACGAGACCATGGGAAAGCTCAAGCTGGCGTTGGAGGTTCTAAAGAACAATACTCAAGACCTGTCCTCCGCCAAGGGAGAGAGGGACTACAAGGCGGCGGCCATGTCCCTTCGGTTGGTGGAACAAGAGAGTTTGCGCCTTGCAAGGGAGGTTCACGATGGACCGGCCCAGCACTGTTCTGGAGCCCTTCTCATCATCGACAGGATGGAGGGGCTGTTGTTAAATGGTGATCTGGATATGGCCAGGGAAGAGATAAGGTGTTTAAGGGATCAGATGGAGGATGCGGTAAAGGATTTCCGGACTTTTCTTTGGAGGCTTAAGCCGTCGGGACTTGATTTTGGGATAAAAGAGGGGTTGGAGCGACTGGCCCAAACCTTTTCCGACAGGTATTCGGTCCACGTGGAGGTGCTTATCCGAGGGGATGGGGATGCCATGAGCGGGCCTGCCAGGTCCAACGCCTATCGGATTGTCCAGGAGGCGGTGGCCAATGCCATAAGACACGGCGGGGCCAAGAAGGTTAAGATTTTAGGTTCTTTCGGTGATTCCATGGCCACGTTCAAGGTTTCCGACGATGGAAGGGGTTTTGATCCGGAGGCCGCCAGGTTAGAGGCATACAGAAGGGGTTCCCTGGGTCTCATTAACATGGAAGAGAGGGTGCGTCTTTTAGGGGGCACCATTCGCATAGAAAGCGCTCCGGGGCGAGGAACCTCGGTGATCTTCAGCATACCTCTTGGGAGGTTAGACGATGAGAAAGATTCGGATTGTGTTGGCCGATGACCACCGCCTCTTCCGGGATGGCCTAAGGCGCCTTCTGGAGATGGAGAAGGACATGGAGGTTATCGGCGAGGCGGAGGATGGAGACGGTGCGGTGGCGATGGTGTTGGAGTTAAGGCCCGATGTCCTGCTCTTCGACATTCACATGCCGAGGAAGGATGGTGTCCAGGTCGTTAAGGACCTTAAGAAGAGGGGGGATTATCTGCCGCGCTTCGTGGCCATAACTGCCTTTGACGATGATGATCACATAACGGCCCTCTCTTCGGTGGGCATAGATGCTTACGTGCTTAAGGCCTCGGGCATGACGGAGCTCCTTTCCGCCATAAGGTCCGTTTACAGGGGACATTCCTACGTGGATCCCAAGGTGGCGGGTAAGTTGCTCAGCACTTTCAACCGGCGAAGGGAGGAGCGGGACCTTCTAGGACGCCTTACGCCGAGGGAGCTTGAGGTGCTCTACTGGATAGCCCAGGGGCTTAACAACGCCGAGATAGCCAAGCGGATGGTGCTGTCGGAGAAGACCGTTAAGAACCACGTTAGCCACATTCTAAAGAAACTGGACCTGGTGGACCGGACCCAGGCGGCGGTTTTTGCCTGGAAGAGGGGGTTGGCCCAGCTGTCCAAGGATGACCTGGTTTTGGTGGGTACCGCAGTGGATTGATCTCTCTGTGGGGGGTTTTGCGCCCCCTTCCTTGCTCTAGATTGCCCTATGGTCGCGGTGTTGTTCCTTCGATGGCATTGAATCTCTTAGGGGTAATAGCGAACGAATAAAGCAAGCATGCCCCGGCGTAGATTCCCACCGGGGCCTGCTTTTTGCGGCCTTATGTCCCCTTTGTTGTAGGAGCAGGAGCGTCTCTTGCCGTGAGCTGGGATTTAGCCCCCGCTTATCATGTGGACCACTTGCACTTTAGCCCCCTCTGGTATGGGGGTTGAGGAGAAGCGATCCCGCTCAACCGGCTTATCGTTGATCCACACCGAAAGCATACGGAAGGTGTATCGTTTCTCGTCCAGCAGGTCCTGGACGGTCATGCCCTCCCGCCAGGGGTGCTTGTCTCCGTTGACTGTGATGAAGCTATCCATCAGTTGTCCCACTCATCCTCCGGACGGAGGTGCTTTTTGAGGACCTCCACCACCTCGGGGGTATCTATCCCAAGGCGCTTCACGGTTTCGAGGGTTGGTATGCCGTTCTTGTTCCAGCCCCTGCGCTTGTAGACCGCGTCAACCAACTGCTCCCACTGACCTCTCCTGTAGGCCTGGAGCTTCTCGATCTTCTCCTTGACCGAGAGTCCTTCTGGGTTTATCCCCGCTTCCCTCAGCTTGTCGTCGAAGTAGTCAGGTCTTGCCATGTACTCATCTTCGAAGACCGGGCCAAGCCCCCTGGCGGGTATGTTGTGCCACTCCCTGGTCCCCTTGCCCAGCCTTAGGTTGAAGACCCTCTCGAAGTTGTAGACCCGCTCGGACTGAGTGATGATGTCCTCCTTGGTGATGTTCTTCCCGGTGACGGCGTTGAAGATGTCCACGTAGTTCTGGACATGCTCCGGTACCTTGGCGGCCTCGATGCCCTTGTACTTAACGTGGTTGTCCGCGGGCTCGATGTCGTTCCAGGGTAGCTTGCAGAGTCCCACCAGGGAGAACCACAGCCGGAAGTTGGGGAAGTAGTACAGCGCCTCCGCCTTGTCCTCGAACGTTGGCAGCTGCTTGTTCACCATGTCCATGAATATGAGCCAAGCCTCGTCGTGCTGGGGGCCCTTAAGGGTGAGGAAGTAGCCTCCCCACTGGGCTATGGACTCCTGGCAGCGGTACTGGGAGACCTCGAGGCCCTGCCCTTCCATGCCGATGTCCTCCATGATCTTGCGGTCTGCCCCGTACTTCTCGCTGAGGAAGTCCTTGAGGTAGCGGATGCCCCGGCTGGCCGCCACGGCGAACTCATCCTTCCCCTCCGCCATCCTGTGGATGAGCTCCATCATGTGCTCCTTGTTGCCGAAGTTCAGTTTAAGCCCACCGGTATGCTCGTCGTTTATGAGTCCCAGCTCGTAGCACTCCGCCAGGAACGCGATTATGGTTCCAAGGGATATGGTGTCGAAGCCGTAGTGGTCAGCGTAGAAGTTGGCCTCTATGGTCCACTTGGGATCGAATATGCCTATTACGGAGCCCAGGGACGCGGCGGTCTCGTACTCCGGACCGTCCACGGTAACCTTGCGGCCCTTCCACGGGCCGGTTTTGAGCTCGAAATGGTCCGCCGCTTTGGCGCAGGAGAGGGAACAACCATACCAGCAGCCGTCCGGCAGGCCCTGGGTGAACAGGCTGGTGTAGACGTCCGAGTGGATGTTGTTTATGTCCGGATGCTGGCCGAACTTGTAGTTGTTCACCGGCAGCAGGTGGTAGTCGTTCATAACCTCGTTGAGGTGAGCGGTACCCACCTTGCGCATCTTGCACTGCACATCGTCGTAGTCGTGAATCTCCTTATGGAGTTTGATGCCCACCTTCTGAAGGGTTGCGAGGTCCGCGGGGTCGTTCTCCACTCCCGTGACCTTGCGCTTCTTCACCACGATGGCGTGCACGCCCTTGTGGCGCAACACGGTTCCGCCGCCCCCGCGTCCCGCCTGCTTGAGCCTTGCCACCTTGCGGCGCAGGTCATAGAAGCTGAAGTTCATCCCGCATATGTAGCTGTGGTGGGCCGCCTGACCCGTGGATACCACTGATATGGCCCGCTTACCGTTCTCCCGGTCCTCGTCCTCGGCGGAGAAGTACTCGTGGAGTTCATCGGTTATGGTGTAGGAGTTGGACTTGTCATCGAAGGGGGACTCGTAGATCTCCACCTTTCCGAGGTCTCCGTCCACGAATATTATTACGTTCTTGTCAGCTATGCCTCTGAGTTCAAAGGAGTCGAAGCCGGAGAACTTTATGAGGGGGCCGAAGTATCCGCCGGCGTTGCTGGCGTAGGTCTGCTTGGTGGCGGGGGAGAGGAAGACCGAGTAGCACTTGCCCGCCCCCGGGTACTGGGTTATTCCGCAAAGGGGGCCGCCGGATATTATTATCTCGTTCTCCGGATCGTCCCACTTGGTATTCTCGTTGACCGCTTCCCAGAGGAGGCCTAGCCCGAAGCCGCGGCCGCCGGTGAAGCGCTCCACGAACTCGTCGGACAGCGGCTTGGTCTTGAAGGAGTACTTGCCGTCCCGGTTGCCCAGGTCAACGAAGCAGACCTCCTTGGTGTAACCCCTGTGAATGGGTTTCGGGGTGTAGGTCCACTGGGCGAGAAGCTTCATCTTCTCCATCTCTTTTACCGCTCCTTTCGTGAGGGCATTGCCTTTTTAAGTATGGATCTTATGGTCCCTCTTTTTTCGACCCTGTTGGGGTTTTGTGTGCATGTTGCAGCCAATTTTCCAGGGTTTGGGCTTGTGGATTTTATCCTATTATCTCCAGAGCGCCGGTGGGACAGGCTTTGGCGCAAAGCCCGCAGGCTATGCATTTGAACGGCTGACTCTGCTTGGCGGCGTTGAAGAACATGCTGGCGGTGGGACAGTATCCTACACACATCATGCAGGAGGTGCACTTGTCTTTCCTAAGCTGGACCACCCCGTTCTTATCCCTCTCCAGGGCCTGGGTGGGGCACACCTCTATGCAGGTGCCACACTGGTTGCAGACGTTTATGTTGGGCATGCTGCCCACGTCGGTGACCCTGATCCTGGAGAGGCTAGGGTCATCCTCCTTGAAGTAGGCCTTGGAGCATGCGGCCATACAGGCGCCGCACCGAACGCACTTTTCCGCGTAGGTCTTTAGGAGCTTCAACTTCCATCCCTCCCTGTGGGGTGTTGGGGGCACGGGGCCCAACTCTTGTGTACATGATACCACATGCAAGTTTCCTCAAGGAGCCCCAGGGGCAAAAATAAACCGCAAATTTCCACTTTTAAGTCCAACTTTTAGCGGCTGCAGGGGGGGGGGGGAGACGCCGACTATCTAGCGGCTCTTAAGGGGCTGCGTTTTTATAAGGTTTATTTAATGTTTACGCTTGGTCGATGCGGATGTGTCCTAGTCATGGTAGAATTTTCAGCAGGTTTCTCATCCTCAAACGGGAGGTGTTGTGGAGTGAGGAGGTTTCTGGTTCTAGGTTTGGCCGTGGCGGTGTTGGCCATGGCGGCGGGTTGTGCCCTTGCGGGGGAGATCAAGGTTGGGTATCTGACCGCCCTTACGGGGGATTACGCGGGTTACGGCCAGACGGAGCTGCGGGCAGCCCAGCTTGCGGTGGAGGAGATCAACGCCAAGGGCGGTGTGTTGGGGCAGAAGCTGGTTTTGGTGCCCTATGACTGGCGGACCAGGACTGAGGATGCGGTGAATGCGGTGCGGCGCATGATAGACCAGGACAAGGTGGTGGCCATCATAGGGGCCAACGCATCCGGGGCTAACATCGCTACCGCCCCCATAGTGAACCGGTCCAAGGTGCCCCAGATAGGCACAGTCTCCACCAACCCCCTTGTTACGGTTGATGAGAAGGGCAAGGTTCGTCCTTACTCTTTCCGCATCTGCTTCACCGATCCCTACCAGGGCAAGGTGCTTGCGAACCTGGCGGCGGTCAAGCTGGGCAAGAAGAAGGCGGCCATGCTTTACGATGTGGCCTCTGATTACTCCCAGGGGCTCCGGGAGTTCTGCATCAAGGAGTTTGAAAAGCTTGGCGGAAAGATCGTGGCCGATGAGGCTTACAAGGGTGGCCAGGACACCGACTTCAGGGCCCAGCTCACCAACATCCGCAACTCCGGTGCGGAGGTTCTCTTCCTTCCCGGCATGGGCAAGGAGATGGCCCTCATAATAAAGCAGGCCCGGGAGCTTGGGATGAAGGACCTCATCATAATGGGCGGAGACGGCTATGCGGACTTCATGTACGAGATAGCAGGTCCCGCTCTTGTGGGAACCTATTGGGTTAACCACACCTCTCTGGAAGATCCTGGCATGCAGCCCTTCTTCAAGGCCTACAAGGATAAGTACAAGGATGAGTGCAAGGAGTTCGTGAACGGTGTCCTGGCCTACGATTCCGTCTACTGGCTGGCGGATGCCATAAAGAGGGCTGGCAAGGCTGATGGTACCGCCATCGCCAAGGCCCTTGAGGAGACCAAGAACCTTAAGCTTCACCATGGGGTGCTATCCGTGGATCCCAAGGATCACAACCCTCTTAACAAGACCGCGGTGATCCTGAAGGTTGAGAAGGACGGCAAGGCCCACTTCTTCACCAGGATACAGCCTAAGTAGTTCTTGATCGATCCCCAAGGGCGCCACGAGGTGTTGAGGTTTGACGTGGTGCCTTTGGGGTGTTAAAATCCTTCCCGTTCGGGGCGTAGCGCAGTCTGGTTAGCGCGCTTGGTTCGGGACCAAGAGGTCGGAAGTTCGAATCTTCTCGCCCCGACCAGGAGAACTCCGGAGGCCCTTAAGGGTCTCCTTTTTTATTTTTGCCTGGTTATTCTGAGGTTGGCTTGCCTTTTCCCTTCCCTGCTGTGGGAGGTAGTCTTCCCCTGCTATGTTCGTCTTTTTGTCCTTTGTCGGTCCCCCTTGGGTTTCTCGTTCTGGGTGTTTGAAGTCAGGCGATGCCAAGGCTTATGGGGCTTGGGCGATGGTTCGGCATGACGGTCCGGGTGATTGACTATAAATGACTTTTGCTGTAACATTCGCTTAGAATGGGGGTGTTGAGGGATGGAGAGGGATCGAGTCGTGGCGCAGAACCGGAAGGCCCGGTTCGACTACTTCATCTTGGACACCCTGGAGGTAGGGATTGTGCTGACCGGCACGGAGATAAAGTCGTTGCGGGAGGGCCGGGTTAACCTGAAGGATGGCTATGCCACCGTCAAGGACGGTGAGCTTTGGCTTATGGGGGTTCACATATCGCCCTACGAGAAGGGCAGCTATTACAATGTGGATCCGGAGCGCCCCAGGAAGCTTTTGGCCTCCAAGGGTGAGATTTTGAGGTTGTATCAGAAGCTGCGGGAGAAGGGGCTTACGCTGGTTCCGTTGAGGATATACATCAAGAACAACCGGTGGGCCAAGGTAGAGCTGGGGCTTGCTAAGGGCAAGGCCCTTCACGATAAGAGGGATGCCCTTGCGGAGAAGCAGGCTAAGCGGGAGATGGAGAGGGCCATGAGGTCTAGGTGAAGGCCCGTGGTGTTTGTGGTTGCGGCAGAGGGGATTTTTGTGGATCCTATTGGTTAGGTTGGGGGTTTATTCCAAGGCGTTTTTAGGATATCTTTAGGTTGAGAGGGGGCGACAGGTTTCGACGGCAAGCGGAGGGTTTAGGAGAGCGAGCCGAGGTTGGGGCAGCCTCGTAAATAAGGTCCCAAAAAGAAAAACGCCAACGATAACTACGCTCTGGCTGCTTAGTTAGCAGCCACGTTCTCCGGTGCTTAGCCGCCGTGTGCCGGAAGGACGTCAAACAGGCGGCTAGGAGATCAGCATCGTCCTCCGGCTGGTCTTCGAGACTCTAGGGGGGCTCGGGGAAGGGTATCCCGTCCGTGGGAGACCGTTTCCTTAGACTTAAAACGCGGACTACGCTCGTAGCGCTCCTAGGCTGGCCATTGTCGGACGGGGGTTCGATTCCCCCCGCCTCCACCATATTTGAACAGCACAATGATAAGGTAGGTTAAAGCCCTGATAGATCAGGGTCTTTTTTATTTTGTAGCACAAATCAACTTGGAGGCGAGGGATATTGATAAAAAATATATCAAAAAAATCAAGAAACTGGGTGTATGCGCACAATAAAGACGAATAAAGCGAATAAGGAACTGGTATAAAGGTTAAGGAGCAGAAGAAAAGGTGGGCAAGCTGTACATCAAAGGATGAATTACTGTTCAATTGGCGATGTGCAATGGCAAGGGCAGATGCCTTTGACTATATCCTTGTTCGCGAATTGTGCCATCTTTACTACAAAAACCACTCTAAAGACTTTTGGATTTTGCTTTCAAAAGTAATGCCAGACTATGAAAAAAGGAGAGAATGGCTAAGAAAGTATGGAGTAAGGATGGGTTTGTAGGGAGTGGATGGGATTAGAATTGTAGCTAAAAAAGATTATAAAGAAATATAAAGATAAAATTACAGCCAACTAAACGCAGGGGAAGGACAAACAGCCCTGGTGGTGAGGTGATCGTTTGTTTCCTTGGATCCTTTATGCTGTTGCCGGGTTTGCGCTTTGCATTTCCTACGTTAAAGACCGAGAGAGGACTAGAAAGGGGGTTCTCAAAGCCCTTAGAGCCTTTGAGGGGATACTGCCCCAGCTGTTGGGAGTGCTCCTGCTCATAGGGATTGGCATGACATTGCTTAACCCCTCCGCCATAGCTGCCCTGCTGGGGAAGCAAAGCGGCGTATCCGGCGTCCTCTTGGCCTTGCTGATAGGATCCATAACCCTTATGCCCGGCTTCGTTGCGTTTCCCCTGGCATCTGCCATGGTTAAGGCCGGGGCTGGTTATGCCCAGATGGGGGCCTTCGTATCGTCCCTCATGATGGTTGGGGTAGTCACGTTTCCCATGGAGGCCAAGATCCTAGGGGTGAGGCTGGCCCTGTGGAGAAACCTTCTTTCCTTGGTGCTTTCATTCTTTATAGCCCTGGTGTTAGGACGGGTCATGGGATGAGGGCCGTAGTCTATCGCTACCGCTTCTTCCTGTCCGTTGCACTGGTGGCTGTTGGGATATCACTTTTTAAGCCCCATCTCGGCAGGGGCATCATCGTTTTAAGCCTCTCGAACCTTAAGGAGATGCTATCGATTATACCGCCCATATTCGTTCTGCTTGGCCTGCTTGACGTTTGGGTTGATAGGTCCACCATGATGCGTTTTACGGGCCCCGGTTCTGGACTTAAGGGGGTTCTAGTGTCCTTCCTAATGGGCTCCGCCGCAGCCGGCCCGTTGTATGCCGCGTTCCCGGTTGCGGAGGTGATGATATCCAAGGGTGCCAGCATGTTTAACGTGATGGTGTTCCTTGGCGCATGGTCCACCACCAAGATCCCCCTTTTGATGTTCGAGATGGCTAACATGGGATATAGGTTTACCGTGACGAGGCTTGTCATGAGCATCGCGGGAATACTTCTCATAGCTCGCTTGCTGGACTCCTTCATCGGTCCCCCCGATAATTCTACGAACTAGCTAAATGTGACTGTTTATTGGAAATGGGCTTGACTTGGACTCAAAAGAGTGAAATTATTGTCACGTAAATAGGACACTTAAGGGCTAGGAGGTTTTTGTTTTGGCTTTCTATCGCGAGGATGAACACGTCCATCACGATTTACACGGTCATCATGGGCATCATCACCATAAGGCTTCCGATGGCACAACGGAGGGCAGACTTGTTTTATCGTTAATTTTTAATCTTTTGATAACCTTGGCCGAGGTGGTCGGTGGTGTGATGTCCAACAGCTTGGCGCTGCTGTCCGATGCGGTTCATAACCTTTCCGATGCTTCGTCCCTAGGGGTAAGCTGGTTGGCCATGAGGATAGCCCGCATGGAGAGGACCCCTTCCCACTCCTTCGGTTTCAAGCGGGCAGAGGTGCTGGCTTCACTTCTCAACACCGTGGCTTTAATTGGAGTAGGAGTGTTCCTCTTGGTGGAGGCGGTTCGTAAGTTCCTGCATCCTGACGTGATAGCCGGTGGAGTAATGCTGTCCGTGGCGGTGGTGGGCCTACTGGGGAATCTTCTAACCGCTTTGCTCCTTCATAGGGATTCCAAGGAAAACCTTAACGTGCGATCTGCTTACCTCCACATCGTGATGGATGCCCTATCATCGGTGGGGGTTATAGTGGCGGCAATCTTTGTAATGAAGTTCCGTTGGTACTGGCTGGATCCCCTGCTAACCTTCGGAGTGTCCGTTTACGTGCTTAGAGAATCCTTCCCATTGCTAAAGGAATCTCTTCACATCCTAATGCAAGGTACTCCGGAAGGAGTGGACATCAATGCCCTGGTCCAACATGTGGAGGAGATCCCAGAGGTCGTTAACATGCATCACCTTCACATTTGGACCACCGACGGAAGGGATATGTTCCTCGAGGCCCACGTGACCCTCCAGGACTCCGCCAAGGACCACACGGACATTGTGCTGTCCCAGGTGACCTCCTTGATACAGAGGCATTTTAACATATCTCATGTGACCCTTCAGATGGAGTTCTCCTGCTGTATCGGGGCTCCGCTAGACTGTGGCGGTGTAAATGCCCGGGCGGTTTAGTGCGGAATGGTACCTAGATTGTGCGCAGCGGCTCCGCATTGTGCGATGAGATGGAGGTTGCCTGGTTTTAAGACAGTTAAAACTGCGAAGTCCCCAGGGACTGGCCTGAGGACTTCGCAGGTCTGTTAGGCGGATGGGCTGAACGCTACCAGGCAATCCCCATGATGCCCCGGTTGGCGTTCACTGCTGCTTTACCCCTGACAGCTGCGCCACTATCCCCGCAAGCCACGATAACTGCTGGTTCATCTTTGATATGGTCTTCTCCATCGCCACGAACTGGTTGTAATACGACTGCTGCATTATCTTCAGCCTGTTTTCAAAGTCCGCTATGCGTTTGTCTATCGCCTTCTGCTGCTCCTTTATCGAGCTCACCCTTGCGGCGATCCGGCCTTTGACCACCACCTCGGTGCCCACCGTCACCTGGGTTGTATCAACCATGTTGCCCAAGAACTGGTCAAGCTTGTTCATGATGGAGGACATTAGGTTAGCCACTCCGTTGTTATCGTCCCTCATCCTAGCCATGAAGGTCTCCACGTTGAACTCGAGCTTGCCGCTCTTCCCGTAATTGGCCTTCTCGGTGGCTATACCTGCGTAGGTCACAGAGTTTCTCGTGCCGTCCTGGGAGAAGCCCATGGTGCTTAAGCTTCCGGTGGTGCTTATGGCCACCTTGCCGGGGTCATACGTGTACTGGACGGAGTAATTCCCCGAGGGGCGTCTCCCGCCGGAGAGCCAAACTATGCGGCTTTCAAAGGCCCCGTTGGAGTTCTCCACGGTCTGCACCGTGTAATCCACGTTCTCGGTGTACACCGTGCTGCCCTGCTTGATCACCAAAGCCCCCGATATAGGTGCGGCGACGCTAGGGGTATAGGGCAATAGATCCCAGCTGGAAGCGGTGTTCCTGCTCACCGTGTCTGACCTGGTGGTTCGGCCGTCTATGCTGTTCGACGTGGACCTTATTACCAGTTTGCCTTTTTCCACCGAGACCGATAAGGGCAGTTTCCCTCCTTTGGGGTTGCCGTTGGTGCCCGCGGTGGCATCGGTGAGACCCGTGAGCTTCGCCTTTATGTTCTCCAGGGAGTCACTTTCTGAAACCGTTATCCTTGCCCTCATGCCGCCTATGTCCAGCACCATGTCCCCCTTGATGTTGAGTGGTGTGGTGGAGGACAGATAACCCCTGGAGGAGTAGGTGTTGGGTAGGTTACTAAGGGGAAAGGATATCAACTGCCTCATCTGATCCTTTATCTGCCAAAGCAGCGAATCCCCATGAAGCAAACCGAACTTCTTGTAGAAGTCGTCGTTCTTGTTGCTCCCCGATGCTTTCTCCGTCTTGCTCTCCTCGGTGAGTCGAATGTTTATCCAATCCATAACGTCGTTGTAGGCGGCGACGAAGTTGTTAAGCCCCTCAACAGCGGATTGGGCGTCCACGGTAACGTCTAACCGCACGGTTCCCGTCCCAACCAGGTTGAGCTTCACTCCGGCGATGAGGTCCTCTACGGTGTTGCTGTCCCGTTCCACCTCCTGTCCGTCAACCTCGAACAGGGCGTTCTGGGCCCCCGTGTGCCCCGACGTCCCCATGAGGCCAAGGCCGGTCCCGGACAGCTTGTCCCCAGATACTACCGTACCGGATACGTCCTGAAGGTAGAAGACGTTGTCGTTGGAGTAGTAAAGATATTTTACGGTGTAATTTGTGCTCGTGGCGGGCTGTGATGATGATGTCCAGGTTATCTCCCCGGTGGAGGAGTTGTAGGTGAAATGCTTGCCCTCCACATACGTGTTGCTCCCCTGGGTTATGAGTATGGATGAAGGACGGGGAGAAGGCAGCGCCATGTTATCCGTGGCCCCTGTCCCCCTTGTTATGGTTTCCGTGTCCTGGGAGTAGGTTACCTTGAAGTCCGATCCACTGGCTGGTTTGTTCGTGCCAAGCCACGTTATGGTTCCCGTAGCCGCGTCATAGGAGTAGTCCGTCCCGGACGCATAGGTCACGGATCCGGATTGGATCGTTACGGAGCTTGGATACCAGCCGTTGACCTCCCTGGGCAGATAAAAGGTGTTCGAACTGCCCATCTTGAAGGTCTCTGAGGCTTTTGGCCCCGACCTGCCGAGCCCTGTGGCGGTGCTCTCTATGACTATGCGGTTGTCCACTATCTTGCTGGTTATGGCGAGGTTGCTGCCGGTGCTGTCCAAGGCCTTTTGAATCTTTAGGTTTATATCCCGCAGTGAGTCGGAGTTGGCAACCGATACCTCCGCCCATTGTTTCCCCACGTATATTCTGAAGGTCCCGGACAGGTTGAGGGCGCTGCTCACGCTGTCAAACCTATCGGAGGTTCGCCTTTCCGCTTTGGCCACCTGGTTGACCTTTATGGTCCACTGATTTATTGCGGCAGACGTGTCCGCCGTGGCGGTTAGGATGGCATTGGCGGACTTGCCGGCCTCAAGGCTTGTTAGTTCCGCCTGTTTCTTGTTGTACGTGGAAGATAGTTTGAGAGAGGTTATGCTGTTGCGGAGCTGTTTCATGCTGGCGGACAGCTCATCGTAAAGCCCCTTCTTCAGCTCCAGCTTGTCCTTCTCCTCCTGCCATATCTTCTCTGGCTTTCTAGCGTTCTCCATTATCTTGTCCAACATGGTCCCCCAGTCTATCTGGGAAGTCACGCCGGTGAACTGAAACAAGGGATCCCCCATGGGTGGAACCTCCTTTCATGACTCCTTGAGGGCTCTGAAAATCACAGGGCTCTGAAATAACATGGTTCAGCGTCTTTTTCGGATTCCGCGGCATTGAACTTTATCTAACCCTTAGCTCAAACCGCCACGCACCATTGAACCATGTGAAGTGTGATCTTTGGTTTAATATACCATGTGGCATGGATAGGGGATATCCGCTGTAAGATCATAGGGCATAAGAAATTGGGGAAGGAGATCAATGCCCCTTCCCCAATCTGACATGTTCTACTGTCTCCCGTCACTTCGGCCGTCCGTCCAGGCGGTCCTCCCTGGACAGCCCGGTTTGGTGGACCATGGGACCTCCGTCCATCCCCAGGGGGTGACGATTATGGCTCTTATTTCCACCCCCTGTTCCCTCAGGGCGTTTATGTGTCCCCCGAAGGCACAGGCCTCCCCGGTTATCCAATTGTCCGTGATAAGCCATATCCTGGAGCAGTGGCCTCGGCCGAAGATGGCTCCGTGGTCTATGGCCATCCGCAACGAATCCTCAAACATTATGGGCCCCACACCCAGAACCACCGCATCTTTATGACCCATTACCTCCCCTCCGGAAGGCATGACGTCTGCAAAGGCCTGAACCCATCCTATCTGCGGAAGGAGTGCCTCCCCATCGGATTCTCCATTGCCCCAGAAGAGATCCTCCGCCTCCATGGGATATCTGCGTTCCGACAGGTACGTCAGCCACTGCTGAACCTGCTGAAGCAGTTTCTCCAGGTATCCCGGGTAGCCTCCGTCCATGGCACTGAGTATCTGCCCCACCGTAATGGGCTTATCTGGAAGGTCGTCGGGGTGTAGCCTTTTCATATTTCTTCACCTCCCACCCCTTTTAATCCCCATGAGCATAGCACAGCAATCGATTTGAGCATATACTTTTACCACGTTCCTCTCCAGTTATGAAGGGGGTAGTTTGAAAACGTCTACTTCTGGCATGTATCCAGAAAATTTCATTCGGTTCCTTGGCACCTCTGGGGCCAGGTTTTGCACGATGCACCAAATAAGGTCCAGCGGTGGCATCTTCTTCCGTTACGCCGGCTTTACGGGGGTTATAGATCCCGGTCCTGGGTGCTTGCATCATATGTGCAGGGCGGTGCCGGAACTTGACCCCACCGAACTTGATGGGGTGCTCATAACCCATCGGCATCTGGATCACTGCGGCGATGCCAACGCAGTGGTGGAGGCCATGGTGGGAGGAGGTTACAGCTGCAGGGGGAGCCTTTTCCTGCCGTCCGACGCCCTGGGGGATGAACCGGTGATATTCCGCTACCTTATGAAAAAGGTTCGGCAAAAGATACTCCTAGAGGATCTATCTGACTATCCTTTGGGTGAGTCCGCCACGTTGCGGGCTTTCAAGCTAAAACACCACGGGGTTATGACGTTCGGTTTCCTCCTGAGGGGCAGCGGGCTTCCCAGCGTGGGCGTTGTAAGCGATACTGCCATGCTGCCGGTTGTCTATCAGGTGGCGGAGGCGAGCCAGGTGCTGATCATTAACGTAACCCTGGAGAGGAGGAGACCCAACCTGGAACACCTGTCCCTAGAGGACGTTGAGGAGCTGCTAAGGGCTTCCAATGTTCCCTTGGTGCTTGTAACCCACATGGGGAGGGGCATAATCAAGAGGGGGCCCCATCTGGTAGAGGAGTACTTCAAAGACCGCTTCCCCCATTCAAGAGTTGTTTGTGCGGATGACGGTATGGTGGTTGATTTGGCTATCCGTAGGGTTACGATGTTGGACGAGCTATCCCCCAGGGAGGGCAGTCATTCCATGAATCACCTTAAGGAGGACCTTATGGGATCTCCATTGGTAGACGGGTTTGAAGGGCATAAAAACCGTCCATGATATGCCGGGGAGGGGATTTAATATGACCATCGACAGGCTAAGGGCTTTGGATCTTCACAGGAGGGCGAAGGGGAAGATAAAGATCTACCCCACCATAAACGTCAGGAACGAGGAGGATTTGGGGCTGGCTTATGTCCCTGGAAGCGTTTATCCGTCCTTGGCCATCACCGAGGATCCCGCGTTGAGTTTTGAGTACACAGGCCGGGGGAACCGTATCGCTGTCGTAACCGATGGATCTGCGGTTCTGGGCATAGGTAACGTAGGACCGGAGGCGGCGCTTCCCGTCATGGAGGGTAAGTGCCTGTTGTTCAAGCTTTTCGGGGATATAAACGCGATACCGGTGTGCCTTGATACTTCAGATCCAGATGAGATCATCCACCACGTTAGGCTCATGGCCCCTACCCTGGGAGGGGTGAACATAGAGGACATATCAAGCCCCAATACCTTCACGGTGGTGAAGAAGCTGAGATCCGTGCTGGACATACCGGTCTTGTGCGATGACCAACACGGCACCGCTGTCCTGGTTTTAGCGGCGCTCAAAAACGCCCTTAAGGTTGTCCAAAAGAACCTTCAGGATGTCCGGATAGCTGTAATCGGCGCTGGGGCTGCCGGTATCGCTACGTCGGAGCTTTTGCTGGCCGCCGGTGCCAGGAACATAGTTTGTCTTAACAGCGCTGGCATTTTGGGGGAGGATAACCCCAAGATGGATCACATTCAGCGGGAGCTGGCTTTAAAGACAAACCCAGAGGGCATCAGGGGAGGGATAGGTGAAGCCCTTAAGGGGGCGGATGTAATGATCGGTCTATCTAAGGGCAACCTGGTGACCGGGGAGCATGTTAGATCCATGGCCTCGAGGGCCGTGGTGTTCGCCCTAGCTCTGCCGGAGCCGGAGATCCCCTATGAAGAGGCGGTGGCCGCAGGAGCTGAGGTTGTGGCCACCGGGACTGCTGAGCATCCTAATCCCCTCCTTAACCTCCAAGCGTTCCCCGGTATAATGAGGGGGGCTTTGGATGTAAGGGCTAACACCATAACCGATTCCATGCTGCTTGCCGCCGCGGATGCCTTAGCTTCGATCACCGAGGAGCACGAGCTTTCTCGCCAGAAAATCCTACCGGATCCCTTCTGTGACGAGTCAGCCCCTCGGGTTGCAGAGGCGGTGGCGCAGAAAGCCGTAGAGGAGGGCATGGCATCACTGCCGCTTTCCCCCGGTCACGTTTACAACGAGACCTGGCAGAGGCTTTATGGAAGTTCCCTGGTCAGGATATGAGGAGATGAACCCCTGGGCGGGGGAAGGTGCAGGTTTTTCAGAGGATCATTGCACTCCCCGCCCCTTCTTTAAACCTCCCGACCAGTTCTGACTTGGTAAATCCGATTTCTCTGAGGGTTTTGATGAGCTCGCCCTCCCTTAGGGGGTCCACCGCCAGCAGGAGGCCTCCGGAGGTCTGAGGGTCGTATAGAAGGTCCTGGACCTCCAGTTTAACGTGTTCTCCCATTTTTACCCGTGATGAAAAATGTTCCCTGTTTGAGTATGCGCCGGCGGGAACCATGCCCATGGCGGCCATTTCAAGGGCCCCCTCCATGGAAGGTATCTTGGAGGATAGGATCTCCACGTCCATGTCTGAAGAGCTCACCATATCCAGGCAGTGCCCTAGGAACCCGAACCCCGTAACGTCCGTGGCAGCCCTGATAGCGGTGAGGATATCCTCCGGCAGCCTTCTGGGCAGGTCGTTGAGCATGGCCATCCACGTGACCGCCCCCGTCAGCAGTTCTTCCCCCGCCATGCCGGCCTTGAACGCGGTTGTCAGTATCCCGCTGCCCAGCGGCTTGGTCAGCACAAGCCCGTCACCCGGCTTTGCCCCGGTTACCCGCCAGAGCCTATCCTCATGAACCTCCCCGTAAACTGAAAGGCCGTATTTGGGTTCATCATCCTGAACGCTGTGTCCTCCCGCAAGGCACGCCCCCGCCTCCTGGACCTTCCTGGCCCCCCCTAAGAGTATTCCCTTGAGTACCTCCAATGGCTCGCAGGAGGTGGGGAACGCCACCACGTTCAACGCCACCTTGGGCAAGCCGCCCATGGCAAAAACATCGCTTAAGGCGTTTGCCGCTGCGATCTCCCCAAAGAGCACCGGGTCGTCCACGATGGGAGTTATAAAGTCCAACGTAAGGATGGCAATCCTCCCATCCCCTAAGCTCCATAGGGCCGCATCCTCTCCGTTGTCCCAACCGGATAGAAGCCTCGGATCCCTAAGGGAGGGGATCTCCATAAGCATTTGATCCAGCTCCGCTGGACCTATCTTGGCGGCTCACCCGCTGGTCTTGGCCCGTTCCGTAAGCCTCATGATGTTCACCTCCCCTCCGCAGGCCTTATGTGCTTGATGTCACCGGCGGAGAACGCCGCTACATCACCGCCCTCCAGGCGGATTAACAGGGATCCGTCCTGGTCTAAGCCCTCCGCGGTCCCTTCGATGATATTATCCCCCCAGGTGCCCCTTATGCGCATGCCTATGGTGCAGCATCTGGAAGCATATGTTTCCATAAAATACTTGGGGGTCATGCGAAGCGTGCCAAGGTAAAAATCAAGCCTCTTTAAAAAATGTGATAAAAGGTGGTGACGGCTCGGCACCTTGCCCCCTTCTTGAGCTACCGACGTGGCTTCCGTGAGGGGGTCATTTAAGATTGGGGTTACCTTGAGGTTGACCCCAAACCCAGATATCACGTGATGGATCTGGTCCACCTCAACGGCCCCTTCGCTCAGCATCCCGCAGATCTTGCGCCCCCTCACCAGTATGTCGTTGGGCCACTTGATCTCACATCCTATCCCGCAAAGCTCTGCCAGTGCGTCCCCCATGGCCATCGCGCAGGCCAGGTTTACCGCCTGAACCATTCGGGGAAGCAGCTTGGGTCTGAGCAGTACGGACCCATATAACCCCCCCGGTGGGGATTCCCAGCGCCTGCTTTGCCTTCCCCTGCCAGACGTCTGTTCGTCCGCCACCACAACGGCCCCCTCGGGACGCCCTTGAGCTGCCATCTCCTTGAGCGGGGCTTGGGTGGACCCGATGGAGGCGTAGTGAAATATGGGATGTCCCAGCTTGGAATCTATGAGAAGCATCTCGGCCCATGACGGGGAGAAACGGTCATCTTCCGGAGGCCCCTCCAGTACGTAACCCTTTTGAGGTACCGAGGATATCCTTATCCCCTCATCTTTGAGGTTGCCTATTATCTTTGATATTCCCTGCCTTGTTATTTTAAGCTCCTTTACCAGGGCCGAGCTCGGGGTGAGCTGCCCCGGATTTTGAGCCAGTATCCAAAGAACCCTTACCCGATTGTCAACCTCACAGCGTGCATCCATGTGCAAACCTAATCCCTTCCTCCGCGGCTCTTGTCCCGGTGGTGATATAATCCTTTCTTGTTCAATATAGCAATTCTTAGGAGGGGTGTACATGGTCGTTCTGCCGGTAAGCACGGTCATGGGCAACTTGCGTTCGCGCATGCGCGAGCTGCGTGATAGCCTTTGACCTGGATGGGATTGATGTCAAGATAGCGGATCTTATGAAACAGGCCTCGGAGGAGGGTTTCTGGGAAAGGCCAGACTCCAAGGATCTGGCCAGGGAACTCGCTCAGCTCCAGCAGAGGAGAGAATCATTTTCCGCCTTGGAGAGGGAGATCCAGGACCTTGAGGTCCTGGTGGAAATGCTCCAGGAGGGGGAGGACGAGGAGCTGTCCCAGGAGTTCTACCAGAGGGCGGAGGTCTTGGAGGAGAGGCTGGAGAGAAGCCAGGTTTTGACCCTGCTGGACGAGGAGTACGACCAATCCGATGCCATATTGTCGATACATGCGGGAGCCGGCGGGTTGGACTCCCAGGACTGGGCGGAGATGCTCTACCGTATGTATGTAAGGTGGGCGGAACGAAACGGGTTCAAGGTCAAGCTTTTGGATGAGCTTCCAGACCAGGAGGCAGGGATAAAGAGCGTTACGATCCAGGTGAGCGGGGAATATGCCTACGGATATCTTAAGGGAGAGAATGGGGTGCACCGACTGGTAAGGATCTCCCCCTTTGATGCTGCCAAGAGACGGCATACCAGCTTTGCCTCGGTGGAGGTCATGCCGGTCCTGCCTGACGACGTGGAGATAGAGATAAGGCCGGAAGACCTCAAGATGGATACCTTCCGCTCCAGTGGCGCCGGGGGACAGTACGTTAACATGACGGACTCCGCGGTTAGGATAACCCACATACCCACCGGCATAGTGGTCAGCTGTCAGATCGAAAGGTCCCAGCACATGAACAGGGCCACCGCGATGCAGATGTTGAGGGCCAAGCTTTTTGAAAGGCAGCTTAGGGAAAGGCAGGAGCAGATCGAGGCCCTTCAGGGGGAAAAACGTGCAATTTCATGGGGTAGCCAGATAAGGTCTTACACGCTGCAGCCATTTCAGCTGGTGAAGGATCACCGTAGCGGCTGTGAGATAGGCAACGTCCAGGCGGTGCTGGATGGCCAGCTGGATGAACTTATCATGGCTTATCTTAGGTTTTACAAGACCGGACGGCTTTGGAGGGATTCGGAAGAGTGAGACTCGCTGGAAGGGCTTCCCCCCTGTGGACCGGGATTGGATGGCTTTTTGCCCTGTTCTTGCTGGTGATCCTACCCGGTGTTTCGGCGGGGGACCAGTTCTCAGTTAAAGAGGGGGTATTCCCTGTCAAATCCTTGAAGCCCCACATGAGGGGCACGGCCCTTACGGTCTTTCAGGGGGGCAAGATCGAGCAGTTTCCGGTGGAGATTTTGGGGGTGATCGCCCAAAGATCCGCCCCAAATCGTCTGGTCCTGATAAAGGCCGTAGGGGACAGGGTAATGAAGGCTGGTGGTGTTGCTGCGGGTATGAGCGGGTCACCGGTTTACATCGACGGTAAGCTTTTGGGGGCCATCGGCTTTGGTTGGAAGTTTGGGGACCACTCGATGGCGTTGGTAACCCCCGTGGAAGAGATGCTTAAGATCCCGCCCATGGAGGGCGCTGATGTCAAATCCAAGGGGCCTCATGACGGGTTAGGGCAAACCCCTAAGGACGCTTCCGATCATGTGGTATCCCAGGATCAGGTAGGCCAGGATGCGGCCTCTGGGGCTGTCAGCCAGGACCAGGGGCTTTCCAGTCCCCTTTTGATCGGTGGCGTAAGTCCTAGGTATGGTAGGCTCATAGGGGAGAGGCTGTCTTCCCGGGTATCGGCTCCTGGCGGGGGAGAGATTGTGGCCTCTGGCTCATCCGTTTTATCTCCCGGAGCATCCATTGGGGTCGCCCTGGTGGTGGGAGACGTCTCAGTGGGTACCTTGGGGACCGTGACGGCGGTTGATAAGGATAAGTTCCTTGCCTTTGGACATCCATTTATGGGCAGGGGATCTGTTAAATTCTTCGCCACCGAGGCTTCGGTGGTGGGGGTGATCCCCAGCCTGGAGACCCCGTTTAAACTTGGAACCCTGGGGGGTGTGATAGGCACCGTGCTCCAGGATAGGGCCCAGGGACTGTACGGAAGGATAGGGATGATGCCCCAGGGGAACGATTATGAGATTCGTTTCCATGACCTTGATAGTGGCAAGGAGGCGGTTAGGCGCTTCAAGGCCGTAGTGGACCCATTTGTTTCATCCCTGGTGGTCCCCCCTGCGGTTGCAGGTTGTGTGGAAGACCTTTGGGGCAGGACCGGTCAGGGGACCGGGGAGGTTAAGATCACCGTTGAGGGGAGAGGTATGCCAGAAGGATGGAACAGGACCAACTTCTTCCTTTCTGACTCGGACCTGCCGGAGAAGATCTTCCAGGAGTTCTCCATGATTCACTCTATGCTGCCCTTAAATCCATTCTTGCCCCTTGAACCCCTGTCCTTCCGTTTAGATGTAAAGGTAACCCAGACACCAAAGGTGCTTTACATAGAGAAGGTCCAGGTCCCAAAGGATAGGACCTTCAGCCCGGGGGAGATGATCGGGGTGGACGTATGGCTTCGTCCCTGGAGGAGCAAGGTGGAGAAGAGGACGTTTTCAGTGAAGATACCTGCGGACGCCAGGGGAGACGTGGAGGTGCTGGTACGGGGCGGAGGCGTAGGCGAGATGGAGCAGGAGTCCATCAAGGAGGGCCGGCGGAGCATTGAGAGCTTTGAAGGTCTGCTTCGGGAACTCTCTGCTGCCGAGGCCAGCAACGAGATAATCGTTGAGGTCCTATGCCGGAGGAGCAAGGATAGGGAGAGGGAGGATTCCACCAAGCTTTTGAGCGAGATCAAGGAGCAACGGGTTAAGGAAGGCTCCTTGAAGGTGCTTAAGACCAACTATTACGTTGAGGGTTTGCTAAGGGTTCCGCTTAAGATGACGGCGGAAGGAGACAAGGAGAGGGGAGAGGAGGAGTGAAGGCCTCTGGTCGTCTTCCCCTCTCTGGGTTCTGAAAATCCGGGCCAGCTATTTGCTGAAAAACAGCAACCATATCGCACCACCATAGCATGCGATGAGGCTTACAAAGACCGAGGCGGACAGCATATCCTTGGTGCGCTTGATGTCCTCCCGGTAGGTCTGACCTATGTGGCAGTCTATCATTATCTCGACCGCCGAGTTAACAAGCTCAAGGGAGAGGGGTAGCAGGGATAGGAGGAATGATGGTATGACCGCTGACGGCGGTCGCCTCATGAAAATACCTATTCCAAGCACCGCTAAAGATGCAGCGGTCTCGTAGGCCACGGCCCTTTCCATGATGAACGCTACCCTTAGACCATTACAAGAGTACATGAACTTATTGAAGAGGCTAGTGTTCTTCCACTGACCCAATTTGTTTATCCCCCTGTTCTTGTTATGGTTCGCTTGGTAGCCTTAAGGAACTGGTGACCATTCGGAGTTAGCGGGACTTTGGGATTATAGCAGACTCACAAATTTCCGTAAGGTCATATGTTTTAGACGTTTTGTTTATGTATAATAGACGCTATAGACCAGAGCCAGGGAGGGATACAGAGGTGCTTTCAGACATTGAGATAGCCCAGTCTGCCAGGTGCAAACCCATAGGTGAGATAGCTGCGGAGTTGGGGATACCGGAAGAGGCTTTGATCCCCTACGGTAAGAATAAGGCCAAGGTGGACCTTAACTTTTATCGCACCCTTTCCGACCGGAAGGATGGGAAGCTGATATTAGTGACCGCCACCACCCCTACTGCGGCGGGGGAGGGCAAGACCACGGTTACCATAGGGCTTACTCAGGGGCTCGTGAAGCGCGGCAAGAAGGCCATGCTTTGCCTTAGGGAACCTTCCTTGGGGCCCTGCTTCGGCGTTAAGGGAGGGGCTGCTGGTGGGGGATACTCGCAGGTTCTTCCCATGGAGGATATAAACCTCCATTTTACCGGTGACATCCATGCGGTGGGCGTCGCTCACAACCTGCTTGCTGCCATGATAGATAACCATATTCAGCAGGGAAACCAGCTTAACATAGATCCAAGGACGGTCACCTGGCGGCGGGTGGTTGACATGAACGACAGGGCCCTGAGACACGTGGTCATCGGCCTTGGCGGGAAGGCGGATGGGGTTCCCAGGGAGACTGGCTTCGACATAACCGTGGCCTCGGAGGTCATGGCCATACTGTGTCTTGCGGAAAGCATCTCGGACCTCAAGGAGAGGCTGAGCCGTGTGGTTGTGGCTAAGACCTACGATGGCAAGCCGATTACCGCTGGTCAGCTGAAAGCTCATGGCGCCATGGCGGCGTTGTTGAAGGAGGCCATCCAGCCCAACCTGGTTCAGACCATAGAGCACGTTCCTGCCTTTGTCCACGGCGGGCCTTTCGCTAACATCGCCCATGGGACCAACTCTATCATTGCCACGAAGATGGCCCTTAAGCTTAGGGACTACGTGGTTGTGGAGGCGGGCTTCGCATCGGATCTAGGGGCGGAGAAGTTCATGGACATAGTATCCCCCTACGGGGGTTTCAACCCCCAGGCGGTGGTGGTCGTTACCACCATCAGGGCCCTTAAGCTTCATGGCGGGGTCCCGAAGGAAAGGCTTTCCGAGGAGAACCTGGATGCCTTGCGGTCCGGCATAGCCAACCTGGAGGCTCACATAGACAACATGTCTCAGTTCGGTGTCCCGGTGGTCGTGGCCCTCAACAGGTTTGTGGCGGACACCGATGCGGAGATAGATATGGTGCGTTCCGCCGCCTCTGCCAAGGGGGCCCCGGTTGCCCTTGCGGAGGTTTGGGCCAAGGGGGGCGATGGAGGGCTGGAGTTGGCGGATCTGGTCCTAAAAGCCCTTGAGGGTGGTTCTAACTACAAGAAGCTCTACGATTGGGACCTCCCGCTTAAGGAGAAGGTGAACGTGATCGCAACCAAGGTCTACGGTGCTGATGGGGTGGACTTCAGCCCCGGGGCCTCAAAGGCCTTGACGGAGCTGGAGGAGATGGGATACGGCGGGCTTCCCGTTTGCATGGCCAAGACCCAGATGTCCCTTTCAGACCAGCCGGAGCTTAAGGGGCGCCCAAAGGGGTTCAGGATAAACGTCCGAGAGGTTCGCTTGTCCGCTGGTGCGGGCTTTGTGGTGGCCATATGTGGCTCCATAATGACCATGCCGGGGCTCCCCAAATCCCCTGCGGCGGAGAGGATAGACATAGACGACCAGGGTAGGATAACGGGGCTTTTCTAGGCTTCCCTGGTTGATACGATATCGGAAGAGAGGGGCGGTTTTATCCCGCCCCTTCTTCATGCCAGGGGGTTGGGATGTTAGTTAGTATGGTGGCTTCCCCTGGCCAATTGTCCATGCTAGAGTGCTACAGCGAAGAGGACCAGGGCCCTTGACCCTGGTCCTCTTCGCTGTCCTTCTGTGATCGATAGTCTACGGGAGCTTTAGACCCTTCTCCTTGTAGTACTTGGCAGCCCCTGGATGGAGGGGTACGGTGACGCCGTTGAGGGCGCTCTTCAGGTTTATCTCCTTGCCCTTGGCGTGGGCCTTGTGGACCACATCGATGTTCTCCCAGAGTGCCTTGGTGAACTTATAGACCACGTCCTCCGGGACCTTTTCATCCACCACCAGCAGCGCCATGACAGCTGGGGTCTGGGTCGCCTGGGTTACCCCCTTGTATGTGTTGGCGGGGATGGTGCTCTTTACGAAGTAGGGGAACTCCTTGGTTAGCTTGGCCATGGTGGCGTCGTCGAAGTTTACTAAGGTTATGTCCTTGGTGGTGGCCAGGTCCATTATGGAGGACACCGGGTATCCAGCCACCACGAAGCCGGCATCTATCTGGTTATCCTTGAAGCGCTGAGTGGTGGCGCCGAAATCGAGGAAGTCGGTCTTCATGTCCGAGTACTTGAGGCCCACGGTCTGGAAGATGGCCCTCACGTCAGCTTCGACGCCGGAACCTGGGGCTCCAACGGAAACCCTCTTGCCCTTAAGGTCCAAAATTCCCTTGACGTTGGAGTTCTTAAGGGTTATTAGGTGGACGTGCTCGGGATACAGGGCTGCTATCACCCGCACGTTCTTTATGGGGGTCTTGAACATCATCTTGCCGTTGTAGGCCCAGTAGGTGGCGTCGTTCTGGGCGAAGGCTATCTCGATGTCGTGAGCCCCTATGAGGTTGAGGTTGGCCACGGAGGCGTTCCCGGTCTCCGCGGTTACCTGAAGGTCAGGGGCTCCCTTGTTGACCGCCTGGGCTATTGCCCCACCTATCGGATAATAAGTCCCGGAGGTGCCCCCGGTGGCTATGGACAGGAACGTCTTCGCATGGGCGGCTCCGCCCATGGCCGCTACCAGAAACGCCGCAAGTACAAGCTTTGACAACCTCTTCATCCGTTCATTCCCCCTTCTACTTTTGTGTTTCTGCTTCTTCCTTGGCTACGCCTTTTGCCTTCTATTTCCACCCCCTTGGCTTTAACCCTTATACATGACATTATATTGCCCGTTTTGAGAATGCTCAATATTAATCCCATGGGGCAGAAGCATTTGCCGTTCCGGTGGAATCCACCGCAAATTGCGATTGCGCAGGGGGCGGAAGTGTGGTAAATTCAGCAGGTATGCGCGGATATGAAATCTTTTCGGAGGTGCTAAATATATGAAGAAGGATATCCATCCCAAGTACGAGGTTTGTAAGGTTGCCTGCGCTTGCGGGAACTCTTTCGAGACCCGTTCCACCATCGGTGACATAAAGGTTGCGGTCTGCAACGCCTGCCATCCTTTCTACACCGGTAAGAAGGGCGGTAGGGTGGTGGAGGCCGGCCGCCTTGAGAAGTTCCGCCAGAAGTATGCGGGTGTGGACTACGGTCAGAGGAAGGCGTCCGAGTAGTCCCTGGGAGGGGCTCGGTTAGAGTTAAGTAAAAATGGGTGCCCCATGGTGGGTGCGTTGAGGGACTGAAGCTTTCAGGGGGAGCCCGGCTCCCCCTGAATCATATGGGGTCCGTCCCGTCGGGGATGAACCGGTTGATCCCGGAGGTGTCGAGTTGTCTTTAGAGGTTAAACTGATATCCCATACGGAGGATCCAGTTAGGATTGTGGCCGCCGCTGCCAGGCTGTGTTACAGCCCGGTGGGGGCGGTTGAAATCCTTGAAAGGCTGGATGGCGGCAAGGCCAGGGAGCTCATAGGCAAGCTTACCCGGAGTGGTCACATGTCCCCGTTTGAGCATGCTTCCTTCACCTTTGCGGTGGACGGATTAAGCCGAGTGGCCTCTCATCAGCTGGTGAGGCACCGGATAGCCAGCTTTTCCCAGCAGAGCCAGCGCTATGTTGATTCCTCCGGGGGCAGCTGTGTGGTGCCTCCCTCCGTGGCGGCCTCGAAAGAGGCTTTAGACTTGTTCCAGCGGGCAGTCCAGGTGGCCGAGGAGGCCTATCGTCAGCTATGCTCCATGGGAGTGCCTAGGGAGGATGCTAGGTTCTTGTTGCCCCACGGTTTCTCCACTCGTATGGTGTTCACCATGAACGCCCGGGAGCTGCATCACTTTTTCTCCCTTCGGCTTTGCAGGAGGGCCCAGTGGGAGATAAGGCTTCTGGCGGTGAGGATGTTGGGTTTAGTGAGGGCCGCAGCCCCAGAGCTGTTTGAATTGGCGGGGCCGTCTTGTGTTACCGCCGGAAGGTGTTCCGAGGAGATGTCCTGCAACAGGCCCTTCTCCTCCGTGGAGGAACTGCTTTGCGAGTACCAGTGATCTTGTCCTCTGCCCTTAGATGGTTTGCGGGGATGACGGTATGGCTCTTGAAGTCCCCGGAGGGCCCCCTGCCGGTGGGTGGTCAGGCGGTGATCGAGGGGGTCCTCATGCGGGGGTACTCTTTCTGGGGTATTTCCATTAGGACTCCCGAAGGTTCCTTATGGAGGGATAGGTGGGGCATCTCTTCCTGGACCTCCAGGTCCCCTTGGAACTGGCCGATCATAAGGGGGTTCTGTTCCATGGTGGACATGATCAGGGGGGGTTATCGGGGGTTAAGCCTTTCGGCCTCCATAGCGTCACAGGAGGAGCCTTCCAGGTTAGAATCCCTTGTATCCATCCTCATCGCCGTTGCGGTGGTGGTGGGCCTTTTCCTGTTGTTTCCCCTTTGGCTTTCCGAAGTGCTTGGGGGTAGGGTGCATGTAAAGGGCATGGCGTTGAGGCTTATGGAGGGTCTTATCAGGGGGGCGGTTTTCGTCGCCTACTTGGCCTTGGTAGGGCTTTGGGGAGATATGAGGCAGGTCTTCGCTTATCATGGGGCGGAGCACAAGACCATAAACGCGTACGAGTCTGGGGCTCCTATGCTTGTGGACTCCATAAGATCCTTCTCCCGGATACACCCCCGCTGCGGGACGTCCTTTCTGGTGGTGGTTATCCTGGTTAGCGTTGTGGTGTTTGGGCTTATCGGGAGGGGTGGGATCGTGTGGAGGGTTTCGAGCAGGGTGGTCCTTTTACCTCTGGTTGTGGGGATATCCTACGAGATGATAAAGTGGGCGTCCCGAGGGAGTCTGCTTGGCAGGGCGTTGGTCTTCCCTGCCCTGGGGTTGCAGTTTTTGACCACCCGGGAGCCTTCGGATGATCAGATAGAGGTGGCGTTGGATGCCCTTAGGGTTGCCCTTGGGGTGGACATGGATCTTCCGCCCTCCCAGGGGGGCGTTGAAACCCAAGTTGGTCAGGGGTGAGGTCTTTTGGACTTTATAGGCAAGCTTAAAGAGATAGAGGCGGCCTTGGCGGAAATAGAGGCTCGCATGGCGGACCCCGAGGTGTCTAATAACGTGCAGGAGATGCAGTCCCTCAGCAAGAGGCACTCAGAGCTTTATCCGGTTGTTCAGGCTTTCAAAGAGTACCAAAGGGCGTCGAAAGCCCTGGAGGAGGCCAAGGAGCTCATGTCCCAAGAGGACGAGGATATGAGGGCCCTTGCAAGGGAGGAGGTCCAGCGGCTTTCTGAGCGGCTTCCAGAGCTGGAACAGGAGCTTAAGGTGTTGCTGCTTCCAAGGGATCCGAACGATCACAAGGACGTTATCATAGAGATTAGGGCTGGTGCGGGTGGTGATGAGGCGGCGCTTTTCGCTGCGGATCTCTTCCGCATGTACACCCGTTACACCGAGCGCCAGGGTTGGCGTTACGAGATAATGGAGATGAACGAGACCGGCATAGGGGGCTACAAGGAAGTGGTCTTCCTGGTAAAGGGGGATGGGGCTTACAGCAAGCTCAAGTTTGAGAGCGGCGTCCACCGGGTTCAGAGGATCCCTGCCACGGAGGCGAGCGGAAGGATTCATACCTCCACTGCCACGGTGGCGGTGTTGCCGGAGGCGGAGGACGTGGACGTCCAGGTAAGGCCAGAGGACTTGAAGATAGATACGTACAGGGCTAGTGGTGCGGGTGGACAGTATGTGAACATGACCGACTCGGCGGTTCGTATAACCCACATCCCTACCGGTCTTGTAGTTACGTGCCAGGACGAGAGGTCGCAGCTAAAGAACCGAGCCAAGGCCATGCAGCTGTTGCGGGCTAGGCTCTATGACATGGAGCTCCAACGTCAGCAGGCTCAGATGGCGGCGGAGCGAAAGGGGCAGGTTGGGACCGGTGACAGGTCCGAGAGGATCAGGACCTATAACTATCCTCAAAATCGCCTTACGGACCACCGGATAGGGTTCACCCTTTACAAACTGGATCAGGTCCTTGACGGTGATCTCTACGAGCTCATAGAGGCCTTGCGTATGGCGGATCAAGCGGAGAAGCTTAAGACCCTGGCTCTTTAGTCTTTGGTTAGTAGCGTCGTTGCGGGGAAGATCATTTTGATACTATCTGAGATAGTCCGGATGGTGGCAGGGGTCTTGGGAGTGTCGCCGCACGTTAGCCGTCCCATGTGGGAGGCGGCCCTGATAGTGGCCGCCTCCTATGGTGTTTCCAGGGAGGCGATAGTGACATCCAGGTCGGATCATTATGATCCAGCCCCATCATTAGACATGGCGGCTAGGAGGGCTGGGGGAGAACCCTTGGCTTACGTCTTAGGTTCCATGGACTTTTTGAACTGGCGGTTCTTCGTGGGGCCCGGATGCCTGATCCCTCGCCCGGAGACGGAGGTGTTGGTTATCAAGGCGGCGGAGGTCCTCCCCAGGGGAGGACGTTTCCTTGATTGGGGGACCGGAAGTGGCTGTATCGCTTGTTCCATCGCGATGATGGTTCAAGACAGCGAGGGAGTTGCTATGGACCTAAGCCCCGGTGCCCTCAAGTGGGCGTGGCGCAACATAAAAGAGAATCGCTTGCTTGGCAGGGTATTCCCTATTCACGGCGGAGGGCCGTTAGACCTGCCTTCCTCTCTCAGACCCTTCGACCTAGTGGTGGCAAACCCCCCTTATATACCATCGAATCACATTGCGACCCTGGACTTATCCGTCAGGGGTTTTGAGCCTGATCTTGCCCTTGATGGTGGCCCTGACGGGGTTGATGTCCCCTTGAGCTGGCTTTCCGCGTGTGGAGACATCCTCAAGCCCGGGGGTTACGTTTTGATGGAAACCGCAGGTCCGCACCAAGTGGGGGAGCTGGGCGAGGTTGCCTTTAGGGGGCTTGAGTTCTTAGGAGGTTTTGAGGATCAATACGGTGTGATGCGGTTTGCCTGTTGGCGTTCCTTTGAAGCGTGACGGGGACGATGTAGGGCAATTGGGGTAAAATAGCTACGTATGTTTGGCGTGATGATATCCGTTTGGAGGTGTTCTTCCCCATGGAGAAGAGGGAGCTTGTCATACTTGGAGCTGGACCTGCGGGGCTTACCGCTGCGATATACGGCAGGAGGGCCGGTCTTGATGTCCTGATCCTGGAGCGTGGCATGCCGGGAGGGCAGATAACGATAACCGATGAGATCGAAAACTGGCCTGGGGTGCAGCATGCTTCTGGTCAGGAGCTGGCGGACAGCTTCAGACGCCACGCTGAGAAGTTCTCCCCGGAGTTTAGGGATGCTACGGTTACGTCCCTGGAGGTTCGTGATGGTCGTAAGGTAGTGGTGACCGACAAGGGGGAGATTGAGGCAGAGGCGGTCATAATAGCCACCGGTGCCAACTTTAAGCGTCTAGGATGTCCTGGGGAGGCGGAGTACACCGGGCGTGGTGTCAGCTACTGCGCGGTGTGTGATGGAGCCTTCTTCGAGGGGGAAGAGGTTGCGGTGATAGGGGGAGGTAATACGGCCGTGGAGGAGGCCTGTTACCTAACCCAGTTTGCCAGCAAGGTATACATAGTGCATCGGAGGGATTCTTTCAGGGCGGACAAGGTCCCGGTGGAGAGGGCGATGAGCAACCCCAAGATAGTTCCAGTCTTCAACTCCGTGGTTGAGGCCATTGAGGGTGGGGAGATGGTTGAGCGGTTGGTCTTGAAAAACGTGAAGACCCAGGAGATCAGTCATCTGCCGGTGGCCGGGGTCTTCATATTCGTAGGCACCGCCCCCAACAGTGGTTTTGCCTCCTCCCTGGTGGAAACTGCTCCTGGGGGTTGGATAAAAACCAGCCCAAAGATGGAGACATCTGTTGAGGGCATATTCGCTGCCGGTGACGTGAGAGACACGTTCCTGCGCCAAGTGGTAACCGCTGCTGGGGACGGAGCCGTTGCTGCCATGGCTGCCTACTCCTATATAACGGAACAGCTGCACCTGCAGAAAGTGCTTTTCGAGCCAAAGCGGGTGAACGCCCTCTTTTACTCCAGCATAGATGAGGCTCAAGTGGCTTTGGTTGCCCGTGCGGAGGAGTGGGCTGAGTCCAAGGGCATCAGCCTTACGGTAGTGGATGGGTACAGGAGCCTCCGGATGATGGAGAAACTGGGGGTAAAAGAGCTCCCCACCGCCATGGTGCTTCACGAGGGGAAGGAGATTTCAAGGGCTAGGGTGTCGTCCGTGGAGGACCTTGAGATATTCTGCCGATAGATAAGAGGTAGGTAACGGTGTCCGTATAGTGCGGGATTTCTTATCCCCAGGGGGTGGTGCCGGTGATACTTACGGTTACGTTGAACCCGGCGGTGGACGAAGAGTACGTTGTCCCTGAGTTCCGCCCCGGTGGCTGGTTTAGGGCTTCTAACGTAAATAGATCCCCAGGCGGCAAGGGAATAAACGTGTCTATCCTGTTGAAACAGATGGGGTTTGACTCCGTGGCCATGGGGTTTCTGGCGGGGTACAACGGGGAGTACATAAGGGATACCCTGTCCAAGCTTCGGATAGCCACTAGCTTCGTCCACGTTAGGGGCGAGACGAGGACGAACACGTATGTGGTGGACGAGATAGGGAAACTGGAGACCGGGATAGCGGAGAGCGGGCCCTATGTTCCAGAAGAGGCCCTCGGGCGTTTCCTGAGGGCTTATGAGAGGATGCTCGGCCGCTGCAGCTCCGTGATGCTGGGAGGGTCCCTTCCCCCTGGGGTACCGCAGGACATTTACCGGGAACTGGTTCACATGGCCTCCGTGAGGGGCCTAGAAGTGTTTGTGGATGCCTCAGGGGGGGCCCTGCTCGCGGCGGTTGACGGGGGCCCGAAGGTGGTAAAGGTGGACCATCGGTTTGTCTCCATGATGATGGATGTGCCGCTGTCATCCTTGGACAACCTTAAGTCTGTGGCCTCAAGGTTTCATGATCAGGGGGTCCCATGGGTAATAACCTCCTACAGGGGATATGGCGACATGTTCTCGACCCCGAGGGGTACCTTTGTGGGGGAGGTCCCCCGCCGGGGGGTAGTCTCCCTATTTGGTGCTGGCGATGCGCTGATGGCGGGTCTTATATTGGCCTTTGAGGAAGGAATGGATGAGGAGGAGGCCATAAGGTTTGCCATGGCCTGTGCCATGGAGGACTCCCTGCACCTGGAGAAGGGAGTGAGTTCCAGGAGTGCTGTGGAATCCCACTTGGATCAGATAAAGCTTACCCGAGTGGGTTAGGGGAGGGGCTTGCCATGAAGGTTTGTGACGTTATGGAAAGGGACCTCACCGCCCTATGGGAGGACTCCACGGTCTTTGAAGCGGTTGAGGTCCTCTCAAGCCATGGTCTTTCCGGGGTTCCTGTGGTGGATGATGAGTATCATCTGATTGGATTCATAAGCGAGAAGGACATAGTCAGGGCCGCCTTGCCTGGCTATGTGGATTACCTTCAGGACTCCTTGGTTATACCCGACTTCGGTCAGTTTCAGGTGCGTCTCAAGCGGATAGGCAAGGAGAAGGTCTCCAAGTACATGGCCAGGAAGGTGATAGCATTTCAGGAGGACGATAGCGATTTTTACGTGGCCATGACCATGATAAGACACAACATAAAGAGGGCCCCTGTGGTTAACAAGCAAGTGCTGGTTGGTATGATCAACCGGGCGGACTTGATAGGCCGGCTTATGGAGGAGGCTTCTTCCTAACCATGTCGAGGGTGCTGTTTGTTTGCACCGGTAATACCTGTCGAAGTCCGATGGCGGAGGCTTTCTTCAGGGCCATTGAAGGCGGGGGTGTGGCGGTCCGTTCCGCCGGGCTTTTCACGACCAATGGCCTTAGGGCCAGCCCCCTTGCGGTGGATGCAGCGAGGGAGTTTGGGGTTGACCTTTCTGGTCACCGTTCAACTCCGCTTCGACCGGAGAGCCTTAGCATGGACACCCTTGTGGTGTGCATGTCAAGATCCCATGTGGAGGTCCTCCTTAAGTCCGGCTGTGGTGAGATGTGTGGATTGGTGAGCCTCTTTGGCGATCTGGTGGGCCATCCTGGGGTGGAGGTGCCGGATCCTTTTGGTTTTGGCATGGAGGAGTATAGAAAGGTGGCGGCCCTTTTATGGGACTGGAGTACCTTGTTAAGTCTTCGCAGACCTTGGGAGGGCCTTGGGACTTAAGTATTGGACCTCATTGGTCCGATAAACCCTGTAGAGGGGTGATGATGCATGGACTCTAACTTGGCCCGCAAGGCTCAGGATATGTACAGGGCCAATCAGGTACAGACTGCCACTAGGGAGCAGCTTCTGCTTCTGACCTACGACATAGGTATAAGGGCCTGTCATGGGGCGATAGAGGCGATGGGAAGATCCGACATCGAAGGGGCTAACGATAACCTCAAGAGGGCCCAAGCGGTTGTGAGGGAGCTCATGGTCACCCTGAACTTAGAGCAGGGGGGCGAGGTTGCCCGATCCCTGATGGGACTTTACGACTTCTTCTACAACCGTCTGGTGGAAGCTAACGTAAAGAAGGACCCTTCGTTGGTTCGAGAGGTTTTGGGTATGTTGGAAGAGCTTCGTAAAACCTGGGCAGAGGCCATCGAGAAGCTGAAGTCCGAGCAATCGCCCCCGGCTCAGGGTGGTGTTTCTCAACGCAAGGCGCCGGATAAGGTGGAGTCTTACTCCGGTGCCCCTGGGGGTGTTAACATTGCGGGCTGATCTTGGGGACCGATTGAAGGGAGAGATAGAGGGTCTCATAGATCAGGAGATTGTTATATATGCTGCGTTGGGGAAGCTGGTGGACCAGGAGGCGGACTGTGTTTCAAGGAGGGACATGGACGGCCTTATGGATGTCCTCTCGGAGAAGCAGACCTACATCTCTCGACAGGAGGCGCTCTTGGACTGCTGGAAGAATGTGGCCTTTTCCCTTGGTGTGGATGGTGGCCGGGAGAGCGCTGCCTTTTGGGCTGCCATAGCCGACAGGGTTGGCCGCAAGGGCTACGATGACCTGGTCTTGAAGGTAAACGAGGTAAGGCGAATGGCGGGAACTCTTTTGGACAGGGAGAGGGAGGTCCAACGGGAACTGGAGGCCCATATGGAGGAGATAAGGTCCAAGCTCATGCAGATGAGGACGGGCAGGCAGGTGTTAAGGGGATATGGGGGTTAGGATTACCCTTGCGGTGTTTAGCTAGGATTTATAGGAGGCCCCCCTCCGGCAGGGGGGCTGTGTTTTATGGCCTTTTGTTTGCTGCGTTCTTCCTCTATCTTGTCTTAACAGCCCCGTTGCCCGGTTTTGCCCTCCGGGAGGCTTGGGGTGCGGATTCCACCTGCCCTGGGGATGTCAAGAGGGAGATAAGATTAGGTGAAGAGCTGGCGAAAGAGGTGGAGTCCCGTTTTCATCTGTTGGCGGACCCGGTGGTTCTGTCAAGGCTTGATGCTATAAAGGCCCGCCTTGAAGGAGGGCTTGAGAGGGGTATTCACTATAGCTTCAGGGTTGTGGATGATCCTGTCCCGAATGCGTTTGCCCTGCCTGGAGGCTTTTGTTACGTCACCAGTGGTCTTTTGAAGCTGCTTGGTTCAGATTCTGAGCTGGCGGCGGTGATGGCCCATGAGATGGTTCACGTGGACCGGTGTCACGGGATGATACAGGCGGCTAGGAATCAGCGGCTATCCTTGGTGGCCTTGGGTGTGGCGCTTGCCACAAAGGGGCAGACCGCAGCCGTGGTCCTCTCCAACCTGGCACAGATAGCGGTGATGAACTCGTACAGCAGGGATTTGGAGAGGGAGGCGGATCTCAAGGGGCTGGATCTCTTGATAAGGGGAGGATACTCTCCGTCCGGAATGGTTACAGCGCTGGAGAAGCTCTGGAATTATCAGATCAGAAGGCCCTATGTGGACCCTGGCATATACATGGACCATCCGGAGATGGAGGACCGCATAGCCTATATCTTGAAGGCCATGGGATCCAAGGGGCTTAGGGTATCCCGGAAGGAGCCGCTTGGCATTCTTTCCGTTAGGTTCGTGGGTGGTGGCAATAGTTGCAAGGTGACGGTGGACAATAGGGTATGGCTTGAGGATGATCTATCTAAGGAGCAAATGCTCAAGGAGATATCGAAAAGGTTGGACCGGGCGTTGCTTTTCGAGACCATGCCCCAGGAGATAACGGTATCCAAGGAAGGGGTCCTGTCCGTTCGGGGACAAAGGATAATATCCAAGGAGGAGCTGCCCGGAGTGGACCTCGACTCCCTTAGGGCGGCTCTTGTAAAATTCCTTATGGATGCCAAGGGAATGCATCCCATCAGCAAGAGTTATTGAGTTTTTGGTCTTAAGGCGTTGGGTGGAGGCGAGGTAATGTACCTTTCTCTTTACAGGAAGTACCGGCCCAGGCGGTTCTCGGAGATCTCCGGGCAAAGACGGGTCGTGGAGGCCCTTGTGAGTTCTTTGGAGAGCGGTAAGGTCCCCCATGCATTTTTATTCTCCGGTCCCAGGGGGTGCGGCAAGACCAGCGCCGCCAGGCTTTTAGCAAAGCGGCTCAACTGTTCGTCTCCCCTTGTTGGAGGGGAGAGCTGTGGCCAGTGTCCTAGCTGTGAGTCCATCCAGCGGGGGGATCACCTTGACGTGGTGGAGATAGACGGGGCATCTAACCGTGGAATTGAGGAGATCAGGGCCCTTAAGGACCAGGTCGCTTTGGCTCCCTTTCAGGCTCCCAATAAGGTATACATAATAGACGAGGTCCACATGTTGACGGAGGCGGCGTTTAACGCTCTTTTAAAGACCCTTGAGGAGCCTCCAAGCAGGGTTTATTTCGTGTTAGCCACTACGGAGCCGCAGAAGGTGCCGGTCACCATAAGGTCAAGATGCGTCCATTTCCCGTTTCAGCGCATCCCCACGGAGGACATAAAGGATAGGTTGGTTGAGGTGTCATCTCTGGAGGGGATAGAGGCGGATGAGGAGGCCCTGTGGGAGCTGGCAAGGCATGCGGATGGAGCTCTCCGGGACGCCCTTTCCATGATGGAGCAGGCCATATCTGTGGGGGCTGGCCGGGTGACCCTAGATGCGGTATCCGGGATACTTGGAGGCTGCGGAAGAGATGTCCTTCAGGGGTGGGTGGAGAAGGTCCGTACTGACCCCAAGGGTGCTTTTTTGACCCTCATGGATATGATCCGCAGCGGCAGTAACCTGGAGAGGTTTGTGGAGGGGCTTTTTTTAATTTTTAGGGATTTGATGTTCGTGAACCGTTGGGGTTCGCAGGTGGTGGGGGCCCTTGGGGTATCCTCTCAGGAGGGGGAGTTCCTTGTTGAGGAGGCTCCTTTGTGGGACCAAGAGGTTCTGAGGGCTATCTGCTCCATGTTGGCGGATTTGATGCCAAGGGCAAGGCAGGGCATGAGGGCTGACGTGTTTGCGGGGCTTCTGCAGAGGGGGATAGATTGCGCTATCCTGGGTGCTGGCCCTCAGCTTGCGCAGGGCAAGGGGGATACTAGGGGGGCAGAAGTTCCTTCCCGTGCCCGTGGGGATGTCCCAGGAACAAGCTTTTCTAGCGCCGGTGTGATCCCATCGGGGGAGGCGGGTTCACCGGTCAAGGAGGTGCGAGGTAGGGCCTCTGCGGGGGATGGGGCTGCTCGACCTGTTGTGGTGAGCTCCGATGGCGGTGGTGGTGAAAGCCCTAGGGGGAGCCGAATTGCTGGGGATCTTAGGCTCTCCATATTTAGGCGTCTTATGGAGGAAGACCCGGCCCTTGGGTGTGCGCTTATGCATTGTGGGATATATGCGGATGCTGACGCTGCATATCTAGACGTACCCCATGATCCGTTGGTGTCGAGCTACATGGCGGGCTATCGGGCTAGGGCAGTGGTTTCCCAGGTTTTCCTGGAGGTTCTTGGGGTTCCTTTGGAGGGGGTTGACCCTGAGGGGGGCGATGAGGAGGTCCCCGCACCTTCGTTGCCACCGGTCCCGGAGCTTCAAGAAGATGATATTGTATGGGAGCGGGTGGTATCCTCGCCTCCAGGGGCTCTAGACGGGAAGCCTGATGTTAAGGGGTGTGCTGTACCGCGGGAAACGGACGCCGGGTCCGATGGGGATGGGATAAGGGATGCCCTCTCATGGCTTGACGGGGAGGTCCTTTACGTCAGGGCAAGCGATGAAACCTCTGAGGAAGATGATTTGCAGGAGGAAGAGGCTGAATGAGCGGCCAACAGTTTGTACATCTTCACGTGCACAGCGAATACAGCCTTCTGGACGGGGCCATAAGATGTGGGGACCTGGTGGAATCGGTGGTCTCCATGGGGATGGGGGCTGTGGCCCTCACTGACCATGGGGTCATGTATGGTTGTGAGGAGTTTTACGAGAAGTGCGAGGCCCGGGGGGTTAAACCCGATAATGGGGTGTGAGGTCTATGTGGACCCCAAGGGCATGGATTCCCGCGATGGGAAGGGAAGGAACAACCATCTGGTCCTTTGGGCCGAGGATACCTTGGGGTACAAGAACCTTATGAAGCTGGTGTCCATAGCGAACACCGATGGTTTTTACTATAAACCTAGGGTAGACCATGGGGTTCTTGCGGAGCACTCCAAGGGGTTAATCGCCTCTTCCGCGTGTCTTGCAGGGGAGATCCCCCAGCTTTTGATGGAGGGGGACTTCGATGGTGCCGCAGCCAGGGCCATGCTTTACCGGGATATATTTGGGGAAGGTAATTTCTTCATAGAGGTCATGTACAACCAGCTCCCGGAACAGGCCCTTGCGAACCGGGAGCTAATAAGGTTGGCCAAGAGCTGCTCTCTGCCGCTTGTGGCCACCAACGATGCCCACTATCTAAGGCGTGAAGATGCATCTTGGCATGATGTCCTTCTTTGTGTCCAGACCAACAGCACTGTGGAGACGAAGGACAGATATAGGTTTGGCTCTGATGATTTCTATTTGAGAAGCCCAGAGGAGATGTGGTCTCTTTTAGGAACTGAGGTTCCAGAGGCCCTTAAAAACACCCTTTTGATAGCTGAACGTTGTGATGTAAAGCTAACCCTGGGGCAGTACATGCTGCCGGAGTTCCCGATCCCGGAGGGAGAGACTCTGGACAGCTATCTAGAGAGGATCGCACAGGAGGGGCTTAGACGGAGGGTTGGTGAGCCGGTACCCAGGGAGTACGAGGACCGCCTTCGTTACGAGCTTGGGGTGATAAAGCAGATGGGCTTCCCGGGGTACTTCTGCATAGTGGCGGACATAATAACCGCCGCCAAGTCGAGGGGCATCCCCATAGGACCTGGCAGGGGATCTGCGGCGGGATCTTTGGTGGCCTGGTCGTTAGGCATAACAGAGCTTGATCCGCTAAAGTACAACCTTCTTTTTGAACGGTTCCTGAACCCTGAGAGGATCAGCATGCCCGATATAGACACTGATGTTTCGGACAAGCGAAGGGACGAGGTGCTTGCTTACATAGTTGAGAAGTACGGAATGGACAGGGTTTCCCAGATAATCACCTTCGATAGGATGAAGAGCAAGGCCGCTGTAAGGGACGTGGGAAGGGCCCTTGCCATGTCTTATCCGGAGGTTGACAGGGTTGCCAAGCTGATCCCTGATGGGGTGAAATCCCTAAAGGAGGCGCTGGAGAAGTCGGCGGAGCTCAAGGAGGCCCACGCTTCGGATCCCAAGGTGCGCCGCTTGGTGGATACCGCTTCTCATATAGAGGGCATAGCCAGACACTGTTCTCAGCATGCCGCGGGGGTCGTGATAACCCCGGTGCCCCTTGTTGAGATGGTCCCGGTCAAGAAGATAGGGGAGAACCAGGTGGTTACCCAGTACTCCATGGAGCCATTGGAACACCTGGGGCTGGTTAAGATGGACTTTTTGGGGCTTAGGACCCTTTCCGTGATAGAGGGTGCCCTTAAAAACATAGAGTCTAACAGAGGGATCAAGTTGGACTTAGGTGCCATTCCCATGGATGACGAGGCCACGTTCCGGATGCTCCAGCAGGCCGACACCCTTGGGGTGTTTCAGCTTGAATCCTCGGGCATGCAGGACCTGTTGCGCCGTCTTAGGCCGGACTGTTTCGAGGATCTTGTAGCGGTGTTGGCCCTTTATAGACCTGGTCCCCTTGGGAGTGGGATGGTGGACGACTACATAGAGAGGAAACATGGCAGGGCCCCGGTTACCTACCCCCATCCGAGCCTAGAGAAGGCCCTGAAGGAGACCTATGGGGTTATCCTGTACCAGGAGCAGGTCATGCAGTGTGCTGCCGAGTTGGCCGGTTATACGCTTGGCGAGGCGGACCTGTTGAGGAGGGCCATGGGTAAGAAGAAGGCGGACGTGATGGAGAAGCAGAGGTCCAAGTTCGTTGAGGGGGCCAGGCAGAGGGGCGTGGATCCCAAGATGGCGGAGGAGATCTTCAACAGCATAGAGAAGTTCGCCGAGTACGGCTTCAACAAGTCTCATAGCGCTGCGTACGCCCTTATAAGCTATCAGACCGCCTATCTCAAAGCCCATTACGGTCCGGAGTTCCTGGCATCTTATCTCTCCAGCATAGTTGGGGCCCGCATGGATGTGTTGGGGAAGTACATAAGGGATGTGAGGAACCTGGGTTATCAGGTCCTTCCGCCGGATGTAAACGAGTCTCAGCGCGACTTCGTGGCGGTCAAGGACGTTATAAGGCTGGGCTTGTCAGCGGTGGCCAAAGTTGGTGATTCTGCGGTGGAGGCCATCATAAAGGCCAGGTCCGATGGTCCATTTAAGTCCTTTTGGGACTTTTTATGCCGAGTTGACCTAAGATCGGTTAACAGGGCGGTGGTGGAGAACCTGATAAAGGCCGGTGCTTTTGATGCCCTCTGCCCCAACCGCAGGATGTTGTTGGAGAACCTTGGCAACCTTTTGGAGATAGCTCAGCGCAGATGCGACTCCACCAAGCAGGTAAGCCTCTTCTGCGAGGATGATGTGGAGGAAGCGGAGCCGGCGATGGAGGAAGTGGAAGATGCGGAGCTCCACCAGAGGTTGGAGTGGGAGCGGGAGGTACTGGGGTTGTACATATCGGGGCATCCGTTTGAACAGGTGGAACGGGATCTTGCTCCGTACCTGGTTTGCCGCATAGGGGATCTTCCGTCGTGGAGATCGTCCAACGTGGTCCCGGTGACCGCCGGTTTGCTGGTGGGGTTGAGGGAAAGGTACACTAAGCGGGGGGATCCCATGGGGATTCTAGAGATGGAGGACGGGGAGGACAAGGTTGAGGTGGTGTGCTTCCCCAAGGTTTGGCAGAGGGTCAAGCCTGTGCTTAGGAGCGGGGGCATATACGTGTTCTCCGGGGCGGTTAAGGACGATGGGCGGTTGTCGGTTTTGGTGGATGAGATTATGGAAGCGGGAGAGTGGATGAAGACGAAATCTCCCATTGCAAAGATAAGGGTTTTAGGTCCCAGGGCTGGCCTTTTTAGAGATCTTGCAAGAGAATTAAAGGGACATTCCGGCCCCAGTCCTCTCTTGGTTTACGTTGAGGATAGGGGTAGCATTGTGGCCCTCTGGTCCCGTTCCATAAAGGTGAGGGTGGATGATTCCTTGAAGAGGAGCCTTGAAGAGATGTTTGGCGGCCAGTTGGCCCTTGACTTCTAGGCTCCAGGATGAGGGCGAAGTGGAGGGGTGAGACAAGTGGAGGGTGTCCAGCGCATGTCGGTCATGAGTGATTACGTGGTGGTCAAGGCTTTGGAGGATGGGGTGACCGTCATAGGTTTGACCAGGGGGCAGGAGACTAAATTCTCCCATACGGAGAAGCTTGATAAGGGTGAGGTTTGGATCGCTCAGTTTACGGAGCATACCTCCGCCATAAAGGTGAGGGGAGCAAGCGAGATATACACTAAGCACGGTAAGATAGACAGCGGGAGGTGAGCCCAGTTGAGACGGGTGAAGATAGTTTGTACTTTGGGGCCCGCGTGCAGCGATTACGATGTTTTGAGGGCCATGGCGGAGGCGGGAATGAACGTTGCTCGTTTTAACTTCAGTCACGGGGAATACGAGACTCACGAGCTTAACCTGAAGCTGGTTCGTCAGGTGGAACAGGAGATAAGGCGTCCCATCGCCACGCTTTTGGATACCAAGGGTCCGGAGATTAGGACCGGCCTTCTGAAGGGTCATTCTCCGGTGATGTTGCAGCAGGGGAAGAGCTTTGACCTGGTGATCCCTGAGATAGAGGGGGACGAGAGGGGAGTTTCGATAAGCTACCACAACCTTCCCTCGGAGGTCTCCCCGGGCATGGACGTGTTCATTGATGACGGCACCATTCACCTGAGGGTCGAGCGGGTATATGAGGACCGCATATCCTGCAAGGTCTTGGTGGGCGGAGAGCTTGGGGAGCGGAAGGGGGTTAACGTCCCGGAGGCGGCGCTTTCGGTCCCCACCCTCACATCGAAGGACATAGAGGACATCAAGTGGGGTGTGGAGAAGGGGATGGACTACATAGCGGTCTCCTTCGTGAGGACCCGGGACGACATAATTCAGGTGAGGCGGGTTTTAGAAGAGCTGGGCGGTACCATGAAGATCATCGCCAAGATAGAGACCCGGCAGGCCTTCCAGAACTTGGAGGACATTGCCCAGGTGGTTGACGGTATGATGGTGGCTCGTGGGGATCTTGGGGTTGAGATGCCCACGGAGGATGTCCCGCTTGCGCAAAAGCGAATAGTGGACGTATGCCGTCTCCAGGGGAAGCCGGTCATCGTGGCCACTCAGATGTTGGACTCCATGATAAGGAATCCCCGGCCCACTAGGGCGGAGGCTAACGACGTGGCCAATGCGGTGTTGGACGGGGCGGATGCGGTGATGTTGTCCGGGGAGACCGCAAAGGGTAAGTATCCTATCCAAGCGGTGGAGACCATGAGCCGGATCGTTAACCGCGCCGAGGGGGAGATGCGCCTGTGGCAGCGGTATCAGCAGGTTCAGGTGGCTAACCATGTGGCTGATGCGGTGAGCCACGCGGCCATGACGATAGCTGAGGACATGAAGGCGGCGGCCATAATATCCCTTACCAGAAGCGGAAGCACCGCCAGGATGGTGAGTAAGTATCGTCCCCAGTGCCCCATCGTGGCGGCTACCCCATCGAAGAACACCTGGAGGGAGTTGGCACTCCTTTGGGGTGTTTACCCGGTTATGAGGGACGAGGCCAGCAACGCAGAGGAGGCGGTTGAGGCCGCCATGTCTGCCGCACTGGAAGAGGGTTTCGTCGCCGAGGGAGATCTGGTCGTCATAACCGCCGGGGTGCCAGTTGGAATACCTGGCACCACCAACATGGTTCAGGTTTACACCATAGGCCAGATATTGGTTAAGGGTTTGTCCCTCATAAAGAGAGAGGCCTCGGGGTTTGTGTGTCGTTGTAAGAATGCCAAGGAAGCATTGGAGAAGATGCGCCCCGGGGATGTGCTTGTGGTGGAGCAGACCGACAAGGACTATGTTCCTGCCATGAGAAAGGCCTCTGCGATCATAGCGGAGGAGGGTGGTCTTACCAGCCACGCTGCCATAGTGGCGTTGGAGCTTGGCATTCCCTGTGTGGTGAGCGCCAAGGATTCCATGAAGCTCCTCCAGGATGGTATGTTGGTCACTGTGGACGGTACCAGAGGAGTGGTCTATCAGGGGAGGGTGAAGCTTCGCTGAACGACAAAGGGGCTTCGGCCCCCTTTTTTAATTTGGAGCTCTTATCTCATCGGATTTCCCTGCGGGCCATCAAAACGGCGGAGGAGATCCCCTTGTGGGACTCCTATGGCTTTGATGGCTTGTGGGGAGCCATATGGGTTCCCCTGTGGTTTTCTCCAGCTAAAGGGGTCTGTACGTTGCTGACCAGGCGCCCGTTTACCCTAAGGCGCCACCCCGGACAGATAGCCTTTCCTGGGGGAGCCAGGGATCCTGAAGATCGTACGCCGGCAGATACCGCCAGCCGGGAGGCGGCGGAGGAGGTTTCTCCTTCGGGGGACTGGCGCCCAGTTGCGGTTATGTCCCCCGTTAGGGCAATAACCAGCTCGTTCAACGTGGTGCCGGTGGTGTTTGTAAGCTTAGATGGTGAACCCGTATTTGCGCCATCCCCTCAAGAGGTTGATGCGATTGAGAAGATCCCCCTCCCAAAGCTGGGGGATTTCTCCTTTGACGAAATGGGAGGTCCGGAGCTGATTTTATGTGGTTTGGGAAGGGTTTTCGGCCTCACCGCCAGGGTGTTGTTGGCTCTTGCCCTTAAATCGGAGGAGATACGATGGCTCTTCTAGGGGCGCACGTGTCGGTTGAGGGGGGACTCTGGAGGGCCTTCGAGAGGGGAATGGCCTTGGGATGCCAGTGCATTCAGATCTTCACAAAGAGCCAGTTGCAGTGGTTTGCATCCCCCGTATCCATTGACCAGTGTCAACGGTTTTACAGGGCATGGATGGGTTGCGGTTTTATCCCTGTGGTGGCGCATGGTTCATACCTCATCAACCTGGCATCTAGCGATTTGTCCATGTGGGAGCGGAGTGTGGAAGCCCTCGTTATGGAGATGCAGCGCTGTGATGCCTTGGGGATAGAGTCCTTGGTATTTCATCCCGGCCATCACGGTGGTGCGGGGTATGAGGCGGGGATGGCGAACCTTGAGAGGGGTATAGAGGCGGTTTTGGAGCGATCTCCGAGTTCCGTGAGGCTCCTTCTGGAACCCTCCGCCGGGCAGGGCACCGCCGTAGGTTATGTGCTGAAGGACTGCGTTGAGCTCTGTGTGCGAATGGGGATAAAGAGGGTTGGTCTATGCCTTGATACGTGCCATCTTTTCGCCGCGGGGTATGATATCAGGTCCCCCGGAGGGTATCGACGAACCCTTGGAGCCTTGGGTGATATGGGGGTGTCCATAGTAGGATGTTGGCATCTTAATGATTCCAAGGACCCTAAGGGGTCTAGAAAGGACAGGCATGAGAGGGTGGGTAACGGGGCCATCGGTTTGTCTGCCTTCGGGATGGTTTTACAGGACCAAAACTTCTCTAAAACCCCCGCAATCTTGGAGATATCTCCTGCCTTTGCGGCGGAGGACATGGCGATTCTGAGCAAGCTAAGATAGCCGATATTAGGGAAAATGTTTGCACGTTCCTTGCCCAGGCGGAGCTCTTTGGCACGAGACTGTGTGTTTAATAAAAGCGATACAGTAGGTCTAGAGGAGGGGGGATGCGTACATGGACCGGTTGCCAGTCCTTTCCGTTGACCTTGATCTGATACGTTTTAACGCTTACAGGGTATGTTCCATGGCTGCCGCCGCTGGGGTTTCGATTTGGGGGATCACCAAGGGGCTTTGCGGGGAACCGGGGGTTGCAATGGCCATGCTGGAAGGCGGTTGTTCGGCTTTGGGGGACAGCCGGCTTCAAAACTTTGAGAAGATGAGAAGGGCTGGGATCGAAGGCCCTTTCTTTTTGATAAGGATTCCCATGCTCAGCGAGGTGGACCGAATGGTTCATCTGGCAGATGGTTGTTTAATATCCTCTCTGGAGACCTTGGAGGTTCTTGAAGGGCGCTGTGCGCTGGAGAGGAAGTCTTTCAAGGTGATACTCATGTTCGACCTGGGGGATCTAAGGGAGGGTTTTATGGTTGAAGATGCCCCCAGGGTGGGGGGTTTTTGCGCGTCCCTTTCGTGGGTCAAGGTGGAGGGGGTCGGGACTAACCTAGGGTGTTTCGGTGGGGTTTTAGCTACCCCCGCTAACCAGAGGGAGCTATTAGAGGTAGCTCAGGTCATACGAGAGGCGTCTGGTTTTGACGTTCCAATAGTATCCGGAGGTGGAACCTTAGCCCTTAGGTTATTAGAGGACGGTACTCTGCCAGCGGGGGTGAACAACTTAAGGGTAGGAGAGGGTATAATCCTTGGGACCGACTCAACGGGCATGAGGGATATCCCCTATCTTCGAAGGGATGCGGTCAAGCTCATCTCGGAGGTGGTGGAACTTCGGCGTAAGCCGTCGGTGCCAAGGGGTGAGATTGGAAGGGATGCTTTTGGTAACTTGCCGGTGTTTGAGGACCTTGGGGAGAGGTTAAGGGCGATACTGGCGGTTGGTCGTCAGGATACCAGGCCGGAGGGGCTTACCCCGTTGGACGAGGGGGTAAGGATTCTTGGGGCCTCCAGCGACCACATGGTTTGCGACGTAGAAGATGCCATCCATATTTCGATGGGTTGTAAGTTGAGCTTTCGGCCTAACTACGGGGCCATGCTTCAGAGCGCCACTTCGGAGTACGTGGCGAAAGAGTACTTAGGTGTTTAAGAGGATTTTTTATTTCTTATTAAGCTTTGGAGGTATATACAGTGTTCTGGCCCAGCCTTAGGTGGCAGGACTTACTGGACATATTCATAATCGCGTTTGTGGTTTACAAGCTCCTGCTTTTGGTGGTTGGTACCCGGGCGGTTCAGCTCTTGAGGGGGCTTATGGTGCTTGGCATAACTGCGGCATTAGCCAACCTGTTAGAGCTCAAGGCTCTTACCTGGGTGCTATCTAGGTTTTTCCAGGCGTTGCTCATAGTCATACCGGTGCTTTTTCAGCCGGAGCTTAGGCGGGTTTTGGAGGAGCTTGGCAGGGGGCATCTTTGGAGGATCCAGAAGGGGAAGGAGAAGCTGGAAACCTTGGCGGATGAGGTTTTAAGGGCGCTTTTGTACCTTCAGAGCAAGAGGATCGGGGCGCTTTTAGTCCTTCAACGTCAGACCGGGCTGAAGGAGGTGTGGAGGTCTGCGGTTCCCATAAAGGCGCAGCCCTCTCAGGAGCTTTTGGTATCCCTGTTTTGGCCTGGGAACCCGCTTCACGATGGGGCGGTTATATTAGACAGGAACAGCGTGATAGCCGCATCTTGCTATCTCCCCCTGACCGAGAAGAGCGATCTCTCCCGTTGGTACGGTACGAGGCACAGGGCAGCCCTGGGGGTTACGGAGATATCTGATGCGTTGGCGTTGGTCGTGTCTGAGGAGAGGGGAGAGATTTCCCTGGCGGTTAACGGTAGGATATCGAACCCCCTCAACGAGGAGCAGCTTCGCAAGCTGCTGTTGCACTACTTTAGAGGGAAAGATGGATACCGTTCATTTTGGGATCGTTTCCGGGACAGCCTGATCGAGGAGGATTCGGTGATCGATTATGATGACTAGGCGGGGAAGGGTTAAGCAATGGATATATTCCAGACTTTCCCTACAGCTCCTCTCCTTCCTCATAGCGGTGGTGATTTGGTTCTTCGTATCATGGGATCACAGTACGAAGGGCTACAGGCCTGTGACCCTTCCTTTGGAGGTGGTGGGAGCTTCGAGGGACCTCTCGGTGGAGGTTAAGGAGAGCTCGGTGGAGGCAAAGTTCTTTGGGGACATAGGTTTGCTATCTGACATGGATCCCTCATCCTTGAGTGTGAGGGTTGATGTAACCGGTCTTCCCCCGGGCACTTACAAGCTGGTGCCCCGCATTGAGCTGCCAAAGGGGGTTGAGTCTGTGACTTTCAAGCCCCAGTATGTGACGGTAGTGCTGCACAGGAGGTCTGTGAGGGATGTGCCGGTTAGAGTTGACTTTGGCAAGGACTTTCCGCGGGAAGCGAAGGTGTCTGGTGTAACGGTGACGCCTAGGTATGTATCGGTTCAGGGGACTGAGGAGCAGGTCCGGGGAGTGGATCATGCAAGGGTACAGGTTACTTATCAGGCCTTTTCAGAGGGGCGTAGGGTTTTCCCGGTGGAGTTGGTCTTTAGGAAGGATTACTCCTTGGGCAGGGATTTGGATTTTAATCCCAAAGAGGTGACTTTGGACATGCCCATCTCCTCTGATAAAATTATTGGCCGTGTGCCCCTTAGGGCCTCGGTGGAGGGTATGCCGGGTTGGGGTTTTGTGGTGGACTCGGTTAACGTGATCCCTGAGGCCGTGATGGTTCAGGGTACCCCCGAGGCCATAGAGCAGTTGAAGGTAATAGACCTTCCTCCGGTTAACGTTGAGGGAGCCCAGCAGGATTTTTCAGCCTGGGTGCCGGTGAGATCTCCCGTGGACGGTGTTGTAGTTCTAGGTGGTGGGCTGGCCCAGGTGCATGTTAAGCTTTCCCATCGTTCGTCTAAGAGGGTCATCAGGGGTGTGCCCGTGAAGTTAAGGGGGGTCGATGTGGATAAGGGTTGGGTGTTATCCCCCGCGGAAGTTGACGTTACCGTGGAGATTTCTTCGAAGGAAGGCATTCCATCTGAGGCACCTCCGTCGGAATTGGTGGAGGCCTATGTGGATGTAAGCAACGTGGTGACCAGCAGGATAACCCTTCCGGTGCTGGTGAAACCCAAGAGGGAATCTGTGGTTGTGATTTCGGTGGATCCACCGAGGGTGCAGCTGCAGGAGAAGAGATGAACTATATGGAGTGATCTGAGTTGTCCGAGAAGATGGCGAAGAGGATGTACTTTGGCACCGACGGGGTAAGGGATGTGGCTAACCGGGGTGTCATGACCCCTGAGATGGCTACGCGGCTTGGGGTCGCTTACGTCAGGTTTCTCAAAAGCCGAGGGGTTGATGCCCCAAAGGTGATAGTTTGCAGGGATACTAGGGCCTCGGGGCAGATGTTGGAGTTAGCCCTTGGGGCGGGGATGATGTCGATGGGAGCTACGGTTGTATCCGGGGGTGTGTTGCCCACCCCAGGGGTGAGCTTTTTGCTTCGGAATGGAACGGCTGACGGGGGTGCGGTGGTCAGTGCGTCGCACAATCCCGCGGAGTACAACGGCATAAAGTTCTTTGGCCCCGATGGGCAGAAGCTTTCCGATGAGGAGGAGGCTGCCATAGAGGGCTTTTTGGAGTTTGAGCCCCATCATCGCCCAGCGGGGCTTGGGATGGGGGTTTATAGTGAGACCTTGGAGTTCAGGGATCAATACTCCCAGTGGCTTTCATCCTGCTACGACGGGGCGAGCCCCGTTAAGGGTATCGTTGTTGATTGTGCTAATGGTGCGATAGGGCCGGTTGTGGAAAGGGTGTTTGCCTCCTGGGAGCCCCGGATTATCTGGGCTGAACCGGATGGTACCAACATAAACCGCTCATGTGGGGTAATGCACATGGAGAGCCTGGCTGAGGCGGTGGTCAAGAGCGGGGCCCCCTTGGGAGTGGCGTTTGACGGGGATGCGGATCGCACCCTGCTTTGTGATCCTAAGGGCAGGGTGATAGACGGGGATCTGATGCTTTGGGTGCTAGCCAGGTGGTTGAAGTTAAGGGGTGGGCTTGGCAGCGGCGTGGTGGCCACGGTGATGAGCAACATGGCCCTGGAGGAGAATCTAGGCTCCGAGGGTATAAAGCTGTTCCGTTGTCCCGTGGGAGACAGATATGTATTGGAGACCATGGTGCGGGAGGGGGCCATGTTGGGGGGGGAACAGTCGGGGCATGTGATTGTGAAACCCTGGGTTGAGAGTGGTGATGGTCTGTGCACCGCGCTGCTGTTCATTAGGGCCTGCGAGGAGTTGGGGGAGAGCTTTGATGGTTTGTGCGATCGTTTTGAGCGGTATCCCCAGAGGTTGATAAATTTTAGGGTTAAGGACAGGGATGGGGTGTTGAATTCCCATGAGCTTGCCGCTGCGGTGAGGTCCGCCGAGGAGATCATAGGCCGATGGGGAAGGGTGTTTGTGAGGCCCTCCGGCACGGAGCCCCTGATAAGGGTGCTCCTCGAGGCGAAGGATCCCAGCCGATTGGAATCCGCGAGCGCCGTGTTCTCCGAGGTTATGGGCAAGCTTATTGGCTAGGTGGTTGTTCGGTCCTGTGCCGGCATTTGAGGTTCCGGTCGGTATCGGATGAGGTTTGTTGATTTACTAATGGGGGTGTACGGGCTTGAGCGATTCTAGCGTGCTTCGCCACTGTCTTTTCCCCGTAGCTGGTCTTGGTACTCGTTTCCTGCCCGCCACTAAGGAGACGCCGAAGGAGATGCTGCCGCTTATAGACAAGCCGCTCATTCACTACGGGGTTGAGGAGGCGTGTGGGGCCGGTTGTAGGGACATAGTGTTCGTGACCGGTAGGGGGAAGAGGTCCATAGAGGATTACTTCGATAGATCCCCTGACTTGGAGGCCCTGTTGGAGTCCCGGGGTAAGGCTGATCTTGCGGACTTGGTTAGGGGTATAAGCGAGATGGCCCGATTTTCTTACGTGCGGCAGTCGGAGCCCCTTGGCCTTGGTCATGCGGTCCTCTGCGGCAGGACCTGTTGTAACGGTGATTACTTTGGGGTGATCCTTCCCGATGACGTTATAGTCTCGGATGAACCGGTTCTAGCACAGCTGGATAGGGTGCGTAGGGCCTTCGGTGGCTCTGTGCTTGCCTTGGAGGAGGTATCTAAGGAGGATACCGCGCGGTATGGTATAGTGGATGCCGAGGACCTGGGGGATGGGGTGTTCCGTATAAGGGACATGGTGGAGAAACCGAATCCAGAGGATGCGCCGAGTCGGCTTGCCATAATGGGACGTTACGTCCTTTCCAGCTCGGTCTTCGACCACCTTGAGAGGGTTGCGCCGGGGTCTGGAGGGGAGATACAGCTGACCGATGGTCTGAAATCCCTTTTGAGGGATGAGCCGGTGTACGGCTATCTTTACAGGGGTGAGAGATTGGATTGCGGGACCAAGGAGGGATGGCTTAGGGCTACCGTGACCATGGCGGTTCGTGATGAGCGGTTGCGGGACATAGTGGTGGAGGTCCTTGAGAAGGAGGGGGTGATTTAGATGTAGGGGGTTTTTTACATCGGTTTGCGTTAAAGGGGGTTAAGCGCCTGATCCCCGCGTTAGTTTTAACGAGGGGATGACGAGGACGGGGTTTATCGATATTTCGGCGGATGCCCCGGGGTCCTGTGGGGGGCCCTGAATCGGGACCATAAATCCCCGGAGCAATCCGGGGGACAAAGGGTCTCGAACCCGCGTTTAGGTTGGTTTTTGATTGGAAGGAGAAATGATCTTATGTGCGGTGTGGTCGGGTATGTGGGGCCCCGCAATGCTGTTGGTGTGTTGCTTGACGGTCTTAGACGTTTGGAGTACCGGGGTTACGACTCAGCGGGGCTTGCGGTTCACGATGGTGTGAACATAAAGGTGGTTAAGGACGTTGGCAAGGTATCAGACCTCGCGTCCCGGGTGGAGGGCATGAATCTGGAGGGTGGACTTGGGGTTGGACATACCCGATGGGCCACCCACGGGGATGTGACCGGAGAGAACGCCCATCCGCACGTGGATTCGGATGGAAGGTTTGTGTTGGTGCATAACGGCATAGTTGAGAACTACCTTGACATAAAGGACCAGCTTGAGCGGGAAGGGATTTCTTTCGTATCCCAGACGGACTCCGAGGTGATAGTTCAGCTCCTTTCCAAGATCTACAATGGGGACATGGTATCCAGCCTTGTGGAGATCCAGCGTCGTTTGGAGGGGTCATATGCGTTGGTGATCCTCAACAGGGAGGACCCCAATGGGTTTTACTGCGTGAGAAAGGGTTCTCCGTTGGTCCTTGGGGTAGCCGAGGTAGAGGGCTTGTGCGCCTCGGACGTGCCTCCTCTGCTTCCATTTACAAAAGATGTGATCTACATGGATGAGGGGGATATCGCGGAGGTTCGTGGGGGAGCTATCCGCCTTTGGGACAAGGATGGACGGCCTTTGGAGAGGGCGCCCCAGCGGGTTGACTGGGACGTTTCGATGTCGGAGAAGGACGGCTACCCTCACTACATGGCCAAGGAGATTCACGAACAGGGGGCGGTCTTGAGGTCTACTTTAAAGGGCCGACTTCTGGAGGGTTCTGTTGACCTGGGAGATGGGGTTAACTGGACGCCGGATTTCCTTGGTTCCCTTAGACGCATTCACCTGGTGGCCTGTGGAACTTCCTACTACGCATGCCTTGTTGCAGAGCGGGTCCTTGAAAGGTGGACCACTTTGGACGTTAAGGTAGATATAGCTTCTGAGTACCGCTATCGGGATGTCAGGATAGGAGCTGATACCCTGGCGGTGTTTGTGTCCCAGTCCGGGGAGACCGCAGATACCCTTGCAGCCCAGAGAAAGGTGAGGGCGATGGGTGGTCGTTGCCTTGGGATAACCAATGTGAGGGGGTCTACCCTTGCGAGGGAGGTGCACGATCTCCTTCTCTTGAAGGCCGGTCCTGAGATAGGTGTGGCGGCTACCAAGACCTTCATGGGGCAGCTTGGCGCTCTGTACCTCCTGGCCCTTAAGCTCGGCTGGGACAGGGGGGATTTAAACCCTGCTGAGGCGGAGCGGTTGGCTTCCATCCTGCTTAAGCTCCCCTATGAGGTTGAGAGGGTCCTTGAGCGGGAATCGGAGGTTAAGAAGGCGGCGGAGACTTTCTTTGGATTTGATAACTTCTTGTTCCTGGGCAGGGGGTTCTCCTATCCTATAGCCATGGAGGGGGCCCTGAAGCTCAAGGAGATATCCTACGTTCACGCGGAGGCCTATGCGGCAGGGGAGATGAAGCACGGCCCGATAGCCCTGCTGGAGCCCAATGTGCCGGTCATGGTGGTGATCCCCAAGGACGGGTTATACGAGAAGACCTTGTCCAACGTCCAGGAGGCCAGGGCGAGGCGCTCCCCCGTGGTTGCGGTGGCTTCGGATGGAGATGACCTTATATGCCAGATGGCGGACACGGTGATCAGAATACCAAGGTGTGATGAGTGTTTCTCCCCGTTCCTCTCCGTGATACCGCTTCAGATGTTCGCCTATCACGTGGCCCTCCTGAGGGGGCGGGAGATAGACCAGCCTAGAAATTTGGCCAAGAGCGTTACGGTGGAGTAGTGGCGGTCTAGGGAAGAAAGCATCGGAGGGGGTCTTTAAGAGACCCCCTCCAGCCTTATTCCGGGTATTTGCTTAATCCCCTTGTGATTGTGATGTATCGGATTTAAGGGGTTCGTCATAGGTGGGGAAGTATATCCTTAGATGTGTAAGTCCCTTGAGCGCATGGTCATCCTTCCCCACCGCTACCGGTAGCTTTTGCCATGGGCCGCCTTGGATCCTGCACAAGACCAGAGGCCTCCTGCCGTAGGTGGACCAGAGGTCCCATAGGGACTCTGAGGAGGCGGGGCCTGGGACCAAACCCCCGAGGAACAGGGGCGGGGTTCCCCCCATGGGGGATCTGCCGTCCTCTGGGGCGATGACCATCCATTGCGTCATGTTCCAAAGGTTTAACATCTCCGGGGACCGGGAGTGTTCCCAGGGGATGATTTGGAACCCTCCTATTTCCCCGTTTGGGGAGGTGCTTATGTCGATTACGCCTGGGTGGTTTGCCCTTATCCTTCCCACGTCTTGAAACAGGGTTCCTTCGAAACGGCCTACGCCTTCAACCGGTCGCAACACCCTGCCTATTACCTCGGTCCTGTAAGACGAGTAATAGGCCATCACCCTTCCCCCGGGCCGGTTTTCGATCTCCACCAAGTAGGGTACGGAGTCTTTGGTTACCTTTATTACGAGTGAATCCCCCGGTTTAGGTATTCTAGACTCCGAGAGGGGGGCTTCAGTTCCGTCCTCACCTCTGACCATTACCGGGTTGCCCACCGCTGGGGCCCATGCACCGAACATGCCTTCTCCTGCGGGGCTATCTATCACTATGCTGGCGCCGGGGCCTGCGGCGGGGGCTATGGTCTTTAGGGGCGTTATGCTCATGGTCCTGCCTCTGCCCTTGTCGATCCCTATCAGCAGGTGGATCGCGTTAACCGCGGATGCCGCTACGGTGCCTGGTTTACCCCATTTTGTGGCGGTGTAGGAGGGCCAACGGGTCTTATCCGGAAGGGCTACCACCTTGCCGACCGTCTTAGTGCTGCCGTTGGGCAGGTTGACCGACACATCCTTCCCCTCAACCAATGGGACAGTTATGCAGAACAACAGCGCCTCCGTTTCTTCGGCGCGGCTCTTTGATGGTATGGCTAGGGTTGGGATGAGCGAAAAGAGCACAGCGAGAAGGGCGTATGCTCTTATCAAGGTTGAACGCAACGTGCCGGAAAGCATATGGTGAGATCTCCTCTCTGAAAAAGTGAAGTAAAAAATTGGGGTTTCCCTACAGGGAAAGATGTCTCCTTACCTTGTCTTTAACCACCTCTGGCTTGAATGGTTTCACGATGAAGTCGTTAGCCCCAGATTTCAACGCCTTCACGAGCCTGGGCTTATCTCCGTAGCTGGACACGACTATTATGGGGCGCTTGGAGGTGGAAGGGTTTCCCCTGAATCGGCTTATCAGGGCGAAGCCATCCATCCCTGGCATTATAAGGTCGGTTATGAGGAGATCTGGTGCGGATGATAGAAAGATGTTGTATGCCTCATTTCCGTTTGAGGCCTCCATCACGTTGAGCCCCATCTCGAGGAGGATGTGTTTAAGACCGTTCCTTATTATGGAGGCGTCGTCCACCACCAGGACCGACTTTGAGGTTTCTGGGGTGTTCGCGGTCTGCTGGGGTTGTGCGTTCCCTTGACCTGGGGATGGTTGAGGGTTACTCGAAGATAGACCAAGGGCCTGCCTTAGCTGGGTATCCGTAGGGGTGATGGGCAGGACGTCTGAACATCCCATGGAACGTCCCATCAGGCGTATCTTCATCTTGTCCCACTGGTCATGAAGGCCCAGTATCTTGCAGGTGTTCCCTCCTGGTAGGTTCTTCACCACCTGAAGCACGCTCTTCAGCTCTTCGGGAGCCGCGTGTTCCAACGAGAAGACAAGAGCAACTATCCCTTGGTTGTCAATGGATACCGTCATGGAAGGAAAATCTTGAAAGGATAGCACGGGGTGCCCCATGGCGGATATCATCGACTCCAACAGGATCTTTACCTTCGATAGTTCATCGGGGAGAACTATGGCTACCAAACCGTTAAGACCTTCCAGGTTCATCTTACCTCCCTATAGCCCTACAGTATTTAGCCCTAGGGCCACAGGGACAGTTTAGCAGAATCCCCATGGGGTTGGTAAAGGTCTTAATCTTTAAAAAGCCTGAAGGTATGTGTTAATGTACATATATTAAAATTTATTTTTATGAACCATACTTTAGTTTCCATACATCTCCTTACCCCTTTTGTGTAGAGCAATCTCGGCATAGCCCATAGACAAATAGCTCGAATCGGGTTACCATAGCCCCTCCGTGGGGCACTAGTGTTAGGGAGATGTCGCCGCCAATGTGCTCAAGGTCCCAGAGCTTCCCGCAGCTTTCGCAAAGGAAGTGCCCATGGCTTGCCACGTTGGGGTCGAAGTACATCCGCTTATCGTCTATGGAGAGGATCTTTACCAGATTTGCCTTGGCCATCATCTTGAGGGTCCCATAGATGGTGGCTATGGATATGGACGGATACTCTTCCTTCACTTCGTTGAATATGGCGTCCGCAGAGGGATGGTCTGTCCGGGCCTCCATGGCCCTTAGTATGGCGATCCTCTGATTAGTTATCTTCCCTCCAGCTTCTCGTAGCCTTTCGATGCCCTCCTCTACGGTCCACACGGTCCTTCCTCCTGATTGGTAATAGTTTGAAATCAATTTACATTATATTTCCCATCGCAGTGATTGAAAAGGGGGCTGTGCCCTTTTGCCGCATCCCCATCGGGTGCCCTTGAAGGGCTGCCCTTTAAGGGATATAATCTAGGATCGATTGGGGTGTAGCCAAGTGGTAAGGCAGCGGACTTTGGATCCGCCATTCGATGGTTCGAATCCATCCACCCCAGCCATCGGATTTAGTGGGGAGCCTGTGGGCTTCCCTTATTTGTTGCGGTCTTGAGAGTTTTAGAACTCGCGAGAGAGGGTGGATCCTTTGAGTGCTGGCTTGGTGGGTGGCCTGGTTTTAGCAGCTGGCAAGGGGACGAGGCTTAAGAGCAGCACGCCCAAGGCTCTCTTCCCGATCCTTGGTGAGCCCCTGGTTTACTATCCCCTTAGGGCCATGGAGGAGAGCGGCGTTTCCGCCATGTGCGTGGTGGTGGGCCATGAAGGGGAGGCGGTGGCGTCCTGCGTTAGGGATTTGGGTTTCGAGGCCTCCGTTGCCTTTCAGTCTCCCATGCTTGGTACGGCCCATGCGGTCATGTGTGCCAGGGATTGGTGGAAGGAGCTTAAGCATCTCCTGGTTTTGCCTGTGGATGCCCCCATGTTGTCGGGGGAGACTTTAAGGGGCTTGATCGACAGTCATCTATCCCAGGGTAACTTGTGTACCCTCCTTGCCTTTGAGGCGGGGGACCCTTCTGGATATGGAAGGGTGATACGCTCTGGAGGGGCGGTCCGCATCGTGGAGGAGAAGGATGCCTCTCCGGAGGAGAAAGCGGTGAGGCTTTGTAACGGCGGGGTATATGTGTTCGATGTGGAGGCCCTGGATGGGGTGTTGGAGAGGCTGGATAATAGAAATGCCCAAGGGGAGTACTACCTCCCGGATGCGGTTTCGCTGTTATCTCAGATGGGATCCATCGGGGTCTTGTCCGTTTGTGAGGATGAGCTTCGGGGTATAAACGATCCCTTGCAGTACGCTCAGCTGTCTGAGCTGTTGAGGCTTAGGGTACTCACTCGTTGGTTGTCGTTGGGGCTTAAGTGTTTGGACCTCAACTCCGTGTGGATAGGCCCCCGGGTTGAGATCGGCCATGACGTCTGGATAGAGCAGGGGGTTACGGTCATAGGAAGGTCTCGCATAGGAGACTCCTGTCGTATAGGGGCCATGTCATGGCTTAACCACGTGGAGATGGGGAGCCGATGCCGGGTCTTGGGCAACGTGAGGATGGAGTCTTCAAAGCTAGGCGATGGGGTGCAGGTGGGGCCGTTTGCTTTTCTTAGGGATGGGGTTATTATGGAAGACGGTTCCCTGGCGGGCCGTTTTGTTGAGATAAAGAAGAGCCGGATTGGTGAGGGCAGCAAGGTGCCTCACCTGTCCTATGTTGGGGATGCTTCAATAGGCAGGGATACCAATATAGGGGCTGGCGCCATAACTTGCAACTACGACGGGGTATCAAAGAACCCTACGATCATAGGGGACAACTGTTTCATTGGCAGCGATACCATGTTGGTTGCGCCGGTCAGCGTGGGGGATGGGGCTACGACTGCTGCTGGTTCCGTGATAACCCAGGACGTGCCTGCTGGTTCTCTGGGGGTTGCCAGGGCAAGGCAGAGGAACGTGGAGGGATGGAGCCGGCGGAGGCATAAAAAAGATTGAGGAAGGGTGTTGTGTGATGACGGCGGGGCTCAAGGAGATAAAGGTTTTGTCCGGCAGCTCGCATCCCCAGTTTGCGGAGAGCATATGCATGAATCTGGGGGTGCCCCTTGCGGCTTGTAAGCTCTTCAGGTTCTCCGATGGTGAAATAGGGGTTTCCATTGAGGAGAGCGTGGAGGGGGGCGGACGTTTACGTGGTGCAGCCCACCTGTAACCCGGTCAACGAGAACCTTATGGAGTTGTTGGTGATGGTAGATGCCCTTGCCAGGGCGTCTGCTTACAGGATAAACGTGGTGACCCCTTATTTTGGTTACGCCAGGCAGGACAGGAAAACTCGCTCCAGGGAGCCCATCACCGCAAAGCTCGTGGCCAACCTGCTCAGCGTAGCAGGTACCGACAGGATGATAGCTGCGGACCTTCATGCCGGTCAGATACAGGGTTTCTTCGATATACCGGTTGACCATCTCACCGGGATACCCCTTCTGGCCTCCTATTTCAAAAGGACCTTGAAGGATGACATAGAATCCGGAGAGGTAGTGGTTGTATCCCCGGATATCGGTGGTGTGGTGAGGGCCCGTAACTTTGCGGGGCATCTTAACGCGGACCTGGCCATAGTGGACAAGCGCAGGTCCCATGAGGTGGCCAACTTCTGCGAGGTCATGGAGATAATCGGGGACGTCAAGGGCAAGGTGGCCATACTGGTTGACGACATAGTTGACACCGCTGGGACGTTGGTGAACGCAGCCAGCGCCCTTATGGACAAGGGGGCCAGGAGGGTCTTGGCCTGTGCTACCCATGGGGTTCTGTCCGGTCCCGCGGTTGACAGGGTGCGGTCCTCCGTCATAGAGGAACTGGTGCTCACCGACACCATACCCATGAGCCAGGACAAGTTGTGTGATAAAATAACTACCCTGTCGATAGCGCCGCTTTTTGCGGAGGCCATAAGGCGTATACATTCGGATCACTCTGTGAGCATACTTTTTCATCAGCGCCCATCGCGCTGAGGCGTCCTAAAAACTTAAAAAAGTTCGTAGTGGCCGCGGGGCTGATGTGTTTGTCCTGATTGGGCCCCGGGGATCTGCGTCAGAGGAGGATGAAGGATATGAGGGAAAGGGTAAAAGTGCAGTTTCACGATAGGGAGGGGCTTGGTAAGGGGGCCTGCAGGAAGCTTCGTAGCAAGGGGATGATCCCGGCGGTCGTCTACGGTCCTTCCTATGAGGGTGGTAAGGCGGGGTACGTTAGTGCCAAAGAGGTTCAGCCGGTGTGTGCCAGTGAGAGTTGGGAGACTACGGTGATCGAGCTGGCGATCGGCGGGAACCAGGAGATGGCGCTAATAAAGGAGATCCAGCGTCATCCCCTCTCCCGGGACCTGGTGCATCTGGACTTCCTCCAGATGGTCAAGGATCACAAGGTTAGGGTGCAGATCCCGGTGCATCTCCATGGCAAAGATGTGTGTGCTGGGGTTAAGCAGGGGGGAATCCTTGAGCAGTACCACTACGAGCTGGTGGCGGAGGTGTTCCCCGAGGATATCCCGGAGCGGGTGGATATAGATGTGAGGTCCTTGGAGATGGGCAAGGAAGTTCGTATCTCGGACCTTGAGTTCGGTCCTAAGGTTCACTGGGTCTTGCCGCAGGACACGGTGGTGGTGGCGGTTTCCTCTCCAGAGGAGGAGTCCGAGGCTGCTGAGGGTGAACCCCGTGAGGTTGAAGTCATGGCCAAGGGTAAGGCCAAGAAGGGCGGAGAGTAGGGGTTTAGCGGCGGATCATGAGGTTGATCGTGGGCCTGGGCAACCCAGGCCCTCAATATGTTTGGACCAGGCACAATGCGGGGTGGCTTGTGGTTGATCACCTAGCTCGGGCTTGGGGGGCAGGGTCCCCGAAGGATAGGTTTAAATCCCTGTTCTGGGACCCTGCCTGCGTTGAGGGGGAGGCGTGTTGTCTCATGAAGCCTACCACCTACATGAACCTGAGCGGCCTTGCGGTGGCGGAGGCGGCTAGGTACTTTAAGGTGCCCCCTGAGATGATAATGGTGATATACGACGATGTTGCCCTTCCTTTTGGTAGGCTCCGGATGAGGGATAGGGGGAGCGCCGGGGGCCAGAAGGGGATGGCCTCTGTGATAGCTTCCCTGGGGACCTGCGAGGTTCCTCGTTTGAGGATCGGGGTGGGTTCTCCTGAGGTCCCCGGTATGGACCTGGCCAAATGGGTGTTGTCCTGCCTGTCCGAGAAGGAGATAGGGTCTTGGCCTTTTGTGGCCCGTTGTGCAGAAGATGCCATAGGGCTTTGGATTAAATTGGGAGTTGAGAAGGCCATGTGTCGGGTAAACTCCAAGGATTTCTGCCATCTTGGATGATCGGTTCTCCATGATTTATTTTTGCTAGAGCCATGGAAGTGCATGGGCTTTTTCGCGTGCCAAGAGGGGTGGCTAGGGCCCTTTGGCTGGAGGATTTGGTTTGTGAAACCCCGCTGCGGCGAAGACTGGTAGTCTTGCCCGGCTCTGCCGAGGCCGGGACTTTGTTGGCGGATCTTCGAGCTGTTGGCACTCATGATCCCTTGGCTTTGCCGGATCTGCCGTTGAGCGGGCATGACGGGTGTGGGATGGAAGCCCTTCTCTTGCATAGGGGAAGGGCTGTGTTGCGTTGGGTTGATCAGGGCGGCATCATGGTAGCCTCCTCTTCCGGCGTGGTCTTGCCGTTCCTTTCGGAGTTTCAAAACCTTTGGATCGCCGTTGGGGAAGAGGTTCGCAGCGATTTGATATCCTGGCTGTCCTCCCAGGGCTACGAAAGGGTCCCGGTGGTTTGGGCTCCTGGACAGTGGGCCCTGCGAGGAGGGCTGGTGGATGTCTTCCCCCCCGGTGAAGGGGCGGTAAGGGTGGTCTTCGATGATGACCGGGTTGCGGAGATTCGGCTATTTGATACTTCCACTCAACGAACCGTTGGAAGGTTGGAGGGGCTTCATGTCCCAACCCTCAAGGGTCTGGGGGCTAGTGATCTCTCTTCCCTTCAAGTTGACTTTGATTTGGTGGTTTTCGAACCCAAGGAATGCAATACTCAGTGTGATGTTTCATCGTGGTTGTGGGGCGATTTTAGGCGCTCATTTCCGCGTCTTCCAGAGGGGACATCGTGGGAAGCGGTTCTTTCTAGGGCATCAAGCGTCCTTCGTGCTACCTTCTCTACCTCCTCCATGGCGTCACATACCGGTTGGGTTCAAGTGCCTGTTTTTGCCGGAAGGCTGCGGGATGCGGAGTCTTACGGGAGGGAGCTTAGGGATAGAGGTTGCAGGACCATCTTCTTTGGGGTGACCGAGGGTTACGTTGAGTGGGCTCATCGTGCGGGGTTCCAGACGGTTTCAAAGCCTATTTCGGCTGGGGCTTTTGACAGCCGAAGGGGGATCCTATACCTATCCGAGTCTGATGTGGCGGGTCCAGGTGGGACAAGGCATGGTCTCATGCCTGTGGTCCCACCTTTGGAGCTGTTGGACTGGATGTCCCCTGGGGATCTCATGGTCCATGAGGATTATGGGGTATGTCGGTATCAGGGGGTTGAGAGCCTCGTGCAGAGAGGGGTTTCTCAGGACTACTTGGCTTTGGAATTTGCCGGTGGAAGCCGTCTTTTGGTGCCCACGTACCGTATATCCAAACTGCACAGGCTTGAATCCCCGCCGGATCATCCGGTGGAGTTGGATTCTCTGCGGAAGGGCAGGTGGAAGAGGAGCTTAGAAGAAGCCCGTCAAAAGGCGAAGGAGGCGGCGTCAAAGCTGCTGGAGGCCCAGGCTAGGCGACAGATGCAGAGAGGCATAGCCTTTGAACCGCTTCGTGATGAGATGGAAGCGCTAAGGTCCACCTTTCCCCACAGGGAGACCCGTGACCAGATACGGTGTTGGGAGGAGATATGTGCCGACATGGAACGTCCTATCCCGATGGATAGGGTTCTAGTAGGAGACGTGGGCTTTGGGAAGACCGAGCTTGCCCTACGTGCGGCCTTTAAGGCTGCCATGTCCGGTTATCAGGTCTTGATAATAACCCCCACCACTCTCCTTGCCGCCCAACATCATAAGACCTTCTCTGAGCGGTTAGCTGCTTTCCCCATAAGGGTGGAGGCGCTTTATCGTTTTATCCCCAGTTCACAGCAGGAAGCGATAAGGAAGGACTTTGCCAAGGGGAAGGTGGATATACTGATAGGCACCCATAGGGTACTGATGGACGATGTGTCTTGCAAGAACCTTGGGCTTCTGGTGGTGGATGAGGAGCATCGTTTTGGGGTGATGCAGAAGGAACGGTGGAGACATCTTTCCCCTCGAGCGGACGTCCTCATGCTTTCCGCTACCCCGATACCGAGGACCTTGCAGCTTGCGTTGAGCGGTTATCGAGACATATCGGTGCTTTCAACCCCTCCGGTGGACAGGAGGCCCGTTATAACCGTGGTTTCCCCATGGCAGGATGCGTTGGTAAAGGGATCGGTTATGCGGGAGGTTAGCCGAGGTGGGCAGGTCTTCTTCGTTCATAACAGGATACAGTCAATGCACAAGACCTATCTGCGCCTTCGGACCCTTTTCCCGGATCTCAGGATTCAGATGGCCCATGGGAAGATGAAGGACCGGGAGCTTGAGGACGCGATGATGGCGTTCATGGATGGGTCGGTGGATATTTTGTTGTGCACCACGATAATAGAGAGCGGGCTTGACCTCCCTGGGGCCAACACCATAATAGTCGATGAGGCTCACCGCCTTGGATTGGCCCAGCTTTACCAGCTCAGGGGCAGGGTTGGTCGCCGAAGCGATCAGGCCTTTGCCCTTTTTCTCTACCCGGAGGGGCTTGCGAGGGGGGATTCCCTAAAGAGGCTGGAGGCCATAGGATCGATGGATCAGCTTGGATCCGGGTTTCATCTGTCCATGGTGGACCTCTCCATGAGGGGTGGTGGGGAGTTAATAGGGGCTTCTCAACATGGGCATGTCTCAAGCCTTTCTCCTGAGCTTTACTTCCGGATGCTGGAGGAGGAAATGTCCCGCCTGAAGGGTGAGGATACGGAGATGCCCCAGGTGGAGTGGGAGGATTCTCCCACGCTTCCTGGATGGTATTTGGAGGACCCTGCCGTTAGGGTAAGGTTGTACAGAAGGCTCTTCGGGCTGCTTGATGAGCGGGAAGTGGATGATCTTAAGGAGGAGCTTGAGGATAGGTTTGGCCCCATCCCGCCGGAGTTGGAGATGATGCTGCTGGCTGCATTGTGCCGGGTTCGCCTTAAGGGGATTGCTTCCTCGATATTGTTTGGGCGATCCGCGTTGAGGGTGAGCTTGAAATCCCTTAGCGCTTTCGGTTCGGCTAAGCTTCCTCCTGACTGGTTGATTCGGGGTAGTTCTATTGAAGGGCCTCCAGGGTTAGCGGGGGCCAGGGGGTTGGTGGAATTGGCATCCTCGCTTGCCGTCTGTGATGGATAGTTTCCCTAGCTTTCTGGTGGGGCGTCAATTTGTGTCCCGATGGTTTAATTTGGAGGTGATGATAAGTTGGAACCCACTATTGGGGGTAGGGCTGATCAGCTGGTGGCCCTTATGGAGAAGCTCAGGTCCCCTGAGGGTTGTCCCTGGGACAAGGCTCAGACCATAGATTCTTTAAAGCGGTATATAATAGAGGAGGCCTTTGAGCTGGTAGAGGCGATTGACTCAGGGGATCTGGAGGGGATAAAGGAGGAGGCAGGGGACCTGCTCCTTCAGGTGGTGTTCATCTCTCAGATAGCCAGGGAGGAAGGGCGCTTTCACCTTGGGGATGTGATTGATTCGCTTTTAGCAAAACTGGTGGAGAGGCATCCTCACGTCTTCGGGGGGACCGAGGTTTCTTCCGCTGAGGAGGTGAGCCGGAACTGGGAGGCCATAAAGTCTTTGAAGCGTAGGCGGGAGGATAAGGATCACTCCGCCATGGCGGGGATACCGAGCGCTCTGCCTGGTCTTTTAAGGGCCCTTAGGATTCAGGAGAGGGCTGCAAAGGTGGGGTTTGACTGGCCCGCTGGTGATCAGGAACCGGTTTTCTCAAAGATCCAGGAGGAACTTGGAGAGGTTAGGGAGGCCGTTGTCCTGGGGGATCCCAAGATGCTGGCGGGGGAGATAGGGGACTTGCTTTTTGCGGTGGTTAACCTTTCTCGTCGATTGGGAGTGGATCCGGAGGAGGCCATAAGGGGCACCTGCGACAAATTCATCAGGCGTTTTAGGGCCATGGAGGGCCGTGCGGCCTCGGAGGGGAAGGGACTTGGTGATCTTTCCCTTGATGAGTTGGATGCCCTTTGGGATAGTGCTAAGGCGTCTGAGGAGATTGGAAACTAAGGCGTTTCAGTGCTTGGTCCTGTGGACAGGTTGGGTTTGCGGGGCATGTGGTTGATAAATTAAATTGAGAGGGGTAGTGATGTTGATGGAAGAGGGAATTAAGAAGCTGATCGACCAGGAGATAAGGCCGGCCCTTCAGTCTCACGGGGGTGACATAGAGTTTCTGGGTTTCGATGAGGCCTCCAAGGTGGTTAGGGTGTCTCTTACCGGTGCTTGCGGGACGTGTCCTTTTGCGCAGGAGACGCTTAGGGTTCAGGTTGAGCAGGTTATAAAGCGTTCCTTCCCGGATGTGGCTGCGGTAAAGAGAGAAGGCTAGGGATGGTATAGGTTATCCATGGAATTGGGATCCGGGAGCAGGTCTTTAAGTCTGAGGGTCAGACCCTTTCCTGGACAGGACCAGGTTATCAGGGAGATAGAGAGGGAGTTTGACCTTGAAGTTCTAGGTCGAGGGGATCTCATAGTGTTAAAAGGCGGGGATGAATCGCAGGTCCGTGGCGTTGCGGACCTGCTGTCCCGTCTTGGGGAGATGGATGACCGGAGGCTTCCCATAGAGCTTCATGTTCTAAGGGAGGCTATGGATGAGATAAAGCGGGGTGGCAAGTCGACCCTGTTGGACCGCTGGGATGATTCCCCGGTGGTTTATCAGACCGCCAAGGGGCGGCAGGTTCGGCCTCATACTAGCGGACAGATCGATTATGTGAAGGCCCTTATGGAAAGCGAGGTCACCTTTGCGATAGGGCCTGCTGGAACGGGGAAGACCTATCTAGCTGCGGCGTTTGCCCTGTCCCTTCTTAAAGGGGGGCGAAATAAGCAGGATAGTTTTGGTGCGTCCCGTGGTGGAGGCGGGGGAGCGGCTGGGTTTCCTCCCGGGGGACATCATGGAGAAGGTTGAGCCGTATCTAAGGCCGCTGTATGACGCTTTCTTTGACCTTCTAAGCCCCGATAAGTTTATGCGGCTGTTGGACCGCAAGGTTATAGAGATAGTCCCTCTGGCTTACATGCGCGGTCGAACCTTGAACGAGAGCTTCATTATACTGGATGAGGCTCAGAACACCACTCCAGAGCAGATGAAGATGTTCCTTACCCGTATGGGTATTGGTTCCAAGGCTGTGGTTACCGGAGATGTTACCCAGGTAGACCTTCCTCAGGGCAAGGACTCGGGGCTTTTAGGTGTTGAGGCAATACTTGGTGGCATATCTGGAATTTCTTTCGTGAGGCTCTCTGCCTCTGATGTGGTAAGGCATCCGATAGTGCAGAAGATAGTGAGGGCTTATGAGGACTACGAGGCTAGGGCAAGGGACATCTAACGGTAAGCCACTTATGAGTAGGGGAGTCAGGGTTGTTTATAACTGGAACCTTGACAGGAGGAGATGTGGTTTTGTCGTCCTCACGGTTTTCCTGTCCATATTGGGGGTTGTAGCTAACTGGTGGTTGGTAGAGCTCCCCACGGGTTTTAGAATAGGCGAGCCTTCCCCAAGGACCTACAGGATGCGGCTTTGGTCCGTAAAGGCAGAAAGCCCATCAGAGGGTTTTTTGAGCTCATTGAACGCGCTCAAGATTGATCCGAATCAGGTTCTTTCTCAGAAGCTGGTGGGGTTGATCTCGTCCTTTGATCCTGTCACAAGGGATAGGCTTATATCCGCTGCTATAGCCACTGGGGAGCTTGTTTTGAGGGAAGGCGGTTTGGGTAGAACCGGCGGCGGGGTTCTTGGGGTTGACGATGAGATATGGAAGGCGTTGGATAACCTTTCCATTCCCCAAGCCCAGAAGAACGTGGTTTTTCAGATCCTATGGGAGCTTTTGGTGTCTTCCCAGACCAAGGGAAGGGCTAGGGACGTGATCGTCTACGAGGGGCAGATGGTTACGGAGGATATAGCTAGGCTTCTGGCTGCGGAGGGATATAGGGACAGGGAATTTCCTTGGAAGCGGTTTTTGTGGGCTTTCTTCGCAGTTGCGTTCTGGAGCAACATGTCCTGGTCTCTCTTCTCTAGGGCAGACAGCGGCAGAAGATCTTATTCGTTGGAGCCCTCTCATTGGGGTTTTGCCGTGACCGTTATCTTCCTGTGTTGGGGGCTGCAGCTTGGGATGTCTTCTTTGCTTTTAGACGTTATGTTCCCGGCGGCGGTGGCCTCTTGGTTGTTTTTAGTCCTTGCCCCTGTCGTTGCCTTTGGCATTTCGGTTGGATGGGGGATAGTGGGGGCTATAATATGCTTCATATACTTTCCTCCCATGGCGGCGATACAGACGCTCCAAGCGGTGCTTTCCGCTGGTTTGGGGTATTCACTCCTCAGGGGGATTTCCTCTAGGCTTTCCTTGCTTTATCGTCTGACCTATTATTTCGTGCTCATATCCCTGATGTCCATATTTGTCAGGTGGGGTTTTGGTTTCCCGTTGGATTCTGCTGTGCTGTTACAATATGGGGCTTTGTGCCTGCTTTGGCCAAGCGTTGTTTTGGCTTTGCTTCCCCTTTGGGAGAGGCTCTTTGGGGTGTTGTCTCCTCTTATGATCATGGAGCTGAGTCACCCATCCAATCCGCTTCTAAGGCGTCTTCAGCTGGAGGCTCCTGGGACGTACCACCATTCCCTGGCTGTTGGTGCCATGGCTGGCGGAGCGGCTGAGTTGTTGGGGATGGATGGCCTTATGGTAAGGGCTGGGGCCTATTATCACGACATAGGCAAGTTGAGGAGGCCCAAGTTCTTCATAGAGAACCAGGGTGGGGGAGAGAACGTTCACGACAGTTTATCGCCCTCCCTGTCTGCGCTGGTGATATTGTCCCATGTGCGGGATGGTCTTGAATTGGCGGATGAATACGGATTGCCGGATTTTGTGAAGGATTTCATCTCCGAACACCACGGTACCACCTGTCTGGCTTACTTTTACAGGAAGGCAAGGGCCATGGGGGAGGATGTGCCCATTGATCAGTTCTCCTATCCCGGGCCTGCTCCTCGCAGCAGGGAGACCGCGCTGGTGATGTTGGCGGATTCGGTAGAAGCTGCCGCCAAGGCCATGGAACATCGATTGGAGGACCCTTCGGAGGTGGAGGGCCTCGTTGACGAGGTCATAAAGTCCAAGATGGATTCGAAGCAGCTTGACAACGTGGACTTCACCATGCGGGAGATTCGTATAATAAGGGATTCTTTTGTCGGGGCGCTCAGATCAATGAGACACACGAGGCAAGTGCGTCCCATTCAGGGCCTTAAAGAGGGAGGATGATTCGGTTGGCCGTTGAGGTTGCCATGGAGATACAGGGCAATTTGCCGGTGGAGCTGTCCGGTAGGGAGGCAGCGATTTGTTCCGCATGGGAAGGGTTCTTTAGAGCCCGTTTTGAGCTCCCTTCGGCGGTATCCAAGGTCCAGGTGGGGGTTACTTTTGTTGATGATGAACAAATGACAGAGTTTAATTTAAAATACAGGGGAGTTGATTCGGTCACCGATGTGCTGTCCTTTCCCCTATGGGAGGAGGAGGGGGGGGTTGTTCTCCCTGAGTGGGAGGTTTTGCCGCTTGGAGACGTGGTGATATGTCCTGGGGCGGTGGAGAGTTTGGACGGCAGCTTTGAGAAGGGGTTGTTGTTGGTAATTCATCATGGTTTTCTACACCTTTTGGGCTACGATCACCTGGAGGATGAAGCAAGGGAGATCATGTGGCGCCTTCAGGATGAGCTTGTGGGGCTTACGTTATAATGGGGCCATTCCGGCAGTGTTTTTTAGTATCTTCATGATATTCAAAGGAAGGGAAGCTCCGTGAGTGAAGAGGTAGGCAGTAAACTTCTGTATCTTTTATTTCTTCTTTTGATGTCTTTCGTTTTTAGTGCCATGGAGACCGCGATGACCGCGGTATCTAGGGCCAGGCTGGCCACATTGGAGGAGGTTAGCCCGGCTAGAAGGGGTCTTATCTCCTGGCTATCTTCCAACAGGCAGAGGGCCTTAATGGTTACCCTCTTGGGGAACAACCTGGTAAACATAGCCTCCAGCGCCATTGCGTCTGCGGTGGCGGTGACCTTGGTAGGGGGCAAGGGCATATGGATTTCCGTTTTCCTGATGACCGCGGTCATAGTTTTCTTTTGCGAGATCCTGCCGAAGGCCTCTGCGATAGCTAGACCTGATGGCTTTGTTGTTTCCCTGCTGCCCCTTATAAGGGTTTTAAGCGTTATCCTGTGGCCTGTGGTCTCACTGGCGGAGATGTTGGTCTCCCTAGTGGGCCGCATATTTGGGGTTAGGCTTGATACCTCCACGCTGATCACCCGGGAAGAGATAGACCACATAGTCAAGGAGGGCAGTGCTAGCGGGGTCCTCGAGGAGGATGAGAGGAAGATGATCCATGGGATAATATCCTTCGAGGAGACCAGGGTTTCCGAGATAATGGTTCCCCGCACGGATGTGACCGCGGTGGCATCCTCCAGCTCCGTGAGGGACGCCATAGGCATATTTATGGAGAGCGGCCATTCGAGGATGCCCATCTACGATGGAGACATGGACCACATCGTGGGGATCCTGTATGTTAAGGACCTGCTTCGAAACCTAACGGTTGGAGATGTGGACAGACCCGTGGTTGAGTGCAAGAGGGACAGTCTCTTCGTCCCGGAGACCATGAAGGTGGCGGAGCTGTTCGACAGGATGAAGAAGGCTAGGGTTCACATGGCCATAGTGGTTGACGAGTATGGGGGCACCGCAGGGTTGGTGACTTTGGAGGATCTGATAGAGGAGATAGTGGGGGAGATACAGGATGAGTACGACGAGGAGGTTCCCCCCATACAGGCCGATGGAGATGGTTTCTTGGTCCAGGGACACGTGCACCTGGAGGATCTTTCCGACGCCTTGGATTACACCTTTGAGGCGGAGGATGTGGACACCGTAGGGGGGTTGGTCCTGTTTCTGTTCGGTGGTTTCCCGGAGGAAGGCCAGTCCATTGAATATGGCCCTTGGGTTATAGAGGTAACCAGGGTGAAGAACTACAGGATTCTTGAGGTTAGGTTCAGGAACCGGGAAGGCCTAGGATTGGAGGAGTAGCCGATGGTGGATCTTACAGTGGAGGAACTGGACAGTCTTTGGGAGCTGGCGCTTAAGGCAAGGGAGAGGGCTTACAGCAGGTATTCTGGGTTTTCCGTTGGAGCTGCATTGATGTGTGTGGACCGGAAGGTGTTCCTTGGGTGTAACGTTGAGAACGGTAGCTACGGGCTCACCCAGTGTGCCGAGCGCTCCGCCATCTGTTCGATGGTGGCTGCAGGTGGTTCCAATCCAGTGGCCATAGCGGTTAGAGGCCCAGAGGAGGTCAACTGCTCCCCCTGTGGAGCCTGTCGTCAGGTTCTGATGGAGCATAACCCGGAGATGTTGGTGCTTTTCCAGTGGGGGGGGCGTCGGGTGGAGGTGCTTGCCAGGGAACTGCTCCCATACGGTTTTGATCTGGAGGAGTCTAGTGAGATCGGGGGAGGGAGCCGATGACTCAAGATCCCTACAGGGCAGGTTGTGTGGCCTTATTAGGGAGGCCTAACGTTGGTAAGTCCTCATTGATAAACGCCCTGGTGGGAGAGAAGGTAATGGCGGTTTCTCCAAAGGTTCAAACCACCAGGCACGCCATAAGGGGGATAGTGAATGGTGAGGGTTACCAGATAGTCTTAGTGGACACCCCGGGTGTTCACGAGCCTAGACACGACCTTGGGAGGTTCATGATCTCTCAGATTAGGGCCGCATTAGAAGAGGTGTGTGGTATTTGTTTTGTGGTGGATGCCACTTGTGACAGGGTTTCCGCCATGGACGAGCGGGTGCTTGAGTGGATATGCGAGGCTGGCCGTCCCGCTGCTCTTTGTGTAAACAAGGTTGACCTGCTTAAGCGCAAGGACGATTTTTGGGACGTGGTGGCCCTATTCCAGGACCGATATGGGTTTGACGCGGTAGTACCGGTATCGGCCGTTCAAGGGACCAACCTCGATGTTTTAAAGGATACGATGGTTGGCTGGCTGCCGGAGTCGCCGCCCTTGTTCCCTGAGGAGTTCTTGATAGACAGGACGGAGCGCTTCCTGGCGGAGGAGATAATAAGGGAGAAAGTGTTCCTCGCGGTAGAGGAGGAGGTCCCCCACTGTGTGGCGGTGGTTGTGGAGTCCTTTAAGAGCCCCGAAGAGTATCCGGATAGGAAGACCCTTGAGATAAGGGCATCCATAGTGGTGGAAAAAGAGGGGCAGAAGGGGATTCTGATAGGTTCTGGGGGCAGGATGATTCGATCCATAAGGATTGCGGCGGAGGAGGAGCTGAAGAGGTTTTTTGGTTATCCGGTGGCTCTGGATCTGTGGGTAAAGGTGAGGCCCGGCTGGCGAAAGAACCCATCCATGTTGAGAAATTTGGGATACGGTCAGTGATACGGGTGTTGTGGTGAGTCATGAAACTGTCCCTTCCGCTTCATCTTAATTGCGACCTCGCCCCCCCGAGGTCCTTTCACGGCCTCGGGAGTGGTCCTTAGGAAGGAGGAGAGGGAAAGGAGCCGCCGGGCTCTATTCTTTCTTAGGGGTTACGGCGCCCTTTGGGCCACGGTTCCCCTGGGAGGCAGGTCAACCCTTGGGGGAGCTTCGGAGGTCATGTCATGGGGGGAGTTCTCCTTCCATCGAGGGCAGAGGTCCATTATGCTTAAGGATGCGGTGGTAAGGGCCAGTTACTTGGATCTATCCGGCCGGCCAGATGCGCTTAAGTGCTTTATGGAGGTCTGCGAGCTTCTTGCCTTTCTGCCTTGTACGATACAGCGAGATGACCTGCTGAGGCTCTTGTGGTCCTTTTACAGTGGGCTTGTGGCGGGTGTTTTGCCCGTTGTTGCTGTTGCCAGGTTTTTGGGCCGATGGTTAAGGCAGGAGGGTTTAATGCCGGATCTTTTAAGGTGCTGTAGGTGTGGTTCCCAAGTGACCTCTCGCTGGGGGCTTGGGGAAGAAGGGGTCGTGTGCTGCGGTTCTAATGCTGCTTGGGAGCCGGAAGTTATGGGGGAGCTGCTTAGGACCTTGTACTTGGGGCACGACGATTTTGTGGAATGGGGTATTGGGCATTTTAGGGCTCCTTTGACGGGCGATCGGCTTTATGTTTGGAAGCGAATAATCCGGTGGATGAAGGGGCTTTTATTTGAAGCGAACATAATTTTGGGGAGGGAAGGGGTTTGAACTTTCAGGAGATAGTGATGCGGCTTGAGCGTTTCTGGGCAGACCAGGGATGTGTCATTCAGCAGCCTTACGATATAGAGGTTGGGGCTGGCACTATGAATCCCGCTACCACCTTAAGGGTGTTGGGGCCGGAGCCCTGGAGGGTGGCTTACGTGGAGCCTTCTAGGCGTCCTACTGACGGAAGGTATGGTGAGAACCCTAACCGTCTCCAGCACTATTATCAGTATCAAGTGATAGTCCAACCCGCTCCTGATGACATCCAGGACATATACCTAGACAGCCTTAGGGCCCTTGGGATAGACCCATCTGAGCACGACATAAGGTTCGTGGAGGATGATTGGGAATCCCCAACCATAGGTGCGTGGGGCCTTGGATGGGAGGTTTGGCTTGACGGCATGGAGGTTACTCAGTTCACCTACTTCCAACAGGTGGGTGGTATTGACATGGAGGCGGTTCCAGCGGAGATAACCTATGGTTTGGAGCGCATTGCCATGTTCGTCCAGAAGGTGGACAGCGTTTACGACCTCCAGTGGGTTGGGGATGTCAAGTACGGGGATATTCATCATCAGGGGGAGGTAGAGCATTCTACCTATAACTTTGATGTTTCTGACCCGAACATGCTGTTTGAGCTTTTTGTCCCATTATGAGAGGGAGGCCAGGAGGGTGCTAGATGCAGGTCTAGTCCTTCCAGCCTATGATTACGTTCTCAAGTGCTCTCACACTTTCAACTTGCTTGATGCCAGGAGTGCCATAAGCGTTACCGAGCGGACCGGTTACATAGCCAGGGTCAGGGCCTTGGCGGGAGCTTGTTGCCGGGCTTACTGGGAGCAGAGGAAGGCCATGGGATATCCCCTGATGGGCAAGTTCAAGGCTTTTGACGCATCTTTTGGGGGAGGTGAGTGAGGATGATGTCGGTTAGAGATCTTCTCTTTGAGATAGGTACCGAGGAGATACCCGCATCCTTCCTATCCTTTGGCCTTGAGGAGATTAAGAGACTGGCCAGAGAAGAGCTTGAAGGTGCGGGGTTGAAGTACGGTGGCATAGAGTCCTATGGCACCCCCAGGAGGCTTACCCTTTACGTGAGGTCTTTGAACGAGAGGCAGGATGACGTTGAGGAGGAGGTGAGAGGACCTCTTTGGAGTCAGGCGTTCGATTCTAATGGTTACCCCACCAAGGTGGCATTGGGGTTTGCTAAGAGCCGCGGTGTGGGCGTTGAGTCCCTGCAGATGCGGGAGGTCCGTGGTGCGGCTTACGCCTTTGCGGTGGTCCGCAGGGAGGGTCGCAAGACGTTCGATCTTCTGCCTGAGATGCTGCAGCGCTTGCTTAAGCGTTTGATCTTCCCAAAGAACATGTATTGGAGCGACCCCTCGGTCAGATTTGCCAGGCCTATCCGGTGGCTTGTTGCCCTTTGGGGCAGCGATGTAATTCCGGTTTCTGTTGGCAATGTAAGGAGCGACAGGGTGAGCCGCGGGCATAGGTTTTTGGGGAAGAGGAGCATAGAGATCCCCAGCGCCGGTGATTACCTTAAACTGCTTTACAGTGAGTTCGTCATAGCTCATCCGGAGAAGAGGCGGGAGAAGATGTTGTCCGCCGTGGCGGCCTTGGAGAAGGAGATGGGGGCCAGGGTGGAACTGGATAAAGATCTGGTGGAGGAGAACGTAAACCTGGTGGAGTACCCCGTGCCTTTTTACGGTACCTTTGACCAGTCCTATCTGGACATACCAGAAGAGGTCCTCACCACCACGATGAAGAAACACCAGCGCTACTTCCCGGTTCGTGACCGGGATGGCAAATTGGTGAACTTCTTTGTGGGTATAAGCAATAACCAGGCTACGGTGATGCAGAACGTTAGGGACGGTAACGAAAGGGTCCTAAGGGCTCGTCTTTCAGACGCGGCGTTTTTCTGGGAGGAGGACCGGAAGAAAGGGCTTGCCAGCCGGGTGGAGGATCTTAAGGCGGTGGTCTACCAAGAGAAGCTGGGATCTTTGTACCAGAAGGTGGAGTCCATCAGGGAGCTGGCCCTTTGGCTTACGGATCATCTCGGCCTTGGGGATAAGCGGAATTTAGTGGATAGGGCCGCTTTCCTATCCAAGGCGGACCTTGTGACCAGCATGGTCTATGAGTTCCCGGAGTTGCAGGGGGTCATGGGTAGGGAGTATGCCCGTTGCGGCGGGGAACATCCTGAGGTGGCTTTGGCCCTATACGAGCAGTACCTGCCTAGATTCGCGGGAGATCAGCTTCCCAAGGGTGTGGTTGGGGCGATCATAGGCTTGGCAGAAAGGGCTTACACCATAGTGGCCATTCACCACGTGGGGCTGGAGCCCACCGCTTCCCAGGATCCTCACGGTCTAAGGCGTGCCTCCCGGTGCATAAACGAGATAATCTGGGGTCTTAACTTGGACGTGTCTATGGACCTCTTGTTCCGCAAGGCTGCGGAGATACTCGGTTCTGATGAGAAGGTGTTGGATCGGGCTTTTGATTTCTTCCGGCAGCGGCTTGTGGTTCAGCTTAAGGAGCGGGATTTTAGCCACGGTCTTGTGGGCCTCGCGGTGGATTGTATTGGAAGGAGGCCTCTGCAAGCCCTAAAGCTGATAGAGGTTTTAGATGGTCTTAAAGAGGAGGATTGGTTCTCAAACCTGGTCACCGCTGCCATAAGGGTTCGGAACATCCTGGTGAAGGCTAAGGACGAGGTCATCGGAGAGGATCTCAGCGGCGCGGAGGGCGTAGAGCTGGAGCTGCTGGAGGAGCTTAAGATGGTTAGGCCTCTGGTGGAGGGGGCTTTGAGCTCCTTTGACTGGCATGAGATGGCCCGTCTTCTGCACCGTCTGGAGGGGCCGATTAGCCGTTTCTTCGATGGTGTTATGGTGATGGATCAGGATCTATCGGTAAGGGCCCGCAGGCTTGGTATACTAAGGGAGGCCCAGGGGTTGTTCGACCTAATTGGGGATTTCACAAAGCTTAAAGGCGAGGTGCGATGATGAGCCCCGATCTCGTGGAGCTTTACGTGGTTTCTGACTTCACTGGGGAGACTGCCGAGCACGTTGCCAGGGCGGCGGTTAGCCAGTTTGGGCCGGATGCGGTTAACTTGGTGCGTTTCCGTTACGTGAGCGATGAGGAGAGAGGGTTGGAGGTCCTCAAGGCCGCAAAGGATAGGAATGCGGTTTTGGTGTGCACCCTCGTGGACCACAGCCTTCGCAGATGGTTCGTAAAGAAAGCCCAGGAGCAGGGTAATGAGGTGGTTGACATACTTGGCCCCATCCTTGAGATACTGGGCCGGCGGCTCAACAGGCAACCATTGGAGACCCCTGGGTTGCTCAGGCGTATGGATGAGGAGTACTTCCGCAGGGTTAAGGCCATAGAGTTCGCGATCCGCTGTGACGATGGTAGGTCTCCTGAGATGTTGGACCAGGCGGAGCTGGTGGTGGTGGGCGTATCCAGGACCAGCAAGACCCCCCTGTCCATGTACCTTGCCCACAAGGGGGTGGCAACAGCTAACGTGCCTCTTGTGCCGGAAGCGGAGCCCCCGGCGGAGCTCTTCAAGATCCCCGCAGAGCGGGTCGTGGGGTTGGTAATAGCACCGGAGAAGCTGATACAGATAAGGCGTGAACGGCTTAAGGTTTTAGGGCTTGATGCGGACGTGTCATCCTATGCCCAGTGGGAGCGGGTAGAGGAGGAGCTTAGTTTCGCCAAGTCCATAATGAGGCGCATAGGTTGCAGGGTGTTCGACGTTACCAATCGGGCCATAGAGGAGACTGCCCAGGAGATCCTGGATTACATAGGAAAGTAGCCCTTAAAGGTTGCGCTGGAAGAGCCTAAAGAGTGCCAGAGAAGCTAGGGGGGTAACCTTATGTCTGGGGAAAAGTGGGTTTACGAGTACGAGCATGGAAGCGCAGAGATGAAGGGTTTGTTGGGTGGCAAGGGGGCGAACCTGGCTCAGATGTGGAACATAGGTTTGCCGGTTCCTCCGGGGTTCATAATAACCACCGAGGCCTGTAAGGCCTACTGGGTGGATCCCCGTGGTCTTATGGACTCCGTGTGGCCCCAGGTGTCCGATGCGGTGGCTCGGCTTGAGGAGAGGACCGGCAAGGTTTTTGGGGGTGAGCGAAATCCCCTGCTGGTGTCCGTCCGCTCCGGAGCCCCCGTTTCGATGCCTGGCATGATGGACACGATATTGAACCTTGGGCTCAACGAGACCACCGTGAAAGCCTTGGCGGAGGCCTCTGGGGATGAGAGGTTTGCCTGGGATAGTTACAGGCGTTTCATTCAGATGTTCTCGGATGTGGTGTTAGGCCTTGAGATAGGTGAGTTCGAGTTCCTCCTCTCCAGGGCAAAGGGGGAGCAGGGCTGTTCTTACGATCATCAGCTGACCGCGGATTCCCTTAAGAAGCTGGTGGGGCAGTACTTGAGGCTTGTGGAGTCCAAGGGGATTTCGTTCCCCACGGATCCCTGGGATCAGCTTCGGAGTGCGGTGGAGGCGGTATTTAAGAGCTGGAACACTCCAAGGGCGGTGACGTACAGGAACATACACAAGATCCCCGATGACCTTGGTACCGCGGTTTGTGTGGTGTCCATGGTCTACGGCAACCTCGGGGAAGATTGTGGTACCGGGGTATGCTTCACCAGGGATCCATCTACGGGGGAAAAGCGGCTCTACGGTGAGTTTTTGGTGAACGCCCAGGGGGAGGACGTGGTGGCTGGTATAAGGACTCCCCGTCCCATATCGGATCTTAAGGATGCCATGCCGGAGGTTTATTCCGAGCTGGTGAGGCTTACGGACCTTCTGGAGAGGCACTACCGGGACATGCAGGACATAGAGTTCACGGTGGAGCGAGGTAAGCTTTATCTTCTTCAGACTCGCAACGGTAAGAGGACCGCTAAGGCGGCGGTTAAGGTCGCGGTTGACATGGTGAGGGAGGGCCTCATATCCCAGGAGGAGGCTGTAAAACGGGTTACCCCTGACCAGGTGGAGCAGCTCCTGCATCCCCAGCTGGATCCGTCGCTTAAGTTCGATGTCTTGGCCAAGGGGCTTCCGGCGTCCCCAGGGGCAGCGGTTGGCAAGGTGGTCTTTGACGCCGATGAGGCGGAGCGGATGGGGAAGAACGGAGAAGATGTGATACTGGTGAGGCCGGAGACCACGCCGGACGATATACATGGTCTTTTCGCTGCAAGGGGTATACTCACTAGCCATGGTGGCATGACCAGCCACGCGGCGGTGGTGGCTCGAGGTCTTGGCAAGCCCTGTGTCTCTGGTTGTGAGGCTCTGGACATAGATTTGGCCAAAGGGGTTATGCGAGTTGGGGGCAAGGAGATACGCCGCCACGAGGTCATAACCATAGATGGGTCAAGGGGATTGGTGGCCTATGGAGCGCTGCCCTTGGTACAGCCAAGTTTCACCGAGGACTTCCGGGAGTTGTTGTCCTTTGCGGATCGGGTGTCCAAGTTGGAGGTCTGGGCCAACGCGGATACTCCGGAGGATGCGGAAAGGGCCAGGGGGTTTGGGGCTAAGGGCATAGGGCTTTGTAGGACCGAGCACATGTTCATGCAGGCGGACCGCTTGCCGGTGATGCAGGAGATGGTGGCGTCAACCGATCGGGACGAGCGTTTAGAGGCCCTTGGCAAGCTTAAGGTGATGCAGAAGGAGGATTTCGTAGGGATATTCAAGGCCATGGAGGGGTTGCCGGTTACGGTACGTCTCCTGGATCCTCCGCTTCATGAGTTCCTGCCTAAGGTCCCGGAGATGACAGAGCGTCTTGAGGAGTTGATCGCCCAGGGCAAGGGAGATTCCCCCGAGGCTTGCAAGATTAGGGTGCTTATCCAGAGGGCCGAGAGCCTTAAGGAGGCGAACCCCATGTTGGGCTTCAGGGGTTGCCGTTTGGGGATAATATACCCCGAGATATATGAGATGCAGGTGGAGGCCATATTTGAGGCGGTAGTGGAGCTTATGCGGCAGGGGGTGGAGGTATATCCGGACATAATGATGCCCCTGGTTGGTACCTATGAAGAGATGCGTCGCCTTAGGGAGATGGTTGATCGGATGGCTCAGCGTTTTGAGGCAGAGCTGGGGCGGAAGATCCCCTACATGGTAGGTACCATGATAGAGGTTCCGAGGGCGGCCCTTATAGCAGGGGATTTGGCCAAGGAGGCGGAATTCTTCAGCTTCGGGACCAACGACCTCACCCAGACCACCTTTGGCTATTCCAGGGATGATGCGGAGGGCAAGTTCCTTGCGGAGTACGTGAGGATGCACATCTTAGGTGATAACCCCTTCCACGTCCTGGATCGTTCCGGTGTCGGCCGTCTTCTAGAGATAGCGGTGTCAGAGGGGCGGGCCCAGAGGGAGGACATTCAGATAGGCATATGCGGTGAGCACGGTGGGAACCCCAAGAGCATTGCTTTCTGCCACCGTCTGGGTCTGAAGTATGTTAGCTGTTCTCCGTTCCGCGTGCCGGTGGCCAGGTTGGCTGCGGCCCATGCGGCCATGGGGCTTATAGACTAACCTCTCCCGACGTAGCGGGGTGTGTCCCCCGCTTTTAAGCCTGTTGAGGTTCATTGTCGGGTTTTGGGGTTTGGTGGCAAACGGGAGTATTAAACGGGGCGGATGGTCTTGGCCTTCCGCCCCGTTTGTATGGGGGGGAGTTTTTTGGAGGTCAGGAGGATTTTGGAGCGCCGGGAGGAGGAGACCCTCTCTCCGAAGGCGTGTCTTGCGTCCCAATCCAAGGGCAGGGAGGTTGAGGAGGAGCCCTGTGCTTTCCGCACATGTTTTCAGAGGGATAGGGACAGGATAATCCACTCTAAGGCTTTTAGACGGTTAAAGCACAAGACCCAGGTCCTTTTGCTGCCCGAGGGAGATCACATAAGGACCCGTCTTACGCACACCCTGGAGGTAGCCCAGGTGGCGAGGACCATATCCAGGGCTCTTTTCTTGAACGAGGATCTCACGGAGGCCATAGCTTTGGGGCATGATCTAGGGCATACTCCGTTTGGACACATGGGTGAGCGGGTCTTGAGCAGGCTTAGTTTGGAGAGAGGCTTAGGGGGATTTCATCATGCATCTCAGAGCCTCAGGGTGGTGGACCGCCTGGAGAGGGACGGAAGGGGATTGAACCTCACTTGGGAGGTTCGGATGGGGATACTTCAACACTCCAAGGGACAGGTGGATGTTTCCAAGGGTTTTGACCTGGATGCCCCTTCAACCCTGGAGGCCTGGGTGGTCAGGGTTTCCGATTCCATAGCTTACCTTAACCACGACCTTGATGACGCCATAAGGGCTGGTTTCGTAAGGCCTGAGGAGTTGCCGGCTAGAGTGGCTCGGTTGGGGATGAAGGCTTCCCAGCGCATAGGGGCCATGGTGGAGGATGTTATATGTCAAAGTCAAAGCGGAGATCGTATAGCGTTCAGCGGCACGATGATATCGGTAATGGAAGAGTTAAGGGTGTTCTTGAACGAGAGGCTCTATAGGTCCAAGCGGGTAATGGAGGAGGAGCCTAAGGTGGATCATCTCATATCGTCTCTCTTCGAGCATTTCGAGAGGAGCAAGGAGGATTGGGATGCCCAGAGGATAGTGGATCACATATCCGGCATGACCGATCGTTATGTCCCTTTTGTGTTTTCAGCGTATAGCGGTGCCCAACCCATGGGGTATTAGACTGGATGCTATTTGAGGTTCATGTTTTAATGGGATGTATGGAGTGTTGCTGTAGCGTAATAGGAGGAGGGGGGATCCCCCTCCTCCTGATTTTTTGGAATTAATCGCTGATGTTGTACTTTTTTAGCAGGTTTTCATATTTCTTCTCCACTTCGCTGGATGGACTTGGGTCCGCCTTGTAGGGGTTGAATGACGGGTTTGGAGCTGGCGCAGCTGTTCCCTGGGGCTTTTGGGTCTTTGTTGGAACGGCAACCGGGTTAGGCGTGCTGTTAGAGGGGTTTGATGCGGCAGGGGACGATCCGCCGTACCTCATGGAGTATTTGGAGACGGTGTAATCGTCGTCCATGGGGGACAGGAGCAGTTGAGGTGCATTGGGGTCAGCGTTGGCAGCGCTTAGGCTGGCACCATGCATGGGGCATAGGGCGGTTGGTGCTTGTCCGGATTTGACGGCCAGGTAAGAGGATGGGCAGGAGGGGGTGGCCAGGAACCCCGTTTTTCTGCACAGTTTAATGAATTCCACGTTAACGTCCGAGGGAATTTGAAATCTTTGGGGCAGTTTTCTAACCTTAACGACCCCTTGAACGAATTCCCTCCATATTGGGGCTGCGATCTTACCGCCGGTGGCCTTGGGACCGAGGGATTTGTGGTTATCGTTGCCGGCGTAGACCACTGCTACGAGGCCTGGGACTCCTCCTACGAACCACGCGTCTCCCCAATCGTTGGTGGTGCCTGTTTTCCCGAACACCTGATAGCCTGCTACTGACGCGGACTTTCCAGTGCCCCACAGAACTACCTGTTCCAGCAGAGTTCTCATCTCCAGTGCCGATTCCGGGGATATAGCCCTTTCCAGCTGTGGCCCGTTTTTCTCCAGCACCTCTCCGGAGGGAGTTCGTATCTCCTTTATGGCGAAGGGGGTTATCCGGTAGCCGCCGTTGGCAAAGCAAGAGAAAGCGGAGGCCATCTCAAGGGGGGTGACGCTGGTTGATCCAAGGGCGATGGATAGGTCATCGGGCAGGTAGGGGGATGTTATGCCCATTGCCCTTGCGGTGTCCTTTATGGCCTTTATTCCCACCACCTGGGCAAGCCTTACCGCTGGGGTGTTAAGGGACCTCGTCAGTGCGTCGATTATGGAGACCTCGCCGTCGTAGCCTCCGTCATAGTTTTTAGGAGCCCATCCGTTAGGGAAGGAGAGGGGGGCGATCCAGCAGGTGATCCACGGGTCTGTAGCCCGCCTCCATGGCGGTGGCGTAGACTATTGGTTTGAAAGCGGATCCCGGCTGTCTGAAGGCCTGTACCGCCCTGTTGAACTTGCTCTTATCGAAGTTATGCCCCCCCACCATGGCGAGTATTTCGCCGGTGTCGGGGTTTAGGGCCACCAAGGCCCCCTCGGTCTTCAAATGGGCGAAGGCCTTCTCAGCCAACCGCTGTATGTCCAGATCCAGGGTGGTTTGGATGGTGAGTCCCCCCCTGTATATGGTCCCGGTTCCGTAGGTGGGGAGCAGGTTTTTGAATAGGATGTAGGAGACGAAGTAAGGGGCTTCCTGCTGGAACTTAGCTGGTGACCTGCGCCCTATGAGACGTAGGGGGGTGGACTCTGCGGCCTTGTGTTGTTCTGCGGTTATCCATCCGAGCTCCAGCATGCGGTTTAAAACGTACCTTTGGCGCACCTTGGAGGCGGATGGGTTTTTAAGTGGGGAGTAGTACTCCGGAGCGGCGATGAGTCCCGCCAGCGCTGACGCTTCCGATAGGGTGAGATCTGATGGGGACTTGCCGAAGTATACCTGGGCGGCGGAGCCGATCCCGTATGTGCCATGCCCCATGTAAATTGTGTTTACGTACATCTCAAGGATCTGGTCTTTCGTGTAAACCCTTTCTAGCCGCAGGGACAGGACCGCTTCCTTTATCTTTCTGGAGAGTTTTTTCTCGTGGGAGAGGAACATGTTTCTGGCGAGCTGCTGGGTTATGGTGCTTCCCCCCTGCCTTGCCTTTTTATGCAGGAGGTCCACCAGGACTGCCCGGACTATGCCGGACAGACTCAGCCCCTGGTGCTCGTAAAACTCGCTGTCCTCCGCGGCGAGCACGGCCTTGATGAACCAAGGGGAAACCCTATCCAGGGGGACGATGGTCCTGTCCTCCTCGTAGAGTTTGGCTATGACCCTGCCGTTTCTGTCTAGGATGGTGCTGGCCTGGCTAGGTTGCTTGGATAGGATTTCCTCGGTGGTTGGCAGTTGAGAGGAGACCTCTCGAAGGAAGAACGTCAGCCCCACTGAGGCAGCCGCGGCCCCCAAAAGGGCCAACAGGAGAAGCGTTGACAGGAGGAACTTCACTACGCCTCCTTGTCTTTTTGCGGTAAGGGATATCTTCATGGCGCCTCCTTATCGATAGCAAAAAGGTCTTTATAGGTATGGGTGATTATAGCACCTTGGGGGTAGAAAAATTTTTGCCTGGGGGGGTTGTGCGATCTGGGAAGTCGTGATAAACTACCCCCTGTCGCCGATGGCGACCGGCACCATGCCAACTGAATACGGCGCGATGGATAGCAAGACGCCTTTGAGTTAATGAATTGCTAGGAGAGTTTGATCCTGGCTCAGGACGAACGCTGGCGGCGTGCTTAACACATGCAAGTCGAACGGGCCGATGGGTGAAAGTTCGCTGGATCCTATTGGTTAGTGGCGGACGGGTGAGTAACACGTGAGAACCTGGCCTGCACAGGGGGACAACTGTTGGAAACGGCAGCTAATACCCCATAGGCGCGAGAGCGTTAAAGGAGAGATCCGGTGCGGGATGGGCTCGCGGCCTATCAGCTAGTTGGTGGGGTAATGGCCTACCAAGGCGATGACGGGTAGCCGGCCTGAGAGGGTGTACGGCCACACTGGAACTGAGATACGGTCCAGACTCCTACGGGAGGCAGCAGTGGGGAATATTGGGCAATGGGCGGAAGCCTGACCCAGCGACGCCGCGTGAGGGAAGAAGTCCTTCGGGATGTAAACCTCTGTTGTAAGGGAAGAAGGAAGTGACGGTACCTTACGAGGAAGCCCCGGCAAACTACGTGCCAGCAGCCGCGGTAATACGTAGGGGGCGAGCGTTGTCCGGAATTACTGGGCGTAAAGAGCGCGTAGGCGGCTGGATAAGTCGGCTGTGAAAGATGCGGGCTCAACCTGCGGATTGCGGTCGATACTGTTTGGCTGGAGTGCGGGAGAGGGAAGTGGAATTCCCGGTGTAGCGGTGAAATGCGTAGATATCGGGAGGAACACCAGTGGCGAAGGCGGCTTCCTGGACCGCGACTGACGCTCAAGCGCGAAAGCTGGGGGAGCGAACGGGATTAGATACCCCGGTAGTCCCAGCTGTAAACGATGGATGCTAGGTGTGGGGGTCGTATGGCTTCCGTGCCGGAGTTAACGCGATAAGCATCCCGCCTGGGGAGTACGGCCGCAAGGCTGAAACTCAAAGGAATTGACGGGGGCCCGCACAAGCGGTGGAGCACGTGGTTTAATTCGATGCAAACCGAAGGACCTTACCTGGGTTTGACATGTACGTGGTAGGGAGATGAAAGTCGAACGACCTTGGGGAGACTCGAGGAGCGTACACAGGTGCTGCATGGCTGTCGTCAGCTCGTGTCGTGAGATGTTGGGTTAAGTCCCGCAACGAGCGCAACCCCTATTGCCAGTTACTAACGGGAGAGCCGAGGACTCTGGCGAGACTGCCGTCGACAAGGCGGAGGAAGGTGGGGACGACGTCAAGTCATCATGGCCTTTATGCCCAGGGCGACACACGTGCTACAATGGCCGGCACAGAGGGAAGCGAAGCTGCGAGGTGGAGCGGATCCCAGAAAGCCGGTCCCAGTTCGGATTGCAGTCTGCAACTCGACTGCATGAAGCCGGAATCGCTAGTAATCGCGGATCAGCCAAGCCGCGGTGAATACGTTCCCGGGCCTTGTACACACCGCCCGTCACACCACCCGAGTTGGGTGTACCCGAAGTCGCCGGCCTAACCCGCGAGGGGAGGAGGCGCCTAAGGTATGCTTGGTGAGGGGGGTGAAGTCGTAACAAGGTAGCCGTACCGGAAGGTGCGGCTGGATCACCTCCTTTCTAAGGAGAAGCATCAGTGCGTCGTTGCTGTCCGTTGCGCCGTCAGTGGGCCGATAGCTCAGGTGGTTAGAGCACACGGCTGATAACCGTGAGGTCGGAAGTTCGAATCTTCCTCGGCCCACCAGTTTTAGTTGGGGATGTAGCTCAGTGGGAGAGCGCCTGCCTTGCACGCAGGAAGTCGGCGGTTCGAATCCGCTCATCTCCACCATTTTTATGCCTTGGACAATGACAAAGGCCCTTTTTGGGGTTATATGAGGAAGATGGGGTTAAGGTAGTAAGGGCACGCGGGGGATGCCTAGGCGCCAGATGCCGAGGAAGGACGCGGCAAGCTGCGAAAAGCCACGGGGAGGCGCAAGCGGCCATTGATCCGTGGGTATCCGAATGGGGCAACCTGCCGGGAGCAGTCCCGGCGCCTCTGAGAGAGGCGGGCACTCGGCGAAGTGAAACATCTCAGTAGCCGAAGGTAGGAGAAATCGAAGAGATTCCCTGAGTAGTGGTGAGCGAAAGGGGAGCAGCCTAAACACGGTGCGTGTAAGCGTGCGGGCGTTGCGTACTGTGGGTAGTGGGACGTGTTGGGGGCGAGCCGCATCTTGCCCGGTCAGTGAGAAAGGTACACTTTAGCGGAACCGTGTTGGGAAAGCGGGCCGCAGAGGGTGATAGCCCCGTACGCGAAAGGGTGTACTCTGGCTAGACGCGATCCCGAGTAGGGCGGAGCACGTGGAATTCCGTCTGAATCAGGGCCGACCACGGTCTAAGGCTAAATACATCTGGCGACCGATAGTGGAGCAGTACCGAGAGGGAAAGGTGAAAAGCACCCCTGGCGGGGAGTGAAATAGACCTGAAACCGCGTGCTTACAAGCAATCGGAGCCACGTTAGTGGTGACGGTGTGCCTCTTGGAAAATGAGCCGTCGAGTTATGGTGTGTGGCGAGGTTAAGGTCTTTAGAGGACTGGAGCCGCAGGGAAACCGAGTCTGAATAGGGCGTAAGTCGCATGCCATAGACCCGAAGCCGTACGATCTATCCATGTCCAGGTTGAAGTCCGGGTAACACCGGATGGAGGACCGAACCAGGGCCTGTTGAAAAAGGCTTGGATGAGGTGTGGATAGGAGTGAAAAGCTAATCGAGTACGGTGATAGCTGGTTCTCCCCGAAATGCATTGAGGTGCAGCCTCGACGAAAGGTGTAACGGGGGTAGAGCTACTGGATGGGTGAGGGGGCCGATGGGTCTACCGAGCTCAACCAAACTCCGAATACCGTTACATGTAGTTGGGAGTGAGACTACGGGTGAGAAGATCCGTGGTCGAGAGGGAAAGAGCCCAGACATCCGGCTAAGGTCCCGAAGCCCGCGCTAAGTGTTACAAGGATGTGGGGGAGCTGAGACAGCCAGGAGGTTGGCTTAGAAGCAGCCATCCTTGAAAGAGTGCGTAACAGCTCACTGGTCGAGCGCCCCTGCGCCGAAAATGTGGGGGGCTAAGCGCGGCACCGAAGCCGATGCATGTGCAGCAAGGCTGTACATGGGTAGGGGAGCGTTCTGTACGGGGTGAAGTCGTTCTGTGAAGCGCGGTGGACTGTACGGAAGTGAGAATGACGGCATGAGTAGCGTTAGGCAGGTGTAAACCCTGCCCGCCGGAAGCCCAAGGATTCCTGGGGAAGGTCAGTCCGCCCAGGGTTAGGCGGGACCTAAGCCGAGGCCGAAAGGCGTAGGCGATGGACAGCCGGTAGACAATCCGGCCCCACTGAGGGCGCGTTATTACCGATGGGGTGACGCAGGAGGCTAGGTGCGCCGGGTGATGGAAGTCCCGGTCTAAGGAGGTAGGGGGACAGGATAGGCAAATCCGTTCTGTCGTAACTCTGAGATCTGATGGGGACTGCGTTTATACGCGGGAAGGCATTGAAGCCATGCTGCCGAGAAAAGCCTCTAGGGAGTGCTCTTGGTGCCCGTACTGCAAACCGACACAGGTGGGCAAGCTGAGAAGGCAAAGGTGAACGGGAGAACCCTCGTTAAGGAACTCTGCAAGTTGACCCCGTAACTTCGGGAGAAGGGGTGCCCTGGTTGGTGAAGTTATAAGCTGACGGAGCTGACTGGGGTCGCAGAAACCAGGCTCAGGCGACTGTTTAATTAAAACACAGGACTCTGCTGAAGGCGTAAGCCGAGGTATAGGGTCTGACACCTGCCCGGTGCTGGAAGGTTAAGGGGAGAGGTTAGCCGCAAGGCGAAGCTTTGAACCGAAGCCCCAGTAAACGGCGGCCGTAACTATAACGGTCCTAAGGTAGCGAAATTCCTTGTCGGGTAAGTTCCGACCTGCACGAATGGTGTAACGATCTGAGCGCTGTCTCGACGAGGGACCCGGCGAAATTGTGGTACTGGTAAAGACGCCAGTTACCCGTGGTGGGACGGAAAGACCCCGTGGAGCTTTACTGTAGCCTGATATTGGATTTTGGCAATCTCTGTACAGGATAGGTGGGAGGCTTTGAAGTCATGCCGCCAGGTGTGATGGAGCCGTCGTTGGGATACCACCCTTAGGTTGCCGGGATTCTAACCGCTAGAGCTGAACCGCTAAGCGGGACACTGTCAGGTGGGCAGTTTGACTGGGGCGGTCGCCTCCTAAAGAGTAACGGAGGCGCGCGAAGGTCACCTCATCGCGAATGGAAATCGCGAGTTGAGCGCAAGGGTATAAGGTGGCTTAACTGTGAGAGCGACAGTTCGAGCAGAGACGAAAGTCGGTCCTAGTGATCCGGTGGTACCGAGTGGAAGGGCCATCGCTCATCGGATAAAAGCTACCCCGGGGATAACAGGCTGATCTCCCCCGAGAGTTCCCATCGACGGGGAGGTTTGGCACCTCGATGTCGGCTCGTCGCATCCTGGGGCTGGAGAAGGTCCCAAGGGTTGGTCTGTTCGCCCATTAAAGCGGTACGTGAGCTGGGTTTAGAACGTCGTGAGACAGTTCGGTCCCTATCCACCACGGGCGTAGGGGATTTGAGGGGATCTGCTCCTAGTACGAGAGGACCGGAGTGGACGAACCGCTGGTGTACCGGTTGTGGCGCCAGCCGCATAAGCCGGGTAGCCATGTTCGGATCGGATAACCGCTGAAGGCATCTAAGCGGGAAACCGGCCCCGAGATGAGATCCCCCACTGGGAAACCAGGTAAGGCATCCTGAAGATGACAGGATTGATAGGCCGGAGGTGTAAGCGGTGTGAGCCGTTGAGCTGACCGGTACTAATATGCCGAGGCCTTAACCCCATCTTCCTCATGTAACCCAAAGGGTTGCACAAGATTTCCGGTGGCCATAGCGGAGGGGAAACACCCGGTTCCATGCCGAACCCGGCAGTTAAGACCTCCAGCGCCGATGGTACTGCGGGGGGTACCCGTGGGAGAGTAGGTCGCCGCCGGTCCTTTCTTAAAACGGCCTTCCTGACAAACAGGAAGGCCGTGGTTTTTTTCCCCGCCCAAGAACATACCAATGCCCCCTTATATACAAATGCCCGCAGAACAAACCCCAAGGCCATCACAAAACCCCTCTCACCGAAAGGACAAGAGGCGAGGTCATGTAGATCTAAAAATCCGCACCAGCACATCCAGCTAACTTAGATTGTTCAACAGGCCTGACTTCCCTTATTCGACAACCCCTGGCTGGGCCTACCATGATCAACATGACCAACAGCACGTCACAGCAACACCACCATACTCCTTCTATTTATAAAAACATAGCACCGCTAATGCCAGCTAGACTCAATAGAAGGGAATAATCTTATTGGCTTTTTAACTCAAAGTGGGGCTTGTGGCGTGTTGACAAGGAATTATGTTACGAGAATAAATTTTAATTTTAAGGTGTGCAGCGCGTGGATGTATAATATAACACCCTATATATAAGCGGTGGGGTTAGTGGTATAATAAGCTGCAATTAGTATCATGGTTTCTTATATCTTCTGGAGGGGTGCTGAATGGCGGATACCAAGCACATGCGGCTGGGAGACATCTTGATACAGGCCGGCGTTTTGACCGAGAGCACTTTGAACGCAGCCCTTAAGGAGCAGAAGGTAAGCTCCATGCGGCTTGGTGAAATATTAGTTAAAAATAGGCTGGGTCTCGGAGAAGCATTTGGCGGAGGCCCTGAGCCGGCAGCTGAAGGTCCCCTTGGTATCTCTTGCTAGGTACAAGCCCACCCCTGAGGTATTGAAGGTTGTCCCCGAGAGCATGGCAAGGCGCTTAGAGGTTGTGCCCTTGAGCTTGTTGGACAATGGCAAGCTTCTTGTGGCCACTGCGGATCCCCTCAATGTCGTGGCCCTAGATGAGCTCAAGATGGTTACGGGCCGGGAGATAGAGCTCAGCATAGCTATGGTGTCCGAGATAAGGCGGGCATTTGAGCAGTTTTACCGGGTTCACACCACGTTGGAGGAAGCCATGGTAGAGGTTATGGAGGATAAGCCGGCGGACTCGTCTTTGAACCTGGTTGACGTTGGGGTGGATGATGCGCCGGTTGTGAAGCTGGTCAACTCCATAATGGAGGAGGCTGTCAAGGAGGGCACTTCCGACATTCACATAGAGGTCTTTGAAAGGGGTGCCAGGGTTAGGTACAGGATAGACGGAGCTTTGTTCGATTCCCTTGAGTATCCCAAGAACCTGCATCCCGCGGTTTGCTCCAGGATAAAGATCATGAGCGGCATGGACATATCGGAGCGCCGCAGGCCTCAGGACGGAAGAATCCTCTTGAAGGTGGGGAACAAGAGGGTTGACCTTCGTGTCTCCTCCTTGCCGTCCATATTCGGAGAGAAGATAGTCATGCGTCTTTTGGACCAGGACAAGGCAATGGTTGGCTTGGAAAGGTTAGGGTTCAGCCCCGATGAGAGGGCCCTCCTGGAAGATATGGCCTCCCTCCCCTACGGTATCATACTTGTTACGGGCCCCACGGGAAGCGGTAAGTCTACCACCCTTTATTCCCTTCTTGAGGTCATGAACACCCCGGACGTCAACATAATCACCGTGGAGGACCCGGTGGAATATACAATGCCTGGTATTACCCAGGTTCAGGTGAACGAGAAGGCGGGGCTTACGTTTAGCGAGACCCTGCGATCAATACTCCGGCAGGACCCTGACAAGATAATGATAGGAGAGATCAGAGACCAGGAGACCGCTCAGCTGGCCATAAGGGCTGCTTTGACTGGGCACCTGGTTCTATCAACCCTGCACACCAACGATGCTCCTAGCGCCGTGGCCAGGCTTTTAGACATGGGGATACAGCCTTTTATGGTCTCCTCCGCAGTGGTTGGTGTGGTGGCTCAAAGGCTCGCCAGGAGGCTGTGCAGCTCCTGCAAGAAGGAGATGCAACTGCCCGATGCGGTGGCGAGATCCCTTGACCTGCCCCCCGGCACCAGGGTTTTCGCCCCGGTGGGGTGTGATGATTGCAGGAACACCGGCTACAAGGGGCGTACCGCCCTTTTCGAGATACTCTTGGTGGATGAGGAGATAAAGCGGGCCATTGCGGAGGGAGCTCCAGTCTATGAGATCCGAAAGTTAGCCATATCAAAGGGCATGACAACTTTAAGAAAGGCTGGAATTAAAAAGGTCTTAGATGGTATAACTAGTGTTGAAGAGATGATGTCCGAAACCATGCAGTAAACTTTGATCTTCTTTGGAGGTGTAGCATGTCGGTTCCGTCATTGAAGGTTCTTCTGTATGAAATGGTAAAGAGGAAGGCCAGTGACCTTCACATAAGTTCCTCCACCCCCCCCATGTTGAGGGTGGATGGGACGTTGATCCCCTTTGACCTGCCGGACCTTACTCCCAACGACGTAATGGAATATCTGGGGGATCTTTTGCCCCCCGGCAGGCATGAGGAGTTCATTCAGAAGAGGGAGTTGGACTTCAGCTTCACCATGGTATCGTTGGATACAATGCCCCGGTTTCGTGTGAACTGTTTCTTTGAGAAGGGGAACCCTGCCATAGCCATCCGTTCGATCTCCACGGACATAAGGACCATGGAGCAGCTAAAGCTCCCGAGGGAGATGGTGCAGGTGGCGGAGAAGATGCGGGGTCTTTTCCTGGTTACGGGGCCCACCGGGTCTGGTAAGAGCACCACGTTGGCGGCGTTGATCCAGCAGATAAACATGAACAGGTCTTGTCACATAGTTACGGTGGAGGACCCCATAGAGTATGTCTTTAGATCTGAGAGGGCGATGATACATCAGCGGGAGGTTGGGGACGATACCATGTCCTTCTCCGAGGCGTTGCGTCGTGTTCTGCGTCAGGACCCGGATGTGATAATGATCGGAGAGATGCGGGACCTGGAGACTATCTCGGCGGCCATAACCGCGGCGGAGACGGGGCACCTGGTGCTTGCCACCTTGCACACCCCTGACGCGGCCCAGACGGTGGATCGAATTGTGGACGTCTTCCCTCCTTATCAGCAGCAGCAGGTGAGGCTGCAGTTGGCCAACATACTAATAGGCATATGTTCCCAGCAGCTCATACCCTTGGACGGAGGGGGCAGAGTGGTGGCCACCGAGCTTCTTTGGGCTACACCGGGCGTGAGGAACTGCATAAGGGAGGGCAAGACATCTCAGATCAAGAGCATGATGCAGACCGGAAGCTCCATTGGTATGCACTCCATGGATCAGGACCTGGTAAGGCTCTATCGGGAGGGTATCCTATCCAGGGAGGCGGTGGAGCAGTACTGCTTTGACACCAAGGAGGTGGAGCACCTGCTTGGTGGGGCAGTGTTGATGCGATGAAAAAATGATTCCTTGACTTTTGTTTTCTGGGTTGTTAAAATAAGGCTAATCATAGCCGGACTAGGCAGGGGGCACAGGACTTGAAGTTCGAGTACCGAGCTAGGAGCGCCGAGGGGGTTCAGTCAGGGGTCTTGGAGGCGGGCTCCAGGGAGGCTGCGCTCTCTCTCATGAAGGGGAGGGGTTGGGTGCCCCTGGAGTTGAAAGAGGTGCCGGAGGAGGGGAGCAGGCCTTTTGGAGGGTTTTCGTTTCTCCAGCCCAAGGTTAAACTCAAGGACCTTGCGGTGGCCTTCCGGCAGCTTTCCACCATGATATCCGCCGGGATAACCGTAGCGGGGGCTCTTAACATAATCAAGGAACAGGTGCACAGCAGGGCGCTTTCCTCCGCCTTTGAGACGGTATCCAGGGGGGTTATGGGTGGGCGCGGGTTAGCGGACGCCATGAGCGCGGATAAGGCCTTCTCACCTTTGGTGATCTCTCTCATAAGGGCTGGGGAAGAGGGCGGCGTCCTGGATCTCAGCCTCCAGCGATTGGCCACGTTGCTTGAGAAGCAGGAGGCGTTGCGGAAGAAGATATCCTCTGCGTTGGTTTATCCCATGGTGGTCTTGTCCATCTGTGTGATGGTGATGGGGATATTGGTGTTCGTGGTTATTCCGCGGTTTTCCCAGGTCTTTACGCAGATGGGGATAGAGCTTCCGCTGGTGACCCGGTTGGTGTTTGCCTTCGCCCTTGGGGCCCGGGACAATGGGTTTCTCATAGTTTTGATTTTGGCTGTTTTAGCGGTTTTGGTGATGTTGTTGAAGCGGATCCCCGCCTTCAAGGCCAAGTGGGATCGAGTGAAGCTTCGGATTCCCCTGATAGGGGATGTTATATACAAGGGGATAATGGCCCGAAGCTTTAGAACCCTTGGCACTTTGGTGTCCTCTGGGGTGCCGATTCTGAGGTGCCTGGACATGGCTGCGGGGGTGGCTAACAACCACTTTGTAGGAGGAGCTTTCCAAAAGCTTAAGGAAGGAGCTGAAAAGGGTGTGCCGCTCAACATAGTGGCCAAGAGGGAGGCCCTCTTTCCCCCTATGGTGTGCCACATGGTGGCCATAGGGGAGGAGACCGGCAAGCTGGAGGAGATGCTGGAGAAGGTGGCGGACTGGTACGACATGGAGCTGGAGGAGAAGGTCAAGGCCCTCACCTCTGCGCTGGAGCCGATGTTGATACTGTTCGTCGGGGGAGTGGTGGCGGTGGTCGCCATGTCCATATTCTTCCCCATAATAAGCGCCATCCAAAGCCTCATGTAGGGGCTTAAAAAAAGGAGGAGATGTAGATGAAGCAGATGTGGATGAGGTTGTTGGGCAAGAGGCGGAAGGGTTTTACGTTGGTGGAGCTCCTGATCGTCATCATCATCATCGGTATACTTGCGGGGGCTATGTTGCTGGTGGCGGGCAGCGGCACTGACAAGGCGGAGGCCACTAGGATCGTAAGCGACCTGAGGACCGTTAAGAGCGCCGCCATGATGTACTATGCGGATAACGGCAGTTGGACCACGGACCTCAGTCGGCTTAAGTCCTACATGGGAAGCTCTGGCGTGGATACCTCCCAGTTTAAGATGCTCGCTGCTAGCAACGATTACTACATTGGCCGCAACGTGACCAGCTATGGTAACGGTGTTAAGGCCAAGCTGAAGGATATGGCAACCAAGGACAAGAACCTCTTTGGCGGTACCGACAGCGCTGTTAATACCACAGCTTACAACAACGAGAACTGGATTTACATGCAGGTTCGCTAAGTCCTGGGGGTGTTGACGTGAGACGGGGTTTCTCCTTGGTGGAGGCTCTCATATCGCTGGTCATCCTGGCGGTGGTGTTGCTGGTCTTAGGGGCTTCCATAATGATGTCCCACGCCATGGCCATGCGAACCTCTCAGCAGGAGAATGCCCTGTGGCTCGCGGGAGAGGCTTTGGATGCGCTGGAGCGGGGGGGTCTCCCCCCCTCCAGTATTCATCCTTACAGCCTCTCCTGTTCGTCTCAGGATGTGTCGGGCGATAGGGTTCTGGTGGTGGTGGTTAGTTGGGATTCTGCCTCCGGTGCTCGGTCTTTGAGGTTTGAGAGGGTGGTGCCCAGTGATCCGGCCCTTAAGGTCAACTAGCCGGGCTTTCTCCCTTGCGGAGGTCCTGATGGCCCTCCTGGTGGGGGCGATAGCTCTGGTGGGTTCGGTTGCCATGTTTTGGCTTTATATATCTCATTACGAGAGGATAGAGTTTTCGTCCAGGGCAAGGATGAGAGCGGAGGAGGCGGTGGCGGTCCTTCAGGACTGGGTGTTGAACGCTGCGGTTGGGGTTTCCGCGGATAAACCTTCAAAAGCCTTCCCGGGGGTTTCGACGCTTGGCTCGTGGAACGATTTGGTGGAGGTAGTTGACTCCTCGAGGAAGCTTCGGTTGGTTTATGGGGTTCCAAGCGGCATAACTGTGATATCCGTGGATCGGCCGTCGGTTCCGCCGGGTGAAGTTGTTAAAATTGAAGTGACTGATCCACTGCCGGCAGACCTTTATGCCGTTTCCCCCGCTACCCTCAAGGGGTGGCTTGTTTTTCCCTCCGGCAACCTTCCTCTTCGCATAGACTCGGTTAGCGGGAAGACCTTGTCTCTTTCAAATCCCCACTCTGAGGACGTGTTTGTGGTTCCATTTGATGAGGTGTTCTATCCCAGGGCTTTGGTGGCAGAGCAGAAAGACGGTCAGCTGTACGTGGAAGACGTGTCCTTGGGGGCGCCTCAGCCTAGGACGGGGGTTGGGTATGCGGACATCCGGTTCCTTCTCTCTCAGGGGGTGCTCACTTTGCACGTTTTAAGCCGTGGTGATGGCCCCGGTAGGGGTTTGCCGTCCACCTGGCCGTCTTCTTTTGGAACTTCTATTTCTTCCGACGACCAAAAGGGGTATTTGATGCACGTCAGAACCTCTTGGAGGCTGAGAAACCGATGAGAAGGTCCGGATTTGCGTTGCCCACGGTCTTGGTTATCATGGTGGCTGGATTGGGTCTTGTGACCACCGCCTTCTTTTTGGCTAATAACCTGTTCTCTACCACTCAGAGTGTGGTTCAGCAGAAAAAGCTCTATATATCTGCCCAGTCAGGGATCAGCGCCGCAGAAGCGTGGCTTTTGGCAAACACCACCGATAAATCGTTCCCGGATTACGACCTAGCGGCGGATCTTTCTGCGTCTGGTGTTGTCTCGTCCAAGACGATAAAGGGAATCAGCGTGCCCTTCGGCAATTTGGTTGCGGTTGCCTCTGGGGACCAAGGTGTTTTTCGTTTTGAGCAGCAAGGCACCACAGTGACCACCTTTATATACAGGGTTGACTATCCAAACGTGCCGTCCTACACGACGGGGATCCCCCCGAGGCTTGGCGTGCTGGTATATGCTATGACCGCTGATGTTACCCTGGAGCCTACCATGCCGGGTTCCTCTGGTGGTGTGGGTTCCGTTGGAGATGCTGGGAAGTTTAGGCCACCTACCTATGTCATAAGGAGTACCGCTAAGAGGTCTGGTTTTGCCCTGGGGGAGGATAGGGTCATGACAGTAGAGGAAGGCATAATAGGCAGGGAGTGATGAGGATGATCGTAGGCAAATCATTGCGCAAATCATGGATCATCTTTACTGCTCTAGCCCTTTTGGGCGTTGTGTGGGCAGGTGGACTCATGGGGGCTGATGACGTCCTTCTTAATCCTTTCTTTAAAGAGGCTCCTAAGGGAATAGGCGAGGGGGTGCCCCCGAACGTGTTCCTTCTGATAGATACTAGTGCGTCCATGCTGTGGTCCACCAGTGGGGACGTCAACGATGTGCCTGCAAGTGGAACTTGTTACTCAGGGCCTGCCGGGTCTTCGCCGTATTATGTTCTTCCCTCCCCGGTCCCTCACAACCCGGTGGTTGGGGATCCGTATTATTTCTACGAATCCTCGGAGACTTGGTGTACCTATGGGGATGGTTCCCAGCCGTATAAGATGTACACAGGGGAGCAGTATCAGTATTGGGGGAGGGATCTTGACTCGTCCAACAACATAGAGAACGATCCAAACTGTTACGCCCAGGATAACGATTATCTAAGGTACAAGCGTGGGAATAGGGCCAATGGCCTGGTCCCGAACGACAGCAGGGCCTTTAAAATGAAGCTGGTCCTGTGGCGGCTTTTGCGTTCCCCGGATGTGGTGAGGGATGCGGTTGTTGGGGTTGCTACTTATGTCCAACAGGATTATTCCAGTTGGGGGGATAATGGCCTTCCGTGGGCAGACTGGTATCGCGGTGTTACCAAGAGCGGTAGCTTTGCATACAGGGAAGCCAGCTGGCCTAATGGCCGTTTTGGTTATGACAATCCCAATTCTTCCGGCACCGGCGGCAGCGGCATGACCTATTATGGCAGGAGTGTTCGGTTGAGTCGAGGTGTCTTGATCAGCACCAACGAATCCAGCAAGAGGGCCATGTTCATAGTCCAACCCTCCCAGATGTATCAGTTGTCCGGGGGGGCTTACGTGGCCACTCAGGCCAGGGACAAGGTTACCCAGTGGTTTGACGGGGTGGAGGATAGCACCAACAAGGAGCTTCGTTTCGATGGGAAACGGCCGCTTACCCAGTCTATAGCGTTCTCTGAGGGGGCTAACTACAGCAAACTGGAGGGATCCCTTCGGGATTTCTTCTGTGCCCGCAAGAGTGGGGTATATGATATTAACGATTCGCGTCCTTCTGCTGAGCCAACCTACATAAGACAGTGGTGTCAGGGTAACTACGCCATAATACTCACCGCCGGGGGGCAGAACAGGGACAACACGGACCCGGTTGAAGCGGTGAGGGCCCTTTATAATGCCCGCATATCTTACTATGGGTGGGGTGTTGATCCCGCCACTGGATCTTATAGGAAGTCTCAGCCGGTGAAGGTCTTTGTTGTGGCCTTTGTAAACCCCAATCCTACGTCCGACAAGGGGAGACAGCTTAAGCGTACCCTTGAGAAGATGGCGGATGTTGGGGATGATGGCCTGGAGAACGGCTCCGCCTCGCCTTTTTACGCCAACGACGTGGGAGCCCTTATGGATGCCTTCAGGCGTATATTTGACAGCATAAACAGCAATGCCGGCTCCGGCGGAGCCCCGGTGGTGAGCCCACGCAAGGACGGAGAGACCTTTGTGTACTCTTCCTCTTTTTCAGTGCCGAGTTCCAGCAGGGCGATGCAGTGGAAGGGAGACATAGTCTGCTACGGTTTTGATAAGGACGGGAACCAGACGAGAAAGTGGAGCGCCGCGGAGATGCTTAATAAGAGGGAGCATTCCGATAGGGCTTTGCTGGCGGTGGTTAACGGCGAGGGGCTTAAGAGGGTTCTTAACTCCGGATCGTTTAGTTACTTGGATCAGCTGGCATCTCAAATGGGCCTTTCTTCAAGCGGAGCCAGCGCTGCAACCCAGGCTGAGCTTTTCCTTAGGTGGCTCATGGGGGACAGGACCGTTGCGTACGACGCAAACGGTTTTAAGATAAAGTGGGATGAGGACCTGGATGAAAACTATCTTTACAAGAGGGCCGGGCAAAGATATAAGATGGGAGACGTATATCACTCCGGCATGGTGGAACTTACGATATACAACTCCAACGGCGGTAAGGATATAGCGCTTTTTGCCCAGGATAACCTGGGGTTGTTGCATGCGTTTGACGTTTCTAACGGGTCCGAGCGGTGGGCCTTCGCCCCCCCCAACGTCTTGGAGGGACGGCGCATGGTTGGGCTTAAGCAGTTCCAAGGGGCTTGGCTTCAGACCACCGATCCCATGCAGTCCTATTACTCAGTTCCCAGGTACCTTTTGGATGGGCCTTTGGTGGTTGAGAGGACCCGAGAGGGTAAGTATGTGCTGCTCGGGCTTCTTGGAAGGGGGGGGTGTGGATTATATGCCATGGACGTAACATCCCCTTGGTCTCCCAGCTTCCTATGGGCGGTGGAGAACCAGGTTTTTGAGTTCAAGGGAGATTCCTCCATGCCTGGTTTTTCCTCTTCCCCCAAATTGGTGATATGGGGTTCTAAGAGCAGGGAGGTTCTTTCTCACGTCCAGGCTTATGGCACGAAGAGAGATTATCGGGAGCTGCTCTTGTCAACTTCCACCCCCGTGGTGGGGACCTACTTGGGTGAAGACGTTTTGCTCATGGGCAATGGCTATCCTGGACCTTCGGGGATGTCCAAGCAGGGGGCGGTTTACCTCTCATCCCTTTTTACTGGGGATATAAAGAACAAGTTTACCCACTCGGACATGAAATCAGTGGTGGGCTCCCCCAAGGCCTTGGCTCCTTCCGACGGGAGTCGGGAGATCGATCTATTCTACTTTGGGGATCTGTCATCCTCGATTTGGAGGGCCAGTGCCTCAAAGGGACAGGTGTCTTGCATAGTTCCTTCTGGGGTTATACCTGGGGGCATGGGCATATCCCACGGCCTTGCGATAGGCAGGAGCGGTGGGGCATTGTGGATCGCGGGGGTGACTGGCGATGACGGAGGGCTTGACAACCCCTCGGGCACGAGGGCGGTCATGTTCTCCTTCCCCCTGGCCAGGGCGGAGAGCGGTGGTATAACCAAGACAGGTGATCTTAACGGTGTAAACGCTTACGATCAATCCACCGCGGGATCTACGGATGGTTGGTATATGCCCCTGGATCAGTCTGGTGCAAACCGGGAGCGGCCTTCGACCCCGCCGGTCATAAAGAACGGATATGCCCTTTTTGCCACCTTTACTCCTTCCAGCGGTGCCTGTGTGGCCGGGACCGGCCGGCTGTACGCGGTGGATTTAAGAACCGGTAAGAGCGGATGGGGAGGACTTAAGTACCGGGAGGTGGAGAACCTTAAGATAACAGGTATAACCATATATAAGAACAAGATCTACATGGGGGTCCAAAGGTTTGCGGATATCAGTGATAGCGCGCTTAAAAAAGCCTTCGGCAGCGACGCCAAGGCTTCGTGGGATAGCGGCCTTGTAACCATATCCCTGCCACCTAACGTTCCGGCTGACAAGGACAAGGTGGGTAAGTACGACAGGCTCTATTGGAGAAGACGATGATCACTGGCGGGAGGGGTGAAGAGATTGGGCCTTTGGGTTAGAAGGAAGAAGAGGCTGGCGGGGCTCTTTGTCATGGGAGACAAGATCCAATATCTGGCCTTGGATATTAAGCGAGGGGGGCTGTCTGTCAAGGCTATGGCGGAGGTGGACTTGGAGATGGCCCCTTCTCAGCGGGATGTGTGGGCGGATCCTGGCATGTTGGAGAACCGTATGCTCAAGATCAAGAGGGAGGTGGGAGCCCGGTGGTTTAGGAGCGCTGTGTTGGGTATACAGGCGAAGGATGTGATGGTGAAGGTCATACAGCTGCCGCGCATTGAGGATGGAAGGGGACTGAGAGAGCTTTTTAAGATGGATTTTGATAAGCATTTCCCCTTCCCCGCCAGCGAGGCGGTTTTTGATGTTGCCACCATAGAGCACCCGCTGGATGCTGGGGGTGACGTTTCTTATGCGGTTGCCGCGGTTTCCAGGTCCAGACCGGTGGAATCCATCATCGAGGTTTGTGGCAAGGTGGGCCTCATGGTGGATGCGGTGGAGCCAAGCGTGATGGCTGCCTTTCGGGCCATGCAGGGGCCTGAGCCGCCGAGTGAGCGCTGTAATCTATATGTCATGGCGGGTTTTTATTCATCCTTCATAGTGGTTTCATACAAGAATAGTGGGATACTATACAGGAATGTCTCTTATGGTTTTGGCAACGAACGTCCAGATGAGGATGTATTCGTGTCCTTTGCCCGGGAGATATACTCCTCCGCCAACTTCGTAACCACACAGCTCAAGGGACTTGGGGTAGGTAAGATATACATTGGGGGATATGGGCTGAATTATGCGGATGAGATAAAGGAAGCGGTTTCATCCATGACGCTTATACCGGTTGAAACGGTGGATCCTTGGGATCTATGGGAGATCGATGGGGCTCCGGAGGAACGGTGGGGTTGGGATGTCACCTTGGGCCTTGCGCTTAGGGGGGTCGATGACGAATGAAGGTTATGTTGGATCTGAGGCCCGAGGGGATAAGACCCGTGCAAGCTGCCTCCACGGAGGTTAGTGTTGCGTTTGTGCCAATGCTGCTCTTTACCCTTTTCGTGGTTGTGGGTCTGGGTAACATAGGTTGGTCTTCGTATCTCCTTCTCAAGATGGGAGCTGAGAAGGGGGAGGTGGAGGTCAGCATGCAGGAGGCCCAGTCCTTGTCGGATCGTCTTGCGATGCAGATACAGGTCATGGAGAGGAAGAACAAGGCCTTGTCTGAGGGCATCGCGTTTCTGCTAGGAGATGTCCCTGCTTTGGAGGTGCTGACCACCATAAATGGAGCTTCCCCTAGCGAGTTCTTCTTGGAGGGGGTAGAGATCAAGGACGGCCTCTTCTCAGTTGCTGCGGCTGGTAAGGATCAGAACAAGGTCGTTGCATTCAGCACCGCCTTGAATGGTCAGCCGGTCTTTTCCTCGATTTCAATGCCCGTGACGGAGGAGAGGAAAGTGGGCAAGGACACATGGTTGGCCATAACCACCAAGGGAACGGTGTCCGGTTGGAAGGAGTATCTTGATAAGATCCAAGGAGGGGGTGTCGGCAATGAAAAACCTTAAGATATCCTCCCCCCTCCTGGGGCTCATCCTGGTGGTGGTTTTCTTGGGAGGACTGCAGGCCTTTATGGCATACAGGGTGAAGCAGACGGCTGCCGAATTAGCTGAAATGAAGGTTCAGAAGGCCGCGCTGGACTATGTTAACGAGCAGCGGGCCATGAAAGTGGAAGCCCTTAAGAAGGCTGAAGTGGAACTCAGCGACCTTATGGTAAAGCGTTTCAAGGATGGGGTTGATTTTTACGCTTCCCTTAATGCTATCATGAGCAAGAACAAGATGGAAAAGCCTTTGGTGGTGCCGATATCCATGGATCAGGGTGTAGTGGCCGCCAAGGTTGACGTTACCGGAAGCTACAATTCTCTATTGCTGTTTTTGGGAGATATGCGCCAAGGGCCCAAGGGTTTGAGAGTCGACTCCCTATCTGTATCTGCCGCATCTAAGGATCAGGTTAAAGTCTCCATGTCCGTTAGCGGCCTCTTGGAGGTGACAAGCGGTGACCGGTGAAAACACTGAAAGCATTTTTTACCTTTTGAGCCGTAGAACCCCCGAGGGAAGGGGCTGAGGTGGGTTTTTTCGATCATATTCGGTGCCCTTGTCCTAGGGGAAGCTTACGCTGGGTACCTAATAGCGGGAGCATCGTATGTATCTCCTGACACCTTGAGGAGTGCCTCCCCAGAAGTAGCCCAGAAGGATGCCATGGATGAGGTGTCATTCCAAAGGTCTTATATGGAGCTTAGGCGGTCTTCCTTGCAGACTGCACAGCTCGCTACCGCTTCCGGGATAAACCCCTTCAGCAAGCCTCCGATGGCGGTTGAGCTTCCTCCGTTGGATACTTCTCCGGTGCTTCCTGGCGGTAGCCCCATAGCTCCTCCGCCGGAGGTCCAGCCTCCGATGGTCACCGTCAAGGCCATAATGATCTTGGGGGATAAGGCTGCGGCGGTGGCGGACATCGAAGGAGACGGGCAGGCGGTCATACTTAGAGTCGGCTCCTCCTTTGATGGTGGCAGGGGAAGGGTTGTCGGCATAAGCAACTCGGGTGTTAGGTTCCGGTGGAAGGAGAGGATATACGATGCGGCACTCCAGTCCAATTAAAGGTTGTTCTCCCAGGCTGTTTTATCCGAAGAGCTGGGTGGTCCTTAGCATATTGCTGGCGATTTTGATGTTTGGAGCCGGTCAATCCTTTGCTGCACCGGCTGATGTGGTCTCCGGGGACAAAATCCCAATGATAAGCGATGTTAAGTGCGGTCAGGGAGGTAGTGATCTTGCGGTGTTGGAGCTTATAGGCAATATGGTGCCTGCTCCTTCCAAGACCCAGCAGGGTAAGGACGGACTTGAGATGTTCTTCCCCGCATCCCTGGAGCCGTCTTTAAGAAATGTGGTGTTTGAATATCCTCTAGTTAACTTTGTAAGTTTTCGTCCCGATGAGGGCGGGGTTTGGATGGCGGTGGGGTCATCGAAACCCGTTAAGGTTCAGTCGGTTTATGGGGCTGGGACAAGCCGTTTGGTGGTGTCCCTGGTTTCTAACCCAGAGCTTTCTCCGGTTAAGGGACCCAAGAATCCCCCTACCGTGGTGCCCCGTCTTTCTTCTGGCAAGGATCCAATAGCCCTTAGCGTTCCCGTAGATTTAGCCCTTCGGGATGTGGAGCTTAAAGACGTGTTCCGGATGCTTGGGGAGTTCAGCGGTTATAACATAATCTGCGATCCCACCGTGCCTTCTAGCCCAGTGACCCTTACCGTCAAGAGGGTACCTATGAAGGAGGTCTTCGCCTACCTCATGAGGACCTATGACATAACCTATGCGGTGATGGGGAAAACCATCCTGGTGGGCAAGGCGGATGCGTTGGCCAAGTCCTTGGGGCAGGAGAAGACCAAGGCATTTGAGATATCTTACGGGGATATAAAGCAGATATCCGGTCAGGTGCAGACGTTGTTTGACATAACAAAGCCCATTGTGGTGGATGAGCGTCTTAGGCTTCTTTATGTAACTGGCAGGCCGGAGCAGTTGGAGGCGGTGGCTAAGTTCCTGAGCCAGGCGGACCATCCGGGCAAGCAGGTAATGCTCCAGGCCAGGATCGTGGAGGTTAAGGACGATGGCATGAAGGAGCTGGAGTCGGTCATAAACGCGGTATATCGGTATTGGTGGTTCTCGTTCAACAGCAAGGGTGGGGTGGTTGGATATAGCCGAGTTAATGAGGCGTCTATATACAAAAATGATTCCAACCGGGTTACCAAGCCTGGTGCGGCGGATATAAGCGCCATAGCCGAGAGCGGGAACATAAGCATGATAGACGCGGGTATAAGGGCCCTTGAGACCGCGGATAAGGGCAAGGCCCTGGCAAGCCCTTCGGTTGTGGTGGCGGATGGCAAGGAGGCCAAGATAGCGCTTACGGAGAACGTTAAGTACATATCCGCCAGGGATCAGGCGGGTAACCCCACTTACTCGGAGGAGAAGGTAGGTCCATCGATGGAGTTCCTCCCCGTGGTTGGAAGAGACGGGTTCATAACCATCAAGATGACCCTTAAGACCGGAGAGATAACCAAGTACATAAAGGGAGGTTTGGGTGAGCAGGTCCCCCAGACCAGCACCAGAGAGGTTACCTCCTACGTCAGGGTGAGGGATGGGGAGCCGTTTGTGGTGGGAGGTCTTTTCAGAAACTCTGACAAGTACTCGGAGTACAAGATACCTGTTTTGGGGGATATCCCGCTTCTTGGGGAGCTGTTCAAGTCCAGGAGTCGGACCAAGGAGAGGGGAGAGGTGGCCATGATCGTGATCCCGCATATACTTGATGTCCCCACTTCTCCTGTGAAGGCCTCCGATGTGAATACTTTGCAGTAACAGGTTGCTTAACCCTATTTGCCCCAGGGTGGATGTTGGGGTATTATAGGTTAGTGCAACACGGCTTGTGGAGCGTTTGATTTGAAGTCCAGATCGGGAGGTTTTCGTTTATGGCTCAGGTAGTGGACACAAGTGACCTTCGCCCAGGTATGAAGATAAAGTGGGAAGGAGGCATGTGGACCATATTGGAGTGCTCCCATCACAAGATGGGTCGTGGGGGTGCCATAGTTAGGGGTAAGCTTAGAAACCTTGAGACCGGTGCTGCCATTGAGCAGTCCTTCAAGTCCGGTGAGCGGTTCGAGCGGATAGTGTTCGATGAGAAGCCCGCCCAGTACCAGTACCAGGAGGGGGACAACTACGTCTTCATGGACTTGGAGAGTTACGACCAGGTTTACATCCACAGGGATATCCTTGGCGATGTGGCGAAGTACCTGGTGGACAACCTAGAGGTCCAGTTGGAGATGTATGAGGGCAAGATAATGGGTATAGAGCTTCCCAACTCCGTGGTGATGAAGGTGGTGGACACCCCTCCTGGGTTCAAGGGGGACACTGCTTCTGGCAGCGGTAAGCCCGCTACCTTGGAGACCGGTTTGGTGGTGAACGTGCCGTTCTTCGTGGAGAACGGGGAGGAGATAGTGGTGGACACCAGGACCGGTGAATACCTGGAAAGGGCTAAGAAGTAGGGGCTATCGGGGCTTGGGCTTTGACCATCAAGCAGAAGGGGGGAGATGCGGTGTCTTCCAGGGAAAAGATAGCTTACCTTAAGGGGCTTATAGACGGTCTTAAGATCTCGGATCCCGACATTTCCAAGGTTTTGTCGGCGGTGGTGGAGTCCTTGGATGCCCTGGCGGATGAGATAGAGGATCAACGGGGGATCATAATGGATCAGGGGAACGCATTGGAGGAGATCTCCGAGTACCTGGATCAGCTGGACGACGACATATCTTCCTTGGAGGATCGCATTGATCCCTGTTGCTGCGATCACGATGAAGAAGATGATGAGGACGGGGAGGAGTACGTCTCCGTATGTTGTCCCAATTGCCATAAGGATTTCTTTTACGATCCCAGCTCCTACGATGAGGATGAGGACTTGTTGTGTCCCCATTGCGGTGAGCCTTTCAACAGGCCGGAATAGGTGATAGCTTTTCGGCTTTTTGATCCCTAGGAGAGGGGGCTTGTCTTAGCATGGACGATATGGACAACAGGGAGTTCATGGAAGAGGTGGAGTCGGAAGAGGTGGCTGGTGCCTCCGGCAAGGTTAGGATATCCGAGGACGTGGTGGCCCAGATAGCGGTGAAGGCCCTCAGCGGGGTTGAGGGGGTTCGCCCTGCTAGCCCGGGGCTCATGGCTAACCTAAGGTTGGGCAGGAAGGCTACTAACGGAGTTAGGATCTTGCTTTCCGAGGGGGAGTTCCCAGAGGTTCAGGTGGATGCATATGTGGCGGTTCGCTACGGCCTTAGGATCCCTGACGTATGCTGGGATGTTCAGGAAGCCATAAAGGAACAGGTAGAGCGTTATACCGGTTATACCGTGAGGGCGGTCAACGTTTTCGTTCAGGGTATAACCTTCCAGGAGAAGCGAGACGACGAAGGTTATGAGGAGGCACCTTCTTTCATAGAGGAGGATTGACCTTTTAGACTCGTCGCTTCCCGGCCTTCCAATTCCATGGAAGGCCGTTTTTTTGTTAGCTGTTAAGATTAACATAAAAAGAGTGGCGGTCTATACTTCCCTGGGCTTACCATGGGGTGAGAGGGCGTGTGAGCGGACGTTTTGAGCTTTTTGTGATGGGTGGGAAATGGTGACTTGTCCTTCTCTTCCGGCTATGCTTGTGTTCCGTGGGGGGTGTTGGTGCGATGATGTACCTTTGGAAGTCCAATAAGCTCGGTAAGATATGGTTAGATGGTGATGGCATGAGGCGGATCGTGTCGCTTCAACTGCCCGGTGGGTATGTTTGCCAGGAGGTTTCATTCGTTGGTGACATGGACACCATTAACGTATTCATTGGTTTCCCCGAAGGGGAGTCTCAAGAGAAGCTGGACAGGATAGGCAGGCTTTTGGAATCTAGGTTTAAGAGGTCCGGGATAAAGGTGTCGATTCACTGGGTTGAGCGCACCAAGGAAGTGGAGTGCTCATCGCCGCCGCTTTGGCGGACCCCCATCGTTTGGGCCGCTGGGGTTTCCACGTTGGTTGCATTGGCCCAGTTGGGGTTTAAGGGTATAACAAAGACCGTTATCGCGGGATGTCTCTCCTATGGAGTGGCTTGGCTTGCGTTGACAGATGATGGCAGGAAGTTGCTAAACTCCGTGATCAAAGAGGTGAAGAAGGGGAGATGAGTAGGGATCTGCCCAAGAAGCGGCGAAGGGCCAGGGAAATTGCCCTGCAGCTGGGCTATTTAATGGACATGCGTCAGGAGCTGCCGATGGATAAGGTCTTGTCCTCCTTGCCGCTTGAGGAGGAGGAGCCGGAGGTCAGAGATTACGCTACAGCCCTGGTTAGGGGGCTTTTTAAGGAACGGGATATATTGGAAGGCCTGCTTAGGGAGCACCTGGTGGGGTGGCGTCCTGAGAGGATGGTTTCCGTCGATCGGGTTCTGATAAGGCTTGCCCTGTTGGAGGGATACGTGGATAGGTTGGTCCCCTATCCGGTGGCCATATCCGAGGCGGTGGAGTTGGCCAAGCTGTTTGGAACCGATGAGTCTGGGCGGTTCGTTAACGGTGTTCTAGGTCGGATGTTCAAGGATTTATCTAAAGAATCGGGAGAGGCCTCCTCGGATGAGGAAGTCTGACGGGGACGCTGTTTTTGACGTGGACTCCCTTACGGGGAGGATAAGGGAGGTCCTCAAGGCAGGGGAATTTCAAGACATCCTGGTTCAAGGCCAGATAGAGGGGCTTAAAAGGCACTCGAGCGGGCATGTTTACTTTACCCTTTTGGGTAAGGAGTCCAGGATAAGCTGTGCCATGTTCCGTTCTAGCGCCTCTTTGGTGTTGCATTGGCCGGAGGACGGACAGGATGTGGCTGTGCAGGGCGGTTTAGACCTTTACCCCCCTCGGGGGGCCTACCAGCTTATCGTGAGCAGATTATACCCCCTGGGGCAGGGTGATAGGGCCAAGCAGAAGGAGCTTCTTCAAAGAAAGCTTAGGGAAGAAGGGCTTTTCGATGAGCGTTTGAAAAGGCCGATCCCGCCAATACCTTCAAAGGTTGCGGTGATCACTTCTCTTACCGGTGCCGCCCTTCAAGATGTCATAAGGGTCTCCGGGGAGAGGTTCCCGCAGTGCCCTTTGCTCGTAATCCCATCGGTGGTCCAAGGGTTGGAGGCCCCGCGGGCTATCGTTGCGTCCTTAAGGAGGGTTTCTGCCCTTGAGGGCTTGTCCTCCGTCATGCTGGTCCGGGGAGGTGGGTCGAGGGATGACCTGGATCCCTTTGATGACGAGGACGTGGCAAGGGCCATCAGGGCTTGCCCCTTCCCGGTGGTAACCGGGGTTGGGCATCAGGTTGACCTTACCATAGCGGATATGGCGGCGGACCTTTCCGCTCCCACCCCTTCTGGGGCGGCGGAAAGGGTCTTCCCGGATCGAAGGGACCTCTTATCTCGCCTGAATGGTAATGTTAGGTTGTCCAGGTCATCGGTTCAACGGCGCATAAGCACCACAAGGGAAAGGCTGCTTGCCCTTAAGAGCACTATGAACCGGTCCGTGTATCACTCCCTGGACGCTAACCACAAGAGGCTTTCAGCCCTTATAGGGACTTGTAGGTCATCGTTAAGCTTAAAGGTGGTACGGGTTGAGGGGGTGCTTAAAACCCTTGATGCCCGTTTAAACTCCCTTTCTCCCGATTGGATACTCAGGAGGGGATATGTCAAGGTGGAGGATCTGAAGGGACGGAAGATATGCTCCGCCCGAGATCTTGAGGTGGGACAGAGGATGGTTTTAAGGTTCAGGGACGGGTCGGTTTTAGGAGAAGTGATTAAGCCTTTGCCCCCAGGAGGTGACTTCGTAGATGCCTGACTCCTTCAGGTTCTTAAGGGAAGAAACGGCCTTGGAGATATTGGATCAAAGGCTGATCCCCTTTCAGGTTAGCTATTTGAAGTGTACCAGCGCTGACCAGGTGGCCTCCGCAATAGTTTCCATGGCGGTTAGGGGAGCTCCAGCCATAGGCATAGCCGCTGCATTTGGAGTGGCTTTGGATGCGCTGGCGGGCAGAGATGTCGAGAGGGCCATAAGGATATTATGGGCCACAAGGCCTACTGCGGTGAACCTGTTTTGGGCCCTGGATCGCATGAGGTCTATTGCGGGATTGCCCCCCGATATCCGAGGGGATGCCATGTTGAAGGAGGCCCTTTCAATATGGGAGGAGGACCTAAGGATAAACAAGGCCATAGGGGCTAACGGCAGCGTACTCCTGCCTGAGAGGGCCAAGGTCATAACCCATTGCAACACTGGTTCTCTTGCCACCGGAGGGTACGGCACCGCTCTTGGGGTGATCAGGGCTGCTGTTGAGGCCGGTAAGGATGTAGAGGTCTTCGTGGATGAAACCCGTCCCAGGTTTCAGGGGGCGAGGCTTACCGCCTTTGAGCTGTTTTCTGATGGCATAAAGTTCACCGTGATCTGTGATTCCATGGCCCATTGGCTCATGCGAACCCGCAGGATTGATGCGGTGTTGGTGGGGGCTGACAGGGTTGCCATGAACGGTGATGTGGCCAATAAGATCGGAACCTATTCATTGGCTGTGGGGGCCAAACATCATGGGGTCCCCTTTTATGTGGCGGCGCCCTCTTCGACCTTTGATCTCCAGTGCCCATCTGGAGAGGCGATCCCCATAGAGGAGAGGTCTCCAGAGGAGCTTAGGACATTGGGGGCGGAGACGTTGTTCCCGGAGGATTATCCGGTTTGGAATCCCTCCTTTGATGTTACCCCTAATGAGATGATATCCGCCATAATAACCGAGAAGGGAGTGCTTCATCCCCCTTATGGCGCGTCGATAAGATCCGTCCTTGGCTTTGAGGTTTTGAAGCCTTAGTTATCCTGGATAACTATAAAGATAAGAGATTGGAAGGTGATTTTGATGGGCCAGGCAGCGGTCCTCTCCCTGGCGGAGTCCGGGAAAAGGAAGATAGAGTGGGCGTGGAGGTACATGCCGGTGCTTCGGGCTTTAAGGGAGCGTTATTCCCCTTCGGCTCCCTTGGCTGGCCGTAAGCTGGCTTGCTGCCTGCACCTGGAGGCCAAGACCGCATGCCTTCTCCTCACACTTAAGGACCTGGGGGCCACTGTCTTCGCGGCTGGAAGCAACCCCCTGTCCACCCAGGACGACGTTTGTGCCGCCCTTGTGGAGAGAGGGGTTACGGTGTACAGCAAAAGGGGCATGTCAATGGAGGAGTACTCGGAGAACCTTAGGAGGTGTCTCCGGGAAGCTCCAGATTTCATCATAGACGATGGGGCCGATATGGTCTACATGCTTCATTCGGAGATGCCTGAGGTGCTTAGAGGGGTCTTGGGGGGCTGTGAGGAGACCACCACGGGGATAAAACGCCTCAGAGCCATGCATAAAGAGGGGATCCTTAAAATCCCCGTGGTAGCTGTTAATGATGCCCTAAGCAAGTACCTCTTTGATAACCGCTATGGTACCGGTCAATCGGTGTGGGATGCCATATCGAGGCTTACAAATCGGGTGGTGGCCGGCAGCTGTGTGGTGGTGGTGGGTTACGGCTGGTGTGGCAGGGGGGTTGCCAAGCGGGCCCAAGGCCTTGGGGCCAGGGTCATAGTGGTTGAGGTGGACCCCCATAAGGCCTTGGAGGCTCACATGGATGGATTTGGGGTCATGGATATGAAGAGGGCCTCCATGGAAGGTGATTTCTTCGTAACCGTTACCGGTAACGTTAATGCTATACGGGGGGAACACTTTGCCCTTATGAAGAACGGGGCCATATTGGCTAACGCTGGCCACTTTGACGTGGAGATCTCCCTGCCGGACCTAGAGAGGATGAGCCGTTCCGTGGAGGACACTCGGGATGGGGTTAGGACCTACACCATGGAGGATGGAAGGGAGCTGCACTTGTTGGCGGAGGGGCGCCTTGTGAACCTTGCGGGGGGGGATGGCCATCCGGTGGAGATAATGGATTTGAGTTTCTCATCCCAGTTGCTGTCCGCGATGTATTTAATGGATAATCCTATGGATCCAGGGCTCTATCCCATGCCCTGCAAGTTGGACCAGGAGATAGCCAGGATTAAGCTAGAGAGTCTCAACCTATCCCTGGAGGAGCTTACGGACGAGCAGAGGGAGTACCTAGACTCCTTTAGGGATTGAAGCCGGAGGGGATTATCGAGATGGGCTTGCTATTAAGGGATGTTATCCTTTGGGATCCAGAGATGCCGTCCCCCGTAAGGGGTGATCTGGTGGTGGAGGATGGCAAGATATCCGGTATCTTGGGGGTAGGGGAAGGGGATGGCGAGCTTCTCCTGGACGGGGGCGGTAAGTTTGCGGTTCTGCCTGGATTTGTGAATGCCCACACCCACGTGGCCATGGTCTTGTTGAGGGGGTTGGGAGAGGAGCTACCCCTCATGGATTGGCTTAGGGAAAGGATATGGCCAGTGGAGGCTCGGCTTAAGGCAGAGCACGTCTTAAATGGAACCTTGCTGGCGACCCTTGAGATGATATCCACCGGTACCGTGGCATTTGGGGACATGTACTTCTTCATGGATCAGGTGGCGGAGGGCACCATCAAGAGCGGGCTCAAGGCCAACCTTTCCAGGGGTATCACCGGTGATGACCCGTCTAAGCTGGAGGACGGGCTTGCATTGGTGAGGAATTTGAGCGGAAGACGTGATCTCGTTGGCTTCTTTGGCCCCCATGCGCCCTATACGGTTCCGCCGGATTTCCTTGCCGAGGTGGGGAGGCTGGCTGTCAAGGAGGGGGCAGGAGTCCACACCCATTGGCTTGAGACCACCTGGGAGGATAACTACATAAGGGAAGAGCTCAAGGTTGATCCGGTGGAGCTTCTGGCTAGCAGCGGGCTGCTTGAGGTAAAGAGCCTCATCTTGGCCCATGGGGTTTGGTTTAGGGAGGAGCACATGCCCCATCTGGCCAGGGACAACGTCACGGTGGTGCACAATCCGTCGAGCAACATGAAGCTGGGGAGCGGTTTTGCCCCCCTGCGCTGCATGCTTGAGAACGGTGTCCGGGTGGCTCTTGGTACCGATGGGGCGGCCAGCAACAACCGCCTGGATATGTGGGGGGAGCTGCGTTTGGCTGCCCTTATACATAAGGGGATCGGGAAGGATCCCACAGCCATATCCGCAAGAGAGGCCTTGCGGATGGCCACTCGGAACGGAGCGTTGGCTTTAGGATTCCAGGATGTGGGCCTCATAAGAGAGGGGTTCTCTGCGGACGTTATGGTGGTAGACCTTAGGGGACCTCACTACATGGGAGTGTCGGAGGCGACCTTGCCGGAGTACTTGGTTTATGCGGGTTCCTCATCGGATGTGCACATGGTTATGGTGGGGGGCCGGGTGCTCTATCGGGAGGGAAGGTTCCCGCACCTGGACCCTGAGAAGATAATCCAAAAGGCTTTGCGAAGCCGAGAGGAACTTTTGAAGCCTTAAGCCCTTTACCTGGGTGAACACCAGGGGCAGGGCCGGTTTCGTAGATAAATTTTTAAAGCTAAGCTAAATGGGGGTATGGCTGGTGAAGTGGCGATCTGCTGCAGAGTTAAGAGAGATGTTTCTGTCCTTCTTTGAGGAAAAGGGCTGTGTTAGGTATCCAAGCGCTTCGCTGATACCGGACGATCCGACCCTTCTTTTTACGATAGCTGGCATGGTGCCCTTCAAGCCCTATTTCCTCGGTCTTAAGCTCCCGAGCCACACTCGTGTTACCACTGCGCAGAAGTGCATAAGGACCAACGACATAGATAACGTTGGCAGGACCGCCAGGCATCACACGTTTTTTGAGATGCTGGGCAACTTCAGCTTTGGCGATTACTTCAAGGCGGAGATCATCCCATGGGCGTGGGAGTTCCTAACCCAGCGGGTTGGGATGGAACCGGACAGGATGTATGTGACCATATACAGGGATGACGATGAGGCGGAGTCGATTTGGATGAACTCCGTTGGTATCCCTAAGGACAGGATAATTCGCATGGGAGAGGAAGATAACTTCTGGGCCGCTGGCCCCGTGGGGCCCTGCGGCCCATGCTCAGAGATAATCTATGACCAGGGACCGGAGTTCTCTTGCGGTAAGCCCACCTGTGGGGTCGGCTGCGACTGTGACAGGTACCTTGAGGTGTGGAACCTGGTGTTCATGCAGTACAACCGGGACGAGGCGGGCAATCTTACCCCCCTTCCCAAGAAGAACATAGACACCGGCATGGGGCTTGAGAGGCTTGCCTCGGTGGTGCAGCGGGTGAAGACCGACTTTGAGACGGATCTTTTCCGGCCCCTTATAGACAAGGCCTGCTCCCTTGGAGGGGTTTCATATGGCGCTTCTCCCAAGGCTGACCTCGCGGTACGGGTGATATCCGATCACGTGAGGGCCGCCGCTTTCCTGGTGGCCGATGGGGTTCTGCCCTCAAACGAGGGAGCCGGGTATGTCTTAAGGCGCCTTATCAGGAGGGCGATCCGCTTTGGCCGGTTGATAGGGATTGATGGGCCGTTCATTAAAGAGATCCTTCCGGTGGTGGAGCAGCTCATGGGTGATCCCTATACGGAGCTGTTGGAACATAGGGCCACCATCTATCAGGTTTTGGATCTTGAGGAGGGACGCTTCTTAAGGACCCTGGAGCAGGGAAGTGCCCTCCTGGAAGAAGAGCTATCGCGGCTTAAGGCCGGAGGGGAGACCGTTTTTCCGGGACAGACGGCTTTTGAACTTTACGACACCTATGGTTTTCCATTTGAGCTAACCGCGGAGATATGTGCGGAACATGGGATGAAGGTGGATTCCACGGCGTTTGAGGAGGCCATGGAGCGTCAGCGGGAGATGGCCCGATCGGGGAGCAAGCACTCCTCCGCTGTGCTCAAGCGCACCGTTTACTCCGATGTTCTAGCCCACGGCAAAACAGTTTTCGTGGGGTATGAAACCGAGGAAGCGGAGTCCTCCGTGGTTGCCATTGTGGCGGATGGCAAGGCGGTGGATCATGCCTCCGCCGGAGAGTCCGTTGAGGTTTTCCTTAAGGAGACCCCCTTCTACGGAGAGAAGGGAGGACAGGTGGGGGACCGGGGTGTCATCCTCTGGGAAGGCGGGGAGGCCCAAGTGGAGGACGTCCAGTGCCCGATGGATGGTCTCATATCCCATAAGGTGATGGTGCTTAAGGGATCCCTCCAGGCGGGGCAATCGGTTAAGTGCCAGGTGGATTCAAAGAGGCGGTGGCACATAAGGCGGCATCATACCGCTACTCACTTGTTGCACGAGGCTCTATCAAGGGTTCTTGGAGGGCACGTGAGACAGAGCGGGTCATTGGTGTCGGAGGACATGCTTCGTTTCGACTTCAATCACTTTGCCCCCATGTCCCCGGAGGAGATAGCCAAGGTGGAGGACGTCATAAACCAGGTTGTTTTGATGGACCTGCCGGTTTCCACGGTGGAGACCGATTTGGATTCTGCTAAGGCAATGGGGGCGAAGGCGCTTTTCGATGAGAAGTACGGGGATACTGTCAGGGTGGTATCGGTTAAGGATTTCTCAACGGAGCTTTGCGGGGGTACACACGTTCACTCCACCGGTCAGATAGGGCTCTTCAAGATCCAGCGGGAGGAGGGGATCGGTTCTGGGCTTAGGCGGATAACCGCCACGGCTGGAATGGCTTCCCTTGAGGGGTATCGAAGAGCCTTCGATGTCTTAAAGAGCGCCTCGTCGATCCTCGGGGTAGAACCCGACGGGCTGCCTAAGCGGTTGGAAGAGCTTATTAAAGAGGTAAGGGGGCTGGAAAAGGAGCTTAAACAGCTTAGGCTGTCCCTTAGCACCGGTGAGATTGAGAGAGAGCTGTCATCCCCTATCAACGTTAAGGGGGTAAACGTGGTGACGTTCTTCACCGAGGGAGCCGACGGGGATGCTTTAAGGGCCATGGGGGATATGGTGAAGGGCCGTTACCCCGCGTCCGTCTCCGTTATGGTATCGAAGAACGACTCCAAGTTTTTGGTGGTGGTGATGGTCTCCGATGAAGCGGTATCCAGGGGTATTAAAGCTGGTGCCCTCATCAAGGAGTTGGGAGCCCTTTGGGGATTCAATGCGGGGGGGAAGGCCAACACTGCGCAGGGAGGCGGGGTCTGGAGTGACCAGGTGTCTCAAAGGGTATCTTCTATCAAGGAAGACGTGGAGAAGATAATAGGGGGAATGATCTAAGGATGGCCGCTGATTCCAAGGGCAGGGTTATGGCCTTGGATCTCGGGGAGGTGCGGATTGGGGTCGCCTTGAGCGACCCCTCTCGCTGTTTTGCGTCTCCCCTTGAGGTCCTTAAGATGGAAGAGGGATGGATCGAAAGGGTTAGGGAGTTGATCGAGCGCAATCAAGTATCCCTGGTGGTTGTGGGCCTCCCAAGACGTACCGACGGAAGCCTGGGGCCTGAGGCGCATAGAGTGGAGGCCTGGCTGGAGGAGCTCAAGGGAGTGCTTGGTGATGTGGAGGTGACCACCTTGGATGAGCGGTTTACCACTGCCATAGCCCAAAGGTTTCTCCTGGAGGCGGACATGCGCAGGGATAAGAGGAAGGGAAAGGTGGACAAGGTGGCCGCGGCGGTTTTGTTGCAAAGCTATCTTGACGCCAGGAGGGACGTTTAGTTGCTTCCAGATGGAGTTAAGCTTACCCCCATGCTAGAGCAGTACCTTTACTGGAAGGAGAGGTACAAGGACTATCTTCTTTTCTTCCGTATGGGTGACTTTTACGAGCTGTTCTTCGACGATGCAAAGGAGGCGTCCCGGCTTTTGGACATAGCTCTTACCGCCCGGGATCAGGATCGCTCGATACCCATGGCTGGAGTTCCCCACCATTCGGTGGAGCAGTACCTTGCGAAGTTAGTGGAACAGGGGCGCAAGGTTGCCATATGTGAGCAGGTTTCTGAGCCAGATGGTAAGACGCTGGTTAAAAGACAGGTGGTACGCTTGGTGACCCCGGGCACTTTTGTCCCTTCGGATGGTTCGGGGGATGCTTATCTGGCGGCCTGTGCACCTGTTGGGGAGGGATGGGCTTTCGCGGTGATATCCCTGTCTACCGGTCAATTTGAGGCGGGGGTTGTGTCAACCTTGGAGATCCATGGGGTGCTGTCCGCCTATGCCCCTACAGAGGTTTTGGTGCCTAGGGGCAAGATACCCGATGGCATGCCTTGGAGATGGGTTGAGCGGGAGCTAGATCTCTTTTCGCCAGCGGCCAACGAGGTGCTGTTGAAGCAGCGCCTTGGGTTATCCACCCTGGAGGGACTGGGCTTCCCAACCAGTGATCCTGCTTTGGGTCCCGCAGGAGCGGTGCTTCGCTATGCGGAAGAAACCCAGTTCAGGGCTATAGGTCATCTAAGACCTCTTAAGCGGATATCCCTTGGCAGGGGGCTTATGCTCGACCTCACATCCCAAAGGAACCTGGACCTTTTGGAGCCGAAGGGCTCATCGCTATTCTCCGTTCTTAACTTTTGTGTAACCCCTCTAGGCAAAAGGGTCTTGAAGGAGTGGATACTGCATCCCCTGAACGATCCGGATGAGATAAACCTTAGGCTTGACGCGGTTCAATCTTTGGTGGAAGACCCGTTGGCTTTAAATGCCATACGTTCATCCCTCGGAGCCGTTGGGGATGTGGATCGTGCGGTGTCTCGGCTTCATCTTGGTACTGGAGGTCCAAGGGATGCGGGGGTGTGCAGGGATTTTCTCTCCGCCCTTCCGGATGTGGCTGCTTGTGCTGCATTGTTCCCGGAGAGGTGGCGCATAAGCCTTTCCAGTGCCTTGGAAGAGCTTAAGGTGACGTTGGAGGCCGCTTTGGAGGAAGTGCTTCCGCGGGATCTGTCTGAGGGGCCCGTTATCAAGCAAGGTTATGACGGTGAGTTAGATGAGCTCCGGTCTTTTGTGGATGGTCACGAGGGTTGGCTTTCTGCCTTTGAGGATAGGGAGAGGGAGAGGACCGGCATAAAGGGCCTAAAAGTACGGTACAACAAGGTGTTCGGCTATTACATAGAGGTCAGCAAGGCCAACCTAGACAAGGTCCCCTCCGATTACGTTAGGCGTCAAACCCTGGTAAACGCCGAGCGGTTTGTTACACAGGAGCTTCAGGAGTTTGAGGCCAGGATGTCCAAGGCGTCCATGGCGGTTAGCGTTAGGGAGGCTCATGTTTGGGGAGAGGTACTTTCCAGGATACTTAATGCTACGCCTGAGATACAGTCCCTTTCGGCCCTGGTGGGGGAGATAGATTGCATCCAAAGCCTTGCCGTGGCAGCGGTGGAGAGGGGGTACTCCAGGCCTCATGTGGACCTTGGAGACGTATTTCACCTGAAGGATGCCAGGCACCCGGTCGTGGAGGTTGCACTACACCCCGAACCCTTTACCCCCAATGACATGTATTTGGACAGCGGGGAAAGGCGCATGATCCTTTTGACCGGCCCCAACATGGCGGGTAAGTCAACCTATCTTAGGATGGGGGCTCTCGTGGCGATAATGGCTCAGATGGGATCCTTCGTGCCTGCAAGCTACGCGAGGATCGGGTGTTTCAGCAGGATATATACCAGGATAGGGGCCAGGGACGATCTGGTGCGGGGGCAGAGTACCTTCATGGTTGAGATGGTCGAGACCGCTCAGATATTGAACAGTTTGGGTCCCAGGAGCCTTGTCATATTGGACGAGATAGGTCGGGGTACGTCCACCGATGATGGTATGAGCATAGCTTGGGCGGTGATGGAGTACCTGCATCACCGGTCAGACGTGGGGGTTAAGGTCCTTTTCGCCACTCACTATCATGAGCTGACGGTTCTTGCGGATCAGCTCCCTGGGGTTAGCAACTGGAGCGTGGCGGTGGAGGAGACCCCAAGGGGGGTTGTTTTCCTGCATCACGTGATCCCTAGGCCTGCGGACAGGTCTTATGGAGTGGAGGTTGCGAGGTTGGCAGGGCTTCCGGAGTCCGTTCTTAGGCGTTCCCGGGAGCTGCTGGAGATGTTCGAGGGAAGAAGGAAGAGGGATGTGGGCGCCGCTTTTGACGTTGCCCCTGGGGTGGTGCAGCTCTCGCTTTTCGACCCCAGGGTGGACGGGTTGCTGGAGGAGTTAGCGGCTTGTGATCCTGATAATATGACCCCTCTTCAGGGGCTGGAAATGATATATGAGCTCAAGATGAAGGCTCTTGACATACTAAGGGGTGGGGGACATAAAGCACGTGAGCAGGATTGAGCACCTGCCCCAGGAAGTAAGGGAGAAGATAGCCGCCGGCGAGGTAATAGAGAGACCGTTATCGGTGGTTAAGGAGCTGGTAGAGAACTCTATCGATGCTGGGGCGGCCCGTATCAGCGTATCCCTCTCCCAGGGAGGGAAGAGCTGGATAGTGGTGGAGGATGATGGCAGGGGTATCCCATTTGAAGATCTCCCTATGGCGGTTTTGCGTTATGCCACAAGCAAGATAAAGTCTCTGGATGACCTGTTTAACATAAGATCCCTTGGCTTTCGGGGGGAGGCTCTTGCCAGCATTGGTGCGGTGAGCCGGATGGAGATAAGGAGTCGCTTCGAGGGCGATGATGTCGGGGGGCTTATCCTATGCGAAGGGGGGGAGGTGCTGGCGTGTCACAGAATCCCCCGTCAATTGGGCACCACCGTAAGGGTGGAGGAGCTATTCTACAACCTTCCAGCCCGGAGAAAGTTCCTAAGGGCTGCTGCTGCTGAAACCCGTAGGATAAGTCAGTTTATCCAGGAGATGAGCTTGGTTTGGCACGATCGGTGGTTTACCTTGACTTCCGATGGCAGGCGTATCCTTGACCGGCGGCCGGTGGGTTCTAAAAGGGAAGCCGCTCAGGCCCTGTGGGGTTGTGAACCCAGGGAGGGCCGCATGGAGATGGATGGGATTAGATGCGTTACCCTGTGGAGCGGGCATGGGGATGGCCGTGGCGGAATGGTTATCTTTGTAAACCAGAGAAGGGTATGGGATACGAATATAAGGGCGGCGATACAGGGGGCTTCTGGCTCGGCCAGGGGGGATTGGGTCGTCTTCATAGATCTGCCACCGGAGGATGTGGACGTGAACGTTCATCCCACTAAAGGTGAGGTTCGCTTCAAAAGGCCTAGGGACATCTTCAGCGTGGTGTATGGAGCGGTTCAGTCGGCGGTAGGAATTGTGACCATGGCAGGCCGATCCAGGGTTGAGGCCCCCCCGCGGGGTTCTGGGATTACAGGGATCATGGGATTCCCAGGTCGGGAGGACTTTGATATCGATACCCTGCCAAGGGACGAAGGGGAGGATGTCTCTGGGCTCAATGGATCCCGTGGAGGGACCAATGTTGCGGAGGCGGACACCTTGGAGGAGGGAGGTTCTGCCTGTAGGGCTGAAAAATGCCCGGAGCCCCTAGATCTTTACGAGGTGGTATCGGTTGATGTTTTGGAAGCTTGTTATATCGGCAAGACCTCTAAGGGATATCTGCTATATGATCTTCCCCGAGGAGTTCTTTTCTTGGATCCTCATGCGGCGGAGGAAAGGATAACCTTTGAGCGGATAGTCAATGGCTCCTATGGAGGGTCACAGGTTTTAACCTTCCCGGTTGAGGTCCCCGCGTCGGTGGCTTCCCAGTTGAAATTATCTACTAAGCCCTTGGAGCGCTTAGGGTTTAGGTTCAGCTTAGGGCAGTCCGATACCGTTTGGTTGGAAGGTATTCCCCAGTCTCTTTCCGCGTTTGATGTATCTCCCGTAGAATGGCTTCGTTGGGCGGTTGCGAGCTCGTCTGAGGAGGACGAGGGGGATACGGAGGAGGGCCGTATTTTGCGGCGAATGGCGGGGAGGGCGTGTAAGCGTTCTATGAAACTTGGCGAGATGCTTGACGATGAGGGGGCTCTCCGGTTGATACGGGAGTTGTTTGGGTGTTCCACCCCTCACAAGTGCCCCCACGGCAGATCCACTTTTTTCGTTATCCCGTGGGGCTATGTTGAGTCCAGACTTGGGAGGTAACATGAGAGAGCGAGCCGTTGTTCTGCCAGCCATAATAGGTCCCACAGCGGTGGGGAAGACGGACTTCAGCCTGCTGCTTGCGGAGGAGCTGGATGGGGAGATAATCTCCGTGGACTCGAGGCAGATATACCGCTACCTGGACGTTGGGACCGATAAGGTTTCCCCGGAGGTTAGGCGCAAGATAATTCATCATTGCATAGATGTTGCGGATCCAGATCAGGTGTTCTCCGTGGCGGATTTTGTGAAGTGCGCTTCCGAAGCGGTGGAAAGGATACTTAATCGTAACAAGGTGCCTATATTTGCGGGTGGTACGCCGTTCTATTTTAAAGCCCTTGAGGGAGGGGTTTTGTCGGATCTTCCGTCGGATATGAACGTGCGCCGCGCCATTGAACTGGAGATGGAAGAAAGAGGCAGGGAGGCCATGTACGAGGAGCTCAAGTCGTTGGATCCAGATGCGGCGGTCCGCATAAATCCAAACGATTCCCACCGTATAGTTAGGGCATTGGAGATATATAGGGCCAGCGGCAAGCCTCCAACCTGGTGGTATAGGAACAATCCGCCGTCATCGGGCGGTTTCAAGATGATGTACATAGGGCTCAACAGGCCAAGGGATGAGCTGTACCGGCGCATAGATGAGAGGGTAAGGAAGCAGTTCCAATCGGGATATCCGGAGGAGGTCCTTTGGCTTCTCTCGAATCGCTTTGACGAGCGTTTGCCGTCCATGCAGGGTTTTGGGTACAGGGAACTTATTGCGTGGGCCAAGGGTGAGATGACCATTGAGGAGGCCATGGCAGGAGATGTGCGTTACACCAAGGCATTTGCCCGGCGTCAGATGACGTGGTTTAAACGGTTTCCTGTGTATCGTTGGTACGATCTTTCTCTGATATCACCCGAGGGCCTTCTCCAAGAGGTTAGGGACGAGGTTTTCCGTCAGATGGAGGCGAGGCAATGAAGGTCCTTACGGCAAATCCAACGGGCCTTTGCTTCGGTGTTAGAAGGGCCATAGAGGCTCTTGAGAGGGCGCTCGAAGAACGAGGCAGGGTTTACTCGATAGGCAGCCCTATTCATAATCCTCAAGAGGTGGAGCGTCTGGAGGCTAGGGGGCTGGTGGTTGTAGATGATTTAGATGAGGTTCCCCCGGGAGCCCCGCTGTTCGTAAGGGCTCACGGCATTGCCCCTACTCTATTGGATGAGGCATTGCGGAAATGTGGAGAGGTGATCGATGGCACTTGCCCGTTCGTAAGAAAGGCCCAGGAGAGGGCGAGGGATCTATCTGCGGAGGGGTATCCGGTGGTGATAGTGGGGGATGGTGAGCACCCAGAGGTCCGGGGGATACTGGGATTCGTCAAAGGGTTTGCGTTGGTGGTGCCTGGAGACCATGACCCCTCCCTTTCCAGACTATCCCGTTTTGCCAAGGTAGGGGTTCTCAGTCAGACGACCCAAAAAATGGAAGTTTTTTCAAGCGTGGCCAAGGCCCTTGTGGGTATCGTTCCCGAGGTTAGAGTGTATAATACCATCTGTAGTGCCACCCTTGAGAGGCAGAGGGCTGTTTGTGAGCTTGCGTCCATGGTGGATGGCATCTTGGTGATAGGCGGCAGGAACAGCGCTAACACTAGGAAGCTTGTCCAGATAGCCCAAGAGGCTGGGGCCTCGGTGCTATGGATAGAGCACCCGGATGAGCTGGACTTGGGGTGGCTTAGGGGAAGGGGTTCCATCGGATTGGCCGCCGGCGGAAGCACGCCGGACTGGTTAATCCGGGAATTGATAGAAAGGCTTGAGAAACTGTAGGTCGCGAGGAGGATGGAGAGGTATGGTGGACGAGTCGATGATGAACAATTCCGGAGTGTGTGATCCGGAGCCTGAGACGATGGAGAGCATCATGGAGCAGATTGACTCCGTGAACATACATCGGGGCAGCGTGGTTGAGGGCACGGTGGTTGATGCCCGGGAGGACGGCTGGCTTGTGGATGTGGGTTACAAGTGTGAGGGCTTCTTGCCCAAGCGGGAGTGGACCCATCGGGCCATCGTGGAGAAGGTGGGGGAGCCCCAGGTTGGGGATCGCATAAGGGTCCAGGTCACTAACGTGGGTCAGGGTGAGGAGGCCCAGCTCAGCCTTAGCCGTTGGCGCTGTGAGTTCGACGAGCGTTGGAACGCCCTCGAGGAGAAGCTGGCTCAGTCGGACGTCATAGAGGTGGAGGGTATCCGGAAGGTTAAGGGCGGTCTTATAGTGGACTGCTGCGGTCTTGAGGGTTTCATCCCCATCTCCCATCTGGCCGAAGAGGGAAGGGGCATCAACCCTGCCAATCTGGTGGGTAAGACCTTCCCGGTTAAGCTGGTGGAGAAGGACCGGAGGAAGCGTCGTCTGGTTCTTTCCAGGCGCAGCATCCTTGAAGAGGAACTCTCCTCGCTCCGGGAGGATTTTTACGCTAACGTTCACGAGGGTGACATCCTGGAGGGGGATGTCAGCAGCGTGACCTCTTTTGGGGTCTTTGTCAACCTCGGGGCCCTTGAGGGGCTTGTCCATGTGACCGAGCTATCCTGGCAGAGGGGAGCTAAGGCCAAGGATATAGTCCAGAAGGGTGACAGGGTTAGGGTAAAGGTGATAGGCATAGACCGGGAGAACAACCGCATATCCTTGAGCCTTAAGCAGGCCCAGGAGGATCCGTGGGTTAACGTCACCTCCAGGTGGAGCGTGGGGCAGAAGACGAAAGGGGTTGTCACCAACCTGGCCGATTTCGGTGCCTTTGTGGAGATAGAGCCGGGAGTGGAGGGGCTTATCCACATAGGAGACCTCAGCTGGAGCCGGGTCAAGCATCCCAAGGAGGTGCTTCGCAAGGGCCAGGAGGTTGAGGTTGTCATCCTTGAGGTGGATGGCGAGCGTCGCCGGATAGGTTTGGGCTTTAAGCAGCTCAACGATCCTTGGAACAACGTGGCAGAGAAGTACTCCAAGGATCAGGTGGTTAACGTCAAGGTGGTTCGTCTGGCTGACTTTGGGGCTTTCGTTGAGCTGGAGGATGGGGTTGAGGGGCTCATTCACATCTCCCAGCTGAGCCGCCAGAGGGTGGAGAAGCCCTCTGACGTCCTAAAGGAGGGGCAGGAGGTGCAGGCCAAGATCTTGGAGGTCAACCCTGCGGAGAGGCGCATTCGCCTGAGCCTAAGGGCCCTGGAGGAGGAGCCGGCCCAGGAGCGTAGGGAGGAGCGTAAGCGTCGTCCTGCCAAGGATGATTCTCACGGCTCTCCTAAGTCCTTCTTGCCCCAGCAGGAGGAGTTCACCTTTACCATAGGAGATCACCTGAATCTTAACCAGTAATAAAGGGATGGAGGTGCGTGGGCCGGTCTTCGGACCGGCCCTTAAGTTCTAACCATGGCCAGCAATGTTAAGGGTAATGTAATGAAAATTAGGGTTTTCCCTGACCCGGTTTTGCGGGAACCGGTGGATCCGGTGGAGGACTTTGGATCGGATCTGTCCAAGCTTTTGGCTGATATGTGGGCCACCATGTATGTGAAGGACGGTATAGGGCTTGCGGCGCCCCAGGTGGGCATATCCAAGAGCTTGGCTGTCATCGACTATCACGGGGAGCGTTACACTCTCATAAATCCTGAGGTCTTGGATGCGGAGGGTGATGAGGAGGGGGAAGAGGGTTGCCTTAGCTTCCCCGGCATTTTCGTTAAGGTTCACAGGCCCACTAGGATAAGGGTGCGTTTCCAAGACGAGAGTGGAGATCCAAGGGAGATGGATGTTCACGGCTTTCTTGCCAGGGTGTTCATGCACGAGATAGATCACCTCAAGGGTAAGCTTCTTATAGACCATGTCTCCCCGATGAGGCGGCACATGATAACATCAAAACTTAAGAAGAGGTCGGCGGAGGAACGATGAACTGGGGGGTTCTGAGCGCTGGCCCCTTTGGTGCCCTTTGGATTAAGGGGCTTGTGGATTTGGGGATGCCTCCTGAGTGGGTTCTTACCAAGCCCCCAAGGCCCGCTGGCAGGGGATATAGGGAAAGGCCCACGGATGTTGAAGCCTGTTGTTCAACGTTGGGGCTAACGGTGGTCAGGACATCTTCTCCGCTGGAGAGCGTCCAAACCCTTGTAGGCCATGGGTTGGATGCTCTTTTTGTGGTGGATTGTTCGTTCTTCATCAGGGAGCCGTTGTTGAGTTTGCCTAAATTGGGGTGTTTGAACCTTCATCCTTCCCTTCTGCCGCTTTTAAGGGGGGCTGCTCCTATCCAGAGGGCCCTTTGGATGGGGTTTACGGAGACCGGGGTAACGTTGTTCAGGTTGGTGGAGGAGATGGATGCGGGGCCCGTTCTCATGCAGCGTAGGAGCCCAATAGATGAATCCGATGATATGGGAACCCTTATGGCCAAGCTGGCGATGCTCTCTGCGGAGATGACCGTAGAGTTCCTTAGAAGCCCCCATTCGTTCATCCCAGTACCCCAGGAGGGGGAGCCCACTTATGCGCCAAAGATAAGCAACGAGGAGACTCGTGTGGATTGGCGCAGGGGGGCGTTTGAGATCCTCTGCATGGTTAGAGCCCTTTCACCGAGGCCTGGGGCCTGGTCCACGATCAATGGTAAACGGCTTAAGATACTCAAGGCTTCTATAGATCATCAGGTGCCCCGTGGTCTTGAGCCAGGGGATCCCTATGTAAAGGGAAAGCTACCAGGGGTGGTATGTGGTGATCAGCTTGGCCTTATACTGTTAGAGGTACAGCCGGATGGCAAGAGACCGATGCCAGGGGAGTCATGGTTATCTGGGCTGAGGTCCTATGATGCGGACTGTCGCTGGGAGTGAGGAGGGGTCTTATTGTCCGATTCCAACCTGTCCGAGGAGGTCTTGTGCCGAGAGATCGTTTATGGTGGTAAGGTCATATCGGTTGCCAGAGATGTAGTTAAGTTGCCAAATGGGAAGAACACATTTCGCGAAGTTGCTGTCCACAGGCCTGCGGTTGCGATTTTGCCGATTTTAAACGATGGACGGATATTGTTGATCCGCCAGTATCGTCACCCGGTCAAGAGGGTGATATGGGAGATCCCCGCAGGGCTCCTTGAGGAAGGGGAGGATCCGGCGGGGGCTGCTCAAAGGGAGCTGCGGGAGGAGACCGGTTATAGGGCTGGTGTTTTGGAAAGGGGGCCCTCGTTTTTCCCGTCCCCGGGCTTTTGTGACGAAGAGATCCACGTCTTCATAGGCAAAGAGCTGGCCCAAGACCCTCTGGATTGTGATGATGACGAGTTCGTGAGGGTTGAGTCGGTATCGTTGGAAAAGGCTCTTAGTATGATCTCAAGCGGGGAGATAGTGGACGGCAAGACGATCCTAGCCATTTTGTGGCTTATAAACTCCCTGGGAATATCTCAGAGGTGAACTCCGTTTTGGGAGGTTGGTGCTGTGGAAGAGGGTTCCTGCTTCCCCTCGGATCCCCGGATGGGGGCTTTCTTGGAGTATCTAGCGTTAGAGAGGGGTTTAAGTGGCAACACCATCTCCGCTTATCGGCTTGATCTGGTGAAGTACGCTGATTTTTGTGCCAAGAGGGGCAGGGATGCCATACCTCCGGATCCCGAGACGGTGTCCCTGTTTTTGTCGGACCTTCAGCGGTCCGGTTACGCCAAGAGCTCGGTGCAGCGGGCGGGAGCCTGCATAAGGTCTTTAAACCGTTTTCTTGGTGAGTGTGGCGCGGATCCCGGCAAGGTCCCGATGTTGCCATCTAAACCTTCGGTTATACCTTCGATTCTTACGGAGGGGGAGGTTACGCGGCTTCTTGAGGCAACGGCGGGGGATGGAGTTTTAGACATAAGGGACAGGGCTATAATAGAGTTGCTTTACGGGTGTGGCCTTAGGGCTTCCGAGCTGTGCGGGCTGTCCATGCGGGATCTTGACCTATCCTCCGGTACCCTTCGTGTTTGCGGCAAGGGAGAGAAGGTGAGGGTACTGCCCTTGGTGGGAGAGACCCGCAAGGCCTTGGAGCGGTATCTGTCCATACGGGGTACGGCTGATGGCCCTGTCTTCCTGTCCAAGCGCGGCAAGGGGCTTAAACGGGAGGACGTATGGAAGATCATGAGGCGAAGGGGGATGAAGGCCGGCATAGCTTCGTCTAGGCTTCATCCACACGTTTTGCGCCATTCCTGTGCCACCCATCTTTTAAGGCGCGGCATGGATTTGAGGGCCCTCCAATGCCTTTTGGGGCATTCATCGGTAAGGACCACTGAGGTATATACCCATTTTGACATGGAACTTAGAGATGTATATGACAAAAGTCATCCTAGATCGCAAGGGAGTTGATTTTTATGACACCTAGGGACAAGGTCCTTGAGGCTCTTGGGGTTCTTAAGAGGTTTGTCCCCTCCGCCCCGGAGGTTGTGATGATTTTGGGATCCGGAGTGGGAGATTTCGTTAATATCTTGCAGGATCCGATCTCGATCCCCTACGAGGATATCCCTTGGTGGCCCAGGTCCACTGCGCCAGGACATCAGGGTGTACTTCGGATAGGAAGCATTGATGGCCTTACAATTGGCGTCCTGCAGGGCAGAGTCCATTATTACGAAGGGTATTCGATGGAAGAGGTGGTGTTCCCCGTGCGGGTCATGGGGGAATGGGGGGCCAGTACGCTGGTTGTAACGAATGCCTCCGGTGGCATCGATACCTCTTACTCCCCTGGCCAGTGGGTTCTTATAGAGGATCACATAAACTTTATGGGGGCGAATCCCCTTATCGGTCCCAACGAGGATTGTTGGGGGGTAAGGTTTCCCGACATGACGGAGGCCTATGACAGGGGCTTGATGGATATGATGGAACGGGCTGCTTCCCAGGTGGGGATTGAGATAGGTAGAGGGGTTTATGCTGCCATGTCGGGCCCCAGCTTTGAGACCCCTGCGGAGGTAAGGATGCTTCAAAGACTGGGCGCAACCTTGGTGGGGATGTCAACGGTGCCGGAGGTCATAGCGGCTAGGCACATGGGGGTGAGGGTTTTAGGCCTTTCCTGTGTTGCTAATTATGCGGCGGGTATTTCAAAGACCAAGTTAACCCATGAAGAGGTTTTGTCCGAGGTATCCCGGGCAACCGGTGATCTGTGTAAGCTTCTGCCGGCCTTTTTGGAGGTGATGAGGCGTGGGATTTAACATCCTCAAGTTCATCGAAGTGAAGAGAGACGGAGGGGAGCATAGCAGGTCTGACATAGAGGGTTTTGTAAATGGCCTCATGGATGGTTCCGTGAAGGACTATCAGGCAGCGGCTTGGCTTATGGGGGCCTTCATACGGGGCCTTACCATGAGTGAGATGTCTTATCTAACCACCGCTCTTGCCAACTCTGGTGATGTGTTTAAGCTGCCGGCTAATGGTTTTTCTGTGGACAAGCACAGCACCGGAGGAGTAGGGGATAAGGTTACCTTGGTTTTGGTCCCCTTGGTGGCATCCCTTGGGATACCGGTTGCAAAGTTGAGTGGCCGGGGCCTTGGGTTTACCGGAGGCACGGTGGACAAGCTGGAGTCCATACCAGGTATGAACATGCATCTCTCCATAGAGGATTTCAAGACCCAGGTGGCTCAGATAGGCTGTGCGGTAAGCGGCCATTCGCTGCAGCTTGCCCCCGCGGAGGGGAAGCTCTACCACCTCAGGGATGTTACGTCTACGGTTCCTTCTATGGGTTTGATTGCCACCAGCATCGTTAGCAAGAAGATAGCTGGAGGTGCGGATGGCTTCGTCTTCGACGTCAAGTGGGGACGGGGTGCCCTGATGGAAACTTACGACGGCGCCGTGGCCCTTGGGAGGTTGCTGGTTGACCTTTCAAGCTCCCTTGGACATCCGAGCAGGGCGGTCCTCACCAGCATGGAACAACCCTTGGGGGATTGGGTTGGGAATGCCGCAGAGGTTCGTGAGGCCCTGGAGGTGCTAATGGGGGAGGGGCCCAGTTCTACCAGGGAGGTTTCCCTTTTGTTGGCCAGGGAGATGGTGCTTTTGGCCCGCAGGGCATCAAGCCCGGATGAGGCCCTTGATATGTGCCGACGTGCTTTAGATGGCGGCTCTGCCCTTGAAAGGTTTGCCATGATGGTGGAGCGCCAAGGAGGAGACCCCAGGGTCACCGATCCTTCCACCTGGGATCGGTTGTTGCCTTTGGCGCCGGAGCGAGCCGTTGTAATTGCGGAAGAGGATGGTTTTATGGCCGGGATTGACACCAGGGCCATTGGTGAGGCACTGAGGACCCTTGGTGGTGGTCGGATTAGAAAAGAAGATCCAATTGACCATGGGGTGGCCATAAAGGTCCACTGTTCAGTGGGGCAGCCGGTTAGTAGGGGAGATGTGCTCCTGGAGATTCTGGGAAGGACTAAGGGGGCTGCGGAAGAGGCTGCTGCAACTCTGGGTGGTTCTTTGGTGATCTCCAAGGAGCCGGTGGATTCTATACCGTTGGTGGGTGAGATCCTTTATCCCCTTGAAAGAGTGGCGAAAAGCTAGTAGGATTTACTGGTCCCGAGCGGAGGTGAGTCGTAGCTGGTGCTGCGCCCAGGCTTCAAACCTGGTGGGGGTCGGTAGGCCGGTCCCGGTGGGTTCGATTCCCACGCGCCTCCGCCAGAGTCGAGAAAGCCCCTTCCCTTTCGAGGAGGGGCTTATTTTTTAGGATGTTAAGTTTAAAATCACAGGGGGCAGGGGGATTTTCGATGTCCTTGGGCTTCTTCCTCACCATAGAGGGGATAGATGGATCCGGAAAGAGTACCCAGGCGGGCAAGGTGGCATCCTGGATTCAGCAGGAGCTTGGCAGGCCGGTGGTTTGGACCCGAGAACCCGGGGGTTGGGGGGACGGGGAGTCATAAGGGACATGCTCATCAGGGGAGATTGGGCTAATTCTTACACGGAGATGCTTCTGTTTTTTGCGGATCGTTGCGAGCACTGTACAAGGGTGATCACCCCAGCCCTTTTGGACGGGTCGGTGGTTTTGTGTGAGCGTTATCAAGACTCTACCATTGCATATCAATCCTTTGGGATGGGGCTGCCAGAGGGGTTGGTAGCGGGGGTTTTCTCTTCCTTGAGACTACCGGTTCCTGATAGGACGTTGTGGCTTGACGTATCTCTTGAGGAGGCCATGGCCAGGCTTTCCGCCAGGGGGGCTGGTGATAGGATAGAGGCAAGGGGATTGGATTTTTTTAAGAGGGTACGGGAAGGATACCTCTCCATATCTGTCAGGGAGCCTGATAGATTCATCAGGGTGCCAGCTTCCGGAGATCCCGAAGACGTGTTTCAGCGGCTGAAGGAAGAGTTGGTGAGGATGCTTTGTTCATGAAGGTACATGGTGGGGGAAAGAGAAGTTCCAGCAATCAAGGTGTCTCACTTGGAGGCAGAGGAGCTGGGCAGCCCAGGGCCGGGGATAGGGTTGAGGGGGCAAGCTTCTTGGAGGCCATGGAAGAGGTGGAGCGGGCGAGGTTAATAGAGGAGATCCGCTCCCTGGGGGACAGCCTTTCGAAGCATCCGTCGGTGTCGGTGCTCCAGCGTTATAGACATTTGATAGGCCTGGCCATAGGGATGGTTCGCAGCACCATGGCGCTAAAGAGGGACTACAAATGGAGGAGATCCGAGAGGACTCTGTACGTACTGATAGAGAGGACGGAGAACGCCCTCGCCGAGCTAGAGGCGGTGTTAGCGGGAGAGGGTGACCGCTCCAGGGTCTTGGATTTGGTGGAGGAGATAAAGGGTTGTTTGATATCAATTCTTTCCTGATTTCCAACCCCCCATGGGATGATTTCCTTAGGATGGCCCACTCTGGCCGGTGTCAGAGCCTATGTTTTGTGGTGCCAGAGACCCTGCAGGAAAGTTTGAGCGTCCAAGTGGCGATGGCACTTTGGGGAGGAGATGGGGAGGGGATGGATGATCTTATCCCCCTGGGAAGTCCTGGTAGTCCCCCTGGGATAGAGGTTTGTAAGACCCTTGCCATGGAACTGTCCCTCTCTCCGGTGGGGAGGCCGTTTAGGATTGGGGTGGTGTTTTCCGCAGATAAAATTTCCCCTGCGGCGGCTAACAGCCTTTTGAAGGTCACGGAGGAGCCCCCTGGGGGATCCAAAGTGGTCTTTCTTTTGGAGAGGGATAACCTTTTGCCCACGTTGAGAAGCCGGGTTGGCATGTTTAACCTGCTTGCTCCGGAGATGCATGAACCATCCCATCATCCATCTGACCCGGAAGCCTGGATGAGAGTTATGAGGGCCTGCGGCAGCGGTGGGAAGACCCAGTGGGATTTGCCCAGGCTAAGACAGGAGATCCAGGGATGGGTAACGCAGATGATCAGGGATGGTATGCTAGAGGAAGCTGATCGGGTCTCTCGTTTGGTTGAGATCCTCTTGAACCATCCCATGTCCCCATCTATGGGGGCGGATATGGTGTTCTTGACCCTTGAGGAGGGATTAGACTTTGCCTAAATACCTTGCAGTCCTTGGTAAGCCCAGATACCTTGGGATATTTTCACTGGATGATCCAACGTTTTCGCTTTTGAAGGGTGATAGGGTAATGGTTTCCTCCCCCAGGGGGGAGGAAACCGCGGTGGTCCTAGGGACAATATCAGAGGAGAAGGAAGAGGAGCTTAGGTCCATGCGGTCTAATCAGGATATGGGGGATGGGGTTAGATCGGAACCGTTGATTATGGATCTTGAGTTCGTTTCCACCTTGAGGGAAGAGGAACTGGAAGAGATAGATCGACTATCTATGGAAAACGATGGGGCCCTTAAGTCTGCCAGGGTGATCTTAGAGGCCCATCAGCTTCCAATGAAGATCATTGACGCGGAGTACCTGCCTAACAAGAAGAAGCTGTTCTTCTATTTTACCTCCGAGCAAAGAGTTGATTTCCGTGCCCTGGTGAAGGATCTTGCGAAGGAGTTTAGAACCCGGATAGAGCTTCGCCAGGTTGGAGTCAGGGACGAGGCCAAGATAATAAGGGGCCTTGCCCCGTGTGGAAGACCTTGTTGCTGCAGCTACTGGCTTCATCAGTTCGCCCCTATATGCATAAAGATGGTTAAGGAACAGAACTTGGCGCTTAACCCCACCAAGATATCTGGTCTGTGTGGAAGGCTTATGTGCTGCATGAGCTATGAGCATAAGACGTACCGGGAGCTGTGGGAGGATCTGCCTAATCCGGGCTCTAAGATAAAGACTCCTGCGGGTAACTATGTGGTGTTAGGAGTGGACCTTGGAAGTTCCTCTGTGCGGTGTTCCTTGCCGGGTGGCGGCGAGATCTTAGTGCCTGTAAGGTTTTTTGAGCAGTTTAAAGATGCGGTTACCAGGGGAGAGGTTTGGGAAGCTCCGGATTTGCCGGAGGAAGCGTCTATTGAGACCGGGACATCCGGCGTGCTTTTTGCTGAACCCGAGGTGGAGTTGTCAGTGGATGACGCGGAGCAAATGAACGCTGCCGGTGAATTGATGGGACGGTCGGATGGTGCAGAGGGGCCTTCCAAGAAGCGGCGCAGAAGGAGGAAGCCCAAAGGTGGCAGGGATAAGTCCTCCCAGGAAGGAGACGCTTCTGCGGGTGTGGCGGATGCGGACTTATCTCGCTTATCCTCCGGGGAAGGCGACTTGTCCGATGTAGAGACGATGGGGAGGAGCAAGACTGGTTCTAAGAGAAGGAAGTGGAAGGATAGAAGGAATAAGAACCGGTCAGAAAGGGATAAGGAGGGGAACTCGGTTGATAGGCTTTCTCAAGAAGGTATTTGATAAGGTAAAAGACGTAAAGGCCAGGTGGGAGTACGGGCTTTGGAACATATTCTCCGATGAACCTATAACTGACCAGTTCTTCGAACGTCTTGAGGAACATCTCATAGCCGGGGATGTCGGGGTGGGGCTTTCCGAGTCCTTGGTGAAAGGTCTTAGGGAATTTGCGATAAGTGCCAAGATATCGAGGGCTTCGGATCTCAGGGCCCATTTTGCCAGTATGTTGAAGGACATGTTAAGCCAGGCTCAAGGGAGTGGTTCATCCCTTAAGTTCAGTGGACCGGTGGGGCTAGTTTTGCTTATAGGGGTTAACGGCAGTGGTAAGACCACCACTGCGGCCAAGCTGGCCCGGTTGCTCAAGGAAGAGGGACGTAACGTGGTCTTGGCAGCGGCAGATACCTTTAGGGCTGCTGCAATAGATCAGCTTAAGGTGTGGGGGAAACGTGCTGGGGTAAGGGTGATAGCTCAAGAGCCCGGGGGGGATTCCGCGGCGGTGGTTTACGATGCCATACAATCGATTAAAGCTGTCGGTGGCATAGTTATCGCGGATACCGCCGGCAGACTTCATACGAAGCATAACCTTATGGAAGAGCTTTCTAAGATATACCGGGTGGCCCTTAAGGACTTATCCCCCGATGACATATGCCCTATTTTGGTTGTGGATGCCATAACGGGCCAGAACGCCTTGGCGCAGGCCAAGGCTTTTAACGGGGCCATGCCACTCAAGGGACTGATACTTACTAAGTTCGACCATACCGCCAAGGGGGGTACCATTTTGGCCATGACCTCCGAGCTTAACGTGCCGGTCTTATACGTTGGCGTTGGGGAGGGGATGGAGGATCTGGAACCGTTCTCCTGCGACTCTTTCGTGGAGGACTTGCTTGGGGGCGGTGTAGGGGCATGACTTTAAGGGAGGTCTTGCGGGAGATATTTAGATCCGGTGCGGATTACCTGGGGCATCGTGGTCCCGGCGGGGTGGTTCTAGTGCACAAGGATGAGCTTATACCGTTCATCGAGACAAACGATTCCGCGGAGATAGAAGAGGTCATCGCAAGGTTTGAATCCCGCAGGGCTCTGTCCTTTGATCAATCTCTTGAGGGCAAGATATTTTTCGTAGCGGAGGAAGATCCTGCCAATGCCGCTGCCGATAAGAAGGGTTTGCCCCAGTGGTGGGACGTGCCAATCCCGCTTTTTTCAACCAGGCTTGGGGGATTTAATCCAGCTGGGGTTAGGGAGTATGGCTCTTTAGAGGGCCTTGTGAAGGCCTTGGAGGTAGCGGTCTCTGCGGGGGATGATGTGGTGTCCGTTTGGCACGAGGGTTGTGAAAGGGTTTTTATGATCCATCCGCTGGGTGACGGGATCTATCGGTTGGAGGACATATCGCTGGAAAGCGCTTCCGCCAGGGAGATATGTAAGTGGGCGGCGGTTGGGCGGTCTATGGTTGACCGTTTTAGGGATAACGGCTTGGATGTCAGGGTTTTCGATCCTCAGGAGGTAGTACCTCCGGGTGGCGAGGTGGTGCCCTGCATGTGGGAGAAGGAACTGGTGGGATATCTTTTCATCCCATTGCCTCAGGAGGATGGAATGGAGAGGTCAAGGCCTTCGCGGGGTTCCAGGGCTAAAAGATCTAAGGGGACAGGGGAGACGTAGTTTGGTCTATCCCAGCGGTCTTGTTAAAGCGGGTTTCCCTATATTTCCCATGTAAAGCCATATTAAAGCTGCCATTCTGTAGGGGGGATTTTTTTGATACCTCGTTATGAGACGGAGGAGATGCGCGGGATATGGTCCGATGAGAATCGGTTCAAGGCATGGCTTGAAGTTGAACTTGCCGCCTGCAGGGCTTGGGCGGAAGAAGGGGTTATCCCAAGGGAAGACATGGAGGCAATTGAGGCCAGGGCGGGGTTTGACGTCGATAGGATAAGAGAGATTGAGGAGGTCACACAGCACGACGTAATAGCCTTTGTGAGTGCCGTGGCCGAGCGGGTGGGGGAGAGCGGACGCTATGTTCATCTAGGGCTTACGAGCAGCGATGTGGTTGATACGGCTTCATCGCTTTTGCTTTATAGATCTTCTAACGTTATCCTGCGGGAGTTGGAGGGGTTATTAAAGGCCTTGGGGGAGTTGGCGGTTTCACATAAGTTCACCCCTTGCGCTGGTAGGACCCATGGGGTTCATGCGGAGCCCATGACCTTTGGACTTAAGCTTCTGAATCACTATGCCCAGCTTAAGAGGGACCTTTCTAGAATAAAGTCCGCTGCGGAGGATATCAGGGTGGGGAAGATCTCCGGAGCGGTTGGAACCTATGGGAACTGCCCCCCCCACATAGAGGGTAGGGTTTGTGAGTCCCTTGGGCTCAGGCGTGATGAGGTATCAAATCAGATCATCCAACGGGACAGGCACTGTGCGCTGCTTTGTTCACTAGCCATAATGGGTGGGTCCCTGGAGAGGCTTGCCATGGAGATACGCCACCTTCAGAGGACAGAGGTTCTAGAGGCCTTGGAGCCCTTTGGTAAGGGGCAGAAGGGATCAAGCGCCATGCCGCATAAGAAGAACCCCATATTGTGTGAGAGGATCTGCGGTATGGCCCGGTTGCTTAGATCCTATGCCCTGACGTCAATGGAGAACATAGCCCTTTGGCATGAGCGAGATATAAGCCACTCTTCAACCGAGAGGGTAATATGGCCGGATGCTTTCCACGTGGCTCATTTCATGATACGTTCAACGAAGAAGGTGATTTCCGGCCTTACTGTAGATCAGGATAGGATGAGGCGCAACATGGAACTTACGGGAGGCCTCCTCTTTAGTGGGAGGGTCCTGCTGTTCCTGGTGGAGCGTCTTGGAATGTCGAGGGAGGATGCTTACTCGGTGGTTCAGGATAACGCCATGAGGTGTTGGAACACTGGAGAAAGGCTTTCGGACCTGCTCTCGGCGGACAGCAGGCTTAAGGGTGTGCCAAGGGAGGAATTGGAATCCCTCTTTGATGTGGGCTTTTTTACCAGGCACGTGGAAGACATTTTTTCAAGGTTTCCCGAGCTCAACTGAAGGATTTTTTGTGATTTAAAGCCGCAGTCTTATTGGTGGGGTTATTAAATATCACAATCTCAGGGGGGTGTCTTGGTTGTATGCTCCGGAGAGGAACATGGCGTTGGAGTTGGTAAGGGCCACCGAATCTGCCGCTATGGCGGCTGGAAGGTGGATGGGGCGGGGAGACAAGAACGGGGCGGATAAGGCCGCGGTTGATGCCATGAGGTATATGCTTAACACCATCCACATGAATGGGGTGGTGGTCATCGGGGAGGGGGAGAAGGATGAGGCCCCAATGCTTTTTAACGGGGAGATCCTTGGGACCGGTGAACCCCCGGAGGTTGACATCGCGGTGGATCCCATTGATGGTACTAGGCTTTGTGCCGAGGGGCAGCCGAATGCGGTGAGCGTGGTGGCGGTGGCTGAGAAGGGGTCGCTATATGACCCGAAGCACATCTTCTACATGGACAAGATTGCCACGGGTCCCGAGGCGGCCCATGTGATAGATATAGAGGCACCGATTGAGGAGAACATCCGTAAGGTGGCGTCGGCTTTGAAGAAGTCCGTTGAGGACGTTACGGTTGTGGTGCTTGACCGTCCAAGGCATGAGGATTTGATAAAACGCATAAGGGTCATGCGGGCCAGGATAAGGCTCATAAGGGATGGAGATGTGGCGGGAGCCCTTATGACGTGCAAGGATGACAGCGGTATAGATCTGCTTCTTGGGATAGGTGGATCGCCTGAAGCGGTTATAAGTGCCTGTGCTATAAAGTGTGTAGGGGGTAACATGCAGTGTAAGCTTTGGCCTAGAAACGAGGAGGAAGCCTCTCGTTGCAGGGATTTAGGCATGGACCTTGACAGAGTTCTAACGCTTAATGACCTAGTAAGCAGCGACAACGTGTTCTTTGCTGCTACGGGAATAACGGATGGGGAGTTCCTAAAGGGCGTCAAGTACCATGGGGATAGGATAAAGACCACGTCGATGGTCATGAGATCGAAGAGCGGTACCATCCGGTATGTAGAAGCCATACATCAGCTGGACAAGCTGGAAAAGATAAGCGGGATAGAGTACGGCCCCGTCAGGTAGGGCCGTGCGTTCTGTAAATATATAGCGAGCCCTTTACATAAACGGTTAGGGGGGATGTTCCCTCCTAACCGTTTATGTCTTAGTTTATTGGGCCTTAGCCTTCAGGGGCACGAGGCTTTTATCGAATCTTCTTCCATCTGGTCCCCTGGGGTGTATCCTCGAGGACTATGCCCATGCTGAGCAGCTTGTCCCTTATGGCGTCTGCCTCTTTAAAGTTGCGTTCTTTCCTCGCCTGGTTCCTACGATGTATTAGCTCCTCTATCTCATGATCCAGGGCTTGTGCATTTTCTATCCCGATGATGCCCATTATCCGGTCCACGTCCTGCAAGAACCGGGCTGCTTCATTTAATGCCTCAAGGTCCAACGGTGACTGGGAGCCTATATGGGAGTTGGCGGACCTTATCAGAGCGAAAACAGCACCTATGGCTTCTGCGGTATTGAGGTCATCGTCCATGGCATTCAGGAATTGTTCCCGGCTTTCCCTTACGGCGGATCTTAGTTCCTCCGATATTCCCCCGGAGTCCTGTCTCTTAAGGGCGAAAGATATCTCTGCCCACCCATTCCTCAGCCGCTCAAGGGCCCCTTGGGCCTGGCGCAGGTTGTCCTCTGAGAAGTTTATGGGAGACCTGTAATGGGCGGATAGCATGAATAATCTTACGGCCAGGGGGTGGAACTTGCTTATGACGTCCCTGGCGGTCATGAAGTTCCCAAGGGACTTTGACATCTTTTCCTTATCTATCATGAGATATCCGTTGTGAACCCAGTACCTGACGAAGGGCTTTCCCGTGGCGGCCTCTGACTGGGCTATCTCGTTCTCATGATGCGGGAACACGAGATCGCAACCGCCTCCGTGGATATCGATGGTTTCTCCCAGGTGATGCCTGCACATGGCGCTGCACTCGATATGCCATCCCGGCCGTCCCAAACCCCAGGGGCTTTCCCAGGCGGGTTCCCCAGGCTTTTGCGCTTTCCATAGGGCGAAGTCCAGGGGATGTCGTTTCCTTGGATCTACGTCTATGCGGGCTCCGGCTTGAAGTTCTTCCAGGTCCTGACGTATCAACTTCCCATAGGCGGGATAGCTTTTAACGTCGAAGTAAACGTCCCCATCCACCTGGTAGGCGTGTCCCTTGCGTATGAGGATTTCTATTAATTCTATGATGTGAGGTATCTCTTCAGTGGCCTTGGGGTTTACCGTGGCACGTTTTATGCCCAGAGCGTCTGCATCCTGGTAGTAGGCCTCTATGAACTTGTCGGCCAGCTCCTTAACCGTAATCCCCATCTCGTTGGCCCGGTTTATCATCTTGTCGTCTATGTCGGTGAAGTTCTGCACGTATTTAACCTGATAGCCTAGGTATTCCAGGTATCTGCGCATAACATCGAAAACTATAAATGGTCTTGCGTTGCCTATGTGAAAGTAATCGTAAACTGTGGGGCCGCACACGTAGAACCTAACCTTGCCCTCCTCTACTGGCACGAAAGGCTCCTTTTTGTTAGTAAGATCATTAAATATATTAAAGGCCACGGCTATACCTCCCTCGCCTGTTTGGCTATTGTGTTATCCTATATCAGGATAGGCAAAGAATCAAAGCCCAATGGGATCTTAAAAACAGCTTTGTGGTGCAAGGTAGAGGGAGCCGATGGCGGAAGAACGGTTGATAAATTATGTTAAGTCCCTTCCTGAAAGGCCTGGGGTCTACATAATGAGAGACCAGGACGGCCAGGTCATATACGTGGGCAAGGCCAAGGCCCTGAGGAGGAGGGTGATGTCGTATTTTAGACATGGGGGGTTTGCGTCTCCAAGGCTTAGGAAACTAGTAGAGATGGTGAGGGATATATCGGTGGTTAGGACCGCCACCGAGGCTGAGGCGCTGATACTCGAGGCCAGGTTGATAAGACAGCTTCAGCCCTTTTTCAACGTGGAGCTTAAGATGTCAGAGCGTTATCCCTACATAAGGGTGACCGAAGAGAAGTTCCCCAGGATAACGGTTACCAGAGTCAAGTCAGGGGGAGGTCTTTTCATCGGTCCCTATGTTAGGGTGAGGGAGCTTAGGGAGCTTTTGCGCCTGTTGGATCGATTTTTCCCTCTTCGTAAGTGTTCCATCCCCATAGAACCCCCTTACGATAGAAGGCCGTGTGTATATCACTCAATAGGTAAGTGTCTTGCCCCCTGTGCTGGACTTTGTAGCCAGGGGGAGTACCTTCAGATAGTGTCCGATGCGGTCATGCTTCTTCAGGGGCGTGGGGCTGATTTGGTGGAACGGTTGAGGCGCAAGATGGAGGACGCGGCGTATAATAGGCTTGCTTTTGAAGAGGCTGCCCAGATAAGGGATATGATAAGGGCCATATGGAGGGTTGGCAGGCAATCCCCTTCTGCTCACGTTGGGGATGAGGATAACTTTCCATTGCTGTGTTCCCTGCAGGATATCTTAGGGCTTAAGGTGATCCCCTGGCGCATAGAGGGTTATGACATATCGCATCTTAAGGGGACTAGCACGGTGGCCTCTAAGGTGGTATTCGAGCAGGGTAGGCCTAACAAATCTTTGTACAGGAGGTATAACCTTGGGGACTTTGGGGGTGATGACTTTAGGGCCCTGGGGGAGGTTTTAAGGCGTAGGTTCTCAAGGGCCTCTGAAGACGAGGTGCTACCCAACCTGATATTGATAGATGGCGGACCAGTACAGCTGGAGTTTTCTTTAAAGGTTCTCAGTGATATGGGGTTGTCGATCCCCACCGTTTCCCTGGCGAAGGGGGAGGAGGAGGAGGTATATCTTCCTGGGAAGGACCAGCCTTTGCGGTTGGGAGAGGGGAGCTTGGCTCTTAGAATGCTTCAGATGGTTAGGGATGAGGCTCATCGCTTTGCCGTTTCCTCCCATAGGGAAAACAGACGTCTGAGAATGAGGCATACCAGACTGGAGGAGATACCAGGTGTTGGTCCGAACAGGGCTTCCCAGTTATTGAGCCGATTTGGAAGCGTTAAGAACATAGCGAGGCTTTCGGAAGAGGAGCTCATGGCCATGCCCGGTATCGGCAAGAAACTTGCCAGGATCATATTGGAACATCTGAAGGAGGGGAAGGATTGAAGGCCCTGAAAGAGTTTAATAGGGAGTCCCTGGGGGAGTCCAAAAGGCACATATATTTTATGCGCATGGCCTTAAGCCTTGCAGCAAGGGGAGGGGTTTCGGTAAGCCCGAACCCTAAGGTGGGCTGTGTGTTGGTAAGGGATGAAAAGGTGGTGGGTATTGGTTATCACCGAAGATACGGGGGGCCTCATGCGGAGGTTGAGGCTTTGGCCATGGCGAGGGATAAGGCGAGGGGTAGCACCGCCTACGTCACCCTTGAACCGTGCGCCCATCATGGGAAGACCCCACCTTGTGCCCCAAGGCTTGCAGAGGCTGGGGTATCAAGAGTGGTTTATGGATTTAGGGATCCAAACCCTAAGGTGAACGGAGAGGGGCTTAGGATCTTAGAGTCAAGCGGGGTTGAAGTGATAGGGCCAGTGCTGGAGAGAGACTGTAAGTGGATTAATCGTGGTTTTATAAGGCGGATTACCTTGGGGAGGCCTTGGGTCACGTTAAAGGGTGCTCTGTCTGTGGATGGAACTGCGTGTCTGGATAGCGGTGAGAGCAAGTGGATAACCGGTCCCATGGCGAGGCAGAAAGCACACCTTCTGAGGGCAGAGCACGATGCGGTCCTTGTGGGTATAAATACAGTTATGAACGATGACCCGGAGCTTACCGTTAGGGCATTGGATGGTGAAAGCCCTAAAAAGGTAGTCCTTGATGGGCACCTAAGAATACCCCTGGAGGCCAAAGTGCTTAAAGGGGGAGAGAGGATAGTATTCACCTCACAGGAGGCCCCTATGGAGAAGTTGACGTGCCTTCGCAACATGGGGGTTACGCTGATTCAAGTCCCTAGCGTTGGCGGAATGCTGGACCTTAGTCAGGTTTTGTTGGAGCTTGGAAGGCTTGGGGTTAACAACCTGCTTGTGGAAGGTGGCGCCAGGGTGCTAGGGGCCTTTGTGGACAGCGGTCTTGGCGACATGGTATCCCTGTTCGTAGCCCCTTCTATACTGGGCAGGGGGCTTCAGATTTTCGAATCCTTTGCCATTCAAGGTCTTGGTAGCAGGGTAGAGATCACGGACCACATGGTTCGCCAGGCGGGGCATGACCTTTGGCTCGAGGGGGTATTAAGGTGTTCACCGGCCTTATAGGGGCTGTTGGTAAGGTGGTTTCGGTCAAGCCGGTGGGTGGCGACGTATGGGAGATGCAGGTTGATTCGGTGGATGACTTCTTAAGTGGGGTATCCATAGGTGATTCGGTGGCCGTGGACGGAGTTTGTCTCACTGTGACCGCCATTAAAGGCACCAGGATTGTTGCGCAGATGATGCGGGAGACGGTGGAAAGAACTAAGTTGGGTAGTTTGAAATCGGGGCATCGGGTGAACTTGGAACTTTCCATGCGATTGGACGGAAGGCTGGACGGGCACATAGTTCAAGGCCATGTGGACTGCCTTGGTATTGTCGATAGTTGGGAGGCGCAGGGCAGCTGGAGGAAGCTTTGGGTTTCGGTGCCACGGTGGTTTGCTCCATATGTGGTCCCCAAGGGGTCTGTTGCGATAGACGGCGTTAGCCTTACCGTTATAGATGCCCTAGATGATGCTTTTTCCGTTGGGCTTATCCCCGAAACTCTTAGAAGGACCTGTCTGGGTGATCTTAGGATTGGGGACAAGGTTAACTTGGAGGGGGATATAATAGGTAAATATGTGATGCGTTGGCTTGGCATCTTCGGCGGTGCTTCGATGAAGCCCGGTGAGGGTGTTGATGTGGGTTTAGAGGAGGGCGGGATCAGCTACGATAAGCTGGCCCTTTACGGATGGGATGTTGGGGGGCGTTAGAGTGGCAGAGGATGCTGTTGGAGGTGTCCTTGGGAGCGTGGAAGAGGCTCTTAGGGTGATATCCGAAGGTGGAATGGTGATAGTCGTTGATGATGCCCAGCGAGAGAACGAGGGGACCTTGTTATGGCTGCCCAGTTCTGTCGTGGGGAGGACATAAACTTCATGGCTAAGTATGGCAGGGGTTTGATATGTGCTCCTGTGGATGATGAGATAGCTAGAAGGTTGGATCTTGCCCCAATGGTGGAGAGGAACACGGATCTTCACGAAACCGCGTTCACCGTCAGCGTTGATGCCAAGGAGGGGACCACTACCGGCATATCGGCTCAAGAGCGGGCGTTAACAGCCCGATTGTTGGCGGATCCCAAGTCGAAACCAGAGGACTTCAGAAGGCCCGGGCACCTTTTCCCCCTTATTGCCAGGAGGGGTGGGGTTTTAAAGAGGGCGGGTCATACCGAGGCGGCGGTTGATCTAGCCAGGTACGCGGGCCTCTCCCCCGCAGGGGTGATATGTGAGATCATGAACGAGGATGGGACCATGGCAAGGCTCCCTCAGCTTGTGGATTTCGCCAGGGAACATGGGCTCATGATAATCTCCATTGAGGACCTCATAAGATACAGGAGCCGGAGGGAGAAGTTGGTAAGGCGGGAGGCGGAGATACATCTCCCTACTGCCTACGGTGACTTTAGGGCCATTGGTTACAGGTTTGTGCTGGATGAAGACCCGGATAAGGTTCACATGGCACTGATAAAAGGGGAAGTGGAGGGTAAGTCCGGTGTTTTGGTGCGGGTCCACTCCGAGTGTTTTACCGGGGATATCCTTGGCTCGCTCCGCTGTGACTGTGGCCCGCAGCTTCATAGGGCCATGGAGATGATAGAGGAGGAGGGGGCTGGGGTTCTCCTCTATATGAGGCAGGAGGGACGAGGTATAGGGTTGCTTGCCAAGCTTAAAGCCTATGAGCTTCAGGAAAGGGGTATGGACACAGTAGAGGCCAATGAGGCCCTTGGGTTCGGAGCGGATCTAAGGGACTATGGTGTGGGGGCCCAGATATTGGCTGACCTGGGGCTTAAGGAAATAAGATTGTTGACCAATAACCCGAGGAAGATAGTCGGTTTAGAGGGTTATGGCCTTAAGATCCTAGAAAGGGTGCCCATAGAGATCCCGTCTAACCCTCATAACGAGAGATATTTGAAGACCAAGTCCTGTAAGCTGGGGCACCATCTTCATCTTTGATTGATCTCTTTTGCCCCGCTTAGTTGCCTTTTGTTTTGAGGTTTTGCTTTTAATTTTGTTGGATATTAAGGGGGTTCCGACGTGAGGGTTTACTCTGGGAAGTTAATAGGCACTGGGTTGAGGTTTGCGGTGGTGGTTTCCAGGTTCAACGAGTTGATATCATCGAAGCTCTTGGAGGGGGCCAAGGACGCTCTTTTTAGACATGACGTAAGGCACCAGGATGTGGATGTCTTTTGGGTTCCCGGGGCCTGGGAGATCCCCCTGGTGGTTAAGGAGCTGGCCCTTACTGGTCGTTATGATGGGATAGTTGCATTAGGGGCGATAATAAGGGGAGATACTCCCCATTTTGACTATGTGGCCGCGGAGGCTAGCAAGGGTTTAGCGGCGGTGGGCCTGGATCAGAGGGTTCCTGTGGCCTTTGGGGTTCTTACCTGTGATAACCTGGAGCAGGCGTTGTTGCGGGCTGGCAGCAAAGCCGGGAATAAAGGGGCTGAAGCGGCCTTGACCGCCCTTGAGATGGCAAGGCTTTTGGATCAAATCCGAAAGGACCAGGGACAGGGGGAGGAGTAGTTCATATGATGGACCTTCGATGGGTAAGGGATAACCTGGAAGAGGCGAGATCTTATTTAAGGGCTCGGAACTCCGATTTCCCGCTAGATCAGCTTATATCCTTTGATGAAAGGCGTCGGCAGATCCTGGCGGAGGTTGAGGATCTGAAGGCCAAGCGCAATGAGGGTTCCCGGAGGGTTGGGGAGATGAAGCGCCGGGGGGAAGAACCCAAGGATCTTATGGAGGAGATGCGTGCCATAGGAGATAGGATTTCTGTGCTGGAGAGTGAGCTGTCTGCGGTTGAGCAGGAGCTCAACGGTCTTTTGCTTAGGATGCCCAACAGGCCGCATGAATCCGTCCCGGTAGGAAAGGATGAGACTTGCAACCCGGTGGTCAGGGTTTGGGGAGAGCCTAGGCAGTTCGACTTCACTCCCAAGCCCCATTGGGAAGTTGGCGAGGCCTTGGGGATAATGGAGTTTGAAAGGGCGGTCCGTTTGGCGGAGAGCCGGTTCGTGATTCTTCGGGGACTGGGTGCTCGGTTGGAAAGGGCATTGATCCAGTATATGTTGGATCTTCACTGTGAGAACGGCTATACTGAGGTATCCCCTCCCTTTCTCGTTAACACCGATACGATGACTGGTACTGGTCAGCTGCCTAAGTTTGCGGAAGATCTGTACCGCTGTGCCAACGATGACCTGTGGCTCATCCCCACCGCGGAGGTTCCCCTTACGAACCTTCACAGGGGGGAGATACTGGAGGAGGAACAGCTGCCCCTTTACTACACTGCTTACACCCCATGTTTTAGGCGAGAGGCCGGTAGTTATGGGCGGGATGTAAAGGGTATGCTCAGGGTTCATCAGTTCTCCAAGGTGGAGCTTGTAAAAATATGCAAACCCGAGGACAGTTACGATGAGCTTGAGAAGCTTACCGCTTCTGCGGAGTCCGTGTTGAAGGGGCTTGGGCTTCCGTATAGGGTTGTTTGCCTCTGCACCGGTGATATGGGATTTGGAGCCAGCAAGACCTATGACATAGAGGTCTGGCTGCCATCTCAGGGGTGTTATCGGGAGATAAGTTCGTGCAGCAACTGTGAGGATTTTCAGGCCAGGAGAATGAACACCCGCTACAGACCGAAGGGAGGGGGCAAGCCGCGATTTGTCCATACCCTAAATGGCTCTGGGATAGCGGTTGGGCGGTGCCTCCTGGCCATAGTGGAAAACTTCCAGCGGCAAGATGGGTCCGTTGATATCCCCGATGCATTGGTGCCCTACATGGGAGGGGTCAAGCGGATAGTCCCGGTTTGCAGTGGTAATGCTTAGTTTTGTTTGGGGTCAGTGGTTTGGTGAATATTGACTTTTGGTCTCAAGTTTCTTTGATCCTGGTCCTAGGGCTTGGGGGATTGCTGGTTCAGCGGTTCTTCAAGCCCCATTTGGACAGGGATCAGTACTACTACGTTAAGGACATAACCATGCTGGCATCTTGGGCCATGGTGGGGATTTGGTCTGGAAGCGGGCTCCTCAAGTGGGTCATAATAGCTGGCATGGGAGGGTTGTTTCTGGGCTTTTGCCAGAAGATGCAGCGTTCTTTTGAACTCAGACCCCTGTTTCTGCTATTGGGGCTCCTGCTTGCCCTCTTTGGACCAAGGATAAACTTCATAGGAATGCCTGGAGGTGTTTTCCTTTACCTTCCGCAGGGGGTAGCGGTGATTTTAAGCGCCCTTTGGTATTCCCTCTTCCCGCTTGTTCTCCAAGAAGTGGATCAGATACCAGGTCTTGGGGGAAGCCTGCTTTTCGTTGGGTGGTTGTTGATGACTCTTGGAGTCGTCACATCTTCTCCGGGGTGGAACGAGGTGATATACGCTTCTTTGGCCGGGTTGGTTCTGATAGGAACCTTTTGGAGCCGTCACCTTCACGTCTACGGCAGGCTTGGGGAGCAGATGACTTCCATGTGGGGTATGATAATGGGAGGCATAACGGTGCTTGGAGCTTCTAAGGGGTTGGCCTTTTCTGCGCTGTTTTTGATGCCCCTTGGGCTTTTCCTGGTGCCAATAATGGAAACCTCCCTTAGGGTGGTTGGAACCTCCTTGGTGAGGCGGCAGTTGGGGAACGTGACCCTTTACAGGGCCCTAATAAACCGGGGTGTTGATCACCCAATGGCGGTATATATGGTGTCCTTCACGTGCCTTTGTCTTGGTATTTTGGGTTTCTCCGCTCAGCGATATGGTCCCTGGCAGGTGCCTCTTTTGGTGCTGCCCGGTGTTTTGTTGTTGGGAGGAGGACTTTATGCCTTTTTAAGATGGGGAGGTTCTGTTTTGACCCATAGCAGGCGTCCACGGATATTCGGGGTTCATGTGGATAACGTTACGCTTAACTACGTTTTGGGCAGGGTAAGGGCGATGGTGTCTCAGGGGGAATCCTGTCTCATATGTACCCTGGATGCGTTGGGGGCCTTAAGGTCCAGGGAGGATGCGGAGTATAGGGAGGTTCTGAATCGATCGGATCTGGTGCTCCCGGATGGCAGCGGTTTAATTGAGGCATTTAAACTGCTGGGGAATCCCTTATCGGAGAGGATACCTGGAGTTGAGTTCGTTGACCACCTTTGCCGGTTGGCCGCATCGGAGAGGTGGGGGGTGTTTCTTCTTGGAGGTAAGCCAGGAGTTGCGGAGTTAGCGGCTCAGCGGTTGTTGGAACGGCATCCTGGGCTTGTGGTGGCCGGATGTAGGGACGGTTACTTCCCGGATTCAGAGGAAGGGGAGGTGATAGAATCCATAGCCTCCAGTGGAGCTAGGGTTTTGTTCGTGGGGCTTGGAGTCCCCCGCCAGGAGAAGTGGCTGTTCAAGGTGTTGAAGGCCCATGGGCGGCTTCCTGGCGTGGTAGGGGTTGGAATTGGAGGAAGCTTTGACGTGATATCCGGGAGGCTAAAGCGTGCTCCTGTGTCATGGCAGCGCCTGAGGCTTGAATGGTTATACAGGACCATCCAGGAGCCCTGGAGGATACGCAGGGTAGCGAGGTTGCCCAAGTTCGCATTCCTCGTCCTTTGGGAAAAACTGTTTGGTAAGAGGGAAGAGAGACAAGATTAGCAGTATCTGTCTTGAATTTAGCAGCAGGGGGGTTAATCCCCTTCTGGTTTTGTCTATTTATTAGTTGATTTTTATGAAGAGGAGATGGTGGTTTTGAAGATAGATAAGATTTTCAAGCAGGCCCAAAGGGTTCAAGCTCAGATGGCCACGTTGCAGGAGGAGCTGGCTAAGACAGAACATCAGGGATCTTCTGGTGGGGGCATGGTGACTGCACGGGTTAATGGACAGGGGGATCTTCTCTCGGTGAAGATATCTAAGGAGGTTATCGATCCATCGGATCCGGAGATGCTTGAGGACCTTGTGGTATCCGCGGTCAACGATGCCCTGAGGAAGAGTCGTGATTTTGCTTCAGAGCGGATGAACCGGTTGACTGGCGGTCTTGGATTTGGAGGTTTCTAATTGAGTTCAACTGGTGTTTTTGTAGTAGATAGGCTTATAGAGAAGTTTAAGAGGCTCCCTGGGGTTGGGGAGAAGGGGGCCAGGCGTTTTGCGTTCTTCGTTCTTCAGCAGCCCTCTGGTTGGGTTGAAGATCTCGCCAGGGATTTGCTGGAGGCGAAGACCGCGGTCCGTCCATGTAGGATTTGTGGGGGGCTTGCGGAGGAGGAGCTTTGCCCTATCTGCGCGGATCCTAAAAGGTCTAATGGGATCATTTGTGTGGTGGAGACTGTAGAAGATAGCTTGGTGATTGAGAGACACGGGGTGTTTGACGGCCGATACCACGTGCTTGGAGGTCGTTTCTCCCCGCTGGATGGAGAGGAGATCCCGAGCGATAGGTTGGATGCGTTGCGTCGGAGGCTTGTCCAGGAGGGAGTATCAGAGGTCATATTGGCGCTTAATCCAAGTGTGGAGGGGGAGCTCACTGCCATGGCGGTTAGGGATGCCATAGTGGACCTTCCGGTAAGGGTTACTCGTCTGGCCTTTGGGATCCCAGTTGGAGGGAGCATAGGTTTTGTGGATAGCGCCACTTTGAAGCTTGCAATGGAGGGGCGCAGGGGCCTTTAGGCCCCGTTGGCTTTATTTAAATTTATATATTTTTGGAGGTTTGTAATATGTTTAGGATCATGAGGGGGGTTATAAGGCTCCTGTTGGCCGTGTTGGGTGGCGTTGTGGGGTATCAGCTTGCGGGCTTTATTTTGGCAGATGGCGGAGAGATAGGGGCTTTTATAGGTTATCACCCGGTGGGGTGGGTAATTTTCTTCGTATTTTTCTTTGCACTGGTTGGTTTTATGCTTACCCCGGTTTTTTGGATGGGGCTTGGGAAGATGGGTCAGCTTTTCGAGGCTAATCTGCAGGGATTCGGTTTTCATGAAATATTAATATCCTTGATGGGCCTTACCCTTGGCCTTGTTTTGGCTAATTTGATAGCCCTTCCCTTGTCCAGGGTGCCCGTTGTGGGGGTTTACCTAGCTGTCCTGATCAACGTGGCTTTGGGGTACTTGGGGGTTAGGTTGTCCTTAAGGCGCAGGGATGACATATGGGCCTTTTTCTCCTCTGCTGGCTCCATAAGGGGGAAAATCAACTTCCGATCCAAGAAGTCTGGCCAGGTCCCAAAGGCAGAGGTTAGTGACAAGGGGGATGGTTACGGTTATAGGAAGCCCAAGGTTTTGGATACCAGCATTTTAATAGATGGAAGGATCTCTGATATAGTCTCCACGGGTTTCATCGAGGGACCGCTCATCCTTCCCCGCTTTGTCCTATCAGAGCTTCAGGGGGTGGCGGACAGCTCGGACCCGATAAAGAGGGCCCGGGGAAGGAGGGGGCTTGACGTGGTAAATAGGATGCAACAGCACCTCGGTGACGATCTCAGGATAATGGATGTCCCAATGAAAGAGCTTGAGAGGGACGTTGTTGATGAGGCCATCGTTGCCCTAGCCAAGAGGATAGACGGGTGTGTGCTGACAACGGACTATAACTTGAACAAGATAGCCCAAATAGAAGGGGTTAGTGTCCTCAACGTTAATGACCTTTCAAACGCCCTTAAACCTATGCTGTTGCCTGGAGAGAACATAAGGGTTGATGTCATTCGGGAGGGGAAGGAGCCAAACCAGGGTGTGGGTTATCTTGAGGATGGTACCATGATAGTGGTTGAGGATGGGCAGAGGTACATCGGAAGCCATGTGGATGTGGTGGTGACATCTATGCTGCAGACATCGGCGGGAAGGATGATATTTGCCAGGATAAGGCGATGAGCATCAGAAGATCATCCTGGTCGTTTGTGTGTGTGGCTGCTGGAACTGGGAGCAGGCTTGGAGGGACGCGAAAGCAGTTCCGGTCTCTTGGGGGGCTCCCCCTTTGGGCCTGGAGTTGCAGAACCGCCAAGGTTCTCTGGGATATGGGAGCCATGGGGGAAGTTATACTCGTACTTCCTTCGGACATGGAGGATCATTCGTCCATTAGGTGCGCGTTTGGGGAACTTTTGGGGCCTATGCCACTGGTCACTGTGCCAGGTGGTATCGATCGACATGCTTCAGTCCTAGCTGGTGTTGGGGCTGCTTCAGGTGATATGGTAATGGTTCATGATGCCGCAAGACCGTTCCTTAGCGAAGACCTTTGCCTGAGGTTGATGGAGGTGGCGGAGGAGACTGGGGCGGCAATCCCAGTGGTTAGATGTAATGATTCCGTTCGATATGTCAAGGACGGAGTAATTAAGGGCACGTTGGACAGGTCGTCGTTGTTGCTCACCCAGACCCCACAGGCATTTGATCGAGAGAGGCTGATTAGCGCCCTTTTAAGGGGTGGGGGGTTTAAAGATGAGGCAGAGGCGTGGCTTGACGCCGGGTGGGATATCGGCTGGGTTGAGGGAGACAGAAAGCTTTTTAAGGTGACGGAGGATTGGGATTGGAAGGTGGCGGTGGCTATGACAGGGGGATTAGGATTCCGATGTGGTCATGGTTATGACGTTCACCCTCTAGTGCCTGGAAGGCCATTGGTGCTTGGAGGGGTGACCATTGAAGGAGCTCCGATGGGTCTTTTGGGGCATTCCGATGGTGATGTAGTATGTCATGCGATTGCGGACGCAATACTTGGTGCGGCGGGAGAGCCTGACATAGGTACCCTCTTCCCCGCCTCTGATGAGGCCTATCGTGGTGCCTATAGTCTTGATCTCTTGAGGCAGGTCTATGCGAGGGTGGTTGAGCTTGGATTCACGGTGGAATGGGTGGACGTTACCATAATGGCTCAAGTTCCCAGACTTTCCTCTTGGATATCTCCGATTAAGTCGGAAATTTCCTCGGCTTTTGGGGGTTTGAATTTGATCAATGTTAAGGTAAAATCCGGGGAACATGTGGGATCGGTGGGCAGGGGGGAGTGCGTAATTTGTCATTCCGTGGCCACTTTGAGGTGTTCAGGGCTTTAGCGTCCGCCATTTTCTCTGTTCTATTCCTTTTAGGGGCGGCGACTTCTACGTTAGGAGGCGTGGCATCCGAGGTTGTGATCGGCGACGGTGTGGCGGTATGGCTTCTCTATGGGGAGGAGATCTGGAGGTTTCCCATTTCATCGGAGGTGGATGCTAGATCCGCCTCCGATGCTTTAAATGGCGTTTTATCCAGTGGATTCAGCCTGTCCGACCTTAGGGTCGCGAGGCGGGATGATCGATGGTTTCTTCAGGTTGGGCGAAGAGATCTTATCGAGGCCCAATCGGATCATTCCGGTCTTTTGAGGCTTCCTCCTAAATTTGTAGCCCTTTTGATGCTGTCAAGGATTTACGATGTGTTGGGCAAGGGAGCCCCTGTTGGAATGGATGAGCGTTTTACCCTTAGGGGAGGAAGAACGGCGGAGGGGACCATATCCTGGTATGGTGGAGAGTCTATGATTGGCAGGAAGTTTGCCAACGGGGAAGTATGTTCCGGCAATGAGTTAGTTGCGGCTGCTAAGGATCTGCCCTTTGGGACGCTGCTAAGGATAAAAAATCTGGCTTCAGGTAAGACGGTGGTGGTTAGAGTTGTAGACCGTTTTAGGGAGCACCGAGGACGGATATTGGACGTATCCAGGGCTGCAGCGGAACTACTGGGTTTTAAGAGCCAGGGAGTGGCTAAGGTTTTGGTGGAGGTAATAGGTCACGTCAAAAGGGTGGGCGGGAGGTAGGGCCCAGCTTTTTTTATAACTTTACGGAGGTGTTTGCATGAGTCTAGGTGATCGCTTTGTTCCGTACGAGGGGTTTACGTTTGATGACGTACTTTTGGAGCCCGCTTACAGCGAGGTCCTGCCGTCTCAGGTGGATCTTCGGAGCAATCTTACCCCTATGATAGGACTTAACTTACCCATAGCTAGTGCCGCCATGGATACGGTTACGGAGAGCCGGTTGGCCATAGCTATGGCTAGGGAGGGTGGCATAGGTATTGTTCACAGGAACATGCCTATAGAGCGCCAGGCGGCCGAGATTGATAAGGTCAAGAGATCGGAATCGGGGGTTATAGTGGATCCCTTTTACCTCTATCCGCAGGACAAGATTCAGGATGCGGTGGATTTAATGTCGCACTATCACATCTCTGGGGTGCCCATAGTTGATGATAGGCTGCGCTTGGTTGGGATAATAACTAATCGTGATCTTAGATTTGTGACCGATTATGGACAGCCCATATCCGAGGTGATGACCAAGGAGGGGCTGGTAACTGCCCCGATCGGTACGACCCTTGATGATGCCAAGGACATACTGATGAGGCATAAGATTGAGAAGCTTCCCATAGTGGATGGGGAGGGGAAGCTTAAGGGGCTTATAACCATAAAGGACATACAAAAGGCCAAGGAGTTCCCGAACGCTGCAAAGGATGAGCATGGGCGTCTTCGGGTAGGGGCTGCCATAGGAGTTGGAACGGATTCCCTGGTGCGGGCTGAGGCCTTGGTTAGGGCAGGGGTTGACGTGATAGTGGTTGACACAGCGCATGGGCATTCCGTGGCGGTTTTGAATACCGTTAGGGAGTTGAGGAAGCGGTATCCGAAGCTGCAGATAATAGGAGGGAACATAGCCACTGGAGATGCTGCCAAGGCGTTGATTGAGGCTGGGGCTGATGCGGTTAAGGTGGGTATAGGGCCTGGCTCAATATGTACTACCCGGGTGGTGGCGGGTATTGGGGTTCCTCAGGTGGCAGCTATAATGAACGTTGCTAAGGTTGCTCATTCCATGGGGGGGACCGTCATAGCGGATGGAGGTATTCGCTATTCCGGGGACATAGTTAAGGCCATAGCCGCAGGGGCGGACGTGGTTATGATAGGTTCTCTCCTTGCTGGTACAGAGGAGAGTCCTGGTGAGGTGGTCATCTCCAGGGGGAGATCGTTCAAGAGCTACCGGGGCATGGGGTCCCTTGGTGCCATGAAAGAGGGATGCAGTAAGGACCGTTACTTCCAGGAGGGAACCGTGGAGGACAAGCTTGTGCCCGAAGGGATAGAGGGGCTTGTTCCTTATAAAGGGTCTTTGGCGTCTGTGGTCTATCAGATGGCAGGTGGCATCAGGGCTGGTATGGGATATGTTGGCGCCAGGGATATCCGGGAACTTCAGACCAAGAGCCGGTTTATAAAGATAACCGCTGCCTCGGTTAAGGAGAACCACCCGCATGATGTTACAATAACAAAGGAGGCTCCGAACTATTGGGTGGAATAGGGGGTGATTCCCGTTGAGGGTGTTTCACGTTCCCGAGGATTTTAGCGATGTTTATAAGGATGGTGTTATGATGCTCCCAGATCTGGAGCTTGACGTGTTAAGCGATGATTCTCTGGAGAGCATGCCGGAAGATGATTTTTTGATGGGCATTGACGATTGGTGGGCGGAGTTCACCGCGGACATGAACTTGTGATGGTTCTTCCCTTGGGAGAGATTGTGTAATATAATCAGCAAGGATTAGCATTTGCGTTTGGCATATTTCCACAGTAGGTGGTCTTGGATGTTGGAGAGTGGGTTATATCCCACTCTTCGTTTTTTGTTCCACCCTTTTGCCACGGAGGTGACCGTGTTGGTCGCAAGAGGATTTCGATTGCGTGATGATATAAGACGCATGGTGGAAGAGATGGGATACATATGTGTGGAGGTTAAGGTCACTAGGGAGATGGGGGCCCAAATTTTAAGGGTGACCATAGATTCGTCGGACTGCCCGATCGGCCTCTCTGATTGTGAATCGGTTTCCAGGCGTATTAATGAACTGCTGGATGAGCGGGAGGATGGGGGCATAAAGGAGAGGTACTATCTGGAGGTTTCATCGCCGGGTCCTCAAAGGCCTTTGATCTGTTTGGATGACTTCAGGCGTTTTGTGGGACGGAAGATAAGGATATCAATGGGCAAAGGCAAGAAGAGGACCTTTTTCATAGATCAGGTCATGTCTGATGGCAGGGTAAGGCTCTATCAAGAGGGAGAGGAATTGATCTGTCTGTGGGATGAGCTCAAGAATCCCAGGCTTTGCGATTGAAATTTAAGCTAGATTAAAGGAAATGGGGGAGTATTTTTATGATCTTGGGAAGGGATTTCGCCAGGGCCCTTAAGCAGCTCGAGGCGGAGAAGGGTTTGTCGCTTGACATAATATCGTCCAGCCTGGAGGCTGCTTTGGTGTCCGCCTACAGGAAGTTTAAGGGAGGAAATCAGAACGTAGAGGTCTTTATAGACTTTGAGAATGGGGAGATATTCCTATCAGAAGTCAAACAGGTGGTATCTTGTGTGGATAACCCTGATACTGAGATATCCTTAGAGGATGCCAGGAGGATGGGTTTTGGGGACGTGGAGATTGGGGATGTGATAAGGATAGAGGTGTTCCCCGAGAACTTCGGCCGCATAGCTGCTCAGACCGCGAGACAGGTCATAATTCAACGGTTAAAGGACGCGGAAAGGCAGGTTATTTTTGAGGAATTTGCGGATAAAACTGGGGACCTGGTACAGGGGGTAATATTTAAGATAGAGGGGGACCAGATCCTGGTCCGTTTGAACGATAGGACCGAGGCCATACTTCCCCGAGAGGAGAGGATCCTTGGGGAGTCTTACAAGGTTGGGGATCGCTTTAAGTTCTTCCTTTTGGATGTGAGGCAGACCACCAAGGGACCTCGCATAGTGGTGTCAAGGACTCATCCTGGGTTTTTGAGAAAGCTTTTTGAGTTGGAGGTTCCGGAGATAAGGGATGGCATCATAGAGATAAAGAACATCGTAAGGGAGGCTGGTGGCAGGTCCAAGGTGGCGGTTCAATCCCTTGACTCTAACGTAGATCCTGTAGGGGCCTGTGTGGGTCCCAAGGGAACGAGGATAAAATCGGTTATGGATGAGCTTGGTGGCGAGAGGGTAGACGTCATATCCTGGAGTAGTGATCCCATGGTATACGTTAGGAACGCCCTTTCTCCGGCCAAGGTGGTTAAGGTGGAGCCGTTGCTTGATCAGGAGAAGGCCTTCAGGGTATATGTGAGACCGGATCAGCTTTCCTTGGCTATAGGTAAGGCTGGGCAGAACGTGAGGCTTGCCGCTAGGCTTACGGGATGGAAGATAGATATTAAGGTGTTGGAGCCAGAGAGGCTTCCTACCCTGAAGGACCTTTTTGAGGACATCATGGCCGATGCAGGCGGAGAGAGGGGCTAGGAGTGGAACAGGGGAAGCGGCGCCGTCCGAGACGTTGTGTTGGATGTGGTACCGAGGCTCCCAAGAGAGGACTTGTGAGGATTGTTAGGTCCCCAGAGGGCAAGGTAAGCATTGACAGGTCCGGTCGGGCTCCTGGTAGGGGGGCCTACTTGTGTCCTAAGTTGTCGTGTCTTGCTTTGGCGGTCAAGAGGAAAGCCCTCCAGAGATCGCTTCGTACAGAAGTGGGATCTGAGGTTATAAGGGAACTGGAGGATTTGCTTAAGGCCTTGGAGGCAGAACCGTTTGATGGTCAATACTAAGAAGCTTTGCGGTCTTATCGGATTGATGAGGCGTCGGGGGGTTATAGCCTATGGCCAAGACAGGGTGGTTAAAGCTGTTGGCAATGAACCAAGCGACTGGGCGGTTCTCATCTCCGGTGACTGCCCCGACAAGCTGGCGTCTAAATTTCGCCGTATTGGCTGTGTTGTGTATATATTAAATGATATTAATTCTATTGAGATGGGTTATTTGCTGGGAACCCGTGCGGTTTACGTTTTAGCGGTGCCCCTGTCGGATTCAATGGGGCGGTCGTTGGCGTCTCTTTTAGAAGGGGAGAGTGATACTGTTGAGCAAGATAAGGGTTTATGAGTTGGCTAAGATGTTGGGGAAGTCCAACGGAGAACTGATGGATATATTGAAGGATTTGGGAGTGGATGTTAAGACTCATATGAGTTCTATAGATGCCGACGTGGCGCAGTTGGTGGAGGATACGGTTCTTGGGGGAGGACGTGCTGTAGAAGATAAATCTCAAGGGGCTAAGAGGGTGCAGTATAGGCCTGGATGCAGCGTTGGGGATATCGCTAAGGCATTGGGGCAGACCCCTGGTGGAGTTGTTAAGGTGTTGGTTGAGGCTGGCATGATGGCCCCAGCGTCCGCGGTTGCGGATGAGAAGGTCTTAGCAGTTTTGTCCGAGCACTTTGGAGTTGTCTTTGAGCCATCCCAAGGGGCCGAGGCTGGTCTAAATCAGCCAGGGGATACCAGGTTGACCAAGGGGGAGAAGTCGTCAGGCGGAAAGGGTAAGCCCAAGACGAAAAAGGAGGTTGCGGCCCCGTCCGGCCAGATGCAGCCGAGGCCGCCGATCGTGACCGTCATGGGTCATGTCGACCATGGCAAGACCACCTTGCTGGACTTTATAAGGAAGACCAAGGTGGCGGACAAAGAGGCGGGAGGCATAACGCAGCACATAGGGGCTTCTGTGGTTGACTATGGTGGGAAGAGGATAGTCTTCCTGGATACGCCAGGTCATGAGGCTTTTACCGCCATGAGGGCCAGGGGGGCTAAGGTTACGGACATTGCGATACTCGTGGTGGCGGCGGATGACGGGGTAATGCCTCAGACCCTGGAGGCCCTTAACCATGCGAAAGCGGCGGGGGTCCCGATAATAGTGGCTATAAACAAGGTGGATAAGCCGGAGGCTAGGCCTGATAGGGTTCGCCAGCAGCTTTCGGATCACGGCCTGGTGCCAGAGGAGTGGGGCGGAGATACCGTTATGGTGGAGGTGGCTGCCAAGTCCGGGTTGGGCGTGGATCAGCTGCTTGAGATGGTCCTTTTGGTTGCTGAGATGGAGGAACTCAAGGCGGATCCAAACGGGGAGCCTAGGGGGACGGTGGTGGAGGCAAACCTGGACAAGGGTAAGGGGCCCGTGGCCACGGTGATAGTCCAAGAGGGAACTCTCCGTAGGGGGCATGTGATAAGGACGAACTCCACGTGGGGCAAGATAAGAGCCATGTTGGATCACCGGGGTAACTTCATTGATGCGGCGGGTCCCAGCACTCCGGTGGAAATATTGGGTTTCGAGTCGGTGCCTCAGCCCGGAGAGACCTTTGAGCGGGTTGCGGATGAGAGGGAGGCCCGGGAGCTTTATCAGATGCACCTTCAGGAGAAGAGGAGCGCAGAGGTTAAGAAGGAGTCCCGCCTTACATTGGAGGAGCTTTACGAGAGGATGCAGGAAGGTGGAGAGTCCCCCCAGCTTAACCTGGTTCTCAAATGTGATGTTCAGGGTTCTGTTGAGGCCTTCAGGTCTTCTCTCTTGAAGCTGAGCACTGATGAAGTGGGGATAAACATAGTCCACGAAGGGGTCGGTAGGATCTCGGAGAGCGATGTGATGCTGGCCTCTGCGTCAAACGCAATAATAATAGGGTTTAACGTCAGGCCCGATGCCAATGCCAAAAAGATAGCGGAGAACGAAGGGGTTCAGATAAGGCTTTACAGGGTCATATACGACGTCTTGGACGACGTTAAGGCTGCATTGGAAGGGATGCTGTCCCCCACGATCAGGGAGAACATCCTGGGTCAGGCGGAGATCCGTGCGGTCTTCAAGGTGCCTAAGGTCGGTAAGATCGCCGGTTGTTACGTTCAGGAGGGGCTTATAAGGCGCAACGCCAAGGTTCGCCTCATCCGAGAGGGAGTTGTTATATGGGAGGGTGCCTTGGCCACCCTCAAGAGGTTTAAGGATGACGTAAGAGAGGTTTCCGCCGGTTATGAGTGTGGCTTGAGCTTCCAGAACTTCCAGGACTTCCGGGAGGGAGATGTGGTGGAGGCCTATGAGTTGGTGAAGGAAAAGCGTCACCTGGATTAAATAATTTAGTTACGGGGGGTCCGCCATGGAAGGACTTAGGGGATGGATGGGTTACTTGAGGGTGGAGCTTAAGGGCCCTGAGTTCTCGTGCCTAAAGGATCGAAGGAGTTGGATCCGTTCTGTTCTGGATCAGGCCAGAGGCAAGTTCAACGTTTCCATGGCGGACCTTAGCCCCGATGGCGCTCCAGGGGCAGTTGCCCTCGGTTTCGCTGTGGCAAGCTCTTGTAATTCCGAGCTGAAAGGAAGGATCGAAGCCATTAAATCGTTTGTGACCCGCATGGCGGAGGATAATGGCCTTGAGATCCTGAATCTTTGGGAAGAGGTTTTCTGCGATGACGAGTTTTCGGATTGAAAGACTTAATAAGGAGTTTCTAAGGGAGATATCGGTCCTGCTCCAGGGCAGGGTTAAGAACGAGAAGGCCAAGATGGCCATATTGACCGCCGTTTCGTGCTCCAAGGACCTTAGCGTGGCCAAGGTCTACTTTACGGTTCTTGATAGGTCTACCGTTGGGGATGTCAAGGCCGGCCTTGAAGAGGTTGGAGGTCTCCTTAGGGGGCTTTTGGGCAAGGAGATGAGGCTTAGGAAGATACCGGAGTTCCGATTTGTTTATGACGACACGGAAGACCGGGCTGGTCGAGTGGAAGCTTTGTTAAACCGCTTATCCCTTGTAGAGCCTTCCCGTAACGCCGATGAGGAGGATGAAATGTCTTATGAGTGGGAGGATGAGGAGGGTTTAGAGTGACACCGATCCCCTTCTTTGACCTCGTGGAGAAGTTTCAACGATGGATAGTTGTATCTCACGAAAAACCCGATGGGGATACCTTGGGCTGTGGAAGCGCAGTCTCTTCGGTTCTAAGGTCCATGGGCAAGAAGGTCATTTGGTGTGGTCCTAGTGACATGCCCCAGATATATAGTTTTTTCAGTTCTTCTGGGGAGTATATCCGTTTCAGTGATCCAAGAGATGTAAGGTCCTCCTTGGGAGATGACCCTGTTGGGTGGTTTTTCTTAGACTTGAGCGACTTCACTAGGGCCATGGAGTATATACCCCGCTTGAGCGGGGATGTGGTGGTAAACGTGGATCACCACGGGGACAACACGTTTTTTGGGGATTACAACTGGGTTGATCCATCCGCTGCGGCGGTGGGTGAGATGGTGGCTCGCATGTTCCGCGATCTTGATATTCCCCTATCAGGGTCGGTTGCAACGGATCTTTACGTTGCTATTGCCACGGACACGGGTTTCTTTAGGTTTAGCTCGGTGACTCCTGTGACCTTTGATGTTGCGGGGTTTCTTTTGTCCAGGGGTGTTGACGTAGCCTTTTTGGATGATGCGTTGAACAGGTCGATGGATGAGGGGATACTTCATCTGTGGGGCAAGGCCTTGTGTCGGGTTGCCTCATCGGGTGATGGTTTAGTCGTGGTGTCTTGGTTGGACGAGGATGATTTTAGACAATGCGGTTGCGGTCCCGCTTCCACCGAAGGGTTGGTCAATTTGATATTCTCAACCCCCAAGTCCATGGTGGGTGCCATGGTTAGCCGGGATTGTGGGGATGTATCAAGGGTGAGTCTTAGGACCCGTAGGCCTGTCAACGCCAGGGAGATAGCGGCTTTGTTCGGCGGCGGAGGCCATGAAAGAGCGGCAGGGTTCAGGCTCAATATGTCTCCGGAGGAGGGGGCCAGGATGCTTTTAGGAGAGCTGGTATCTCATGTGCTTCAGTGGATTTCTTCTGATAGATAAGGAGGAGGGGCTTCGAAGCACCGCCTGTGTGGAACTTATGCGGTTGAAGCTTGGCAGGTCCGTTAAGGTGGGGCATGCTGGTACCTTGGATTCAGGGGCTACCGGGCTTTTGGTCCTACTTGTAGGGCGTTCTACCCGTCTGTCTGAGATTGTAATGTCCTTTACCAAAGAATACTTTGTTGACGGGGTGCTGGGGGTCTCCACTGATACCGATGACATGACAGGTCATGTCATTCAACGAGAGAAGCCACCTAGGATTTCACCGGAGCAGATGGATCGTGTGATAGCCTCGATGTTGGGTTGCAGGTTTCAGCGTCCTCCTGCTATATCCGCGGTCCACGTAGGAGGTAGAAGGGCTCATGAGATCAGCAGGTCTGGTGAGCTACCGGACATAGCCCCTAGGGAGGTTATGATCCGTCGCATAGATGTACTAAGGTATCCCGATGCTGATGGGGTGTTCTCCCTTAAAGTGTTGTGTGGCAAGGGTACGTATATTCGGTCACTGATCAGGGATATCGGGACGGCCCTTGGGACCTCTGCATCGGTGTTAAAGCTTCGCAGGACCTCTGTTGGCCCTTTATCTTCGGAAAATGCGTTGCCATCTTCAGTGGCCCGGGATCTTTGCAAGGAGGATCTGCTTGCCCATGTAATACCTGCTTCTGAGGTCCTCTCCATTTTGCCCTTTGGTGAGGTGCCGGAGCGTTTGGACAAGCAATGCGTTAATGGTGGATTCATATATGCTAGGGATCTTGTGGGTTTCCGTATCTCCCCGGGGCTCATAGCCGGTGGTGCGGTTCTTGTGAGGCATTCGGCCGGTGGTGGTATATATCGGCTTGCCGATGGGGGGCGGCTGGATTGCATGGTGAATATGGTGCTTTAATCGATATCGGGGGTTTGGCCTCATGATATGGGTCATGGGATATTTCGATGGGTTTCACCTTGGGCATCAGCTCCTTCTGAAGGAGGCTAGGAGAGCTGCCAAGGAGAGGGGAAGAGGTTGGGGCGTCCTGTCCTTTACAGCTCATCCAAGAGAGGTCCTTTTAGATAAGCCTATGGGTCTCCTTTTCAGCAGGCGGGAGAGAAAGATCCTGTCGAGGTACCTTGGGGTGCCTGTTATGGAGGAGATCCCCTTCGATAGGTCTGTAGCGGAGATGTCGCCGAGTGACTTCCTTCATGTGGTTGAAAGGAAGCTAGCCCCATCTGGGATAGTGGTGGGGGAGAATTTTCGTTTTGGTCGTGGAAGGGTTGGAGACATAGGTTTTTTAAGGGATTTTTCCGCTAGCCGGGGTTGGTTTTTCAAGGCTCTTAAGTGCCTTGAGCTGGATGGAGAGTTGGTTAGCAGCACCAGGATAAGGGGTTTTGTGGAATCTGGGGCCGTTTACGAGGCGAATAGGTTGCTAGGATATCCGTTTATGATGCTGGGAAGGGTTGTTCGTGGAGATGGCAGGGGACGTGGTTTGGGGTTCCCCACCGCCAACATATCACTTCCTCACGCAAAACTCATTCCTGGCAGGGGTGTATATGCAGCTGTCGCCTGGGTAGGGGGGGAGTGGCGGGGCGCTGCTTTGAACATAGGATATAACCCCACATTTCAAGGGGTTCGTTCCCTCCGGGTAGAAGCTCACCTTATCGGTTTTCATGAGGATATATATGGTTCTGATATCGTTATATTTCCGTTGAAGATGATAAGGGATGAAAGGCGATTTAGCTCCTCCTGCGAATTGATTAAGCAGATGGAGAGGGATGTTGAGGAGGCTCGCCGAATTTCTATCGAGGTGCCTCAAGGGTTTATAGAGCACATGGGTAGTGTGTTAGTTGACGAAATGCCCGTTGTGATGAAGGCGAAAAAAATTCCGTAAATTGACCAGATCCTTGACATGGTGGATATGGCTGGGTATTATGTACGCCGTGATGTGCGGGCCCATAGCTCAGCAGGATAGAGCGACGGCCTCCTAAGCCGTAGGTCGCCAGTTCGACTCTGGCTGGGCCCGCCATGATGCGACAGCCCTGACGTGGTAGCCATGTCAGGGCTTTTAGTTTGGCCTTAAATGGCTGATTAATTTTTATTTTTTGTTTTTTGTGGCGGGGTTTGGTGTATGCTCAAATGGTTGCTTCCCTTGGCGATGCTCTTATCGTTGTCTATCCAAATGGTCCCTCTTGGGTTCAAGCTAGTTGTGAGGGATCAGCGTGGTGTAGAGGTTTTTAGTTTGCCTATTTATCTTGGCTCAAGGTTGGTATTGCGCTCCGAGCATTCTTTGGAGAGGTCCCAGATGGAGGATCAAGTGGTTATCTGTGATGGCAAGCTTTGGATATGGAGCACTGCGGTTAGGACTTACAATGCCGGTATTCCAACGGAGGTCCCCGTGGGGGGTGTTTTCCTAAGAGATGGGGAGTGGGATGTATTTTTAGGGGGAAGACGTCCACTTCCTGATGATTTTAGATACAGGGTTGGCAATGCAATGTTTGGTAAGAATCAGATGTTTTTTTGCGGCGAGCGGTGGGATCTTTTTAAGGTTTTCCCAAATAGGGTATTGAATTTCCGTTTGGAAGCAAGGTGATTAGGTTGGGGGGGTGATGCTGAGCGAGGGGCATGGACTTTAGCCTGTGTCAAGTGTTAGCTTCCCAAGCTTTACTATTTGTTGGCTGTAGAATGGGGGTAGGTGGATTTGAGCGAGAAGGATCTTGAGGTTGGTAATGTGGTTGCTGATAGTCCGGGTGGCGGTACGATCGATATCGACGAGATAGTTAGAAAGTATGATACGGAGGCGAGGTTTAGAAGCCTTAAGGGTTGGCAGGGGGCTTTAGTGACTGTCATAGCGGTTGCTATGTCGGTGTTCCATTTCTACACTGCTGGGTTTGGCCTTTTGGATGCGGTTAAACAGGGGGCTGTGCACCTGGCTTTCACCCTATCTCTCGTGTTCCTGCTCTACCCGATATCAAGTAAGTCTGCAAAGGATAAGATCCCTTGGTACGACGTGCTTCTTGCTCTGGGGGCTGCATATGGTTCCCTCTATCTAGTTATCAACTTTGACGCCTTAAGTGCCAGGTCTGGTCTTCCCACCACCATGGACCTGGCTATGGGTTTTATGACCATGGCATTGCTCATGGAGGCTACCCGAAGGATATCCAACCCGGTGTTGCCGATATTGGCGCTGCTCTCCCTGATATATTGCTACTTTGGTAGGAGCATGCCGTCCATATTGGCTCATCGAGGTTTTTCGATCCCTCGAATAGTTAACCATATGTACTTGGGTACCGAGGGGATATTTGGGGTTCCCCTTGGTGTTTCCTCAACCTTTGTGTTCATGTTCATCCTTTTTGGTGCGGTGCTTGAGAAGACTGGGATGGGGCGGTTCATAATAGACCTGTCCCTTGCTTTAGCTGGTTGGTCTACTGGTGGCCCTGCCAAGGTGGCGGTTTTGAGCTCCGGTCTTATGGGGACGATATCCGGGTCTTCCGTGGCCAACGTTTGTACTACCGGCATGTTTACCATACCTCTGATGAAGAGCGTGGGCTACAAACCCCATTTTGCAGGAGCCGTTGAGGCGGTGGCCTCCACAGGTGGTCAGATAATGCCTCCGGTCAGTGGGGGCTGGAGCGTTCATATTGGCTCAGATATTGGGGGTGCCCTACATTGAGGTGGCCATCGCAGCCATAGTCCCGGCGCTCCTATACTATGGCGGAGTGCTTGTTCAGGTTCACCTGGAGGCTACCCGGTTGGGGCTTAAGGGCATACCTAGGGATCAGCTGCCGCCGTTGCTTCCACTTTTGAAGTCCCAGGGGTTCCTTTTGATCCCCCTGGTGGTCATCGTGTACTTCCTCTTGGCTGGCTACACCCCGTTGAAGGCCGCCTTCAACGGCATCATTGCCAGTTACTTGCTCTCTTTCCTTAACAAGGATACCAGGCTTACGCCCAAGCGCCTGATAGAGGCCTTTGAGGCTGGTGCTAGGGGGGCTATTGGTGTTGCCTGCGCCTGTGCTACCGTTGGCATAGTGGTCGGCATGGCTACTTTGACCGGCCTGGCCCTTCGGGTTGCGGGTACTATCATTGCCCTATCGGGTGGAAAGCTCTTGAACACCCTGGTGCTCGCCATGGTCTCCAGTATCTTGCTGGGTACGGGGCTTCCTACCACAGCCAACTTCATAATAACCAGCATGATGGTCGCTCCCTCGCTTCTTCAGCTTGGGGTTCCCGCTATGGCGGCCTACATGTTTGTCTTCTACTTTGGGATTGCTGCGGATCTTAGCCCCCCTGTTGCGCTGGCTGCCTATGCTGGGGCTGGAATAGCCGGCTCTGACCCTATGAAGACCGGGTTTACCGCCTTTAAGCTGGCCTTGGCAGGCTTCTTGGTGCCTTACATATATGTTTACAACCCCATGATACTGCTAATAGGGTATGAGCCGTTGCCCTTTGCCCAAGCGGTTGTCACTGCGGTGATAGGTATATTCCTCTTGGGGATGTCCACCATAGGGTTTTATAAGGCCGAGATGTCATGGCCCTTTAGGATATTGGCCATGATCGGAGCCCTTGGTTTGCTGATACCGGGTACTAAGACTGACATCATGGGTCTTTCAATATTGGTGGTCATCCACCTCTGGCAGACCATGAAGGCTAGAAAGGCAAGCTCTTAGGTGGGTTTAGACAGGGTGTGACCGATAACTTTTAAAGTTGTGTGGTTGGTGTATAATCACTTGAGAGCGCCCCTTGCGCTTAGCAAGGGGCGCTCCTTATAGCATGAAGGGGGTATTTTGGTGACCACGGACTACAAGGACACGCTTCGATTGCCCAAGACTGACTTCCCGATGAAGGCCAACCTGGCCCAGAGGGAAAAGGAGTTTTTGGCCTTTTGGGCTGAGAGGGATATATATGGAAAGATGCAGGATAAACCGGATGGGGCTCCTACCTTTGTGTTACACGATGGGCCTCCTTACGCCAATGGCCACATACACATAGGGACTGCGTTTAATAAGATTCTCAAAGACTTTATCCCAAAGTACAAGTCCATGAGGGGGTATAGGGCTCCTTACGTCCCCGGGTGGGATACCCACGGATTGCCCATAGAGCTTAAGGTCCTTAAGGAAGAAGGGGTTGATAAGGATCAACTTTCCCCGGTAGACCTGAGGGCCAAGTGTGCCAAGTATGCTTTGGGTTTCGTGGATGTTCAAAGGGAGGAGTTTAAGCGTCTTGGGGTTTTGGGGGATTGGGATAATCCCTATCTCACCCTTAGACCAGAGTATGAGGCTGCTCAAATAGAGGCATTTGCCGACATGGTGGAGAAGGGATTGGTTTACAAAGGGCAGAAGCCGGTGTTCTGGTGTACCGATTGCCAAACAGCCCTTGCTGCCGCGGAGATAGAGTACGAAGATGAGGCTTCCCCTTCAATCTACGTGGCTTATCCAATGAGAAAGCTTAGCGAGTCCATGGGGCAGATGCCGATGGATGACCTCTTCGTGGTCATATGGACCACAACGCCTTGGACACTTCCTGCCAGCATGGCGGTGGCGGTTCACCCGCAGTATCAGTATGGTGTTTTCTGTGCCTCCAACGGAAGCCGTTTGATCATGGCTGTGGAGCGCAAGGAGGCATTTGAAGCGGAGTCCGGTATTTCCCTTGGTGAGGCGATAAGGGTTTTCCCAGGGGCAGGGTTAGAGGGGGCTATTGCGGGGCATCCCTTCTATGCTGATCGGGATATCCCATTGGTATTAGCAGATTATGTGGTGCTTGACTCCGGTACCGGCTGTGTCCACACCGCCCCTGGGCATGGGGTGGAGGACTTTGAAACCGGAGTCCGATATGGGCTTGAGATCCTCAACCCTGTGGACAACAAGGGGTTTTTTGTTAAGGACACCCCATTGGTGGGTGGCATGTCCATATCCGATGGGGCCAAGTTAGTAATGAGCACTTTGGCTGAGTCCGGTAGGCTTCTATTCAGTGGCAAGATAAAGCACTCATACCCTCACTGTTGGCGATGCAAGAGGCCTGTTATCTTCAGGTCCACCGATCAGTGGTTTGTATCCGTCCAGGCTTTCCGGGAGGATGCCATGGGGGCTATTGAGTCGGTTAAGTGGGTGCCCGCCTGGGGTAGGGACAGGATAGGCAATATGGTTAGGGACAGGTCTGATTGGTGCATAAGCCGTCAGCGGGTCTGGGGGGTGCCAATACCGGCGTTTTACTGTGAGGATTGCAAAAAGGTCGTTGTGGAACCTCCTATGGTAAGGCGGGTTGCTCAGGTCATCCGCCGGGAGGGAAGTGATGCTTGGTGGACCAAATCGCCGGAAGAGATGCTGGGGGAGTTGTGCCGCTGTCCCCATTGTGGTTCAAACCGGCTGCGCAAGGAAAGCGACATCATGGACGTATGGTTTGACTCTGGGGTTAGCCATCTTGCGGTTCTTGAGACTCGGCAGGAACTTCGGTGGCCTGCGGATATGTATCTAGAGGGAAGCGATCAGCATCGTGGGTGGTTCCAGACATCTCTGCTGACCGGTGTTGCCACCAGGGGCAAGGCTCCTTTCCGCCAGGTCCTTACCCATGGCTTTATAGTTGATGGGCATGGGCGGAAGATGTCCAAGTCCTTGGGGAACGTTACCAGCCCTCAGGAGGTAATAGACAAGTATGGAGCGGACATACTGAGGCTTTGGGTTGCTTCCACTGATTATCGCGGTGATGTTAGGATATCAGACAGGATACTTAAAAACCTGGTTGAGTCGTACAGGAGGATAAGAAACACTGCCCGCTTCATACTAGGTAACCTGTCTGATTTTGACCCTTCCAAGCACATGGTAAGCCGTCACGATCTCATGCCCTTTGATAAATGGGCTTTGAGCAGGCTTCAGGATCTGGTGGAGAAGGTTACAAAGGGGTATGAGGAATACGAGTTCCACGTTCCATATTTTGCGGTTCATCAATTCTGTGACAACGATATGAGTTCTTTGTACCTTGACGTATGTAAGGACCGGTTGTACGCGGATCACTGCGATGGTCTGTCAAGGCGAAGCGCCCAAAGTGCCATGTGGGAAATACTGATATCCCTTACCAAGATATTGGCTCCGATCCTCAGCTTTACATGTGAGGAGATATGGCAGTTTGCCCGCCAGATGGATCCTTCCCTGGAGGAGAGCGTTTTCTTGAGTGCGTGGCCTTCTGTGGACAGGACTGGCCTTGATGACGTGGAAATGAAAAACTGGTCCAGGCTGTTTGAGGTGAGGGGGGCGGTTCTACGGGCCCTTGAGCAAGCTCGTTTGAACGGGATGATAGGCAATTCCCTGGAGGCCCAGGTGGAAATGGATCTTGCAGGCTATGCCGATTTATTGAATTACTTCTCCCTGGAGTTCCTAGAGGATCTATTTATGGTGTCTGGGCTTGTTGTATCGGGTGCCATGTCTTCGGATGCACATGTTGATGAGGAGACTGGGGTTAGACTAGCGGTTTCTCACAGCCCCTATCAAAAGTGCCCCAGGTGTTGGAAGTGGAAGCAAGAAGTCAAAGATCTTGGGGTTTGTGGCCGATGTGGTGAGGTGCTCTCCAAGCTTGGATAGATCAGGTGAAGGCCTCCTCTTTGGTGATGGTCAGCCTTTGGGGCATGTCTTCGGAGAGACGGAGGATGCCCCAAAGGCTGAAGGGGTTCAAATCTCGGTTTCGCCAGGGTGGGAAGGGCATAGGTTGGATTTTTTGATATCCCAGGAACTCGGTCTTAGCAGGTCATATGCCACCAAGCTTATCCGTATGGGTAGGGTGATGGTTTCTTGGTCCGATAGGGTTAAGCCGGCTCTTAAGGTCCAGACGGGCGGTTCTGTGTCGGTGGACTTGCCGCCCCCGGAGGATTTGGAGCTTCAGCCTGAAGACGTCCCGTTCCAGGTGGTATACGAGGACCAGGATATAGTGGTTGTTAACAAGCCCGCAGGTTTGGTGGTTCATCCTGCCCCTGGGCACTGGAGGGGGACGTTGGTTCATGGGCTCCTTTACCGGTACCCGGAGATGATGGAGCTCAATGGGGTCAGACGTCCAGGGATAGTTCATCGATTGGACGGTACCACCTCTGGTTTGATGGTAGTGGCCAGAAATGGTTTGGCCATGGAGGGTCTTATAAGGTCCTTCAAGGGTAGGATGGTTGAGAAGGTTTACATCGCTGCGGTCTCTGGGTCTCCCTGTCCTAAGGAGGGGGAGATCCGTTTCCCCATAGGAAGAGATCCCGGGAACAGGAAGCGCATGGCACCGGTGGATTGGGGTAGGGATGCTCACACGGCATACAGAACCCTTTGGAGCCATGGGGGCTACAGTCTGCTGTTGTGCCAGATAAAGACCGGCAGGACACACCAGATAAGGGTTCACATGAAGGCCATTGGACATCCACTGGTGGGGGACCGGCTTTATGGGGGGGCTTGCCCGCGGGGGTGGGAGGTGGAAAGGGTATTTTTGCACTCCTGGAGGCTCAGCTTCCAGCACCCCAGGACGGGGAAGATGATGAGTTTTGTCTGCCCCCTCCCGGATGAGCTGATTAAATTCATAGTCCAAGTTCGCCGGGGTCTTTAGGTTGTACTAGCAGGCTTTTGAACACCTTATACCTTACGCCCGCCACCCCCTTCTCCGGTAGCGGGCGTAGGTTCTTTCTTTGAGTGTAGTCTACCCAAGCCTTGCTCTCGCTCCTTGCGGGGCTGAACCAGGCGGCTAAAGAGGCCACGACAGCTAACACCTCTTCTGCAATAGGTGATTTGGGGTCTTTGGGTCTTAGCAACACATGAGAACCGGGCAGATCCTTTACATGAAACCAGATGTCGTCCGGCTTTGCTATCCTGAACGTTATCTCCCGGTTCCCCATGGCGCTTAGCCCCACGTAGATGGTGCCAAAGGATGGGTTGAGCCTTTTCACCCCCGGTGCTTCTTGCCCCTTGGGGATCCTTACTTTTCCGCGGGTATTCCCCTTGCTGCCTTTGGTATCTATCTCCGCCTCCAGGGCAGCCAAGTCTTGACCGCTGATGGGGCCCATGAGCAGGGCTCTTTGTTCCTCGAGGGTGGCTATCTCCCCTCTTACAACAGGAGCTCTTTCTTCTGATGCCCTGTGCCTTCTTAGCAGGCGACGGTATTCTTTGAAAAGCCGCTGGGCCTCCTCTACTGGTGTTGTGCCATTGGGTATTTCCACCTCAGTGTTTTCTTCCAGTCCTGGCCAGTTAGTGATGAACAGTTTACCCCCTTCCCTTCCCTGTGGAAGGCTCATTAGGAACTCCGCAACGGACTTTATCCTGTTGGCCCTTTCAAGAAGCTCCGGATTTGGGAGTTGCGGTTGTAGCGCTGTTACCTTTTTATCTATTATAGATAACAGCTTTTTCCTTTTGGTAGCTAGAGCCTCACCTATGAGGTGTTCTTCCATGATTCCGGAGGGCAACTCTAGAGGATCTTTTAGCGTTGGCAAGTACTCCTCCGCGAGTCCCTTGGGAATGGGGAAGAGGTCCTTTCCCTTTTGTATCGCTTGCCATTCGGTCTTCAAGGGGTCTTGAGAGTATAGGAGGTGCTCCATCTCGGCTGCTGTGCTTGGATAGTTGGGGTATCCCTGTAGAACTCTGATCATTCCCCTGCTTAGACCCGCATGGGGCTGGGAAAGCATTGGGGAAGGAGGGGAGTATGTATTTCCCGGTAGTAGTACTCTATCGGATGTGTCCGGATAAAGGCGTTTATGGCATTCCAGTATGATGCCATCCTGCAGAAGGCATATATTAGTGGACCTGTCCATGAGTTCCATGATCATTGTAATTCGATGATTAACCGAAGAGCTAACGAGTTTAGAGAATTCTAAGGCCATGATCCGATCTCGTTGGATCTGCCTTGCTTCTAGCAGATAGGCCCCGGCGAGATGGCCGTTTAAGAGTTCTCCCAGGGGGGACCTTCTGGGAAACAAGGTGATTAGATCTTTCTTTTGGGAACGGGTTATTTTGAATATGCCTGGTAGTTTGGTAGACCATGATATGAACAGGGTTATATCCCTCCTGTGGCACCTAAGATCCAGGAGGATTCCCTCGGAGCAAGATTCTCCGCGGTCTACCAGGGCGTTTTTCATCGTATTGTTTATCCAAGCTTCTTGTAGCCTTATCATCTCTGGCCCGAAAGCCATGTTTATCACCTCCAGGGAAGGGGAGGTTATCACGAATGGCTGAGACTTGACAAGCATGCAAATGATGTATAGAATGCTCTTCGTGATTTCGGGGCTGTAGCGCAGAGGGAGCGCGTTTCCTTCGCACGGAAAAGGTCGGGGGTTCGAGTCCCCCCAGCTCCACCAGTTAGATATCGGGGCGTAGCGCAGTCTGGCTAGCGCACCTGCTTTGGGAGCAGGGGGTCGAAGGTTCGAATCCTTTCGCCCCGACCAGGGTAGATCGGAGGCGGGAATAGCTCAGTTGGCTAGAGCGACGGCCTTCCAAGCCGTAGGTCGCGGGTTCGAATCCCGTTTCCCGCTCCAGGGTTTTTGCGGGTTTGCGCCTGTAGCTCAACTGGACAGAGCAACGGACTTCTAATCCGTGGGTTGGAGGTTCGAGTCCTCTCAGGCGCGCCAAAATGGGTGGTGTGGTGAGCGTAGCTCAATCGGTCAGAGCACTGGACTGTGGCTCCAGGGGTTGGGGGTTCAAGTCCCCTCGCTCACCCCAGCGTTCTCTTGTTTCTTGGGCTTGCGCCCGTAGCTCAGTGGATAGAGCGGCAGACTTCGGATCTGTTGGTCGCGGGTTCAAATCCTGCCGGGCGCGCCACGGAGTGTAGCGTTGATGGACCGTTAGCTCAACTGGCAGAGCACCTGACTCTTAATCAGGGGGTTACAGGTTCGATTCCTGTACGGTCCACCAGGATTTCGCAGCTCGTTGCGAGAGTGGTGGAACTGGTAGACACGCGGGACTTAGGATCCCGTGCCTGTGGCGTGGGGGTTCGAGTCCCCCCTCTCGCACCAGAGGTTGTAGCATAGATTGGTTTCGGTATGAAGGACCGTTAGCTCAACTGGCAGAGCACCTGACTCTTAATCAGGGGGTTACAGGTTCGATTCCTGTACGGTCCACCAAGCTTTACGGGCAGGGCTTTAGGCCTTGCCCTTTTTTTGTATTTGGTGCCCTCTGCGGTGGTGGATCTCGTGTGGTGATTTGGCCTTGACGGCCCATGTGAACCTGTTGGATCAGGGGGGGTTGGCTTGATAATAGGCATCGGGGTGGACATGTGCTCTGTATCCAGGATGAGAAGAAGCATTAACATTGGCGGCTTTTTGGAGAGGGTTTTCCATGAGGAGGAGCTTGAGTATGTAAGCGGTTCTTCCAGGCCCGAGGAGAGTTTGGCGGGGTCTTTCGCTGCTAAGGAGGCTTTTGCCAAAGCCCTTGGAATCGGGCTTTCCAAGCTTGGCCTTAAAGGGGCATGGGTGAGGCGGACCGCGAGGGGCCCTGTGCTATGCCTTGATGATAGAATTTCTGAGTACGCTAGATCTATAGGGGTTGATAAGATCTTCCTGTCCATATCTCACGAAAGGGAAATGGCTGTGGCATTCGTGGTTTTGGAGGGAGGTGTTTAGGTTGTCCTTGTCAGCTTACGATCCCAATGACGTAAGACTGGCGGATCAAAAGGCCGTTCAGATGGGCATCCCCGGTGAAATACTGATGGAAAATGCTGGAGCTGGGGCCGCAAGGGCTATCATTGATAGGTTTGGGGCGTTTAAAAAAGCGGTTGTTTTATGTGGTCCCGGGAACAATGGCGGGGATGGTATGGTGGTGGCAAGGCATTTATTGACCGCTGGTGTGGATGTGGCGGTTGTGTCAACCACATCTAGTAGGGCTGGTGATTCTCTCGGGGCGGAAAGGATGTACCTGGGGGCTGGAGGCAGGGTGTTCGTATCCAGCGAGTTTTCTGACCGGGAACTTCTAGATTTTATAAGGTCGTCTAATTTGCTGGTGGACGGTCTCTTGGGCACTGGTTCGGGAGGGCCTCCACGGGGAGAGGTTCTAAGGTTGATAAGGCTGGCAGGTGATGCAGGAGTCCCTGTGGTTTCCCTCGATATCCCGACGGGGTTTGATGGTAGGACAGGGGCGCTCCTGGGAGATAAAGGGGATTTCCTTTCCGCATCTTTGACCGTGTCTTTTATGGCTTTAAAAAGTGGTCTTTTTTTCACCCCTGCCTTTGATTCTGCTGGTAGCCTTGAGGTGGTGCCCATTGGTGTGCCTCCTTGTTCGGTTCTACCCGAGGAACCGGCGGTTACGGCGATATTCCCCGAAGATCTACCCTTTTTTAAACCCAGGTTGGGAAGCGGGTACAGCAAGGCAGATAGGGGTATGGTCTTGGTCATAGGGGGGTCGGACTCTTTTGGGGGGGCTCCTTTCCTTTCAGCGCTGGGGGCTCTGTGTGCCGGTGCTGGTTGGGTTGTATGTGGTGTGCCTGAAAAATGGTCAACCTGCTATGCCCCGATCGTACCGGAGGCCATGATTGAACCTCTCCCGGTTGATTCCTCTGGATCGATAGTCCCTGAGGCTTATGAGCACCTGATGTCCCGTTACGGGGATAAGGTCAAGGCTATAGTATTGGGGCCAGGTCTTGGGAGGAGTGAAGGGGCGATAGCTCTCGTGGGTAAGGTCCTTTCGTCTTGGGAAGGGCCTTTGGTCTTGGATGCCGATGGGCTTAACGCTTTTTCGGCGCTTGGCATGGATTGCAGTTGCGTAAGATCCAAAGTCTGGATAACTCCTCATGAGGGGGAAGCTGCGAGGCTTCTTGGGAAGTCGTCCAGTTGGATTAGGGGTAACAGGCGAGATGCGGCGGAAGCTTTGGGGAAGTGTTTTGACGGGGTGCTTTTGAAGGGCAGGAACTCCGTATTGGTGTTCCGCCAAAGGATGGTGGTTTGCTGTATTGGAGATCCTAACATGTCAATACCGGGTTCTGGTGATGTCCTCTCCGGCATAATGGGAGCGATTTTTGCCCGGGCTGGCTGGAGCATGGATTCTGCTATTTTTGCGGTGGGCCTTCATGCAATGGCGGGGCAGAGCTTGGCATTAAAGGGTAGAGGGGATGGCATCTTGGCAAGACATCTGGCGGATGAGGTTGCCTTGGTGCTTGGTGGGATGTATAGATGAGGCGTGCTAGGCGCTCAGCAGAGGATTTATACAAGCGACAGGAGGAAGCCAGGAAAGCTAGGATAAGGGGTCTCCGTTATACCCTTTTAGGCTTCCTATCTGCTCTTGTTGTCATGGTGGGGGCAAAGGTGAGACATCCCAAGATCTCTCTTAAATCCCCCATGATGGTTCTAGGTGCCTTGGTGCTTGGCACGCTTTTGATGATAGCCATCGCTTCAAGGCGGGACGAATGAGGTGAAACAGTTAAGATGATTGGCAAGAAGGTATTCAAGATTCAGGTGGACGGGTTGGATAAAATGGAGGAACTTGGCCGGGCTTTGGGGGGTAGCCTCTATCCCGGCCTTTTGGTTTGTTTAGATGGAGAGTTGGGGACAGGGAAGACCACCTTGGTCCAGTACATGGGGATGGCCTTGGGGATAAGGCGAATGCAAAGTCCCAGCTTTATTTTGGCAAGGGAATATGACTCCAAGCCGCCTTTGGTTCACGTGGATCTTTACAGGTTGTCGTCGGATGAGGTTGAGGGGTTGGCGCTTTGGGAGTATTTAGATGACGGGAGGGCCCTTTTGGTTGAGTGGGCTTCCCGGATGGCCCTAGGGGGGTTCATCGATCGTTGGGAAATTTTTATCGCATATGGTGATTCACTGTTTTCTCGGGAGATCAGTGCTTGGGCGTCTTCTTCAAGGTCTTGGGAGGCCTTGACTGCTGCGCTGTCTGGATTTAGTGGGTCCGTAGTTTTAGAAGAGTTGAGTAACGGGAAGGAGATAAATAGATAATGGCGGACTTGGGAAGGGTTCTTTGGATAGACACGTCATGTGGATATACCACAGTAGGGATGACGGAGGGCCGCAGGGTTGTGGGTGAGGTTAGGCTTGATCTTGGCCGCTCCCAATCCACCCATCTTCCCGGGATGGTGGAGGGGTTATTTCGCAGCCTAGAGGTTCCGATGCAGTCTTTGGACTCCATAGGGGTGGTGGTAGGGCCTGGGGCTTACACGGGGCTTAGGGTGGGGGTGTGTTATGCCCAAGGGTTAGCGGAGGCCATAGGCGTTGATATGCTGCCGGTACCAACTTTGGATGCTCTTGCACAGGAGCGCACCTGGGGTCATTCGGGGCCTTTCATCTCGTTCCTTCGGGCAAAGAAGGGGTTGTTGTATGTGGCGGCCTATGATGATCTGTCCTGTGGCCCTTTTTGGGGCCCTGTGATTTGTGAGCCTTCTTATTTGCTTAAGGAGGTGACGGCTAGGGGGATCAGGTTGGCCAAGGGGCCTTATTGCGAGGAGATAGAGCTGATGCATCAGGTTGGTTTATCGGTCATGGACGTACCGTCGCCATCCATTAGGGGTATGGTGGGCTTTGTCGAGTCTTGTTCGCCCTCTGGGGTCTCCCCGGCTGATGTGCGCTTGATGTATTTAAGGGAGCCTGATTTTGGTCCCACGCCTTGCAAGCACCCCTAGGCAAGAGTATTATATCTTCTATACAGCATTTTGTATTTGAATTACCCTGTTTGGGGAGGTGATTGAACCAGGGTTTCTGGCGGTGGTTAGGGTTCAGCAATATCCGTTCAAAGTTCAAGGAGGGATATTAGGCATGCACCTTATTGACCAGCACCCCATTTTGGACTATCGCCATGGCAGGAAGGTTAAGTTTACCTTCGATGGCCAGGAGATGGAAGGTTATGAGGGGGAGCCCATTGCGGTGGCCCTTCACGCCAATGGAGTTCGTGTATACCGTATAACTCCAGAGATGAAACGCCCCCGAGGCTTTTTCTGCGCTATAGGGAAGTGCAGCAGTTGTTTCATGGTGGTTAACGGAGTGCCAAACGTTAGGACCTGCGTTACTCCTCTTGAGGAGGGGATGGACGTTAGGACTCAAGTTGGCAAGGGCAAGGTGTCCATATAAGGGGGCGGGATGGACATGATGAGCACGGACATTTTGGTGGTTGGCGGAGGGGCGGCCGGTTTGTCCGCCGCCGCTGAAGCCGCTTCCTATGGGGCTAAAGTCCTTGTGTTGGAGAGCGACCTGCAGCTTGGTGGGCAGCTGATAAAGCAGACCCATAAGTTCTTTGGTAGCAAGGATGAGTATGCTGGCACAAGGGGCTACAAGATAGCAGACATCCTCCTTGAGGAGATCCGATCCGTCGGAGACCGGGTTCAAGTGGAGACCAACGTAACGGTCACCGGTTACTATCCTGAGGACGGTACTATCACTGCCATGCGTGGGGAGGAGGAGTATTTCCGGGTCTCTGCCAAGAAGGTGATAGTCGCTACCGGGGCTCAGGAGAGGTTGATTCCGTTCCCCAACAATGATCTTCCTGGGGTTTATGGGGCCGGGGCAGTTCAGACTCTCATGAACGTCTACGGGGTGGTCCCAGGCAAGAGGGTTCTCATGGTTGGGGCTGGGAACATAGGTCTAATAGTAAGCTATCAGTTAATGCAGGCAGGAGTAGAGGTTGCGGCGGTTGTGGAGGCCATGCCGAAGGTTGGTGGGTATTGGGTTCACGCTGCTAAGATACGCCGGCTTGGTGTTCCCATATATTTAAGGCACAGCATAAAAGAGGCTCTGGGCAAGGAAGTGGTTGAAGGAGCGATCATTCAAGAGGTGGATGATCGCTGTTCTGGAATAGGGAATGAGAAGAAGATAGATTGCGACATAATATGCATGGCCGTTGGCCTTTCCCCGACCGTTGAACTGTGCTGGCAGGCGGGCTGTAAGATGAAATACGTACCCCACCTTTGTGGTTATGTCCCCCTTAGGGATAGAACCATGAGGACCAGCCACCGGGACATATGGGTTGCTGGAGACGCCTCTGGCATAGAGGAGGCCAGTGCCGCCATGGTGGAGGGAAGGATAGCTGGGTTATCCGCTGCCATGAGCCTGGGGCTCCCTTGCAATGTGGAGAAGATGGACGAGTATTGGGCGCGTCTTGGGCACCTGAGGGCCGGTGAGGTTGGAGAGAAGATCAGGGCTGGCATCAGTCAGGTTATGGTGGATGGTTGGGAGGAATAGGCCATGACCGATAAGGAGCTCTTGTTCAACAGCGGAGTTTTGGTGGAGCATCGCCAGGGGGCAGAACTTCCCCCCAGGGATCTGTGGGAGAGCAAGAAGAACGGGCTTGTCATCATCGAATGTCCCCAGCGCATACCATGCAATCCGTGTAACACCAGTTGCCCTACCGGAGCTGTCCTTCCCTTTGAAGACATAAACGACACGCCTCGGATAGACTACTCTAAGTGTACGGGGTGTGCCATGTGCGTTGCGAAGTGCCCGGGCCTGGCTTGTTTTGTGGTGGATCTTACCTGGGGCGAAGAGGGCATGGCGTTGATGAAGCTCCCCTATGAGATGTTGCCTCGTCCCGAGAAGGGCGATTCGGTGGAGTGCCTTAACAGGGTAGGCGAGGTTGTTTATAAGAGCAAGGTAGAGGCGGTCACTGAGCCCTGGAAGGACAAGACCTTGGTGGTTCACGTGGGGGTCCCAGTGGATCTTGTGGACCAGGTTAGGGCTGTTAGGGTGGTGAAGTGATATGAGCGAGATAATCAAAGCCGGAGAGGTGTGCAACAACGAAGAAGTGGAGAACCGGGAGCGGGGGATAGTGGTCTGCCGCTGTGAGGAGGTAACCCTTGGGGAGATAAGGGACTGGATTGCCCGGGGCTATGACACGTTTGATGAGCTGAAGAGAGTTCTGCGGGTAGGGATGGGGCCCTGTCAAGGCCGTGGTTGCAGGGAGATGATACTTAGAGAGATCTCTCGGATTACTGGTAAGCCTGTTGCGGAGATACCTGCTGGTACGATCCGACCGCCAGTTAAGCCCGTTAAGCTTGGCATCCTAGCCTCTGGGGGTGGAGAGTGATGGAGTGGAAGGATACCGCTGAGGTTGTTGTCATCGGCGGTGGGGTTCAGGGCATGTCTGTGGCCTACAACCTCGCCAAGTTTGGGGTTAAGGACGTGGTGGTCCTGGAGAAGAACAGCATCTGCTCCGGTTCCACCGGGCGTTGTGGGGCGGGAATAAGGGCTCAGTGGGGAACCGAGATGAACTGCCGTCTTGGTTTGGCTTCTCTTAACCTGTTTGAGCAGCTTCACGAAGAGCTTGGTATGGATGTTGGATTGAACCAGTGTGGTTACCTCATGGTGGCTTATAAGGAGAGCGAGTTTGAGACGTTGAAGAAAAGCATGGCTCTCCAGAACAGCTTGGGCATAAAGACTAGGGTGGTTTCCAAGGAAGAGGCCATGGAGATATGTCCTTGCCTTTCTGCGGATGATGCGGTTGGTTTTACCTTCCACGAAAGGGATGGTCATGCTGACCCGTTCCTCACCACCTTTGCCTATCAGGAGGCGGCGAAGCGCCTGGGGGTTAAGGTCTTTAAGTTCACCGAGGTCACCGGGATCCGAGTTGAGTCTGACAGGATAGCGGGCGTGGAGACTAGCCGTGGGTTCATATCCACCAGGGCGGTGGTCAACTGTGCGGGGCCCTATGCTCAGTTTATAGCCGCCATGGCGGGCATAAAGATACCGAACTATTCGGAGAGGCACGAGATATTGATCACCGAGCCCGTGGAGTTCGGGGTATGCCCCCCTATGCTCATGAGCTTCTCTGGGAACTACTACATTCAGCAGCGTCCCCATGGTTCCATCATAGGCGGATGCAGCCCTGAGGGGCATCCCGAGGACTACGAGAATAAGGCTTCTGCGGACTTCCTTGAGCACATGTCTAAGACCTTCGTCAAGGTCCTCCCGAAGACAAAGGGGATCAGGGTGGTTCGTCAGTGGTCTGGTATGTACAACATGACCCCGGACAAGCAGCCGGAGCTGGGAGAGACGGACGTCAAGGGCTTTTACCTGTCTACCGGATACTCGGGGCATGGTTTTATGTTTGCCCCAATATCGGGTCAGCTCATAGCGGAGTTGTACACCAAGGGTACTACGTCGATAGACATCTCCATGCTTAGCTATAAGCGATTTGAGAGGGGCGAGCTGATACTGGAGCCTGCGGTGGTGTAGTTTCCATGCTTGGTTTGGCAGGAGACTAAAACAGGGGGGCGTTGCCCCCCTGTTTTAGTATGGTGTGAAAATTTTTGAATTGTCTATTTTGGATCAGTAGATTCAACATATAAACACCTTTTTTTTGTTGCAACGCATCTTTGGGGCTGGCATAATTAACGAGGTCATGGGCAGCAGCACGCAGGGTTTACATGCCAAGGGAAGGAAGGTGGAGCGATTGGCCAAGAAGTTCTCCGTCCTGGTAAACAAGAAGTGGTGCAAGGGGTGCGGGCTTTGCATCGCCATATGCCCCAAAAAGGTTCTTGAATTGGATAGCAGGGTCAAATGCGAGGCGGCTAGACAGGATGACTGCATAGGGTGCCGTCAGTGTGACAACGTCTGCCCGGACTTCGCCATCACTGTGAAGGAGCGTGAGGAGAATGCCTAGGGTCGAGTTTTGGCAGGGCAACAAGGCTATAGCCATGGGAGGCATAGCCGCTGGGTGCCGTTTCTTTGGCGGGTATCCGATAACCCCTTCAACGGAGATAGCAGAGGTGATGGCGGAGGAACTGCCCTTGAGGGGTGGTAAGTTCATCCAGATGGAGGACGAGATAGCCGGGATAGCGGCTTCCATTGGGGCGGCTCTTACCGGTGTTAAGGCCATGACTGCCACCTCTGGGCCTGGTTTCTCCCTTAAGCAGGAGAACTTGGGTTACGCGTACATGGCGGAGATCCCCTTGGTGGTGGTCGATGTTATGAGGGGAGGCCCCTCGACCGGCCTTCCCACTAAGGTATCTCAGGCGGATGTCATGCAGGCCCGTTGGGGGACCCACGGAGACCATGGCACCATAGCCTATGCTCCTTCCTCCGTCCAGGAGAGCTTCGATCTTACCGTGACCGCTTTTAACATGGCGGAGCGGTTCCGTCAGCCTGTTCTTGTGATGACCGATGAAGTCGTGGGGCACATGAGAGAGAAGATAGTGGTCCCTGATAAGGTGGATACTGTTGATAGGAAGCGTCCTACGGTGTCCCCCGATCAGTTTGTCCCCTACAGAGCCGATGATGACGACGTGCCCCCGATGGCGGCATTTGGAGACGGTTACCGCTGGCACGTTACCGGCCTTACCAGCAACGAGTGGGGATTCCCCACCAACAACGCTGAGGATATCGACAAGAAGGCCACCAGGATAATACGAAAGGTGGATCGTTTTAGAGATCAGATAGTTTCCTACTCTCATGAGGGTCTTGAGGATGCGGAGGTTTTAGTCCTTTCTTACGGTTGTGTTAGCCGTTCTGCCTTGAGGGCCGTTAGGGAACTTAGGGCCAGGGGTGTGAAGGTTGGACACTTCAGGCCCATAACCATATGGCCCTTCCCGGACAAGGAGCTTAGATCCCTTGCTTCTCACATAAAGAAGGTTATTGTCCCGGAGCTCAATGCTGGACAGATGGTTCTTGAGGTTGAGAGGGTTATGGGTAGGTACTCGGAGGTAATATCCAAGACCCTTATAAATGGTGAGCTCTTTAAGCCGGCCCAGATAATGGCCGCCGTCGAGGAGGTGGCGTAGTATGCCTCGGGAGGATGTTATGAAGTGGATCCGCAGTCAGTTCATGCCCCATATATGGTGCCCCGGCTGTGGTCATGGGATAGTGATGCATGCGCTGTTGCGGGCCCTTGCTGACTTGGGCAAAGATCCCACCAAGACTGTTCTTTCCTCTGGGATAGGTTGTTCCAGCCGGCTTCCCGGTTATGTAAACGCCTGCACTCTTCATACTACCCATGGGCGGTCTTTGAGCTTTGCCACGGGTGTTAAGCTGGCCAACCCAGAGTTGACGGTGGTTAACGTGATGGGGGATGGAGATTGTTCCGCAATAGGGGGCAACCACTTCATCCATGCCTGCCGTCGTAACATAGGGATAACCGCCATCGTCATGAACAACAATATCTATGGGATGACAGGTGGGCAGGCTTCTCCTACCACCCCGGAGGGGGCTTTTGCCTCTACTACCCCTTATGGGGCTGTTGATCCTTCTTTTGATCTTTGTAAGCTGGCCATAGGGGCGGGAGCCACGTTTGTGGCCCGGGCTACTATCGCGCAACCCCAGCTCTGTGAGACCCTCATAAAGAAGGCCATACAGAACGACGGGTTTTCGGTGGTAGAGGTGGTCACCCACTGTCACACCCAGTTTGGCCGCAAGAACAAGCGGAGCCGTCCGATCGACAACTTCAATTTCTTCAAGGATCACAGCGTTATGAAGGCTAAGGCGGATTCCATGTCCCCGGAGGAGCTGAAGGATAAGATAGTGATAGGCGAGCTCTTCAGCGCCGAGGGGGAGGAGTACACCAAGAAGTATCAGCAGCTCATAGATCGGGTAAGGGGGTAGTCGGATATGAGCGATCGTTTTGAGATTCGCTTGGCTGGGTCCGGCGGCCAGGGGGTTATCTTGGCGGCTGTGATAGTAGGAGAGGCTGCCGCCCTTATGGAAGAAGGGCTTTACTCGGTTCAGACCCAGGCTTATGGTCCCGAGGCCAGGGGAGGGGCTTCCAAGTCTGAGGTGGTCATATCCAGGAGTGAGATAGACTACCCCAAGGCCAGTGCGCCGGACCTTCAGGTTATCCTTACCCAAAAGGCCTGCGATGAATACGCTTTGGACACAAAGCCAGGCGGTATAGTTATAGTGGATGATTTCTTCGTAACAGATCTTCCCAACTTGGATGCGGAGGTATACCCTCTTCCCATCGTGAGGACTGCCCGTGAGGAGCTTGGGAGGGAGATCGTTACCAACATGGTGGCTCTTGGGGCCTTGGCCAGGGCCTTGGAGCTTAAGGGGCTCATGAAGCCGGAATCCATCAAGAAGGCCATATTGAACCGGGTTCCCAAGGGCACCGAGGAGCTGAACGCAAGGGCCTTTGATGCGGGTTACGATATGATGAAGGCCAAGAAGTAGCGTTTGATCCAGCAGGATTAGAGAGAAGTTCGTTAGTAGGGTATTTGAAATGAAGCTGTGTTAAGCTAGGGTCTGGGGGTCCGTTTTAGGGTCCCCAGACCCTTGGTTTCTGTGGTATTGGTAGCATTAGGATCGTATCATTGGCCGGTGGCACTTAGCTTTGATGATTTCTTGTCCGTTGGGGGATTTAAAATTGCTAAGCAGTGGAGATGTCTTGGAATTGCTCATTTCTTCGGTTAATAGCGCCGGGGATGGGGTTGCAAGGGATGGTGATTTCGTCATATTTGTCCCCTACGCTCTTCCTGGGGAGAGGGTAAGGGTTGAGATCGGTCTGGTTAAGAAGACCTATGCGCGGGCTAGGCTGATTGAGGTGCTCGAGCCCTCAAACAGCAGGGTTATGCCTTCCTGCCCACTTTATGGGCGCTGTGGGGGATGTCAGCTTCAGCATGCGTCTTATGGTATGCAGCTTAAAATTAAAAGCATGACAGTCAAGGACGCCCTTCGTCGTATAGGAGGTCTTTCGGTTGATTCAGTTGAGGAGTGTCAGGCTAGTCCCAAGCGATTTGGTTATCGTAATAAGGCGATAGTCCCGGTTAGGCGTCATGGTTCTGGCGGGGCCATTGGTTTTTATGAGCCCTTTTCTCATAGGGTGGTACCCCTCAGGGGGGATTGTCCTGTGATGTCTAATTCGGTTAATAGGGTTTTGGAGGGGGCGATCAGCTTCTTGACCCCCAGGATTTCGAAGGGGATATTGCCTCCTTACGGAGAGGGCAGGGAGCCATCGGGGCTTATTCGAGAGCTGGTGGTTCGCTCTGGGGAGCGTACCGGGGATGTTGTTTTAAGCCTTGTGATGAGGGGGAAGCCCCGGGGAACGTTCAAGGCAGAGGTGGAGCGGCTGTGGGGGTTTATGAAGGGACTTGGGGTAGGAGGAGTATCGGTATTTTGCAATCGATCGGATGGTAACTTCGTTTGGAACGGTTCCTTCGTGTGGGAGGGAGGGAGCCGTGTTGTTCGGGAGGTTTTTGGCGGTTTGACCCTTTCTTACGATGTGACATCGTTTTTTCAGGTGAACACGTCCCAGGCGGAGGCCATGTTTTGCCACGTAAGAGATCTGGTGGCCTCTGTTGGGGCCGATAATGTGCTAGAGCTTTATTGTGGTGTGGGGAGTCTGACGTGTCTCTTGGCCCAGGGTGGGCATCAGGTTACTGCCGTTGAGGAGTGGCCATATGCGGTGGATCAGCTTAGGGACAATCTGGAGATCAACGGACTTTCCCATAGAGCGAGGCCTTTTTTGGGGGCGGCGGAACTGGTGATAGGTGATTTGGATGGGGGTTTTGATTTGGTGGTGTTGGACCCCCCTAGGGGAGGGTGCGACAGTGCGGTGATTGATGCTATAGCAAAAAAAGGTATAAGACACGTTATATACATTTCCTGCAATCCAGCCACCATGTCCAGGGACCTAAGGCTTCTCGTGGATAATGGGTACTCCATAGCTTCCGTGAGGCCCTTTGATATGTTCCCACAGACCAGCCACGTGGAATGTGTAGCGTTGGTAGAGCGGAAATAGCTTGAGATATGGGGTACCGTGATAAAAGCTGAAAGGCTACCCTAAGAAAAGGCCCCATTCGAAGGGGCTAGTTTAAGAGGGCAATTATGGCCCCTTTCAAGGTTGTGGTTGTGATGATCTATTAATAGTTGTTGGTAAATGTTGACACTTATTCATTGGCGAGAACAGGCATTTTGAAATAGGTTTAGACGCTCGGGAATGCGAAGTGCTACCTGAATAATTGCCCATAGTTATCGTTGTCTGTTTGGAAAATCTTAGCTGATAACCATGGCATTTGTGGGGTGTTGCCTTGCCCCTTGCTGTGGCGATTTTAAGGTTATGCTTTAGTGATCTTCGTTTGTGCTGCCCTGGGGGAAGTTTATCCTCCCCGTGGGGTTTTTGTTCCACGGGAGGACTACCATCGCTTGGGTGGTTGAATGTTGGTAGCATAATTATCCCATTCGGATTTTCCGTGGGGCAATTCGGGGGTTGCAAATACTCAATGGGTTATGTATAATCCCCATCGTGATGCGCGGACATAGCTCAGCTGGTAGAGCATCGGCTTCCCAAGCCGAGGGTCGCGGGTTCGAATCCCGTTGTCCGCTCCATGTTAATTGAGAGGGGCAGTGGTTGCCCCTCTTTTTTGTTTTTTGACATCCCTTAATGAGGAATTTTTTTTATCCCGTTCTCGTTATTTTTTGCACAATTGACTCATGTGGGGTTGTTGTCTAAGATAACACCAAGCTGGGGTTTTATAGCCTTTTACCACTTAGGAGGGGAGGTGTCTTCGTTGAGTGAGAACCTGGCTCAGGAGATTAGGCTTTGTGAGGAGGCCGCCCAGAAGATGGTGGCGGATGCAAAGGCGGAGGCTTCTAAACTAGTTGCGGAGGCCAAGGCCTACGCTTCCAAGTCCGTTAAGGAGGCTTGGCAGAGGCTTTACCGGGAGCACCGGGAGCGTATAGCCAAGGCGGAGAAGGAGGCGGATCTCGTAGCTCAGGGCCTGCTGGAGAAGGGACGCGCCGAGGCGGAGGCCTATTTCGAGAGCAAGAAGGGTTCAGTGCCGTCAGTGGTCTCTTGGGTGGTAGAAGAGGTGATGAGATCTCATGGCCTTGGTTGAAATGGGTAAATACCGTCTTGCCGTGCACTCTGATGCGGCAGAGGCGGTCTTTAGGGAGATCCAACGGTTCGGATTCTGTGAGTGGATCTTGCCGGAAGGGGAGGATGGGGCTGTTAAGGCGGAAGAAGCCAGGGAGCTCCGGGGCATAGACGATCAGCTTGGAGAAGCTCGGTTCGTCATTCGATTCCTTGACGACAAGGCCCAGCAGAAACCAGGAGGGCTTGACAAGGCCCTTGGGAAGTCTCCTGAGCTCACCCTAGACCTTCTTGAGAAGGAAGCGGAGTCAAGGAACTTCCCTAAGACCGCGGAGAAGATCCGGGGGCTTGAGCGTAAGCTTTCAGAGATAAGATCCGAGGAGGCCCGTCTTAGGGGGATAGCAGCCCAGCTTGCACCGGTTGAATCCTTGGAAGTGCCCATATCCATGTTCAACGGGGGCACGTCCATGGCCGAGGCCTACCTGGGATCCATATCTGAGGAGTCTTTCTTTGCCTTCTCAGAGGCCCTTCAAAACCGCTTGGGTGGGGCTGTTGAGGTAATCAAGCTATCGGGTGGCACGGATGGCCAGCTTCTGTGCGCGGTGATCGTGTTGAAATCCCACGCCCAGGTCTTCAAGACGGTGGCCGATGAGATGGGGTTCCAGCGCATGGAACTGCCAAAGGAGCTCACTGGCCTTCCGCAGGAAGAGTTGGCCAAGATAAGGTCTAGGCTGGAGGAGCTGGAAGCGAAGACCAGGGAGATCGAGGATGAGGCCCGGAGCTTGGCCGATGAATCCTTCGCTGATGCGCTCTTTGTCTCCGATTATCTCTCGATACTTAAAGCCCGCAAGGAGGCCATACTCAGGTGCGACTCAACCGGTTTTACCAGGATAGGGGAGTTCTGGATGCCGGTCTCCAAGGAGGCGGACCTCAAAAAGGTGTTGGCCCCATTCGAGTCCCACGTGGACCTTTCGAAGGCAGAAGTGGAGGAGGACGAGTTGCCTCCCACGCTGCTTGAGAACCCATCATGGGCTGCTTCTTGTGAGCCTTTGACCTTGATGTACGGGGTGCCAACTTACGGCGGTGTCGATCCTACCCCCAAGATGGCCCCGTTCTTCTTCCTGTTCTTCGGAATGTGCTTTGGGGATGCGGGGTATGGGTTGATCTTGACCGCCCTTTTCTCTTACTTCCTGGTTAAGCACCGTTTGAGCAGTAACCTGCGCAAGTTCTTCCAGGTCCTAGCCATAGGCAACGTGGCCACGGTGTTCGTTGGCGCTGTTACCGGCTCTTGGTTCGGTAACATGTTTGACGCGTTCTCGTTCCTGCGTTCCGTCAAGCCCATAAAGGATGCCATGCAGGTGCTGGATCCCATGACGGATCCGATTACCTTCCTTGGGATCTCCCTTGCCATAGGGTTCCTGCAGCTTCTCTTCGGTCTTTGGATATCCATGATGGATTCCGTAAGGAAGGGAGACTACTTCGGAGCTGTGGCGGACAAGGGCAGCTGGATCGTGTTCCTTGTGGGACTGGTTTCCTGGGGCTTGGGGGGCAAGATCTCTCCTTTGGTTGCCGCGGTCGGTAAGGTCCTTTCCGCTGTGGGGGCCATTGTCCTGGTGACCACTCAGGGGAGGGACAGGAAGAACATCTTGAGCAGAGCTGTAATAGGGCTCCTTAGCCTCTACAACGTGACTGCCTACCTTGGTGATACCCTGAGTTACAGCCGTCTGCTGGCGTTGGGTTTGTCATCCGCCGCCATAGGCATGATAGTGAACCTCCTATGTACTTTGGTGGTGGGTGTGCCGTACGTGGGGTGGCTTCTGGCGCTGGTCATATTCGTTGGGGGACATCTTTTCAGCGTGGCGGCCAACATACTCGGGGCCTTCATTCACTCCCTGAGGCTTCAGTACGTTGAGTTCTTCAGCAAGTTCTACGAGGCCAACGGAAGGGCTTTTACCCCCTTCTCCTGTTCCACCAGCTACGTGAGGTTGTCGGACACCGAAAATCCGGCTTAGCCTCATAAAACTTGATCAAGACGAAGGAGGATGTTCAGAATGAATTCCATCATTTCCACCATGGCTGATCAGCTCGGACCGGTTCTTGCTATGTTTGGTGCCGCTTTGGCTGCCGGAGTGGCCGGTTGCGGTTCCGCCAAGGGCATAGGGATAGCCAACGAGGCGGCGGCGGGCATCATGACCGAGGATCCCAAGAAGTTCGGCTTGGCCTTGATCCTCTTGGCCTTGCCGGGCACCCAGGGTATCTACGGTCTTCTGACCGCCTTCTTCGCCATCCAAAAGGCGGGCCTTTTGGGCGGTGCCCCGGTTCACGTTACCATATGGCAGGGGCTTGGCATATTCTCCGCTTGCATCCCCATCGCCTTGGCGGGGTACCTATCCGCGGTCTTCCAGGGTAAGTCTTCAGCCGCTACCATACTGATGATATCCAAGAGACCGGAGGAGATAGGTAAGGCGGTCATACTGCCTGCAATGGTGGAGACTTACGCAGTTTTGGCACTCCTCATGAGCATAATCCTGCTCAACAGCGTCAAAATAGGTTAGAGAGAAGAGGGTTCCGGATATGGCTTTGGCGGACATTAAAGCCAAGATAGAGGCCGATGCTAAGGAACAGGCGGAGGCCATTCTAAGGCGGGCGAGGGAACAGGCGGAGGAGATACGCAGGGAGGCCCAGCGCGAGGCGGAGGAGATAAAGCGCTCCTTCGATGAGAAGTTCGCCAAGGAGGCCCCGGAGATCTCAAAGCGCCGGGAGGCAGTTGCTCGGCTTGATGTGGAAAAGGAGATGCTCAACGCGAAGCGGCGGCTCATCGCTATGGTTTTCGATGAGGCCTTTAAGGCCATGTCCTCCATGGACAAGACCAAGAAGGAGGCACTGGTTGAGAAGCTGCTTCTCAGTGCCGTGGAAGATGGGGATGAAACGGTTGTGGTTGGGCCCTCCGAGGATCTCATCAACGAACAGTGGCTGGAGGAGTTTAACTCAAAGCATCAAAAATCCCTAAAACTTTCTCCCCAGAGGGATCCGTCCGTTAAAGGAGGTTTTCTCCTTGAGCGGGGTAGGGTGGTTACCAACTGCACGTGGGATATGCTGCTCAAGGTTTTTCAGGAGGACCGGGAATCAGAAGTGGTGAGGCAGCTCTTTGCCGACCGCTGATTGGGAGGTGGTGCGTATGGCTGTCCAGGGGGCTTATGGATACGTAGTTGCCCGCCTCCGTGCGATGGAACATCGTTTCCTGGATGCCTCTTTCATCAACAAGCTTGTGGAGAGCGATGATGTTCAGAGTTCTCTCAAGCTTTTGGGCGACACCATCTATGGGCAGTTCCTGTCCTCCCAGAGGTCGGACAGGTTCGACGAGGCCTTGGAGTCGGCGTTGCTTGATTCGTACCTCGAGGTGAGAGGTTTCGTCCCGGACGTGGCGTTGGTGGATGTTAACAGGCTCTACTACGATATCCATAACGTCAAGGTGGTTGTAAAGAGCGCCATACTGAGCAAGAGGGGTGGCAAGAAGCGGTGGGATCTAATGACCTCCTTGGGGTCTGTCCCGGTGGACGACCTATTGGAGGCGGTGGAGTCCGATGACTACAGAATGCTCCCCTTGGGGCTGGGAGAGGTGATCCAGGGGTGTTTCGCCGTCTTTGAACAGACCGGAGACCCCATGGATGTGGAGTCCCTCCTCGACAGGTACTACTTCCAAATTCTGGAAGAGGTGGTGAAAGAGACCTCTCTTGCGGGCCTTTCGGATTGGGTTAAGGAAAAGGTTGACGGGGAAAACCTGAGGACCTTATTCCGCCTTAAGAGGATGGGTTTCGACTCCCAGATGGTACTTCCGTTCCTCTATCCGGGGGGCAAGCTGGATCGGTCGGACCTCATTAGTCTCCTTAGCGAGCCCGTTAGCGCGTGGAGCCGGGTACTTTACTGTACCTCTTTCAGCCAGCTCTTCAGTGCCATAGGGGATCAGATGTCTCTAGAGGAGGCTATGCCGCTTCTTGAGAAGGCCTTGGATGATCACTTCTCCGCCTACTGGAACAGGTATAGGTATGTAATAGATGCTCCGGAGAACGTGCTCGCCTTCTTGTGGGGTAAGGAGATGGAGGTCAAGAACGTAAGGATGATCCTCGTCTCCAAGGCGACCAACTATGACAAGGAGAGGGTTAGGAGGCTGTTGCGCCATGGATACCCATAGGAACCTTAAGGGCATAGGGGCCTTAGGGGATTACGAAAGCGTCCTCCCCTTCCAGGCCATAGGCTTGGATGCCGTGGTGGTTTCCCCTGATGCGGACGATGAGGAAGTGCGTTCTGCGGTTCATCGTTTTAGGACCGGAGGCTTCGCCATCCTCTTCGTCACCGAGCGCGTCTACATGAGCCATCGGGACTTCTTGGACGAGATAAACGATACCGAAGATCTTACGGTGGTACCTATACCGGGCATAGGGGGCTCCATGGGCCTTGGTATGCAGTCGGTGCGCAAGTGCGTCGAACGAGCGGTGGGAATGGACATATTCGCCGTCCAATAGGTCACCTTAAAAAAGTTTTTCTGGGGGCGATATTAGTGGCTGAGAAGAGGACCGTGAAGGGTTATATATCTAAGATATCAGGCCCTCTCGTCGTGGCCTCCGGCATGGGCGGAGCGTGCATGTACGACGTGGTAAGGGTTGGGAACATGGGGCTTGTGGGCGAGATAATAGAGCTCAAGGGTGATACCGCCTCCATACAGGTCTACGAGGAGACCTCTGGGCTTATGCCTGGCGAGCCTGTGGTCAGCACTGGTGAACCTCTTAGCGTGGAGCTGGGGCCTGGGCTCATTGAGCAGTTTTACGATGGAGTTCAGCGCCCGCTTAACAGCATAGAAGAGGTCGCCAAGAGCCCCTATATATCCAGGGGCATAGCGGTTCCTGCTATAAGCAGGAGCAAGCGTTGGACCTTCGAGCCCAAGGCTAAAGAGGGCGACCAGGTGGGGTCCGGAGATGTTTTGGGCACCGTTAAGGAGACGGTCTTGGTAGAGCACCGGATACTGGTCCCCTATGGGGTATCGGGGAAGCTGGTTTCCATAAAAGCCGGGGACTTTACGGTGGAAGATGTGGTTGCGGTCATACGGACCGACGATGGGGATGTAGAAGTAAGGATGCTCCAGCGTTGGCCTGTCCGAATCCCTAGGCCTGTGGCTAAGCGTCTTCCTCCGGATACGCCGCTCAGCACTGGACAGAGGGTTGTGGATACCCTATTCCCGATAGCTCGGGGCGGTACCGCCTGTGTTCCCGGCCCCTTCGGATCAGGCAAGACGGTCATTCAGCACCAGCTCGCCAAGTGGGCGGATGCGGAGATAGTGGTGTACATAGGCTGTGGGGAGCGTGGCAACGAGATGACCGACGTGCTTCTTGAGTTCCCCGAGCTTGAGGACCCACGCTCCGGACAGCCTCTGATGAAGCGTACGGTGCTCATAGCCAATACTTCCAACATGCCGGTGGCAGCCCGGGAGGCTTCGATATACACCGGCATAACCATAGCGGAGTATTACAGGGATATGGGGTACTCGGTGGCCCTCATGGCGGATTCCACCAGCCGTTGGGCAGAGGCCCTTCGTGAGATATCAGGGCGCTTGGAGGAAATGCCAGGCGAGGAAGGCTATCCGGCGTACTTGGGTACACGGCTTGCATCCTTCTACGAGAGGGCGGGCAGGGCCATATGCCTTGGCAACGACGGAAGGGAAGGGGCAGTGTCCATAATAGGCGCAGTCTCTCCTCCTGGCGGTGACCTATCAGAACCAGTTACGCAGAACACCCTCCGGGTTACCAAGGTGTTCTGGGGGCTTGATGCTAACTTGGCATATCAGCGGCATTTCCCCGCGATAAACTGGCTTACCAGTTACTCCTTGTACGCCGAAAAGCTTGGAGAGTATTGGGACAACCTCTACGATGGAGAGTGGAGCTCCTACAGGACCGAGGCCATGGGCATACTGGAGGACGAGGATCGCCTAAAGGAGATCGTGAGGCTCGTCGGCATAGATTCCCTCTCGAAAGAGGAACGCATGACCTTGGAGACTGCTAAGTCACTGAGGGAGGACTTCCTCCATCAGAATGCCTTCCACGAGATAGATACCTATGCCTCGATGGATAAGCAGTTCAAGATGTTGAGGAACATCCTGACCTTCCATCACCTTGCCATGGAGGTGTTAAGGCGGGGAGCCCTTCTAAAGGACGTGTTAGAGCTCCCGATAAGGGAGGAGATCGCCAGGATGAGGTATCTGGACGAGAAGGAGCTTGCTAAGCTGGACGAGCTGGAGGATAGGATAAAGGAAGTATTGGGGCAGCTTACCGCCAATGGAGGTGATGAGGATGTTGCCTAAGGAGTATCGCACAATCTCCGACCTCTCTGGACCTCTGTTGGTGGTGGAGAAGGTCCAGGATGTCCGGTACGACGAGCTAGTTGAGATATCCCTGGCCAATGGTGAAAAGCGCCGTGGAAGGGTCTTGGAGATAACCACTGACAAAGCCCTGGTTCAGGTCTTCGAGGGAACCACTGGTATTGATACGGAGAGCACCAAGGTTAGGTTCCTCGGTAAGGTCCTTACGCTTCCAGTGAGTGGCCAGATGTTGGGCCGGATATTCAATGGTCGTGGTGAGCCCATAGATGGAGGAGCCCCTATAATCCCAGAGGCATCCTTGGACATAAACGGGTTTCCCATGAACCCCTATTCCAGGGACTATCCCTCTGAGTTTATTCAGACCGGCATATCTACTATAGACGGGATGAACCCCCTGGTTAGGGGTCAGAAGCTCCCGATATTCTCTGGCAGTGGGCTTCCCCACAACCGGATGGCCGCCCAGATAGCCCGTCAGGCCACGGTTATCAGCGGTCATGAGGCGTTCGCGGTGGTCTTCGCCGCGATGGGCATAACCTTTGAAGAGGCCACGTTCTTCATGGATGACTTCCGGAAGACCGGAGCCATCGAGAGAACGGTTATGTTCGTCAACCTGGCGGACGACCCGGCCATAGAGCGAATAACCACTCCCCGTCTAGCTCTCACGTGTGCGGAGTACCTGGCATTTGAGAAGAACATGCACGTGCTGGTCATCCTTACGGACTTGACCAACTATTGCGAGGCTCTGAGAGAGATATCAGCGGCTCGTAAAGAGGTCCCGGGTCGGAGAGGTTACCCTGGATATCTCTATACAGACCTTGCCACCATGTACGAGAGGGCGGGCCGTCTCCGCGGTAAGGCTGGGTCGATAACTCAGCTTCCGATACTCACCATGCCTGAAGATGATAAGACCCACCCGATACCGGACCTAACCGGGTACATAACTGAAGGCCAGATAATCTTGAGCCGGGGGTTGCATCGGAAGGGCATATACCCCCCTGTGGACGTGATGCCGTCCCTTTCCCGTCTTAAGGACAAGGGTATAGGCAAGGGCAAGACCCGCGAGGATCATGCGGACCTGATGAACCAGCTTTTCGCCGCCTATGCAAGGGGTAAGGAGGCCAAGGAGCTGGCGGTCATACTCGGCGAAGGAGCCCTTACTGACGAGGACAAGGCCTTTGCCAAGTTCGCTGATGCCTTTGAAGACAGGTACGTGAGACAGGGTGAGTATGAGAACAGGACCATAGAGGAAACCCTTGCCCTTGGTTGGGATCTCCTGTCCATGATACCGGTCAAGGAGTTGAAGCGAGTCAGAGACGCTTATATTGAGAAGTACCTGAACCCAATACTTGCGGAAAAGGGAAAGAAAGAGCAAGTTGGGCAGGGAGTTTAAGGGGGCCTTCCCATGGCCAAGGCTTTAAACGTAAACCCCAACCGGATGGAGCTTTCCAGGCTGAAAAAACGCCTGGTGGTGGCCAAAAGGGGACATAAGTTGCTTAAGGATAAACAGGATGCCCTTATAAAGGAGTTCCTTCAGAGGGCGAGGGATCTCAAAAACCTCCGGGAGGAGGTTGAGGGGGAGCTAAGGGTTTGCTACCAGAGCTTTCTCTTGGCAAGGTCTCAATCCCTTCCGTCCTTGTTGGAGCAAGCCCTTTTGCTATCCAGTGGTGGGCTGGGGGTTGAAGAGAAGAGGAAGAACGTTATGAGCGTTAGCATACCGCTATACACTCTCTCTGAGCGGGCGGTGGGGCTTACCTACGGTCTTCTAACCTCTTCTGGGAGCTTGGATGTTACCCTGGAGAAGTTCGAGTCCCTGCTGCCTAAACTGGTCCGATTGGCTGCGGAGGAAAAGGCTTTGCGGCTTATGGCCAAGGAGATAGAAAAGACCAGGCGGCGGGTAAACGCACTGGAGTACGTCCTGATCCCCAGCTTCATAGAGACCATAAAGAACATATCCATGAAGTTGGATGAGATGGAGAGGGCTACCCTGGGGCGGCTTATGCGTATTAAGGAGATAGTCAGATCACATTAAGGACCATGTGTTGGGCGTGTCTCGGAGGGCTATCTCTCCAAGACACGCCCGTGAGCTTTATGGAGGTATATGGTGATGATCGCTGAGAATCTGTTGCCCTTTGAGGGTATAATGCCAGAGGTTCATGAGGATGCCTTTGTGGCTCCAACAGCTTGCCTGATAGGTAAGGTTAAGGTAGGCAAGGGAGCAAGTGTTTGGCATCATGCTGTTTTGAGAGGTGACCTCAACCGGATAGAGATAGGGGATAGGTCTAACATACAGGACGGTTGTATAGTTCACGTTACCGACCAGCTACCTGTGGTTGTAGAAGAGGACGTGACCGTCGGCCACGGTGCCATACTTCACGGTTGTACCATAAAGAGAGGTTGCCTTATAGCCATGCGGGCCACCGTTCTAGATGGTGCGGTTATAGGGGAAGGTTCCGTAATAGCCGCCGGAGCCATAGTCCCAGAGGGGGTTAACATACCGCCGGGGAGTGTGGTAATGGGCATTCCAGGCAAAGTTGTAAGGGAGGTAAGGGAGAAGGACAGGGAAAAACTGGCGTTCCTGTCCTCCTCTTACGTCGAACTATCTTCTCGTTACAAGGGTCTGCGGTAGAGGAAGGGACCTGCGGATTCAAACCCTATGTTTTTGTAGTCGAATATCTGCTCAGTAGATCCTGTCATGAGATATCCGCCAGGGCGAAGGGCCTCAAAGAACTTCCTGTAAAGGAGGCTCTTCGTCTCTGGGGAGAAATATATGACCACGTTTCTGCACAGGATCACGTCGAAGTTCTTGTCGAACGGATCCTTTATGAGGTTTTGTTGCTTGAAAACCACCCGGTCTTTTACTTCCTGTTTCACCTGAACCGTGTTTGAGTCTATTTCCGTGAAGTACTTTTTAAGCCAATCAGTAGGAGCGTTAAGTAGCTGCCTCTTTTGATAAATGCCCTTTTGGGCTATGGCTATAGCACCTCTATCTATGTCGCTAGCTAATACCGGCTGAGCGTTCATTACCCCGGTCTCGATTGCAAGAATCGCTAGAGAGTAGGGTTCCTCCCCTGTGGCGCAGCCGGCGCTCCATAGCTTCACCTTTTTCTGCCCCGTCTCCTTGAATATCGATGGGATGACCTTGTCTCTTAGATCCCACCACCTGGCGGGGTTCCTGAAAAACTCCGACACGTTTATGGTGAGGTAGTCCAAGAACTCCCTTAGTTTCTCTTCTTTGGAGGCCATCATGTTGAAGTATTCGTCGTACGATTTCACGCCCCATCGCTGCATAAGCATGTGCACCCGCCGGTGTATTTGGTACTTGTAGGCGTTAAGGTCCACACCGGTTAGGTCTTGAACTTTCTTCTTGAAGGTTTCATATTCTGGGGGGGCAGGATAAGGTCTTTCGTCAATGGATATGGCGAACAACCCCTTTCTTTGGTGGTATGCTTTATAGCCTCCATTGGGCATATTGTACTTAGCAAGAGGTTGTGTAGCAACAGGACATTATTTGTCATATCACAATAAAATCTGGCAGCATCTATGGACATTCGATGTAATGTGTAATAAACTTTCTGGGCTTGGGGAGTACCACATCCAGTCGCTGCCTTTTAGGTAGAGGAAAGTCCGGGCTCCGTAGGGCAGGATGCTGGAGAAATTCCAGTGAGCGCGAGCTCAAGGATAGCGCCACAGAAAATATACCGCCTCTTGTGTGAGGTAAGGGTGAAAAGGCGGGGTAAGAGCCCACCAGCCGGCGGGTGACCGTCGGGCTTGGCAAGCCCCATCCGGAGCAAGGCCGAATAGGGGGGGATGACGTGGCCCGCGGACCCCCGGGTACGGCCGCTTGAGCGCCTCCGCAAGGAGTGCGTCAGAGAAATGACTGGACTTAGACAAAACCCGGCTTACGGGGTGCTCCCCAAGGACCTGCTCAGGGTTTCCTGCATCTAACGTATTATATCAAATGGGTCCAAAGCCTCATAATGGTTTTGGGCCTTGTCTTTATTTGTTTGGCCTTTGGTGGTAAAAAGTGGTAGTAAGTGGTTTAAGGGGGATGATCGTGGCTTGTTAGTGGGAACCTATGATCATCGGATGGATTCAAAGGGGCGCCTTGTGCTCCCATCCAGGTTCAGGGATGAGCTGGGAGATCGTCTCGTGGCCACGGTGGGAATAGATTCCTGCGTATCCATATACGGGCTTCCGGGTTGGAGGTCATTTTTTGAAAAGCTTAGCGCCCTCTCGTCCGCCAGGGCGGGCTGCAGGGATGTCAAACGGCTTCTCATGGCTTCTGCAGTGGAAATAGATGTGGACTCGATGGGGCGGGTGCTTATCCCGCCCTTTCTGAGGGAGCATGCTTCTCTGAATAGGGAGATATCCGTCATAGGGGTTGGGGATCACGTGGAGATTTGGGATAAGGAGTTATGGGAGGCAAGGAGGTTGCAGATAATCTCCGAACTTCCTGCCATCATGGAAGGGGTTGGGGGGCTTTGATGGTACACGTTCCGGTCATGTTGAATGAGGTGCTCCATATGCTTAGCCCCTTTGAGGATGTTGAGCTTGTGGTGGACGGAACCCTGGGGGCAGGGGGGCATTCGATGGCCATATTGGAGAACTGCCCTAACGCTTTCTTGATTGGCATAGATCAGGATGAATCCATATTAGCTATAGCCAAGGATAGGCTGTCTGCTTTCAAGGATAGGGTTTATTTTGCTTTGGGTAACTTCAGGGATATAAGATCCATACTTTCTGATGCGGGCTTTGATAGCGCACAAGTGTTTCTGTTTGACCTGGGCATATCTTCGCTTCAGGTCGATTCCCCAGAGAGGGGCTTTTCCTTTAATTACAACGGACCCCTTGACATGCGTATGGACATGGGGAGGGTTTGTTCTTCCCTTACCGCGGCCGATATTGTAAATACATGGTCCCCTGCGGAGCTTACCATGTTGTTTAGACGGTATGGGGAGGATCCCTTCGCTTTCCAAGTGGCCAGAGCTATATGCCGGCGTAGGGAGAAGGACGGTCCCATAATGACCTGTGAGGAGCTTGTGGAGGTGATAAGGTCTGCCGTCCCAGCTCCAGCCCAGAGAAAGATGCGGGGGCATCCAGCTAGACGTATATTCCAGGCCTTAAGGATTCAGGTGAATGATGAGATGGGAGCCCTTGAGGACCTCCTCGATGAGCTACCCCAGATAACAAGAAGAGGTGGCAAGGTGATTTTTATAACCTACCATTCTCTGGAGGACAGGATGGTTAAGAGGAACATGAGGAGCTGGGCAGAAGCGGGGCTTGGCAAACCCATGACCTCACGCCCCCTGGTGCCGTCGGAGGAGGAACTGGAGCTTAACCGTAGGTCTAGGAGTGCAAAGGTGAGGGGTTTCTTGTTTACGCCTTGAGGTGTTGGATTGGTAGATTGTTAACGTGATGAGAGGAGGCGTCCAGCGTGTCCCTTCCCAGACATGAAAGCCCCCATAGGATTAGTCCATCATGCCTTTTCGCTGTGATGGTAATGGCGTTTTTTGCGGTATTCCTTGGAGGAGTCAGGCTTTATTCCCTTTACTTAGAATACCGGTTGTCTGACATAAACTCTAAGATAGAGTTTGAAATGAGCAGGAAGGTGCAGCTGGAGATAAAAATGGCATCCATGCTTTCTCCCGAGAGGATATACGTCAACGCTAAAAATAAATTTGGGATGAAGCCTCGTAGCTCCTTCCAAACCATAAGGATTGCAGGGGGGGCAGGAGAATCTTGGGTTGCAGGAAAAGGTCTGCAAGACTCTTTGGACACAAGGGAAGGTAAAACCGCGAGGAGGCCCATAGTACCTCCAGCCTTATTCGATATGGCGGGAGCAGCCCATGCCAAAGAGTAGCAGATCTGGATACACCAGGCGGCAAAGCCAGTGGATAGCGCTGGCGGCCGCCTTTCTAGTGATTGGAATTAACCTTGTTAGGGTTCACCTGTTCCCAGATCCTAGGGTATCATCTCAGGCTTCTAAGCAGTATTGGGCGCAAGTACCAATAAGCACTTCCAGGGGAGGGATATTTGATAGAAATGGTATCCCGCTAGCTCTTTCCGTCCCCGCGGAGAGTTTCTTTATAGATCCCCTCTATTGGAATCCCTCAAACGCCGTTATGCTTCGTGGGCTGCTGGATCAAAAGGAGCTTCTCCGTTTCCAGAAGCCCCTCCAAGGGAGGTTTGTGTGGGTTCGCCGGAAGGTCGATCAATCCCTTGCCCAAACTTATCTGGCAAGGGACATTCCTGGGCTTTTTTCCATAAGAGAGAGCGCCAGGGTATACCCTCATGGGCATCTTGGAGCTCACGTTTTAGGCTTCTGCGATCTGGATGACAACGGGTTGGCGGGGATAGAAAGGGCTTGGAACAACGTTTTGTTTTCTCCGCAACAGACCAGATTGCTTGCCCGAGATGCCAAGGGTAAGCTTCTTGATATAGTGGGCAACAGCTCTGATGAAAACTACGTAGGGGCTGGGAATATCTATCTTTCGATAGATTCTAGGATACAGCAGATCTTGGAGGAAAACCTGACCGTGGGAGTTCAAGAGGCTAGTGCTGCCTGGGGGGCCGCGGTTTGTTTGAATCCTAACGACGGATCAATCCTTGGTTTGGCCAGTTACCCAACCTTTAATCCCAATGATAGGGGCTCGTTTTCCAACCAGGAAGCATTGCGCAATAACGTGGTGGCCAGGGTCTATGAGCCTGGTTCCACGTTTAAGCCTCTGGTCATGGGACTTGCCATGGAGGAGGGATTGGTGAGCGGATCTGACAGGTTTTCCTGTTCAGGTAGTGTGAGAATCGCTGACCACATTATAAGGGATGTCAAGAAGGGTGGGCACGGCGTAGAGGACCCCAAGAAGATACTTGTTAACTCCTGTAACGTTGGGATGGCGTTGATAGGTGTTAGGTTTCACGTTTTTCGCTTCTATCAGGGTCTTAGGTCTTTGGGATTCGGTCAGAGGACCGGGATAGATTTGGCCGGTGAGGAAGCGGGGCTCATGCAGCCCCCCGAGAGATGGTTAGGGGTAGTTCCTGCTAACGTTGCAATAGGGCAGGGGGTGGGAGTTACCCCTATTCAGCTGGTTTCTGCCATAGCCGCTATTGCGAACGGAGGGCACCTGCTAAAGCCATATGTGGTAAGAGAGGTTAGGGATGACAAAGGAAACGTGATATACAGAGGTAAGAGGACTCCGAAGTCCGCTGTTTTTTCCCCAGGGATTGCCTCATACCTTAGGGATAGCATGAGAGAGGTGGTTAAAACAGGTACTGGCAAGGAGGCAGACACCCCCCTTGAGGAGGTGGCAGGGAAGACTGGGACCGCCCAGGTGGCCTCAGGGGGTACCTATACCAAGGGACGTTATGTGGCCTCTTTCGTCGGTTTTTGGCCTTATAAGAAGCCCAGATACGTCTTGCTAGTGGTCATAGGAGAGCCCAAGGGAGGCCGATTCTACGGCGGAGAACTTGCAGCGCCGGTCTTTAAGAATATAGTGGAGGCGATATCCCTTCTGCCTAGAGTTGGCAAGGACTGAGGATGCTCCATCCATCGGTTAAAAGAAAAACATACTGAAATAATCCCGGGCAGGTGATGCATGTTGAAGCTTAGAGAGTTTTTGAACTTGATTAGCCAAGAGCCGGATTTTGTATCTGTGATTGTAAGAGATGAGTCCACCTTGGATAGAGAGGTATGTGATGTTGCATCGGATACCTATAGCGTAAGAGATGGATCTATCTTCGTGTGTGTTAAGGGAAGCAGGTATGACGGGCACAGCTTTGCGAGGGATGCGGTAAGGTCGGGGGCGGTTGCGTTATGCGTGCAAAACCCCATTGACGACATCCAGGTCCCTCAAGTGGTCTCTTCAAACCCAAGGTCTTTCATGGGTAGGTTGGGGGCTGTGTTGTACGGTTGGCCCTCTAAGCAGCTTAAGATGGTGGGAGTGACAGGTACCAACGGCAAAACCACCACCACGTACATGATAAGGTCAATATTCGATAAGTCGGGCATGAAAACCGGCCTTTTGGGGACTATATTTTACTGCGATGGCATATCGTTTGAGTATGCTGATAGGACAACCCCAGAGGGCAGCGGCATTCAGATGTTCCTTAAGAGGATGAGGGACAACGGCTGCCATGCCTGTGTCATGGAGGCCTCTTCTCATGGATTGGAGCAGGGAAGGCTGGAAGGGTGCCTTTTTGACGGGGCGGTTTTTACGAACCTTACCCCTGAACACCTGGACTTCCATGGTAGCCTGGATTCTTATTTTCATGCAAAACGAAAACTGTTTGATTGTTATATGAAAGATGGCTGGGTTGGGGCTTCAAACGCGTATGATACATGGGGTAAGAGGCTGCTGGAAGAGTACGGCGGAAACATGAATGGATATGCGGTTATAGGTGTAAACGAACCCCCTATCAAGGGTGTTTGGTGTGGCAGGGTCGTATCCTATGGTCTTGATGGCATGACTCTGGACGTGTTCGATCCCCAATGTCAGATGTTCATTGATAAGCTTCCTGTTCCCCTGATAGGTGAATATAACGCTCAGAACGCCATGGGAGCCATTGCTCTTTGTGCTTCCCTGGGTATAGACGCCTCTTCCATAAGGAGAGGTATTACCTCGATGCCCCAGGTTCCAGGTAGGCTGGAGACTTACCGATTCCCTAACAACGTGGTGGCGGTGATCGATTATGCCCATACGCCAGATGGGCTGGAGAAGGTGTTGACAGCCCTTAAAAAGGTCTGTGCCGGAAAGCTATGGGCAGTATTTGGCCATGGGGGGGAGAGAAGCAGGGAGCATAGGCCTAAACTAGGAGCGGTTGCCTCTTCTTTGGCGGACAGGGTGGTTATAACGATGGACAATCCAAGGAGCGAGGATCCAGAGGATATAGCCCGGCAGATAGAGTCGGGAATGGTGAAACCAAAGGACGGGTTTGCCCATTGGGTTATAATAAACCGCTCTGAGGCCATAAGGTTTGCGATGGATAACGCTGCCCCTGGAGATTTGGTGGCTATAACGGGTAAGGGACCGGAACGGTTCCTTATATTTGCAGATCGCAAAGAGCCCTTCGAAGACCGTTTAGAGTTGATAACCTGGGGAAGGGAGCGTTTTGGTCCCCTAGAGTGGGATGTCTAGGTGAAGGATGTTTTGTATGCCATCCCAAGGTGCCAAGGGGTGTCTGTTTGTATTTAAGTTAAAATTTTCATAAAGACAGGGGATTTGATATTTATGTCCGGTGGGGATTTTCTTACCCTTGGGGATATAGCGAGGTTATCTGCTGGAACTCTGATAGGCCCTGATGTGTCCTTGCCAAGGGGCATTTCGATTGATAGCAGGGATGTAAAAAGTGGAGATTTGTTCGTTGCCATTGAGGGCAATAGGACTGACGGGCACAAGTACGTGTCTCAGGCGTTCAAGAGTGGGGCGTCTTGTGCTTTGGTAAAACGGTCTAAGCTGGATATAGTAAAAGCCCCTATGGGGTGCAGCATCGTAGCGGTTGATGATACAGAGAAAACCTTGGCTCTGGCAGCCAGGGAGTGGCTGGACAGGGTCTCTCCAAGGGTTATAGGGATTACTGGATCAGTCGGTAAGACCACTACCAGAGAGGTCATGTTGGCCGCCATGAAGGGTATAGGGCCTGCTCATAGTGCCCCTAAGAGTTACAACACGATGATAGGGGCATCTCTCACCGTTTTATCCATGCCTAGGGATTGCAGGTTCCTTGTCTTAGAGTACGGAACCAGCAGTTTCGGTGAGATATCATCCCTGGTGAACGTGTTCCCGCCTAACGACATGATAATAACGGAGGTTCGCCCTGCCCATCTGGAGGGGTTGGGAAGCCTTGAGGGAGTTTTAAGGGCTAAACTGGAGATATTGGAGTCCCCGAGGGGGGAATTTTTGTCTTATAACGCCGATAACGACCTCCTGTGGAATGCCTTTAGTAGCGGTATAGGTGATGGGAATGGCTTGGAGGTAGTGTCTGTTGGGACCAGTAGGGGAGACGTGAGGATTGAACATCGTGAGATCCTGTGGTCTTGTGATGGCCCTAGGCTCTTCATGGTGGTCTCCTATGGTGGGGAAAGAGTGGAAATATCCTCCGGATTGTGGCTTCTTCACAATGCCTACTCTCTAGCCTTCGCTTGGCTCATGGCAAAGCGAAACAGGGGGGAGGACTCTTTTGTAAATTTAGCCAGCTCGTTAACTCCATTCTCGGGAAGAGGCGATGTGATTAGGACGAGCGGCGGAGGGTGGATGATTAACGAATCCTATAACGCAAACCCAGCGTCCATGAGTGCCGCCATAGATAACTTGATGGATCTTGCGCAAAAGGCCAATCTCCGACCGCAAGCGATCTTAGGGGGCATGTTGGAGCTGGGAGCGGAATCCGATCACTGGCATGCCTTGATGGTGGATAAGCTGCGGGGGTTGAAAGAGCTGGATAAGGTGGTATTTGTTGGTAGGGAATGGTCAAAGTGTGCTCTCCCTGACAGTGCAATTTGGGTGAATAGCTTGGAGGACGTTTTAGAACTTCCCCTTGACATGGGAGATGGGACCTTAACCTTGATCAAGGGATCTAGGGGATATGGCCTTGATGGATTTGTTAAGGTTAAGTCCAGATAGCTTTTGTGATGAAGGGTGGCGGTATATTGTCTTTTGATGATGCTATTAAATTAGCCCCCATGTGGATCTTTGTCTTGACTTTCCTATCTCAGGTGTTGGCACAAGAAGGCTGGGTGCGGTTTATGGCCCAGTTTAAAATAAAGCAAAACGTCAAGGAATACGGTCCAGAGGGGCATGCGGTAAAGGTGGGCACTCCATCCATGGGCGGGGTTGTGTTCCCACTCTGTATAGTCGTTGTTTTGCCATTTTGTGGGAGTGATACTTTGAAGTTGTTTTCCCTCCCGCTTCTGGCTTCGGTGGTTGGTTATCTGGATGACCATGCTAAGGTGGTTAAAGGGTCTGGAGATGGCCTTAGCAGCCTTCAAAAACTTGGGCTTCAGGTGGCTTTGTCCATGCCTTGGTGTGTATGGGTATCCATGGGTGAGGGGATCAGCCTTTGGTCTGGAATGAGGGTTGCGGGATATTTTGCGATACCATTGCTTCTCTTTTTGAGCGTAGGTCTTCAAAACGCGGTGAACGTTACCGATGGTTTGGATGGCCTTGCGGCGGGGGCTATGGCCATATCTGTGCTGGGTTTTATCCCTTTTCTGGTTGATAATCCCATGGGGCTTGCTTTTGTGGCTGCATTGCTGGCGGTTTGCCTGGCCTTTCTTTGGCACAATTCTCATCCTGCCAGGGTTTTTATGGGAGATGGTGGTGCTCACTTCCTTGCCGGGTCTCTCTTGGTGCTGGGTGTTATATCCGGCAGGCTCTGGCTTGTGTTCCCCATGGGTTTCCTATTTGGGGTTGAAATCCTTTCCGTGGCAATTCAGATATTAGCAATAAGAAAATTTGGGCGTAAGGTCTTCAGGATGAGTCCTATTCATCATCACTTTGAGCTGATTGGGTGGCCAGAGACCAGGATAGTGACTAGGTTTTGGTTGGTTCATGTGTTCGGGATGGTGGCTTTGGTTATGATCGCCGCTGTTTTTGGGGAGGGCATGTTAGGTTGAAAAATTTGCTTCGCGATTGGACTGGAAAGGCTGTAACGATAATAGGGGGCGGGCTTAGCGGTGTTGCCTTGGCAAGGCTCGCCAAGGAGGCGGGAGCAAGGGTTTTCGTATCGGACGCTGCCAAGATCAAGGATGATCGGCTCTCGGATATGAAAGCCATGGGCATAGCCTTTGAGGAGGAGGGGCACACGGAGAGGCTTTTTGAGGCAGATGCTCTGGTGTTAAGTTCCGGAATAGCTCCAACATCGCCGGTGCTTTCCCTTGCTAGAGATAAGGGGATACCTGTTGTTGGAGAGCTGGATTTTGTGGCTCCCTTTTTGGACGTACCGGTTATTGCTGTAACAGGGAGTAACGGCAAGACCACTACCACGGGGATGTTGGGGCACTTCTTTTCCTCTTTGGGACTTAAGGTGGTTACTGCGGGGAACATTGGTAACCCGATCGCCCTGGTCCCCGTATGCTTTTCTGACTCCCAGGTGGTTGTTGCGGAGGTGAGCAGTTTTCAGCTCTTTTGGTGCTCTAGTGCCACCTTTGTGGGCAGTGTTGTGACCAACATAGCGCCTGATCACATTGACTGGCATGGATCATTCGAAAATTACGTGGCATCCAAGAAAAGGGCTATGGAGAGGACTATGCTTTCTGGTTTCTCTATTATACAACGCTCGGATGCGAACATCTTGGGAGCCTCGGGGTTATCTCATAAGGTGTTAACCTTGACATGGGGTCATGCCCTAGGGGAACAGGACGTATGTTTGGATGATGATGCCAAGGAGGCCAGGATGATCCTCGATGGCCAGCCTATAAGGCTTTTCCGATTTGAAGAGGTAAAGCTGCTGGGTAAACATAACCTCGAGAATGCCGCCATGGCATTGGCGTCTGCAGCTATGTTCCTTCGTCGCCCTGTCTCTGGAGAGGAGGTTAATATAGCCGGTTTTAAAGCACCGCCTCACCGTTGTGAGCTCGCAGGAGTAGTGAATGGAGTTATCTTCGTGGACGATTCTAAGGGTACCAACGTTGCTGCCACTGTCACTGCCTTAAAGAGCTTAAAGTGTCCTGGCAATGGAAGGAAGATAATACTCCTTGGAGGCCGCGGCAAGGGGGAAACTTATGAACTGCTTGCCAGGGCGGTATTGGAGGAGTGTTACCACGCGGTTTTATATGGGGAAGAGGGGATGGCTATCGGGGCTGCCCTCTCAAAGGCGGGGTTTTCTAATTGGGTATATGTCAATGATCTAAACGATGCTGTAAATAAGGCCTATGAGTTAGCAAGGCCCAATGACATGGTGCTCCTGTCTCCCGCATGCACAAGCTGGGACCAGTATTCAAGCTATAAAGAGCGTGGAGATCACTTTAAACGTTTAGTGGCCTCCCTTGCTAGCTTAAACTAAAGGGCTTTTGAGGGGTGATATTGATTTGTCCCGCTCGTTAGAACCACCTCTTGGCTCACGGGGTTATGATACCAGACCAGATGTACTGCTGTGGCTAATCCCGTTTCTCCTGAACGGCCTTGGTATGTTGGTGATAACGTCCACTACTACTCCCAAGATATTTGGCAGCAGCGGTTCCCTTTTTTGGGTTGGGCTTAAGCAGCTTCAATGGATGTTGATAGGATGGGTAGGCTTCATAGTAGGTTGGAGGATACCTTTTAGGGTGTGGATGCGAACGAGCGGCATCCTTTGGGTTGTGTCGATATTTTTGGTGTTTTGTACCCTTCTCCCAGGTATAGGGGCTACCATAGGTGGAGCAAGAAGATGGATAAGGATCGCTGGTTTGTCGTTTCAACCAGGGGAGGTACTTTACCTATTTTTTTCCATTCATCTTACCAAGATGCTCCATAAACACGATAAGGATGAGATAAAATCCTTCATTGTTCTTTTGTCCCTTATTTTTTTGTCTGCTGCTCCGCTTCTATTGCAACCTGACCTGGGGACCATCATACTTATATTTACTATAGGCATGGGTATTTTTGTGGAGCGCCATGGTTGGAGGTTGCCGCTTGTCTCTGCCGTAGGAGGGGTGGTGATCCTCGTTTTGCTTATAGTTGCCGAACCATATCGTATGAGGCGAGTGGTTGCGTTTTTGGATCCCTGGAAAGACCCCTTGGATACTGGTTTTCAGGCTATTCAGGGGCTAATTGCCTTTAGCAACGGTGGGCTTTGGGGGACTGGGCTGGGGCATGGTTTCCAGAAGCTTCAATACTTGCCTGCTGCATACACGGATTTCATATTTGCCGCCCTTGGGGAGGAGATGGGACTTGTTGGCACCATGGGAGTTCTTGCTCTCTTCTTCATATGGACCATGAGGGTTAAGAGATATTACTTTGAAATGGACGATGATATCGTGGCCTCAATGCTTTGGGCCATGGTATTGACTATAATTACCCCCTTTTTTATTAACGTGGGGGGAGTTACGAAGATGATGCCTCTTACCGGTATGCCGTTGCCATTTTTGAGCTATGGCGGCACATCCTTGGTGATGATGTGGTTTAGGCTCGGAATGGTGATGGGTATATGTAGTGCTGGGGCATCTCAGAAGAGGGGATTAGCTTGAGGATAAAGCGAGTCTTAGTGGTTGCTGGCGGGACTGGAGGACATATATGGCCTGCGATAGCCTTTGGGAGCTGGCTTAGGGAAAGGCATTCGGATGTGGATATTTCCTTTGTGTCTGGATCAAGGCCCCTTGAGTTGAAGATATACAGGGAGGTCAATTTGGATCCTCATATAATACACTTGGAGGGTTCCCCCCTGGGGGGGGGATTGCGCAAGATGCCCAGGAGATGGAAGCAGATATTTAAGTGTTTTCACCAGGCTAGGGACTGTATAGAGAAAGAGGCCCCTGATGTATGTCTTATGTTTGGAGGATACGTATCCTTCCCAGCACTTATGGTGTCCAAGATGATGGGGTTGCGTTGCCTTATACACGAGCAGAACGCAGTGGCCGGACGGGTTACTAGGCTGGCTGCCTTGCTTGGTGTCCCCGTGGCATCTGGATGGGATACCTGTCATCCCCTTAAGGACAAAAGCTATAAGTACGTGGGGGTGCCAATAAGGGGAATGCAAAGGATACCTAGGCCCATTGCTTTAAGGCGATTGGGGATATCGGTAGAAGCGGGATCGAAGGTGGCCTTGGTATTGGGAGGGTCTTTGGGAAGCGGATCTCTTTTCGAGAAGGTTATAGAAGCATCGAAGGATGAATACTTTAGTGGGTGGACGTTTCTAATCATAGGGGCAAGTAGCGTCCCCCAAGTTATTGGAAAGTGCATTCTCATGCCTCACACGTGGGACATGGAAGCCCTTTATTCCGTGACGGACGTTGTCATAACCAGAGGGGGAGCTTCAAGTTTAACTGAGATTAAGTTATGGAAGTTGCCTTGTGTTATAATTCCTTGGCGTGATTCATCAGGTGGACATCAGAGGGCCAATGCTGTGGCCTTTTGCCGATCCGCCAGGGGTTTGATCCTAGACGAGGAGTTAGTTTCGGGAGGCCTGGGAAGGGCGGTGGAATCCCTCTTGAACGGGGGGAGCGCTTCCTCAGACTTGATTGTCTGTGGCACGACTTTAGATGAGGATCTCCCATCTGTTACATCTAAGACTTGTTGCGATTTATGGGAAATGCTGCTCGCTCTCTAAAAATCGAAAGGAGAGGTATTGCTTTGCTTAAAATGCCTTCCAATGGCCTTGGCTGCGGTACGAAGATACATCTCATGGGAATTGGTGGAGCCGGCATGAGCGGTCTTGCGCTGCTGTTGAAGGGGATGGGATGCCAGGTTAGTGGTTGTGATGCGGCCAAGACGTCCTACAGTAAGAAGCTGGTTCAGGGTGGGATGGAGGTACTGATGGGGCACGACGAAGCCCATATTGGACGTTTCATGCCTGACCTTTTGGTCTATACGAGTGCCATAGAGGACTCTCATCCGGAGATAGTTGAGGCCAGGAGGCTAGGTGTTACGGTGGCTAAGCGGGCGGAAGTGCTAAGCGCCATATTTAACTCTAAGCGAGGATTTGGTGTGGCGGGTACTCATGGGAAAACAACCACCTCGTCAATGTTGGCCTTGATCGCCGAGCGACATGGGATTTCCCCTACCGTGGCCATAGGCGGTGAGCTCTGTGATATAGGGTGTAATGCAAAGTTGGGGACCGGAGACGTCATGGTAGCCGAGCTTGACGAGAGCGATGGTAGCTTCGAGCTGTTTGAGCCAGAGGTTGCGGTGGTTACCAATGTTGATTGGGACCACGTAGATCATTATGGATCTGTTCATGATGTCTTAGACGCTTTCCTTCGGTTTGTGGGTGGGATGAAAGATGGAGGTGCTCTAGTGATATGCGCCGATGATGGTGGCAATCAGGAACTGCTTCGACGCATCGAATTTCGGGATAAGTGCATTAGGGTTCTCAAGTACGGATGGGGTACTTCCTGGGATTGGGGGGCCGCCAACGTTTGTCATATAGATGGGGGAGGCGTGGCCGCCGATGTGTACAGAGATGGCAAGTTCTGCGGCGAGCTACGCCTTCGTGTGAGTGGGGAGCATAACGTGCTTAATGCTCTTGGAGCATGTGCTGCGGCGGAGATGATGGGGGTGCCTTTCAAGGCTTCCTCGTCCATTTTAAGTTCTTTCAGTGGTGCCAAAAGGAGGTTCCAGCGGGTTGGATCCTCCGGGGGGGTGGATGTTTTCGATGATTACGGCCATCATCCAAGGGAAATTCAAGCCACTATAAACGCTGCCCGAGGTGCATTCCCGGGCAGAAGGCTCATCGTTGTCTTTCAGCCCCATCGATATACCAGGACATCCGCCATGTACGGTGATTTCGCAAGAGTTCTGGCTTTAGCGGACAAGGCATTGGTGCTCCCAATTTATCCCGCGGATGAGAAACCTATCAGTGGCGTTAGCTCCAGCCTTATAGTCGATAATTTCCCTGAGGGGGCTTCTTCTCCGGTTCTATGCGGATCCTTTGATGAGGCGGTAAATACGCTGTCCGGTTTCTGTCGTCAAGGGGATGTTGTTTTAACTGTTGGGGCTGGGAATGTATCATGCCTTGGCGAAAGGATCGTTAACGCTCTTGGGGAGGGCAGAAGGCTTAATGATGAGGTGGCTGTTGGATCTAGATAGGAGGGGACTTTGCTCTGTTAGACCCAAGGAACCTCTTAGATTCTGGAATACATGGTGTGTCGGTGGTTGTGCGGAAGCGGTGATAAGCCCAAGGTCGGAGTCTGCTTTGGGATGCATTAGGAAGATGACCTCCGAAGAGGGAGTTCATGCTTTTGTGCTCGGAGAGGGCTCAAATGTGCTGATCCCAGACGAGGGGCTTGAGGGTTTAGTCGTGCTGCTTCGTGACGACACTTCTCCCCCGATTGTGGAGTTCTCTTCGGATAGTAGAGTGGAAGTTCAGGTTTCGGCGGCCCTCCCGCTCCGCAAGTTGTTGAATTGGGCGGTTCGCAGAGGGCTTTCGGGGCTTGAGTTCGCTGTTGGAATCCCAGGGACTGTAGGTGGGGCTGTGGCGGGGAACGCCGGAGCCAAGGGGAGGTCAATAGGGGACTTGGTCACCTTCGTTAGAACCATTGAGGAGGATGGGAACGTTAGGGTGTGGATGGGTAATGAGTTGTCGTTCTCCTATCGCAAGTCTGGGTTATCCTCTGGCAGATCTTGGATTACCTCCGTGGGTTTGAACTTGTATCCATCTAGCGATGGGGATATCAGACAGAGACTTAAGCACTTTGCCTCTTTCAGGAAGGGGCAACCGAAGAACGCTAAGACTGCGGGGTGTGTTTTTAAGAACCCACCTGGTGGAAGCGCTGGTATGATGTTGGACTCTGCGGGTTGCAAGGGGCTTAGAGTTGGTGGGGCTATGGTTTCTTTGCAACATGCAAACTTCATTGAGAACCTTGGGGATGCTACCGCGGGTAACATAATCCAGCTTGTTGATATTTGCAGGGATAGGGTAAGGGATAAGTTCGGGGTAAATCTCGAGTTAGAGGTAAGGGTTTTGGGAGATGGTCCATCGCCGCCCGAGGGTTAGAAGATCAACGTCTAATAGAAAAAATCTAAAGCCCCTTTGGAGGATCGTCTTACTGGCTTTACTGGTCGGTATTCTCTGGGGAGTCGAGTCTAATATAAACCTTATGCGGATGCTGGGAGTGACTGTGGTTCCCCCTGGCTTGTTGCCTGAGGAGGCGGTTTGGTCGATTCTCACCCCTACAGAGCGGCGTTTTTGGCCCCTAGCGGCGTTCCGAAGCGAAGAAATCGCTGAAAGACTTGAATCTAGAGTCCCGGTGTCCGCGGAGGTATCCATAGCGAATTGGGGTTGGTTAAGGTTTCGAGTATCTCCGTTGCATCCGAGGGCGATGGTCATGTGGAAGGGAAGGTTTTGGCTGTGGGCTAGTGAGGGAAAGGTTTGGCCTGCATCGTTGCCTCAAAACGTTACCGTGAAGGGAATGGTCTACCCCTCAGGACCTGTGGTCTACTGGGATACCTCGATGGATCCTCTCTTTGAAGGAGCATCGGTCAACAGAGAAGTTATGCCATCGAATGTTCCTTTGGTTAAAATTATGAATATATTGGATGTTATAAGGAGTATAAGGGTGTCTGATGCTGGTCTTAAGGGGCTTAAGGTGTTGCGTGGAGACGAATCTCCTATTGGGATAGCCATATATGTATCTGGTGATGCGGAGACCATGAGGGTAATGTTCCCCATAAAGGATGAGGCTGGGGCAGAGAGGATTTTTCGGGTGCTCAAAATATTGAAGGAAAAGGGTGCCATTTCAGGGGATCAGATGTTGGTAGATTGCACTTATAAGGATAAAATTATACTGAGGAAGTAGGAAAGCAACCAACATCATATTAATAAAAAATCAAGTTTTATCGGGGGGGCTTCTCTTGTTTAAAAGGATATCTACCTCCGCCGCTCATGGCGATCCAGATTTGTTGGTGGGTCTCGACTTGGGGACCACCAAGGTGTCTGTCGTTGTTGCCGAGCGGGAGAGCCGGACGGGGGAGGCTCAGATAATAGGGATAGGCCATGCCCCTTCCAGTGGGATTCGAAAGGGATTAATAGTCAACCTTGATCAAGCAGTTCGATCGGTGCAAAGCGCGATTTGCGATGCTGAGAACATGGTAGGCCTTGAGTTAAAGGAGGTCACCGTGGCATTCAGCGGGAGCGAGGTAAAAAGCATAAGGTCCAAGGGCATGGTTTCATTGGGTAGATCCCCGAGGCCTGTCATGCAGCTTGATGTAGAGCGAGTTATCGAGGCCGCACAAACGGAGGTATCCGTTCCGCAGAATCAGAGTATTCTCCATGCCATACCGGTAGAGTATTTTCTTGATGGCCATGGTGGTATTGACGATCCCTCGGGAATGACCGGGATGAGGCTAGAGATAGATCTTCAGTCCGTCATAGTTCCAACCGCAGTGTTGCAGAATGTTCTTAACTGTGTAGAGAGGGCGGGGCTTGAGGTTAACGGCTTGGTTATAAAGCCGTTGGCGTCAGCCTTGGGAATGCTTTCCAAGGAGGAATCCATGGCTGGGGCTGTGGCTGTGGACGTGGGGGGCGGTACAACGGGGGTTGCGGTCTTCTCCGACGGGCGTCCCAAGCATTTGGCGGTCATACCAGTTGGAGGAGATCACATCACTAACGACGTGGCCTCGGTGTTGAAGATGCCATTAAGCAAGGCAGAGGAGATAAAGAAAGAAGTATCCCTTTTCGAGGGAGCGGAGTCTGCAGAGGATGTTCTAGAGTTTGATGTTAGGGGCAGGAGCTACTCATGTAGGGTCGTTGATGTGGTGGAAGTTATCCGATGCAGGCTTGAGGAACTATACTCTGTCCTGATAAGGAGGGAGATATCGGACCTCAGCCCATCAATGATGTCTGCTGGGGTAGTCATGTGTGGAGGCGTTGCAAAGACTTCCGACATAGAGGTGTTAGTTAGCGAGCTCCTTGACATGCCTGCTAGGGTTTCCTTGCCCTTAGATCATGACAGGATGCCTCCCAGTAGGAACGGTGTGGAGTTCGTGTCTGCCGCAGGAATAATTAGATATATGATAGAGAGGGAGCGCAATCCATTCCGGTTCATGGAGCCTCACTTGGATTCCATAAGACGACAAGGTCATGGACGGGGTATCATGGAGGAGCCGCGTCCTAGGGTTAATCCTAGGGTTTCCTCCGGAGGAGGATTGGGTGATCTTTGGGAGAAGATACGGAGATATGTGGATGAGCTTTTTTAATCCTTTAGCTCGCTTGTAGTGTATTACCGCCGAAGGTGGCCATATTGAAATGCTTAGGGGGATTTGCAGACATGGCGGAGCTTCTTCAGATAGACCGGTCTGGTAGAGCCTACAGGGAAGTTATAAAAGTGGTTGGGGTAGGCGGTGGTGGAAACAACGCCTTGAATCACATAATAAGGAGCGGGATAAAGGGAGTTGAGTTTATATCCGCTAACACTGACGTGGCTCATATGGAGCTCTCAGAAGCGGACGTCAAAATAATCCTTGGCAAGGAGTTGACTAGGGGCCTGGGGGCAGGAGCTAATCCCGAGATAGGTCAGAAAGCCGCACTTGAGTCCAGGGATGAGATCAGGGCCGCCATAGAGGGTGCGGATATGGTCTTTATAACCGCCGGCATGGGGGGGGGTACCGGTACTGGGGCTTCTCCTGTGATAGCCAACATAGCCAGGGAGAGCGGAGCCTTGGTCGTGGCAGTGGTGACAAAGCCCTTCATGTTTGAGGGTAAGCGTAGGATAAGCCAGGCATTGGGTGGGATAGAGCGTCTAAAGGAACAGGTGGATGCCCTAATAGTGATACCTAATGACAGGTTGCTCCAGTTGGCCGATAAGAAGACCGCCCTCACTGAAGCCTTTAAGCTGGCGGATGAAGTGCTTCGCCAGGCGGTTGACGGGGTCACCAGTTTGATATTAAAACCGGGGCTTGTCAACGTTGACTTTGCGGACCTTAAAACTGTCATGAGCAACGCCGGATCTGCAATAATGGGAATAGGTGAGGCTCAAGGTGAGAACCGCGCTGCCGTTGCCGCGAGAAACGCGATAAACAGCCCGCTTATGGAGGCCCCAATAAAGGGTGCCAAGGGAGTGCTGTTTAATGTCATAGGCGGTACCAGTGTCACTCTTCATGAGGCTTTGGAGGTTTCTGAGGTCATAAGGGAGTTCACCGATGATGATGCGCAGATAATATGGGGTGCCGTCCTGGAGCCTAGCTTAGAGGATAAACTCCAGGTGATAGCCATTGCCACGGGTTTCTCTCAGATGGCCCCTAATGAGTCTAAGGTCTCGAGCTTTACAGGAGCAGCAAAACCATCCAGCCAATCCAAAGGAATGTGGGCCCCCGATAAGTTAAAGGCCAAGGCTCAACTCGAGGAGACCGAGGTCCGCCCGATGGGGCATCCCTCGGGAGCTGAGGAGGATTTGTTCAGGGGTAGTGGTGTCCCTACCGATGACCTGGATCTTCCGGCTTTTAAGCGCAGGAGGGGGCATCTTTAACACTTAGGAAGGAAGAAGAGGGAAGCTTTTGGGTAAAAAAGATTCTAAAAAAAGTGCTTCCCGGAGCGGAGACAGTGGTTCCTGCTGGGGTAGCTGGTCTTCGTTTCGGGAGGCTGAGGTTTGGACTCAGGAGCTTCCCAAGGGCGGGGCTCCACGTTGGGCTTTGCTTTACCCTGGAGAGTATGGTATTGGAAGTGCCAGCTTGGGTTTTCATCACGTTTATAGAAGGCTGCGTAGAATGGGGGTTGGGGTTGAGAGGTTTTTCATAGGCCCCGGCCCTGTTTATCGTTCCGTTGATTCGGATGTTCACCTTCGTAATTTCCCCATTGTGACCGCTACCATATCCTATGAAAACGAAGTCTTATCGTTTACCCGATGGCTTGAGGAGGGGGCAATCCCGCCCTTAAGGGCAGACAGGAGGGATCCCTTTCTGCCAATTGTAGGTGCTGGTGGGGCATTGACCTACATTAACCCGTTTGCGTTATACCAGATTTGTGACTTTATCGTGCTAGGTGACGCAGAGGTTTCGTTACAACAGGTGGTCAACGTCCTTCGCGAAAGCCATAGTAAGGATGATGCCCTTAAAGAACTTGCATCCCTCCCGTACGTTCTGGTCCCATCTCTTCTTGATCTTCACCGCCCCCAAGGAGTCGGTAAGATCTCTGAACTAAGTCAAGAGGATTCTATAAGTTCTTGGGTCACCAAGAAGAGTCTTTTCGAATCTTCACTCCTTTTGGAGTTACAGAGGGGATGTAGACGGGCCTGCAGGTTTTGCACGTTAACTTATTGTTTTTCGCCGATGCGGCGCCTTCCTCTCCATGATGCTAAATTTTTGATAGACCACATAAAATCCAAGGTTCCATTCGAAAGGGTGGGGTTGATAACTCCGGAGGCAGGGGATTACCCAGAGATAAGGCCATTGATAGAAACAATCCTTGCCCTTGGTAAGGGCATCTCCTTTGCCTCCCTTCGACTGGACTCTATGGACAGTTTTATGATAAAAGCATTAAAGTATAGTGGTGGTAAATCTATAACCCTGGCTCCCGAGGCAGGGACGTTCAGGCTTAGGTCTCTATGTGGAAAGATTTTTACCGATGATATGATAATGGAAAAGGCAGCGATGGCTGCTTCATCGGGCATATCAAAAGTGAAGCTATATTTCATGATTGGTCTTCCAGGCGAGACAGATGATGACTTGAGCGGCATAGGGGAGCTTTGTGGAAGCATAATCTCTAAGACAGGGCTCAGCGTTGTGGCATCGGTAAATGCATTTGTCCCCAAGCCGTTAACTCCATGGTGGGAAGCGGATTTTTTAGATAAGAAGGAATATGATCGCAGGGTAGCGCTTATAAAAAAGACATCTATTGCCTTTTGTGGCAGGAGAAAGCTAGAGCTTAGGTTTAATGGCTATAGGGAGGCCGCCATCGAGAACCGCCTGGCTTGGTCATTACCAGAGGGACCATTAATAACGCAGGAAGATCTAGACGCTAGTGTAGGCAAAAAGAAGCAAGTCCTAAGAATGCTTGCCGAGATAGGGATTGCTAGCCCTGTTTAGCCTTTTTATCTTTTGCGGATGGGGGATGATAAAGTGGGATACCGGCTTACTAGAAACTACAAAAAGCGAAATCAAGGTGGGTTGGCCACAAAGATAGTGATAGCTTTTACCGCTTTAGTTGCACTTGGAATATTGATTTCTGGGGTGAAATACTTTGCAACTCAGTGGTTACCTAGCGATAACTACCAGTCCGATCAACGGTATGAACAGGAAGTTCCACCCCAGGTAGACCTTAATGGTGACTTATCAACCAAAGGTAATGAATCGCGGGGCTATGATGAAGGGGTACAAAATCTCGCTACCCCACTGCCCAATGTTGCAAAAGCCAAACCTTCTAGTTCCGTGTCGTCGCCGGTAAGTACGGAATCAAGCTCTAAGTCAAATTATGACAAGGTTAAGGGCAAGCCTAAAGCGTCAACCGCCATTCAGCTGGCTTCACCGGTGGAAGAGACATCCAAAACCCAGCTGAAAACACCCCCTAAAGCTAAAGTATCGCCAACTTCGTCAGAGGAAAAGGCTAAAGAAGAAAAAGCAAAAAAGGAAAAGAATACGTCTCAAGAGAGAACTCAAGAAGGCAGCCCTAAGGCATCTGAGCCTACTAAAACATTACCATCTAAATCTTCACCTAAGGAGAGCACAAGCACGACCGAAAGGGCTGGTGGTTCTGGTTCGTCCGGTCATAGCCAGAAGGAAGGTTCCAACAATACTTTTATGGTTCAGGTGGGGGCTTTCTCATCGTTAGACGGAGCTAAGGCGCTCCTGGAAAAATTGAAGAAAGACGGGGTGGAAGCCACGTTGCAGGAGGCCAGCGTATCGGATAAAAAGTTCTTCCGGGTAAGGGTTCCTGTGGAGGGGGACCGTTCAAAGGCGGACGAGGAGGCCTCCAGGCTTGCGAAGATGGGCTATCCTACTCAGGTTATACCGCCTAAGGGGGAGACAAAATAATGTGCCCCATAGGTTCGCTAATGGATAGGCAAGACGCAGTGCATGCCATGGTAAGTGCAGCTAAACTTGAGGTCCCGGTTGAAGATGTACCGCTTGGAAAATCTACTAATCGAATACTAGGTTGTGATGTCCGTTGTAAGTTGGATCTGCCCCCTTTTGATAGGAGCCTTAGAGACGGTTATGCGGTAAGGTCCGATGACCTTATGGGGGCATCCTCCGGGTCGCCTTCCTTCCTTAACGTGGTGGGTGAGGTGCCTGTTGGTGGGGTTCCAGACTTCAAGATCCCTCAACAGGGAGCAGCGGTTATACATACCGGGGGTATGCTGCCAGATGGTGCGGACTGTGTGGCGATGCTAGAAGACACGTCATTGGTTGGTTCCATTCTGGAAGTTCGCAGGGCCCTCCAGAGGGGTGAAAACGTGGTGTTCAAGGGGGAGGAGGCCCCTGCTGGTTCTGTCGTGCTTGGGAGGGGGACGCTGCTCTCTGAAGCCCACGTGGGGCTCCTCGCTTCTCAGGGTATCAAGGATGTCCCGTGTCTTGGGTTAAGGTCTTGTGTGTTTAGTAGCGGTGATGAGATAAAACCAGTTGGAGAGGCAATTCCATACGGTATGCTTTATGATGTAAACGGATGGTTTATCTGTTCAGCCTTGAGCCGCATAGGCATCGAATCTTCTTACGGTGGGATACTCGAGGACAGAGCCGTTAACATAAGGGAAAAGATCCGAGATGCCATGGAATGGGCTCATGTGATCATCATTAGTGGAGGATCCTCGATAAGCGTAAGAGATCACTTGGAAGAGGTATTTTCAACGTTTGATCATCCTGGTTTGATAGTTAGAGGCATCAACGTTCAGCCTGGCAAACCACTGTTGGGAGCGGTAACTGGATCTCCTGCACGAGTAGTCCTTGGCCTGCCGGGACATCCCTTGTCCTGTGCAACGTCTTTTTACACCTTTGTTACTCCTATGCTTGAAATGATGTTTGGGGGCAGCGGATGGAACGTGAAAACCCTGAAGATCTCCCTTGCTGAGGATTTACCAGCCAGGTCTGGGATTGAGGAGTTCGTCCCCGGTAAGATATGTGATGATGGTGTTGTACCTATTTTTTCAGCCTCCAGTTACAGCGGTGTCCTTGCAAATTGTGACGGTCTCATAAGGGTTCCTAAGGACAGGGAGACCCTTCGTAGAAGGGAGACGGTTGACCTTTGGATGATTCGATGAGGAGCAGGGAGCATATATCAAGAGAGGAAGCTTTGATGATGTTAATGGCCCATTTCTCCCCTATGGGGGTGAAAAAGGTGCCTACCCGTTCATCGGTTGGATTGATACTGGGGGAAAACGTCTTTGCCCGCTTGAACATACCCAATTCCGTGGTTTCTGCGGTGGACGGATATGCGGTGCTTTCGGAATCTACCGCCAACGCTAGCCCACAAAGGCCTGTGGTACTTGAAAAACAAGGGTATGTTTGGGTCAATACCGGATCCATGGTGCCACCGCCTTTTGATTCCGTGGTAATGGTGGAGGATGTCTCCCGCTGGGATGATGGGACCGTGGTGGTTTATAGGGCGTCACCCAAGGGGCAGAACCTTAGATACCTTGGGGAAGATGTGATGTCTAACCAGCTTTTGGCCTTTGAGGGAGATCAGATAACTCCTCAGCTGGCCTCCCTTCTAATAAGCGCTGGTGTTTTGGAGTTAAAAGCTATACCAAAGCCGAGGATATTATTTATACCCACAGGGGAAGAGATAGTAGGCGATGATGCGTTAATTAATGGCATTATGAAACCAGGTGATGTTCTAGAGAGCAACTCAATATTGGTTACCGGGTATCTTGAAAGATGCGGCTACCGAGTGGATGTTCACAGCTCTATCCTGTCCGATAACGTTGATGAGCTTAGAGGTGTGCTTAAAAGGGCCGTAATGGATGATTATCATGTGATATTGATATCTGGTGGTTCCGCTAAGGGCCTAAGAGATGTGTCGGCGGAGGCCCTAAAGGATGGGCTTCTGTTCCGTTGGCTGCTTATGAAGCCTGGGCGACCTGCCATAGGGGCTTCCTTTGATGGATGTCCGGTCATTGTGTTGCCAGGGTTCCCCTCATCCTCATTAGTAGTGCTTCTCACTGTCGTAGTGCCTTTCCTTAATCATCTGTCCGGCAAGCCGCCGATGACCTACTTTGAGTCCCTTGACATTGAACCTTGGGAGACCCAGTTACTTCATCGCATGTCCTCATCTCCGGGCATGGAGGAGTGGGTCAAGGCTAAGGTGGTGAAGATGGGGGATCAAGCCTTGCTTTGGCCCCTTGGCGGCGGTTCAAGTTCCTTGTTCTCCCTTGGGGAGGCAGACGGATTGGCTTGCATACCAAGTAGTTCCGTTGAGCTTGATAAGGGAGATAAGGTACGGTTCTATCCGCTCGTTCATCTCGACCTCGCCAGGCGTTGCCTATTACAGGGGTCTGATGATCCGGCCCTGCAAATGCTTGCTGCGATTGCTAAGGGAAAGGGCGGAGAAGTTGTGGTTAAGAGGACTGGTAGCATGGGAGGGGTATTGGCCCTCGCAAGAGGGGAGGCTCATGCCGCTACCTGTCACATTTTGGACCCTGACACTGGTATTTACAACGATCCGCTGATAAAGAGACTTGACCCCCACGGGTTGTGGTGTAGAACGATACTTTTCTATCGGGAGCAAGGGTTTATTCTGGCAAGGGGCAATCCTAGGGGTGTGAAGGGCATCAGAGATCTGGTTAGAGATGACATAAGGATAGTTAACAGGCAGCCTGGTGCTGGGACCAGGATACTTCTTGACCATCTCCTTGAGAAGGATGGCATCTCGAGGGACGGAGTCAAGGGATATAACGATCTTTGTGTCTCTCACTTGGATGCTGCTGCCAGAGTCCTTGCAGGTGCTGCTGATGTGGCTTTGGGGGTGAAAAGTGCGGCTGATGCTCTGGGATTGGATTTCATCCCCATAGCGGAGGAGCCGTATGAACTGGTGTATCATTCGGCCTATTTGGATCATCCTGGGATAATGGCGCTTATGGAGGCTGCGTTGGATCCCAAGTGGCGTTCGATTGTTGATAGAATGGGGGGGTATAGGTGGCCCTGACGGATAGTTATCTTAGAAACATAAACTACGTAAGGATCTCTGTGACCGATAGGTGTAATTTTCGCTGCCGCTACTGTATGCCGGAGGATGGGGTCCCGCTTTTGGATCACAGGGACATAATGTCTTATGAGGAGCTCGCGTTATTATGTCAGGCTCTCCAGGACCTTGGGGTAAAAAAGATTCGCTTTACGGGAGGAGAGCCTCTGGTGAGACGGGGCTTTCTGGATTTTCTCTCCTCTCTGAAAGGTCTTCTGCCCAATCTCAAGATAGCCCTTACAACAAATGGGGCTATGTTGGGCCAGGAGGCACAAAGAATAGCTGAGATTGGCATATCGGGGCTGAACGTGAGCTTAGATACCATAGATCCAGAGAAATTTCGCTACATCACGAGAAACGGGGATCTCCAAGGGGTTTTGAACGGCATGAGGATGGTTCGGGATCTCGGTCTTAGGTCTATAAAAGTTAATACGGTGCTCATAAGGTCCTTTAACGACATGGAGGTACCGGCCCTTTTGGATTTCTGTGCCAAGAATGACTATCTTTTGCGTTTAATAGAGTTCATGCCCCTTGACGATGGACTTTGGAGCAAGGATAGCTTCATATCCGCCGATGAAATCCTCGGGAGGGTTTCATCTGGTTATCGTTGGGTTCCATCCTCAACCGGCGAAGAGGTAATGGGTCCCGCCAAATACTATCGTGATCTGGAAACTGGTCAGAGGATTGGGATAATCTCTTCCGTGTCCAGCCATTTCTGTTCCCATTGTAATAGGGTTAGGATCAGCGCATCCGGCAGGCTGAGGGCTTGTTTGTTTGCCAGGGAAGAAACGGACCTCAGACCCTTCCTTTTGAAAGGGGATTTTGAGGGCCTCAAGGATATTATAGTCAAGGCGGTAAGTGCAAAACCCCGTTGTTGGGAGGACGTTATAACCGGAGACCTCCACATGTCTCAGATAGGAGGATGAGAACATCGTCATGAGCTCATTTACCCACCTGGATGAATACGGAAGACCTCAGATGGTAGACGTAGGAGGCAAAGGTCCTAGCGTAAGGAAGGCATGGGCGGAAGCTAGGATATGCCTTACCGATGTCATCGTTAAAGCCTTGTTGGAGGGTGGTGTTCCTAAGGGTGAGCCTTTCACTGTTGCTGAACTGGCGGGGATAATGGGGGCCAAGCAGACCCCATATCTTATTCCCCTTTGTCACCCAATAAAGATAGACGGCGTGTCCGTCCGCTGCACGCTGGATGAAGAGGCTAAAGAGGTGATTGTTACAGGTGTCGTCTCTGCCAGTGATGTGACTGGAGTGGAAATGGAAGCTCTTATGTCGGTTAGCGTAGCGGCCCTGGCTTTTTACGATATGTGCAAGGCCTTGGACAAGGGCATGGAGATTAGATCTATAAGGCTTTTGAGAAAAACTGGGGGGAAGAGCGGGGATTGGACTTCCCCGTCGGTTCCCCAGGAGAGGCTGGGTGATCTCAAGTGAATTCAAGGCTGATTAGGATATGCTGGAACTTGGCAGAGGATCTTCCCATGGCCTACATACACATGGGCAGTTCAGGGGATGCCCTATGTAACGGTGAGCCGTCAAAAATAACGCTTGCCTTCCCCGGTGAACCCTTGGACTTTGACAAGGGGGAAGAATCGGGAGGATTAAAACTAAACCCTCTCCATCTGGTCGTGTCTGGGCTTAATAGGGATTCTATCAAATCAAGGGTTTTTGTGGCTTTTGGCGATGGCGGAGCTGTTCTTAGGTTGGGAGAGGGGAAGAGGTTAGAGGTAGTATCCCCTGGATTCATCGCGGTTTCTCAGAGATTTAAGCTGTGGGAGCCTATAACAACAGGGGTGCTTACCATAAGTGATAAAGGAGCAAGAGGTGAGAGGGAGGATACCGCTGGTCCTGCTTTGGCGGAAAGGGCTCTGTGTATAGGAGCTGAGGTCATAAAAAGGGACGTTGTCCCTGATGACGTGGAGATGATAAGGGATAAAGTGTTGAACTGGGGCAGGGAAGGTATCGAACTGATACTTTGCACAGGTGGTACCGGCTTATCTCCCCGGGACGTGACCCCTGATGCGATCATGGGAATCGCGGATAAATTGGTTCCTGGTTTTGGGGAGATGATGAGGATAAAAACCAGCCATGCAAACCCGAGGTCCTTCCTGTCTAGGGGCATTGGGGCATTGGTGGGCAAAACACTGGTCTTGACGTTCCCAGGGAGCAGAAGAGGGGCTCTGGAGTGCTTTGAAGCTGTAGAAGAAGGTATAAGGCATGGGGTTGAGATAGCCAATGGCAGGGCCATGGAGTGCGGTAATCACGGCTGATCCTTTGAGGTAAGTGTTTTGGTTTCGTTGTGCTTCTTGGGTTATGGATCTCTGGGAGAGTGGTTTCATGGGGGAGAATAATGTTAAAAGATTAATTATACTTACAGGGCTCTCCGGTAGTGGTAAGAGCACTGCGTTGAGGGTTTTGGAGGATCAGGGGTTTTATCCCATAGACAACCTGCCTCCATCGCTGTTGCCGCAGCTTTTGGATGTTTTAAGCAGCCATCCTTCCGCGTCTTCTGTAGGGGTAGTTGCAGTGATGGACGTTAGGGGGAAGCACCTGCTAAACGACCTTGATCGGGTTGTAACTGGTCTTAAGAGGGCAGGAAAGACTCATGTGCAGTTGATCTTCCTGGATGCATCCGATCGGGAAATTGCATCCCGATTTCAGCTTACCAAGAGAGCTCACCCCATAAACCCAGAAGGTGATCTGCTGGAAGGCATATCGGAGGAGCGGGCCATGTTGGTGCCCCTTAGGGGGATAGCTGATATGGTCATAGACACCAGTGGCATGAACCACACCATGCTGAGGAAGGTCCTTTTAGAGGAGCTTCTAGGTGGTGAAGGGTTCAAATTGATAATAACTTCTTTTGGGTTTAAGTATGGCGTCCCGCAGGATTCCGACGTTGTATGGGATGTGAGATTCCTTCCCAACCCCAACTACGTTCCGCACCTTAAAGATCTTACCGGTATGGACAGAGCCATAGTTGATTATTTTGGGGATGTCCCTGTATTTTTTTGATTTTGTAAGACAAATGTCTGATATGTTAAAGCGATTTTCTCCCTGCTATGAGAGGTCCGGGAAGGTGGTCCTAAGGGTTTCCATAGGCTGGTACGGGGGGGAGACATCGTTCTGTGGCGGTTGCGGAGGCTATAGGGGACTTGGTCAGCCAGATGGGGCTTAGGTGTGAGGTATTGCACCGAGACGTTGACAAGGGTAGTTTGGACTGATATGGACTCGGGAATATCCGCTCTTATAGGCTTTATAACCGGTGCTTTGGCCACGTGGGGAGCTGTCTCCGCCTTAGGGGGATCTTTGTTAAGCGGGGCTAGGGGTGGCCGGGAGGTAATAGCAAGCGCGATAGAACATCGGCTATCTATGGGACCCAACATAGTGGCCATAGGTGGCGGTACTGGCTTATCTACCCTTTTGGGAGGACTTAAGGGGTTTACCAGAAACATAACGGCGGTTGTTACGGTTACGGATGAGGGGGGTAGTTCCGGAAGGCTTAGAGAGGAATGGGGAGTTCTCCCCCCGGGGGATATAAGGAACTGTATAGTGGCGCTCGCAGAGAACGACAGTGCGCTTCAGCGGATACTTTCCTTTCGTTTTGATCGGGGTGGGTTAAAAGATCACAGCCTTGGCAATTTAATACTTCTTGCTGCCACAGAGCTATATGGGGATTTTGGCGTGGCAGTTAAGGAGATGAATAAGCTTCTTGCCATAAGGGGTCAGGTTTTGCCTGTGACTCTGGAGCCGGTGGTTCTATTTGGGAAAACCGCTGATAGGACAGTTCGTGGCGAGGTAGAGATAGCCAGCGTTGGTTGTGAGCTGGTAAAAATCTGGTTAGAACCAAGGGATCCCAAACCTCTTCCGGAGGTGCTTTTGGCTTTGGAGTCAGCAGACTTGATAGTCTTAGGTCCTGGCAGCCTATTTACAAGTGTTCTCCCCAACCTTCTTGTGGATAGAGTGGCCCATAAAGTTAGGATATCAAAGGCTCCTAAGGTTTACGTCTCGAACATAATGACCCAGCCTGGGGAGACAGATAAATTCGGTTTTATGGATCATGTTGAATGGATTGCTGGGGTGTTGGGGACTTATCCGGACATGGTGATAGCAAACTCAGCACAGCTTCCCAAGGAGGCGCTCAATAGGTATTTAAGCCAAGGAGCAGTTCCTGTGTATCCTAGCGTGGAAGAGGAAGAAAAGCTTAAATCAAGTGGATGTCGTTTGATAAAAGGGGATCTCGTGGGTTCTGAATCGCAGAAAGGGCTTCTTCGGCATGATCCCAAAAAGCTGGCGGAACTTTTAATCCGTATAGCGAGAGAGGTCAAGGAGGGTGAGCTTTGGAGGACCTGAGCCTGTCAATGTGGGAGGAGTGGGGGGCAATGCCTTTGGGTACCGCTCCATTGGCGGAGCTAGCGGGGATATTGGCGGGACTGTTGCCTCGGATGGTATTAGGCGGATGGGTATGCAAGACTTCAAGGCGATTCGTGTTGAGGCGAGTATTAAAGCTTTGGGGAGCCTTAGATAAAAAATTAGTTGCCAATGGATCGCCTAAGCTATTGATTGATCGCGAGGCTGGGGGCTCAAGAGCTAAGGTTTCAATGATCTTCCCCGATGAATTGTTTAATGTGCTCAAGGAGTTTAGGGGAAGGAGTGAAATCGAATGGGCATGCTGGCTTAGAGGACTATGGGGGAGTTGTGGGGCCCTTTATCTCCCAAGGGTCGGTTACTATCTGATGGTAAAGGTCCCTCTGTTTGATAATACAGCGGATTTGTTGTATAAATTGCTTAGGGCCAGGGGAATTACTTTTTCAAGACGCCCTAAAGATCAACGAATAGAGGTAATGATAAGAGATCAACAGAAGATAGTTGATTTCTTGGCTGTTATAGGGCTTTCTAACACCCTGATGAGGCTAGAGAACACTGCAATAATACGATCCATGAAAAACAAGGCCAATAAGTTGGTAAACTGCGATTCCGCCAACATAGTTAAAAGCCTGGAGGCATCAGAAAACCAGATGCGTCTGGTTAGGCTGATAGATGAGATGGGGCTGGAGGAGGAGTTGCCCATGCCTTTGCGGGAGGTGGTACGGGCTAGAAGGGAGAATCCCAGTCTCTCACTTAGAGAGCTTGGACAGGTGTTGCCTCATCCTGTCTCCAAGAGCACGGTGGAGTACCGTTGGAGGAAGTTGGAGAAGATGTTTGCCAACCTGTTGAAGGGGGATGATGCCCATGTACCTGGGAAAGGCTGATGTCAACACCTATGATAAGGGGGCGGGGAGGGAGTTCCTCGTATCTGATGGTCATGGTAGCTACTGTTTCTCCACTGTAATAGGAGCTAACACCAGGTTGGCTCACGGTCTGTTGGTGAAGAAACTGGATCCTAAGGGTAACCATAAGGTATTGGTAAGCAAGCTTGAGGAAACCCTCTTCATCGGAAGCAAGAAGTATCAGCTATCCACTAATCGCTATAAGGACCTCATTTACCCCGATGGGTTCCGTTACCTTCAGGAGTATCAGGCATCCCCCATGCCCTCCATGTTGTTTGTGATACATAGTGCTCTGTTCAGGAAGTCCATATTCATGCCCCAGGGTATGGGTTGCACTATAGTTAAGTATGAGCTAATGGCATCCCCGGAGAGGGTAAGGCTTGAGGTTCGTCCCCTTATGTCGCACCGGGATGTTCAGTCTCCCCAAGCGTCCCGTTTGGATTTCAGCTGCAGTGCTTCGGGCATGGAGATCATTGTTAACGGAGGGGGTATAACCACCAAGGTGGGGGCCACCGATGGAGAGTGGATAGAAAAGCCCCTATGGTTCGATCGGGTGGTCTACGAACAGGAGGAGAATTGCCAGGGGGCGGTCTGCGAGGACCTATGGTCGCCTGGCTTTTTGCAGCTCGACATGCAGGAGGGAGATTCGGTTTACCTAGTGTTGTGTTCCTCTGACACAGGGGCTTGCAAGTCCAAGGCCGAGATAGGGGTTCTAGAAAAAGAGGCCATTCAGGGAGCTCATAGATTGGTGTCTTCCGTTCCCATGGAGCCGAAGACAAGTGCCATAAGGGATCTTGTGATGGCATCGTCCCATCTAGTGGATGAGGGTAATGGGGGCAGCCCCTGCATATATTCTGGATATCCTTCCATGAGGGTGCTTGCGAGGGAGACCTTTATCTCGATGCCAGGACTATTGGTGTCCACGGGTAGACACCAAGCCGCAGAGGGAGTTTTGAATAGGTGGCTAGCCCTAGCGGAGGATAATGATTGGGTGGTCCCCACAGAGGTCGACGGTGACGATGTAAAGTTCCAGGGTGTGGACACCGGGTTGTGGCTTGCGTACAGTGCCCAGAAGCTTTATGAGGCTGTTGATAACCCTGACGCCAAGGAGGATCTCTGGAGGAAGGTCCTCTGCGTGATAGATCGCTATTCTCGCCCTATAGATGTGCTTCAGCTTAGTCTAACGGATGGTGGGATGCTGTTTTTAGATACCGATGATCCATCCAGACATTGGATGAATGGGGTAGTTGATGGTGAGACGGTGGTTACCAGGAGAGGCTACCTGGTGGAGGTCAACGCCCTTTGGTACAATGCCCTCCGATTTGCGGAACAGGTTTGCGAGCTAACCGGGGACGTAAGCTCCCGGGAAAGATATGCGGGTATGGCCGATAGGTGTGGGAAGTCCTTTAAGGACACCTTCTGGAATAAAGAGGGGGGAGTATCTCTACGATTGGGTCGATCCCTCATGCAAGCCTGACCCGTCCATAAGGCCGAATCAGATACTTGCGGTATCGCTTCCATGTTCACCCCTAGATCCAGTGATGGGAAGGTCCGTTTTGGATGTCTGTTGGAACGAGCTATATACCACTTACGGCCTTAGAACCCTTGAGCCTAAGCATGATAAGTTCAAGGGGCGTCAGGAAGGACGGATAGACCAAAGAATCAAGGCTAAATTTAGGGGTATGGCCTGGCCTTGGTTGCTTGGCCACTTCATAACCGCTTATCTCAAGTTCAACCCCAACAGGATAGATATCGGGTGGGTTTTCATGAGGCCCTTTAACGCTCACATGAGGCACGGTTGTCTTGGTGGTATAGCGGAGTTCTTTGATGGGATTATGCCCTATAAACCTCATGGCGATGTACTGTATTCCGCAAGTCTAGGGGAAGTCCTAAGGGTTCTTCAAGAGGATTTGCTAAATCCCATGGGGGTTGCTTAAATAAGAGTTTAATATAAAATATACCTATCGTCGGCGAACCTTTGGAGATCTTATGAGTTTGGGGTTTGCTTAGACTGAGGTAATAAAAGGTAAAAGGGGGATACTTGATATGGGTAAGATTAAGGTGGCTATTAATGGCTTTGGTCGGATAGGGCGACTTTCGCTTAGGGCCTTCTTCGAGAAACAGGGCAACTGCTTCGATGTGGTTGCGGTAAACGACCTCACTCCGCCGGCATCGTTGGCGTACCTTTTCAAGTATGACTCGGTGTTTCGTCGCTTTCCTGGCACTGTAGAGGTGGACGGAGATAATTTGATTGTAAATGGGCATAAGATAAAGGCATTGGCCGAGCCGGACCCCACCAAGCTGCCCTGGAGGGAGATGGGGGTTGACGTAGTTATTGAGTCCACCGGAAGGTTCACCGATGCCGCGAAGGCGAAAGCCCACATGGACGCGGGGGCCAAGAAGGTTGTAATAACCGCTCCTGCCACGGATGAGGATATCACCATAGTAATGGGGGTAAACGAGAAGGATTACGATCCTTCTAAGCACCACATTATCTCCAATGCATCTTGTACCACCAACTGTTTAGCTCCCGTGGCAAAGGTGCTCCATGAGAGGTTTGGGATAGTGAAGGGGCTTATGACCACCGCTCATTCTTACACTAACGATCAGAAGACTTTGGACTTCCCTCACAAGAACCTCTCTAGGGGAAGGGCTGCAGCGCTTTCTATAATCCCCACTAGCACGGGGGCTGCTAAGGCCATAGGCAAGGTCATGCCTGAGCTGAAGGGCAAGCTCAACGGTTTTGCCCTTCGGGTCCCTACCCCTGATGTGTCAGTGGTAGATCTGGTGGTGGAGTTGTCAAGGAACGTTACCGCCGAGGAGATTAATCAGGCGGTTAAAGAGTACGCAGAGGGTTCCCTGAAGGGGATCTTGGCCTATGAGCCGGAGGATTTGGTATCGATGGATTTTGTTCAGGACAGCCATTCCTCTATCTTCGCCCCCAAGCATACGATGGTCATCGATAACATGGCCAAGGTGCTTTCCTGGTACGATAACGAGTGGGGTTATAGCTGTAGGGTGGTTGATCTGGTTAACTACATTGTGGAGAGGGGACTTTAAATGCCAAAGGTAAGGACCTTTTCCACCGACCAGGTAAAAGGGAAGAAGGTCTTCCTTCGGGTGGACTTCAATGTCCCAATGAAGGATGGCAAGGTGTCCGATGATACCCGGATTCGGGCTCATCTTAAGACCATCCAGGCTCTTAGGGATGCCGGGGCGGTTGTTTGCATGGCATCCCACCTTGGAAGACCCAAGGGCAAGAGGAACATGGAGTTTTCCTTGGGGCCGGTAAGGGATGAACTGGCTAAGCTTACCGGTTGGAGTATCAAGATGGCGGAGGACTGTGTCGGCGAGTCGGTGGTGGAGGCGCTTGGCTCTCTAAAGGATGGCGAGATGCTCCTGTTGGAGAACCTTCGTTTCCATCCGGAGGAGGAGAAGAACGACCCAGATTTCGCCAGGAGGCTTGCAGAGCCCTTCGACGTGTTTGTTATGGATGCGTTCAGCGCTGCTCATAGGGCCCACGCATCCACCAGGGGTGTCGCGGATCACCTTGAAACCTATGCGGGGTACTTAATGGAAAAGGAGATAGAGGTGCTCAGCAAGGTGAGAGATAACCCGGATGCCCCCTTCGTGCTTATCTTGGGAGGGGCTAAGGTATCCGACAAGATAGGCGTTATAGACAACATGTTGGATAAGGTCCAGACCATCCTTATAGGCGGTGGCATGGCCTTTACTTTCCTCAAGGCAAGAGGCGTGGAGATAGGCAGATCCCTGTGTGAAGAGGATAAGCTTGACTTTGCCAAGGAGATGATGAACAAGGCTGCCGAAAAGGGGATATCCATGGTGCTCCCCGTTGATGTGGTGGTGGCCCAGGAAGTAAAGGATGGAGTCTCTTCGGCGGTAGTATCAAGCGACGCGATACCTTCCGATCAAATGGGTCTAGACATTGGTCCTGAGAGCGTTAAGAGCTTTGCTGGGATCATCGAGGGGGCCAAAACCATTCTTTGGAACGGCCCAATGGGGGTTTTTGAGATATCAGCTTTTGCTTCCGGCACTAAGGGGGTAGCTGAGGCTATTGCCAGGACTGTTCAAAACGGATCTACATCAGTGGTAGGTGGAGGTGACAGCGCTGCCGCGGTGGCTGCTTTCGGGATGGAGGATAAGGTAGGACATGTCTCCACCGGAGGGGGAGCCAGCTTGGAGTTCTTTGAGGGTAGGGTGTTGCCTGGAGTCGAGATCCTGTTGGATTAGGTTTTAGGGGTTGTTTAGCGATGGCCCGCCGTTATGGTGGGCCATCGCTTTATGATCACCGGTTTTCCCGTAACGACTATCATATAAGTTAGGTTGGGAGGGATCTCCATATGTTGAGGCCTCACATTGTGGCGGGTAACTGGAAGATGCACAAAGGGATAGAGGAAGCGGAGGCTTTCGTAAGGGGATTGGAGAGGACCTTGGATTCACCGGATAGGAGCGGCCTTGCAGAACTTTTGGAAGAGGATCTCCTGGAGGTGCTAGTATATCCAACTGCCCTATGCATTCATAGTTGCCTGATAAGCCGCTCAACTGAAATGGTTAAGATCGGTGCCCAGAACGGTCATTGGGAGGAAAAAGGAGCATATACTGGTGAAATCAGCATCAGTGCTCTTATAAAGGAGGGATGTGATTACGTCCTTATAGGACATAGTGAAAGGCGAACCCTGTTTGGAGAAACCGATGAACAGGTGGCGAAGAAGGTGGCTTCCGTTGAGGCCCTTGGTGGGAAGGCCATGGTGTGCGTTGGGGAGTTGCTGTCACAACGGGAGTCCGGGGAAACCTTCAACGTTGTGAGGTCACAGGTCGAGCAGGCGCTGGGTGGGCGGTCTAGCGACTTCGTGGCCCAAAGGCTTGCGATTGCATACGAACCAGTATGGGCCATAGGTACCGGTAAAACCGCCAGTGCTCAAGATGCACAGGAAGTATGCTCCTACATAAGGGAGGTTGTAAGGTCCTTGATGCCAAATGCGGCAGATTCAGTCAGGGTCTTATATGGAGGCAGCGTAAAGGTTGACAACACCTTCGATATTCTAAAAGAAAGGGACATCGACGGGTTGCTTGTCGGTGGCGCATCCCTGGATCTGGAGGGTTTTACTGGCATACTTAACGAGGCGTATCGTGCCATGGCCGCTAAGGGTTTTGGCAAGAAGCTCTAGGTAACATAAGATATATTATAGGACATATTTGGGGCCTTCAAAGGGCGGCCGCTAACCCCTCCGGCCGCCCTTTGAAGAGTCTCACCCACCTAGGCAGTCGCTACACGTTTATAGAATCATTCGTCCGGGTCCTCAAACCTAAGAACTGGAGAATCTCCCCATATACGTTCTATCCGATAGAAGTCTCTTGCGTCCTTAGAAAATATGTGAACTACCACGTCGCCCGCATCCAGAAGCCTCCAGCGCCTGCTTTCCTTACCTTCTTTCCTTACGGACTCAAAGTGATCCTCCAGAAATTCCTCTGCTTCCGCCTCCAACGCTTCCATGTGTATGTCATTGAGTGCAGTTACAACTACAAATAGATCTGCTACCCCTAACGTATCTCGAACATCTATGAAATCCACATCCTTGGCGTGCTTATCGATAAGCCTTATGCCAAGGGGGCGATACCGCTTAAAGAGACTTTCCGAGTCCTCTGTGCTTTTAATCTCATCGATAGAAGCCGCTTCCCTGCCTGGTACTACTAATTTGTCCTTCAAAAAAAATCGCCTCCTTTTTATCGCATTTATCGCAATATAAATAGCCGCCGCAAAGGCCAAAGACCGAAGAACACCTCATGATCTTATGTTGCTTGAGTGTGTCGCGGTTTAATCTTATCATGTGCTAACTTATAGGGAGACATGCCCTATAATAAGCTTACTAATCAATGAGAGTCCAAGTACTTCCTCGCTTCATCCAGGCTCCCAAAGATCTTTCCATAGTCTCCTCCTAAGACCAGGCTTGCGAACATCGCTTGACGACCTGATCGTACCATCGAATCCCTTATCCCGCATAGCTTAGCCATGTTCTTAGCAGCCCTTATGGTGTCTTGGTTTGCCCCTTCTGGGTAGAGGACCATGCTAGCTCTGTAATCAAAGTGTTTAGCGTTGCCCGTGTATATAACCTCTATGCCCATCTTCTGAAATGTCTCCGAGGCGATCTGTCCTAAGCCCTTCTTCCCAGTTCCGTTAAGAATCGCCACCGGTACAGTTATGTTTTTAACAAGAGTTCTGATGTCATCTTCCGATGCCTCACTCGGGCCCCCTTGGAGGCTTGTCCTTTTATCGCTGTAAATATCCCTGTCCGAAGCAGTTGAGATTTGTACCCCGTAGTTGGCGACAAGATCCATGGAAGCCCCATCGGGGTTGGATAGCTCCTTCACACTCATAGCACATATACGCTTGAAACCTTCCATCTCGGGGAGCCAATAACTCACTCCCTTTATGTAACTTGGCTTGCCTGGCATCATTGTGAAGAGGATATTACTCTTATCTATATCACTTAAAAAACCACCGAGCTGCAGTGCCACCGAAAGTGGCATGTCGGTCTTTATGATGCTTATGGCCTCCCTTACGAACTGTGGCACCTTCGTAACCATCTCAGGGCTCTTAAGCTTGCTCAGAATAGCCTTGATAAATTCCTGCTGACGCTGCACCCTGCCAATGTCACCCATAGCATCGTGGCGGAACCGCACAAAGTGAAGGGATCTCTCCCCATCCAAATGCTGAAGCCCCTTCTCCAAGTTTATGTTGAGCCCTCCTGCCCTATCAACATACCGCATTTTCTTAGGTACGTATACGTCTACACCGCCGATGGAATCCACCATCCTGGCGAAACTGCTGTAGTCCAATAAAACATAGTAGTGTATAGGTATGCCCAGGTTTGACATCACCGTTGACTTAAGCAGGTCTACACCGCCGAAAGCGTAGGAATGATTTAGTTTTTGAAACCCGTGACCTGGTATATTGACCCTGGTATCCCTTGGCAACGAAACCACCTTAACAGTATTAGCATCCAAGTCTAAAAACACAAGGGCGATGCTATCGGTTCGCCTGGAGCCGTCCACGTTATCCTCCCCAAGCAAAAGAATGTTCAGTGAACCCGTCAGCTTCTTCCCCATGTCCTCGGAGATGGTATCCTTTATCTTCTCTACCGGCGCAGAAACCTCCGAACGGAACCGCACATATGCTCCAGCGGCGAAAGAAACAAGCACTAAAAGGGCTGCTAAGAACATATTTCTTAGTCTCATGTCCTGTGGAGATCCTACCTTCCATAGTGGAATAGTTAATTTAATCTAAGTAAAGCCTCTTGCGCATTATGTAGTCTACGACAGTATCAGGCGTAAGATACCTTATGCTCATACCGTCCCTGAGCCGTCTCCTGATGTTCGTGCTGGATATGGCAAGCAACGGAATCTCCAAGGGCAAAATGGCCTTTCTTATCTGCTCCGGCAAATCCAAAATCTTATTCACATTATACCCTGGCCTGCTTACCGCAATTAAAGTACAAAGAGATGCCAATAAAAAAGGCTCCTTCCATGTAAGGAGTTGAAGTATAGAGTCCAATCCGGTTATAAAATAAAATGAAGAGCCCTTGGGGAAAAGAGACTTAAGTGCTAGGATGGTATCAACGGTATGATGAGGACCAGGTGTGTCTATCTCTATCCTGGAAACCTTAAAACTGCTGTTACCCGCCACCGCAAGGGAAGTCATCTTGAACCTATCCTCTTGATGGGATATTCGACTAGTATCCTTATGTGGAGGGTATCCAGTTGGAACAAATATGACCTCGCTAAGCCCTATTCTAGATCGAGCCTCTTCTGCTGCCAAAAGATGACCGTAATGGATGGGATCAAAGGTCCCACCCATTACGCCGATCCTCCGCTCGTCAGGCCTTGACAGATCCGAATCGTTTTCTAGCCTGTCCATGACAGCACTCCTGTTTTCAGAGGTGTTGTTCAACGATGACATTAAAATTTAACCTCGATCAACTTTAATTCTAGCCGAGGATAATCTCATTTATCACCATCGGGATCCTCGTCTTTGGAAGGCGAGATCTCCTGTCCTTCAATTTCTTCAACGGCATCTAAATCGGGGTTGAAGTTAAACTCCACGGAGCCTATTAACACCGTGTCCCCTTCTTTAGCCCCTGCACTTAAAAGAAGATCATCAACCATGTAGGAACGCAATAACCTACCAAACCTCACTAGGTTTTCCTCGTGATCGAAATTGTATCGCAAAACTGCGTCCTCAAGGTGTGGGTGAACCACTCTGTATACCCCATCGGCTTCCCTTAGAACATGAACACTGCGATGGCGCATGGACTTGAAGTCCCGGCTCTTTGTGTCACGGGAAACCTCTACGGCTGTTACCCTTGGGGTATAAATGGGAGTTGGGTTCTCATCGGCAAAACGCAGTATCTCTTCCACCAATTGATCAATGTTCTCTCCCGAGAGGGCGCTTAAGGCTACAAAACGCATCTGTTTTTCGGTGAAAAACTCCTTTGTAAGGGGTAACAGGTGATTTCTGGTCTCCTCCGACAAAAGGTCTAGTTTATTACCGACGATCATACACGGTTTATCCAATATGGACCGATCAAAAGCCTCCATCTCGGCTCTTATGGTGCTCCAATCCTTAACAATGAGGTCTAAATCCCCGGAGGATATGTCCAACACATGGATCAACATCCTGGTTCTCTGGATATGCCTCAAAAAGGCTATGCCAAGCCCCCTATTCTCGTGAGCCCCCTCTATTAAACCAGGGATATCTGCAATTACAAGCCGATGTCTATGGTCTGCTAGCACTCCGAGGTTAGGGGTAAGGGTGGTAAAAGGATAAGGGGCTATCTTGGGATTAGCTTCACTTAGACTTTTTAGCAGGCTAGACTTACCCGCGTTTGGAGCCCCCACCATTCCAAGGTCCGCTATCATCCTTAGCTCTAGAAGCAGTTCCCTAGAATCTCCAGGATAGCCCTTCTCCGCAAACCGAGGAGCCTTTCTTAAGGAGCTGGCAAAAACCCTATTGCCCCTTCCACCCCTGCCCCCCCTCGGCTGCCAGGAACATATCTCCATGGGATACCAAGTCCGCATAGACCTCCATTGTGGACGAATCATAAACCACGGTGCCACAAGGGACCTTAATGAAAAGATCCTCTCCGGATTTCCCGTTTCGCCCACCTCCGCTTCCGCTCTTACCATCCTGAGCTTTATATGACCTTTTATACTCGAAGTCAGCTAAGGTTTGCAGGTTGCGATCTGCAACCAACCACACGTTGCCCCCCCTGCCACCGTTGCCTCCATCTGGGCCACCCTTAGGAACGAACTTCTCCCTTCGGAAGCTGACACAACCGTTGCCACCGGCACCGGCCGTGACCCTTATCTTGGCCATGTCCACAAACTTCATATGCCAACACCCTCACATGTAGAAACATAATTAAAGGGGCCGCAAGGCCCCATAAAGAAGTTGATCACAGGATATGATGCGCCTACGGCTCAACAGGGTACCACGGCTACGAACTTGCGATCCGCCTTGGTCTGGAACTTAACAACCCCATCCTTCAGGGCAAACAAGGTATCGTCCTTACCCCTACCCACGTTAACCCCAGGACGGTACTTAGTACCCCTCTGACGGACGATTATGGTACCCGCCTTGACCACTTCACCATCAGTTCTCTTAAGACCAAGATACTTTGGGTTGCTATCCCTGCCGTTTGAACTGCTCCCCTGCCCCTTCTTATGGGCAAAGAATTGAATATCAAAAACTAAGATCATTTCGCTCCACCTCCGAAACGACTATGTACTTAGGATACGAGGACGCCAAAGACTTCAACGAGAGCCTAACCGTTTCCACCAGAACCCTCCAGCCCTCTCCTTCCAGCTGACCCCATACCATCCGCCTGAGCGGCTTGCGGGGATCCACCTGAAAATCGGGGTTTTTAACTCCTACCACCTGGATCATGCCCAACTCTAAAGCTTGAAGCAAGGTGGAAACAGCGGCACATACCACGTCCTCACCTCTTGCTGCGGCCCCTGAGTGCCCAACCGCCTCAAAACCAACTATCAAACCGCCCTTAAAAAAGAACGTGACCCTGGTCATTTACACAACCTAAGACCTAAAAAACGTCCAACTGAACACAAGACTAGAGCGTGATATCCTCCACCATGAGGTCGGTATAGTGCTGCCGGTGCCCCCTAAAGCGCCTATAGTTCTTCTTCCTACGATACTTGAAAACTATAACCTTGTCCTCTTTGCCGTGACCAAGAACCTTAGCGGTTACCTTGGCCCCGTCAACGTAGGGGCTGCCTACCAATATAGAATCATCCTTTGAAACGAAGAGGACCTTATCAAGGCAAACAGAAGAGCCCTCGTCTGCCTTCAGCAACTCAACCCTTATCTTATCTCCTTGCTTTACCCTGTACTGCTTACCACCGGTCTCTACTATCGCGTACATTCACACCTCTCCCTTCGCTGCGGCTCGGGTGAGCAAAGCTACTTTAAACCCGACCCAGGCGATATTAACGCCAAAGAATTCTACACTTTAGGCCCCAATTAGTCAACGTCAACCACGGTCTCAGCGCCGTACTTCTCCAGAAGGAACCTGGCGTGCCTCATGGCATCTTCATGGGCTTCACCGGATAGCATTCGAGCTATCTCCGCCACACGTTCTTCTCCGGAAATATCTAAGACCTCGGTGATATCCCCTTTCCTCCTAACCACAAGATGTTGGTCCCCCATAGCAGCAAGAGTAGCCTCATGGGTTATTAGTATGACTTGACCAGCTTTAGATAACTCTTTCAACTTCAGTCCAGCTAAAAGGGCAGATCTTCCCCCAAGCCCCGCTTCCACCTCGTCGAATACTATACACTCCGGGGACCAACGGTCCTTCATGGCACACTGAATTGCAAGCAAAATACGACTTAGTTCCCCTCCAGACGCTCTCTTAGATATGGGATATAAATCAGATCCCTCGGTGCCCATTAGAAAGAGGACTCTATCGGCCCCTGACGGGCCTATCTTTTTTAGCGGCTCCCTGGAAACACTGAATTTGATCCCATCCATTCCCAGAGCCTCTAGGTTTAGAGATACCTCCCCGCTGAATGACTCAGCAAGCGCCCCCCTAAACTCTCTTAGCTCCATAGCGGTTTCATATGCCTTTTTTTTAAGTGCAGCAACTTTTCCGCTAAGCGAGCTGAGTCGGGATTCCGCCTCTATTAGCCATCGGGATCGCTGTTCGGCTTCGTTTAAAAAATCCGTTATATCTTCGTCGCTGTCCAGGTGAAGTTTCCTCATCAGCTGCCTTAAGCTTCCAAGCTTGTCTTCCAATTCATCTGCCTTGGCTTCCATCTCATCAACGGCATCAATGCCTTCCCAGCTTCTAAGATCCGCTATTGCGGCTCCTAAGGCATCCAGGGCCTCAGAAAGCCTCCTGGTGATTTCCTCTTTCCTGTCGGAGCTTGGAAGCTTTGATGACAGGGAACTCAATGTGCTGCCTATGATGTCCGCTGCGGACCCCTCTCTATGATGGAGCATATCCATGGCCTCTTCCACCGCTCTAAGCTCTTGCATTGAGTCTCTTATCCTTTTTGCCTCTGATTCCCAGATCTGAACACATCCTGGGAATGGATTTAGCCTCCTAAGTTCAACAAGCAGTGGTTCTATTATCGCCTGGTCCCTTTGGCACCGCTCAAACTCCCGCTTGAGCCTCTCAAGCTCCAAAGCCGCGCTCCTGGCATCCTCGTAAGCAGATTTCATTTGATCCCTAAGGGATCTCATCGAAGAACCACCGAACGAATCTAATATTTCCATAAAAGCGTCCTCATCCAAAAGACACAGGTGGGAAAACTGACTTTGTATCTGAATTCTGTTGCCCAGGTTCAGGATGAGATCCGATAGGCTAACCTGGTTACCCCCCAGAAAGATCCTGTTTCTACCCTCAGAAGATATGATCCTCCTGATATTGACGGTACCGCCACGAAAAGAAAATTCTGCGTCAACTTCTCCACTGGTGCTGGATGACCTTATCAGTGCGTTGCTTGACCTCTTACCAGCAACCAACTCCAGAGAACGGACAAGACTGCTTTTGCCCGACCCGCTCTCCCCGGTTATCGCCACAAACCTTCCGCCTATGCACAGATCTGCGGAGGCTATCCCACATATGTTGCGCACCGATAGCCGCTTCAGCAAGATTCATCTCCCCCAGGATCAAAGGCACATCTACCCCATCGAAGTTTGTCCCGTAACAACGAGTAGTAGCTCCGATCGGGAAGGGATATAGTGTACACCTTTGGGGCTCCGGATATGGACACCTCTATGCTGTCCCTCCCTTGAAGCCTATAGCCCAACTGACCATCCTGAGTAAGCAAGACCTCCCTATCCTCACAGAGAGGGGTTATCACGGCCCTATCGTTGGGTCCCAGCACGATAGGCCTGGAGTACAGTGTATGAGCACAGATGGGAGCAAGTATCATGCACGATAGATGAGGAGGTACTATAGGACCACCAGCCGATAAAGAATACGCGGTAGAGCCGGTGGGTGTTGACGCTATAAACCCGTCACAAGGAAATAAACCTACCAGCTCCCCATCTATGGATAGCTCCAGGTCTATTGACCTCGCAAATGATCCCTTTGTAACAACCAAGTCATTGAGTGCAAAGAGTTCATGAACCTCTTCGCCATCCCTGATGACTATGCCCTTCAGACATTCCCTAGTCTGTAAGGTGTACCTGCCATCCATAATGGTGGATAGATCTTCCTCCGCGCTAAGGGGACTGCCTATCGCAAGGAATCCAAGGCGTCCAACGTTTATGCCATAAAGGGGTATCTCCCGTCCTAACGTATACCTGGCGGCCCGAAGGAACGTGCCATCTCCTCCTATTACAACCACCAGAGTTGATCTTTCAAGGAATTCTTGGTCAGATGACGCACCAACCCCTAAAAAAACCGCTTCCTCTGGAGGTACCAGCACCTCTATGCCTCGCTTATTACACCAAGCAAGTACCCGCTGAGCTATCCTCAGAGCGGGAGCCTTGCTTGTGTTGAACAACAACCCCACCACGCTCATCGGGCATCACGATGGGCCAAAGAGACCACCTCATCTATATCAATCAGCTGATAATCTACATCATCCCCATGAGCTGCCACTACATGGAAGAGAAACTCTATGTTCCCCTCCGGGCCTCTTATAGGGGAATGGGTCATACCCGCCACCCTCCACTTAGTGTTATCATTGATGAAAGCCGTCATATCCGACAGGACCTCTTTGTGCAACAAAGGATCTCGCACTACCCCTCTCTTGCCAACTCTCTCTCGTCCCACCTCGAACTGTGGCTTTACCAAGGCTATGACGTGACCAATCGGGTCCATAACGGAAAAGAGGCTTGGAAGTATCAGCTTCAACGATATGAAGGACACGTCGCAAACCCCTAGACCACATGGCTCCGGTATTACCTCCCTAGATAAGGATCTTGCGTTAGTCCTCTCCAAAACAACTACCCTGGGATGATTCCTTAAGGACCATGCCAATTGACCGTACCCCACATCTACTGAGTACACCCTTGAAGCCCCTCGCCTTAGCAAAACCTGCGTAAAACCTCCCGTGGAGGCCCCTACGTCAACGCATACCAGGTTAAACGGGCTAACCTGGAACATATCCAATCCCCGCAAAAGCTTGTAAGCTCCCCGGCTCACCCATTTTTCTTCCTTGGAAATTTCAACGACGTCCACCGTTGATGTCATAGCAGCCATGCAAGATGGTTTTGAGGCTACAACGCCATCTATCCTTACAACCCCTGCTTCTATCAACCTCTTTGCTTCCTCCCTGGATGTGGCAACTCCTCGCCTCACCAAAAGGGAGTCTAGCCTAATCCTTTGAGATTTCATCTAGCATCTGGACCACCCCATGAGGGGTTAGCCCCTCCTCCTCCAACTGTTCTTGTCTTTTAGCGTGGGGCACAAATCTGTCTGACACGCCCATGGTGATAACCCTGCATCGAAGCCCACGCTCCGAACTTAGGCGGCATATGGTCTCCCCCATACCACCTAAACGGTAGCCCTCTTCTGCCACAACCACTAAGCGATGCCTAGATAAGACGTCTATCATTCCCTGATGGTCTAGCGGTTTAAGGAATCTGAGATCTAACACCGTGGGATCCATTCCCCTTGACCCCAGGATATCCGCTGCGGCCTCTATGGTTGATACGGTACTTCCGTATCCCGCGAGGCATATGTCCCTGCCGTTCCTTATAACCTCCAGTCTTCCCCAGGGGGCAACCATGCGTTTTGCCGTTTTAACTGCTCCCTTAGGATACCTTATAAGGGCTGGGCCTGGAGATTTGAGCCACTCGGACATCATGAACCGAAGATCCTCGCCGTCTCTTGGAGACATCAAGGTTAGGTTTGGTATACACTTCCCCCACGAAACATCCAAAAGTCCCTGATGGGTCTCTCCGTCTTCTCCCACTAAGCCTGCCCTATCCACGCAAAGCAACACTGGAAGCCCCGGAAGGCAAACGTCGTGAACCAACTGGTCCATTGCCCGCTGAAGAAACGTAGAGTATATGAATACCAGGGGAATCATGCCCTCTGCGGCCATTCCGGCGGCAAAGGTTATCAGATGAGACTCCGCTATTCCAACATCGAAGAAACGATCCGGGAAGGAGTTCGCAAATTTGCCGAGCTTGCTACCCTCCTTCATGGCGGCGGTGGAACACACCACCCTAGGGTCTTTCGCTGCCATCTCCTCCGCTATGGATGCGGCAAGAGAGCTCCAATCCTGGGTCTTAACGTTCAAGGTCCCATCCTCGGTCTTATCTTCTCTGCCTACGAAAGAAGGGGATACCCCATGAAAGACCGTGGGGGATACCTCCGCCCTTTGATACCCCTTCCCCTTCTTAGTTATAACGTGAATTAAAACCGATTCAGGATATTCCTTTGCCCAGGTAAATACCCGGTCCATCTCGTCTACATCGTGCCCGTCGAAAGGCCCCCAGTAGGTTATATCCATTTCCTCAAATATGTTGGGGGGTAGTAGCAAGGACTTAATCTTACCCTTCCAGCGACCGATCAGGTCCTCCAGCTTTTGGCCACCTTGGGCCTCCCTTAGGGCCTTTTTTACCCGCTGTTTGATGTCCTGGTATGTGCTGCTTGCGGACAGCTTAGCTAAGTGCTCCGCCATGCCGCCGACCCTGTGGTTTATGGACATCTTATTATCGTTTAAGATTATTATAACCTTAGTACCAAGGGGGGTAACGTTGTTTAACCCCTCGAATGCCAACCCGTTGATCAACGCCCCGTCCCCTATGACTGCTACCACATGCCCCTTTTCCCCTAACGATTCCCTAGCCTTTGCCATACCCAACGCGGCAGATATTGACGTGCTGCTATGACCTACATCAAAGGCATCGTAGGGGCTCTCCTTGCGACGAGGAAATCCCGCTATCCCATCCTTCTGCCGTAGAGTTTTAAATACATCTCGACGATCGGTTAATATTTTATACGCATAAGCCTGATGCCCGACATCAAAAATGATCTTATCCTCCGGGGGGGAGAAGCTCCTCAAGAGAGATACTATCAGCTCCACTGCCCCCAAGGAGGAAGCCAAGTGCCCCCCGTTGCTAAGGGTAACCTGACATATGAGGTCCCTTACCTCTTTACATAGTATTCCAACCTGTGATTTGCTGAGGTTCTTGATCTCCTGTGGCCCTTTAAGGTTCCACAAGACTCCCCCTGTATCTTGGCTCATGCTGCCGTGCAAGCTCATCGTGTCCTCTCCATTAGTTTTTCTAACCAGTAAACAAAAAGACCGCTGCACAGGGGAGCTCCGCTGCCCATCCCTTGGCCTTGTCGGATAGATCAGCCAAGATCCTCCTTGCCCCATCAATCCCGTGTACTGACACAAAGGTGGTCTTGCCCTGAGCCTGGTCCTTACCTGCCGTCTTGCCTAAGTCCTCACTCTTGCCTATAACGTCCAAAATGTCATCAGCAACCTGGAACGCTACTCCTAGAGAAATGCCGTAGTTCTTCAACTTGAGTAGATCTTCCTCATTTGCGTTGGCCAGGATGGCTCCACTTTCCAGGGCAGAGGATATCAAAACCCCCGTTTTGTAAGTGGCCACCCTTAAAACCCTATCCACTGGATCCAGATTGTTCACTTCGAGCTCAAAGCCCATGTCCATGGACTGCCCACCACATATTCCCTCGGGCCCGGTTGCCCTAGCCAAGCTTAAAACCGCGGCTAATATCAAATCAGAGGGGAAACGGTTCTCCCTAAGCCCGTCAATCGCATATTGGAAGGCCCATGCCAACAGAGCATCCCCGGCTAGCAATGCCAATGCTTCTCCGTAAGCTTTGTGATTTGTAGGCCTACCTCTGCGCATGTCGTCGTTGTCCATACATGGAAGGTCATCATGGATCAGGGAGGCGGTGTGAACCATTTCATAGGCAAGGGCCATCGGCATGACATCCTTTCTGGACACGCCGAAAGCCTCCGCCGTTGCCATGCAAAGGATGGGCCTTAACCTTTTGCCTCCGCCAGAAAGGGAGTAATCCATAGAGGACCAAAGACGATTTGGCATGTCGCTTGGCAACGAAGAATTAATTGCCTTTATCTCGCATTCCACCTCATCCCCAACATGACGCATGTAGAGGTTAAGTTCTTCCATAGAGGATACATCTACCAACCTGATAGCGTTCACCATCTACTCCCCCAAGCTACGATTTATGTTCACAGGTTTAAAGGCTTTTCCGTCCCATCTTCGCTAAGGATGTCTATCCTGCGGCGGGCGTCTTGAAGGAACTCAAAACACCTCCTGGCTATTATAACTCCCTCTTCATAGACATTGAGGGCCTCTTCGAGAGGTAGATCGTCCCTTTCCAATCTAGCAACTATTACCTCTAGCTTCGACAGGTCTTCAGTAAATGACAACTACAGCACCTCCAGCGCCTTTCTTTTACTATGTTGCTTCTATCCTACCGTCCATGATACAATGCTCGAGCTCAGTTGTCGCCACAAGCGGAGGGAGGGAAACGAATGTCCAGGATCTGCGATTGCTGCGGGAGAGGGCCACAGACGGGCAATGCCGTCAGCCACTCTAATCGTCACACCCGCCGCCGTTGGCTAATCAACTTAAGGACCGTGCGGGTGGACCTGGGTTGCGGTGAGACCCGCCGACTCAAGGTCTGTACCAAGTGTCTCCGTTCCGGTGTAGTTCGTAGGGCCGTCTAGGACGGCCCTTTTTCTCTGTGTTGTTACGCCCCATGATCCCATTGGGTTCCCCCTCTTCAGTGGCTTCGGTAGATAATTGACAGCCTTAAGGGGTGCGGATCAAACTCAACTCGTGCGTGTTTTTTAACTAACGCCATTGAAGGTATGCGATCAAAACGCCAGTTCTAGAGAATACGTAGACCCTGCGGGATGTTGGCTTATTGCTGATTGCGAAGGGCAGACATTTTCTTAAAAGGGCATCCTGAAGCTCCCATTTAACCCCTCCTATGCTTACCCCCGAGCAATCTTCCAATGGCAGCAACGATATGTTCTTAGGCATGCCATGAGGATTAAACTCCAAGGAAATCTTCTCTTCCCCTCTCAATATGAAAGCCATTTCCCGATGATCTACCATGCCAACTGGCACAACCCCACGGGCATAGCAGAAGCTCATCATAGAGCTCATTAGGTGATCCAGCCTTCCCCCGAACGCAACCAGTTGCTAACACTGGGACTGCTTCTCCCTGCGATAATGAACTTATCTTAGATGCCCTCTCTAGCGCCAATTGAAAGTCCGTAAGATCCTTATCCACCGGGTGAACATCCATGGGAACTCCTAGCCTCTGGGCCCAGTTTAAGGCCTCTGAATGGACGCTATCCATATCACCCAAGACCATAGACGGTCTCCAGCACACCCGTTTGCAAGACTCTAGCCCCTTGTCCACCGCCCAAAGCTCCCAACCCAAGTTTTTAAGGTCCTCAAGTAAGAAAGGAGATGGCTTCCTGCCTCCAAGAACCATTACAACTCCTCGTGTAGATCCATCATCCTCTGAATGGGGCAAGGGTGCATTCAGACGCAACCCTACGGATGGAAAATTGAATATCATTATCTAATCCCCTCTGGCCTCCCTAAGTATTTCCATGGCGCTATCCTCGTCAACCAGTATTTCCCTCGGCCTTGCCCCATCCGGCGGGCCCACGATGCCGAGCTGCTCCATGGTGTCTATGAGACGAGCTCCTCTGGTAAAGCCCACCCTAAGCCTCCTTTGCAGGCTGCTGGCAGATGCTACCCCGGAAGAGAGGACAATGCGTATCGCCTCCTCGAGCAACGGATCGTCCAGGCTAGCATCTCCGCTTGAGTTACCGTTTTCTTGATCTTCTATGTCTATAACTTGAGGCTCGCCAAAAGTTGATACCAAGTGGTCAAGCCATCGGCTTATATAGATCTCGTCTATCCAAGGGGCCTGAAGCCTTATCGGCTTAGGGAATCTTGAGGAAAGGAACAACATGTCCCCTTTCCCAAGTAGCTTTTCGGCTCCTGCAGAATCCAATATGGTCCTTGAGTCCGCTTGGCTTGGTAACGAGAACGCCACCCTAGCAGGCACGTTAGCCTTTATAAGGCCTGTTATCACGTTAACAGATGGCCTCTGAGTAGCTAAAATCAGATGTATGCCCGTGGCCCTGGCCATCTGAGCCAAGCGGCATATGTAGTCTTCAACTTCCCTTGGGGCGGTCATCATAAGATCCGCTAACTCATCCACCACCACTACCACCTGCGGTAACCTCTCCGCGGGAAGTACCTTTTTGTTATATGCCAATAGATTCCTTACCTTAAATCGTGAGAAGGTGTCGTAGCGGTTCTCCATCTCTCGAATGCACCAAGCCAGTGCCTGAACCGCCTTTTTTGAATCCACAACCGGTTTGGTCAATATGTGAGGCAAGCGGTCGTATATGGCCATCTCAACCCGTTTAGGATCTATTAGTATCAGTCTAAGATCCGATGGGGGCTTTGACGAGCAAAGTCCTACTATACATGAGTTTATGAAAACGCTCTTCCCGGAGCCGGTCGTTCCGGCTACCAAAAGATGGGGAAGGTCCTCAAGGAATGACACCATGGGGGATCCGTCTATGGAAACCCCTAACGGCAAGGGAAGATCCCCCCTAGGCCTTGAAAACGCCTCGGACTCCATTACCTCTCGGAGTGACACGGACCTTCTCTCTGGGTTGGGTATTTCAACCCCTACGTACGGTTTGCCAGGGATTGGCGCCTCTATGCGAAGGCTTGGAACGGCCAAAGCCAAAGCAAGATCGTTAGCAAGGGATGCCACCTTACTTACCTTGATACCCGGGGCGAGTTGGATCCTGAACTGGATCACCGTGGGCCCTATCTGGGTCTCTCCAAGCTCGGCTTCCACCCCGAAGTCCCTCAGTGAAGATAATATCCTATCTGCCATGACATCCATCTGCTCCTGATCCAGATCATCGTCCCGGTGATTCGGAGGACCGATTATATCCAGAGGTGGTGGGAACAGCCCTGGTTTGATCGGTTCTGCCGATAAGGAAGGATCCACTTCATCGTTGCTCAGGTTATCAGCTTGAACATCCTCCAATGTCCCCTCCTCTAGGAGAAAAGGGTTGTCCGATTCGATGCTCCGACCTCCCATGTAATCTCCCGCAGTCTCATAACCTTCTTCCTCGGAGCAAAGTGGCGCGGCAGAGTTCTTAAAATCATCAGAGCCTGTGAGTCCTTGCTCTTTGTTGCTTTTGGTGGGGGTGGTAATCCTCAATAGTATGTTTAACGCTCTAAAACGATCCTTGGACCAAGCTGTTGCATTGGCTAAGATCATGGCTATGAAGTTCATAACCTCTGATGGGGATTCCCCACTGAATGCACCTACGGTTATTAGACAGCACAGCAACCCTAGTAACGTAGCCCCAAAGGGCCCCAGAAGGTGAAACGCCCTTAGCCCTATGGATCGGCCTAAAAACCCGGAAAGCTCCAGAAGCCTTTTGTGTCCGAAAGCCTCGGACCACATGGCGAGCATTAGAGCTAGACTTATGGTTAGCGATAAAGCCCCTAGGGCCTGTCCCCGGATGTTGGGGACTTGATATCTAAAGAGCCTTGCCCATGATGCGTAAGCCATGAAAAGTATGGGTACTATTATCGAGATACCAACGTGATCTATCATCCAATTCCTAACGGCCCTTCCCAGATCTCCGGTCCAAGCGGTGAAAAGGGAGGCCCCAAGGAAAAGGGATAGTAAAAATGATAGGATTGCTAGCCAATCCCAAACCCAGTCATCAAGCTTTATAAGCGTGATCAGAGATTTAAGCCACCCTTCCTTTCGGGCGGAATAGGTCCTGCTATTTCTCATGGCGATTCCTCACATGCTCGTCGAACGTCTCCGAAAATCGGTGACTTCCACCTTCCCCAAGCCTAAAGAAGAGAAACTTTGAGCTGGCGGGGGCTAACGCAGCGCTCCATGATTGGATCCCCGGTATTCCTATAGGCCCAGGAGGCAATCCCCTCTGGATGTATGTATTATAGGGTGATGTTACCTTAAGGTCGTCAAAAGAGAGGTGCGTTTTCTTCTCTCCCCTTAACTTCCAAGCGTAAACCACGGTTGCACAGGATTGTAGGGGCATGCCCTTGTTAAGCCTATTTACAAAAACCGATGCCATCAGGGGCCTTTCCCTATCAAGCTTGGCCTCCCTCTCCACTATTGATGCCAGGGTCGCCGTAGATAGGGCACGGTCCTTTGTTAGCCCCGTGTGATGTGTCCCAACCCGCTCCCACCAAGCCTTTGAAGCCAACCTGATGAGCCTTCGGACCGTCTCATCCCCGTACCCTACGAAATAAGTATCAGGGGCCAGGAAAGCGATCCTGTCCCAAGGTTCATCTGGAAGAATAGGCCTAACCGGGGGGAAGAAGGCTTCATCATCCTTAAGGGCTAATTCCCAGGTCCTTAGGTCGAAGAACTTAAGAAGGTCGATGCGATCGTAACCCGGTATTATGGTTATCTGTCTTCCTTCAGGGAATGCCATCTTTAACCGCATGGCTACCTCCCAAGGTGAGCCGGGTTCAATCCTGTAGGATCCGGGCTTTATGCTCCGGTCAAAACCAAGCCGCTTCATCCAACCAAGTAGTTCCGTATCGTTGGAGACTATGCCAGCATTAAAGAGGATCCTCGCCACATCTTTTGCAGAACTCCCCTGGGGTATCTCCACGGTTATAGCAGCGGATCCCCCCGGGGGCATGCGATACCAATTCTCAGATGGCACAACAAAAGATAGCCCCACCAAAAACCCAAGGAACAGGATCACTCCTAGGGATAAAAAAAGCCACTCCTTTCCCCTCAATAAAGAAAGCCCCTTTCGCAAAGTAGAATAGGTTTATCATTATACACTAATGTTCCGTATCCATATATACATGACTTAACTAGTTTAATGCTTGACTTGTCGAGGTCGCCCATGGTATAAGCAACCAAATTTTACGAAGAGAGGTGAAGCCGGTGCATATCATGTCATTACTTCGCAATCTAAAGATGTGCTCCACAACCTCTCAGGCACTCAATACGGAGGCTTTAGGTTATCGTTTTTCTTCCCACTCAGGTTCCCTCTCTTGGTCCTCTTCAAATTCTGGAGAGGATACGGTTGGATCATACATCGTACCTGGGCCCCCGATATAGATGAAATCCCGTGATAGAGCTAAATTTAGCAGATTAGAGGGTTATCTTTAGCGGGGGAGGCTGCTACGAACCTCCCCCGCTCTTTTTAAAGATTCGCTTCTTGATATCAAACCCCTCTGTAATGGAGCTTTTATTTGGCTCTAGAGGGGTTAAAAGAGGAGGTAGATAAAATTGAGAATGCTATTAACCCCAGGACCAGTTGAAGTCCCCTTTGACGTATCTATTCGCGGCAGCATGCGGATGATATCCCACAGGGGGCCTGAGTTCTCCAGCCTCTATTCTGACCTGCTTCACCAATTATCCCGTCTCTTTGAGGTTGAAGAGCCTCCAATCCCGATACCTGGATCAGGTACGGGAGCGTTGGACGCTCTTTGCGGGAACTTGATATCCCCGGGTGATAGGGTCATATCAATATCTTGCGGATTCTTCGGCGAAAGATTCCGTGAGATAGCGTCAAGGTGCGGGGCTTCCCTGGAGATCATAGACGTACCCTGGGGGGAATCGTTGGAGGTCCACCACCTGTTAGAAGCGTTGGAACGTTTCCCAAACGCGAGGGCAATACTTCTGACCCACAATGAGACGTCCACTGGGGTGCTTAACCCGGTAGAAGATCTGGCGGGATCTGTTCCTAAGGATGGGCCATTGATACTTTTGGATGCGGTAAGCTCCGCAGGGGCTATGCCTTGCCTTCCCGAAAGGTGGGGCATTGATGGTGTAGCCGCCTCTTCACAGAAGGGATTGATGGCCCCCCCGGGGGTCGGATTGGTATGGCTATCCAAGCGGGCTTGGAGTAGAGCCCAAGAGGTACGGTGCCCTTCCTACTCCATGGATTTGAAGTTATATAAGAAAAACTTAACCGATGCTCCGGAAACTCCATACACTCCCCCGGTATCCCTGTATGCCCAGCTACTAAAGGGGGTTGAGATCATCCTTAGTTCTGGCAAGGAAGAATGGTGGAAAAGTCGGGCCCGCATTTCTAGGGCCCTATGCGCTGCCGTGGAAGCAATGGGATTGGACCTCTTGGTTAAATCCCCAAACAGGAGATCCCCTGGCTTAACCGCTATAAAAATGCCCCCTAATCTAGCCAATGGAGTTCGCTCAAGTCTAAAGGGCATGGGGCTTCAAGTGGCGGGAGGGCAAGGGGGGCTTAAGGACAGCCTCATCAGAATTGCCCATTATACGGATATGGACTGGCCGGAGGTTTGCATGATCATAGGATCCCTATGGAGAGCCTTAAATGATCTTGGAGTAAGGGCCGATGTCGGCTGTGCCCTTGAAACGGCGAATAAGATTATGAGCGAGAGGTGAGTTGCCGTGTGGAAGGTCTTGGTTACCGAATCGATCCATGAGGAAGGCCTTAAAATCCTGCGAGACGCCGCAGATGTGACCCTGGTTGAAAGGGTTGGTATATCCAAGGAGGAGTTTTTGGCAGAACTTGCAGACGCGGATGCCTTGCTAACTAGGAGCGGCACCGCCATAGATGTCCACGTGCTTGAATCGGCGCCCAAGCTTAAGGTGGTAGCAAGAGCAGGGGTTGGGGTGGATAACGTAGACCTTATGGAGGCAAGCAAGAGGGGTATTGTAGTGATAAACGCCCCTACGGGTAACACCCTGTCTGCAGCGGATCACACTATGGCCCTCATGTTAAGCCTCGTACGAAGGGTGCCACAGGCTCATGCCTCCATCTTGGCGGGCAAATGGGATAGAAAGAGCTTCATGGGGCACCAGCTTCATGCTAAAAAGCTCTTCATCATAGGTTTGGGGAAGATCGGTAGCCAAGTGGCTATCAGGGGAAGGGCTTTTGGCATGGAGGTTTACGCATATGATCCCTACGTGCCGGAGGTTAAGATGGATAACCTTGGGGTAGCACGGGTTGATAGCCTTGAAGATGGGCTTGCTATCGCAGATGTGGTGACAATTCATGTCCCTCTAACTGATGAGACCAGGGGAATGTTGGACGAAAATCGCATAAGAACCGTTAAGCGAGGGGCTTACCTGATAAACTGCGCAAGAGGCGGCTTGATGGATGAGGTCGCTTGCTACAACGCGCTAAAAGATGGAAGGTTATCAGGGGTGGCCATAGATGTATATGGGCATGAGCCGGTTAGCAGTGACCATCCTATTTTAAGCGAGGACGTTAGAGACAGGGTGGTATTGACCCCGCATATAGGGGCCAATACTTTCGAGGCCCAATCGGCAGTCGCCAGGATAGCTGCACAAAATCTGCTGGCGGCGTTAAGAGGTGAACCGTATGAGCATGCGGTCAACCTGCCATTTATGAAGCATCGGCTATCAGACTTGAAAAAAAAGTTCCTGGCCTTATCTAGAAACCTCGGCATACTGGGCACCCATATGGCGGATCTAACAAAAGGGGCCGTGAAATCCTGCAGCTTGGTGCTCAGAGGGCCTGTATTTCAAGAGGAAGATGAGCCGATAAAGTTCGATGCACCATTTAGATTGAAACCCTACACCGTGGCTTTCCTTAAGGGGCTTCTGGAGGTACGGCATGGAGCTGAGGTTAACTATATGATAGCCCCGCTTATTGCCCGGGATAAGGGCATAGATATCGAGGAGGGCACGGGAGAATCCAACACCTATAGGAACGTCATAGAAGTGGTCATAACCACAGAGAAGGGTTCCGTCCGGCTTATGGGAACAGTTACAGAGGAAGGCAGACAAAGGGTGGTTAGAATAAACGATTACTGGCTCGATCTGATACCTTCGGGCAAGATTTTGCTATTCCAGAACCACGATAGGCCTGGTGTAATAGGCAAGGTGGGGACTTTGCTTGGCAGGGCCAACGTCAACATAGCGAACTTCGCTTTAGGTAGAAAGAATGAGAGCGGCCTTGCCCTAGCAGCGATGCAGATAGATCAAGACCTTAGCGAAGACCTGCTCAAAACCCTCAGAGAGGATGTGGACCTCATCTGGGCCACCACGGTCTCGTTGAAGGAGGATCTGTGATGAATCTAGTCTTGATTAGGCATGGTCAGACCGATTGGAACAGAGAGGGTCGATTTCAAGGGAGGATTGACGTACCCCTTAACGAAGTTGGTTCTCAAGAGGCATTGGCTTTAGCATCTAGGTTGAGAGATGTCAATGTAGATCTGATAGTCTCAAGCCCCTTAAGCAGGGCATTGAAAACCGCTGAGGCCTTAGCCCAGTTGAATATGGGCATGCCGGATTTGGAGATTTGGGAGGACCTTGCAGAAATAAACCACGGCGATTGGGAGGGGTTGCTTTTCGAAGAAGTCCTCGCGAAGTGGCCCGACCTCCTGCGCCTTTGGAGGATTCGTCCGTCAGAGGTCACCATGCCAAACGGGGAGAACCTTGATCAAGTTGCCCAAAGGGCAAATAGGGCTATCGGGGTTACTAAAGACAGATTATCTACTAAGGATGGAACCGTGTGTCTAGTAACCCATGACGCGGTTATAAAGGTCATCCTTTGCAACGTCTTACAGGCCCCCTTGGACTCGTTTTGGCGGTTTATAATACCCAACGCAAGCCTTACGGTGATAAGGTTTATCGAAGGTATCCCCAAGCTGGCCCTCTTGGGAGATTCAAATCACCTTAACAGGGGATTTGTCTTTTCAGAGCAGAGGGGGTTGTGATCCTGCTCTCGGGCTGAGATTTTTTTAACTCCAAGTATCAAAGCCATCTTCGGACAGGCAGCTTAACGTAGGGGATCTCAAGATCGCTTAGTGGTTTAGGTGTATCAGTAGTGCCGCTAAACCTAAGCGATGTCTTGATGATCCCCTTAACGTCTGGATATAGGACTAGGCCATCAAGTTCATCTAGGGGTATCCAACATACCTCGTTTGCAGAAGTCTCTTCAGGATTAAGATGTGGGATCCCGCCTGTTATGGTACAGGAGAAGAGCACGTGGAGGGTAGGCACTTTGTTACCCATGGGTCCTCCCTGGGCCAGCGCTAAAATGGGGCCAACGGATACGGAGATGTCCAGTTCCTCTAGTAACTCTCTAATGAGTGCACAGTCCAGCCACTCGCCATCATCTACTCCGCCGCCGGGGATGCAATAGACATCACCTCCCCCGTGACGATAGCGCATTAACAGCAGCCCCTCGGGGCCTGTTATTATTCCTCCGACCCTTATCTTCAAGTGCATCACCCCCATAAGGAAACTACGACGCAAACCCTATTAACCATCCCGGTTGCGTCGTAGTTTAGCATTACTTTCATAGATGTTTATATAGGGGTTATGCCTTATATGCCCAGCTTTTGGGCTAAGAGCTCCTCCACTTCCGCCCCAATCTTGGCTACCTTATCAAGGCATGTCCTTACGCTATCCTCACAGGTCCTTACGAAGTCCTGGTCGTCTATGCCTGGCAGGTTGATGAAAACGTTGTAAGCCGCCGCCTTAGCCGCTGCCCGTGCCAAAAGGGCGGCGGTGCCAGCGTCGGTTACCGCGTTGGGATTCCCACTCCTCGCAGCTTCGAGGGCTATCTCTGCCAGCGCTTCACAGCTCCTCAGGGTTGCCAGAGGAACCATAGCGGTTCTCTTAGAGGCCTCTGCGATCGCCTGTGCCCTTGCGGCCTTTTCTTGATCCGTATCCTTAGGCATTTTCCTAGCCGCCATAAACTGATTGAAGGATTCCGTGTCCTCTTCCATTAGCTCCAAGAACTTCTTGTTAAGAGCCAACCCGTCGGAAATCACCTTCTCCATCACATCCCAGGACTCTTTGTACTTTTCCTTGCCAACGGTAAGCCGTGCCACCATCGTTGCCAACGCTCCACCGAGGGCTCCGCAGAGGGCCGCAACGCTACCTCCGCCAGGGGCAGGGGAATCGGACGCTAATTCTTCAACAAACGATTTAACCGTCATATCTTGAAGACTCATTATGGCTAATCCTCCCAGAAGATTTTTTAGTGCTGTAACCCTAATTGGGGGCTATACCACTTTCTCTCCCCGCTTGTAAACTTCAAGCACCGAGTTAGCCCCAACATGGTAGGCCATGGTAGCCGGGGTCTTCCCATCCAACACCACGAAATCCGCCAGTTTCCCCTCCTCTAGGGATCCTACCAGGTGTCCCATGCCTATCGCATGAGCAGCGTTTAACGTACAGCCAACCAATGCCTCCTCCACTGACATGCCCATATTCATCACCGCAAGGCCAAAGACAAACTGCATGGACTCGCAGAAGCATGACCCAGGGTTACAATCGGTGGCTAGAGCCACTGGCACCCCAAGCTCGATCATCCTGCGGGCCCTTGCATATGGTTTTTTGAGGCTGTAAGCGGTCGCAGGAAGGAGTACAGCTATGACTCCTGCTTCTGCCATGGCATTCAAACCCTCATCGGAAGCGGCCAAGAGATGCTCTGCGGATAAAGTACGGAGTTCTGCTGCAAGAGAAGCTCCGCCTAAATCATGCACCTCATCGGCATGGATCTTAAGTTCGAACCCGTTGCTCCTCGCACATGACAATATCCTGCGGGACTGATCAACCGAGAACACACCATCCTCACAGAACACGTCGCAGAAGCGAGCTATGCCCTGCTCTGCAGCGGCGGGTATCACCTCGCCGCATAACAGGTCCACGAACTTATCCGGGTTGTTCCTAAAGTCCTCGGGCACCGCATGAGCCCCCATAAAAGTTGCAACCACGTCTAAATGGGTTTCTTTCCCAACCCGGTTTATGACGCTGAGCATCCTAAGCTCCGATTCAGTATCCAATCCATAGCCGCTTTTTATCTCCACAGTGGTGGTTCCGTGTTTAAGGGCATTGATGGCGTTCGTCTTGGTTACCTCGTATAGATCTTGATCGCTCGAGGTTCTAACTGCCCTCACGGACGATAATATCCCTCCGCCGGACCTCAATATCTCAAGATATGGGACCCCATGCAACCTCTTGGAAAACTCTTCTTCCCTCCTCGAGGCGAAACACATGTGAGTGTGGGGATCGACTAAACCTGGTATCACACATTTGCCATGGAGGTTTATCTCTTGATTGACCTCAAGGGAGGAAGCATAGGCAAGCACTTCCTCCTCCGGTCCCACCATTTCAATTATCCCATCTCTACAGAGGATAGCCCCCAGTTCTATCTCCCGAATCCTTCCCTGTTCCACCCCCCGCAGGGGAGCAGTTCCAGCTTGGGGAGTGTATATCCTAGCGTTACGAAAGAGCTTTACGGTCATTTCAAACCCTCTCCCATCAGCTTGAGCAACCTAAGCTCTATAACCTGCTGGGGATCAAAATCGGCCACTTGCATATAATAGGCTGCGCTATCCAAGATGGCTCCAGCGGGTATCATGCCGTATATCTCAGTCTCCACAACTGGCACGCCGTAGCGCTTGGCCTCCATCCTTATGGTCTCAAGCACCCGGTAAAGGGAGTTCTTCTCGTAATCCACCAGGTTCATGCTAACCTGTACCATGCCCTTATCCTCCAAGGCCACTCCTATGCCCTTCACGTGACAGAACCCTCCGCTGGATGCCCTCACGTAGGATGCTATCTTCTTGGCCACATCCAAGTTGGTGGTCCCCAAGTTTACATTAAAAGCAACCAAGAACTTCCTAGCCCCTATGACGGTGGCCCCAGCGGTGGGGTGAAGTGCCGGTCCCCCTACATCAGGTTGCCTCTCGGGATTACTGACTGCCTCGTCCTTTAACGCTTCATATTGTCCCTTCCTTATGACCTCCAGTTTCTTGCGATCCGGTTTCAATGCGGCATCCTCGTAATAGTAGACGGGGATACCGGTAGCCTCATGGTATCGTCTGCCAAACCCCCTGGCCAACTCCACACATTCCTCCATGGTTATGCCTGAGATCGGGGTAAACGGGATAACATCCACCGCACCAATCCTCGGATGTGCCCCTTTATGGTTGTTCATATCTATGTGAGATTGAGCGATCTTAGCGGACTCTATGATGGCTTCCTGAAGAGAATCGGGATCCCCTACCAGGCTGACGACTAAGCGGTTATGGTCCTCATCAGCTCTATAATCGAAGAGATAAACCCCTTGCCTGTTCTTGAAAGGCTCCACTATGGCCTCTATAACTTCTTTCCTGCGACCTTCGCTGTAGTTGGGTACACATTCCACAAAGGCTTTTTCCAACTTTGATACCTCCCAACGATTTGGTTTCTTCAGTGCCTAATGCACTAGTCCAGCGGGCCTATGACGGACTCAACCGCCTCTAAGATAGCTCCTTCATTCACCAATGACAAGGCTTCACATATCATGGGATGTATGTAGGCGTCCTTCTCCATGAATGGTATCCTCCTCCTGATGCAGCTGTAGGCTGCCTTTGTTCCTCTTCCCGGGTTGAGGGGCATGGAGAAGTCAAGTCCCTGGGCTGCGGTAAGGAGCTCTATAGCCACCACCTTTCTTGTGTTCTCCAATATATTGCGTCCTTTCCTGGCCGCATAGGTACCCATGGAGACATGATCCTCCTGGTTTGCTGAGGTGGGTATGGAATCCACCGATGAGGGGTGAGCAAGGACCTTGTTCTCCGATACGATCGACGCGGCGGTGTATTGGGGTATCATGAATCCGCTGTTGACGCCGCTATCCTTGACTAAGAAGGGCGGTAGCCCAGACAGCTTATGATCTACAAGGCGGGCTATCCTGCGCTCCGATATGTTGGCTATCTCAGCCACAGCTATCCCGAAGAAGTCCATAGCTATAGCCATGGGCTGGCCATGGAAGTTGCCGCCGCTTATGGCCTCGTCATCGGATGGGAATATGAGGGGGTTGTCCGTTACGGAATTTATCTCGATCTCCACCTTCTGCCTAACGTACTCCACAGCATCCCTGCTTGCTCCATGCACCTGGGGAATACAGCGTAGTGAATAGGCGTCCTGCACCCGGTTACCCTTGTATTTCTCCACGATCTCGCTTCCTTCAATGAGACGCCTCATGTTAGACGCCACGATCCTTTGTCCCAAATGAGGACGCAGATCGTGGGTACGCTTATCAAAGGCATAGGGAACCCCATGGAGGGCCTCCAAGGATACCGCGGCGGTGATGTCCGCAGTCTTTAAGAGGGCCTGGGCATCAACAACACATAGTGCCGCAATGGCAGTCATCACCGTAGTGCCGTTGTTCAAAGCCAACCCCTCTTTAGGGCCAAGCTCTATGGGGCTAAGAGACACTTCGTTAAGAGCCTCCATGGTAGGCATCCTGCGGCCCTTGAAGAAGACCTCCCCTTCCCCTAGTAGGGTAATTGCCAGGTGAGATAGCGGGCATAGATCTCCGCTGGCTCCAACCGAGCCCTGCGAGGGTATCACCGGGTGTATTCCAAGGTTAAGGTAATTAACCAGCTGCATTAGGGTTGGAAGGCTTATTCCAGAAAACCCCCTGGTTAGGGTATTGATCCTAAGTAGCATTATGGCCCTCACCAGGTCCTCCGGGAAGGGGTCCCCCGTACCGCAGGCATGGCTCAGTAACAGATTGCGCTGCAGCAGTTGGCTCTTGTCTGATGGTATAGAAACGTTGGCTAAATCACCAAACCCAGTGGTTATGCCATATACCACCCTTCCTTGATCGACCCACTTGCTTACCGCTTTAGAACCTCTTTCAACAAACGCCACGGCGGAAGGGTCAAGCGCAACCTGCCAACCGTACCTCGCAACCCCAACCACATCCTCCAGAGTCAAGCCATGACCATTGAGCTCCACTACCCTATTAGCCATCTCTAAAACCCCCTTGGAAGACCTTTGACCACATTGGGAGCAGGGTATAAATTCTAAGCGTTCAGGGAAGCGCTATCCCCACCTTAGATCCGCATAAGCCGCAATTTCCCAATGTGTCTAAATAATTAGCTACCACATTATAGCCCATCCTGACAATTATGTCTTCGCCACAATTGGGACATTTGGTAACGTTCAGGGCCCTTTCAGGAATGTTGCCTACGTATACATTAAATAGGTGTTCCCTTGCAATCTCCACAAAGCGGTCTATTTCAGTTACTGGGATAGGCCTTGTCTTCATCAAGTAGGCAGGATGGTATGCAGATATGTGTAGAGGGATCAATCTGGAGAGACCGGTAATCCAACGAACCATTTTCTCAAATTCAACATGGTTTGAAAGGCCTGGAACCAAGAGATGGGTTATCTCCACATGAACCCCCATGGAGATCAATGCCTCCACGGATTTGACCACGCTGCTAATGTCTCCGCCGACATGATCATATCCTTCCTTGGAGAACGCTTTGACGTCCACGTTTGCACCGTCAATCAACCCCTTAAGCTCATAAAGGGGGGGCAAATTAACGGTGCCGTTGGTCACCAACACTGTGGCCAAACCCCTTGCCTTCAAATAACCACAGGCTTTAATAAGATACTCCATGTGGACAAGAGGTTCGTTGTAAGTAAAGGCCACTGCGGATACCCCAGCCTCGATGGCTAGACTCTCAATATCTGGAGGGGATAGCGCTAATAACTTGCCATCGTAGCGACCGTCACTTATTTGCGATATTTGGTGATTCTGACAGAAAGGACACTTCAGATTACACCCTATGCTCCCGAGGGATAGGATTAAGCTTCCAGGACGCCAGTGATACAGGGGCTTCTTCTCCACCGGATCCACTGCAACACCGGAGAAAAAGCCGGAAAAGGGGGAACGCAGGGCACCCCCTTTAAAGCACCGGACGCCACAATAACCCCACCTGCCCTCGGTTAGAAAGCAACGATGGAAACACAGGTTGCACCGGCAACCATCTCGCTCTGGTGACCAAAAGGAGGCCTCCTGTAGATCATCAAGGCTCTTTGTATCTACGTACGGTAAATCGCTGGATTTTGACCTCCTCATGGTCCCCGATCCCAGCCTTTCTTTTGGCTATGCTAAGCTGATCTTGAACCGTGTCAACTCCATTGATGTCCGGCAAAAGGACACCGCGCCTTCTGCCCGCCCGCACTACCACACCATAAACCTTTGGATTTAGATCTTCTATAGAAGCATCTTCCAAAGGGGACAAGACGTCAACGGATATTTTCAAGTTAGGAAGTTCTTCCGGTTTGACCGGGGAAAACCTTGGATCCTCAAAAGCAGCGGCAGCAGCGTTGTTGGCTATCTCAAGGGCAATGGAAGGTCTTGTCGGCTCAATGGTTCCGATACACCCCCTAAGCTGGCCATTTAGAGTATAAAGGGACACGAAACAGCCACTTCTTTGGTCCCATACCTCCTTGCCACCGCCTGCGGACCTCACCAGAATGGGTATATCGGGCAGCCTGTTGTCCAAGAGGTCCATAAGGACAAGTCTGGCAAAATCCACATAGTGATGAATGTCCTTAGGTCTCAGGACCGCCACCGCATACCCTACTCCAAAGGGCCCCTCATAAGACAACACCCTCAGCGGTTGCTGGGCCATCCCAATGAATGCCAACACGCTATTAAGTCCACATTGTCCTGCTTCATATAGCTGCTCTTCACCCAAACGGAGAAGAGCTGATGGATCCCCACTGGAGAGTGCTTCTATAACCATATTGTCAAAGACGTTCCCAAAGGGGCTAAAACCACATGGGGCATCTGGGCTTAAACGATGGGATAGGTCCCCGCTGAAAAGAATTCCAAAGTCAGCTTTATTTGAATCAAGTTCATCCCTGAGACGCCTACCAAGATCATATGATTGGGCTGGAGAAAGCCCCACGGGGTTTAAGGGGACGATTTTGGCCGGTCGTCTGCCATATCCCTCCAATAGCGCTAGAGGCACGAAGGTGCCGTGATCCAAAAGCCTGGTCTTGCTGTCAATTTTCGCTGGAATATCCGCCCCAGCCATAAACCCCAAGAGATCCTGGGCGAAAAGCGAATTCCCTACGTATTGATTGGAGACTTCGGGGGCAGAGAACTTGGAAAGATCACCGCTATACATGTCCAAACTGCCCACGATCAGGTGACCTGGAAGGTAGGTGAAGTGCGGAGACATGATAATGGCGGTTTCATCCTTAAAGTAAGGAAGGAGCATCCCAAGCCTTTTGATTCCCCAAAGGGTTTTCTCCGCCTCCAACTCCCTTCCCCGCCCAACCTGAGGCACCAAGATGGGCGGATGCGGCATAAGACAAGCCCATTTAATCAAAGCGAATCACCTCCTAGGGTGATGGGATCTTCCTTTTTTCCCCGCCTAAGCAACAAGAGTCATCGGACCATTTGCAATTCTTGCTCCCCGCTCACCTTACAAGATTAACATGGCATCACCAAACGAGAAAAACCTATACCTTTTGCTAACCGCTTCCTTGTAAGCATTCATAACGTTGTGATACCCAGCAAATGCAACCACCAACATTAAAAGGGTGCTCCTAGGTAGGTGAAAGTTAGTCACAAGGCCATCTACTACTTTAAACTGAAAACCCGGCCTTATGAAAAGGTTTGTCGAGAAACTCCTTCCCTTTATCCCGTTCAATCCAAATGATTCGAGCGTTCTAACCACGGTGGTCCCCACTGCAATAACCCGGCCCCCCTTTGACTTGGTGGCTGCTATCAACTCTGCGGTGGACTCGGGAACCGAACATACCTCTTGATGCATGATGTGGGCTGATGCCCTCTCCGTTTTTACTGGTCTAAAGGTCCCTATCCCAACGTCAAGCGTTACGAAAGATGTTCTAACCCCTTTATCATTGAGGCTCCTAATAAGCTCCTCTGTGAAGTGAAGGCCTGCGGTTGGTGCTGCTACGGATCTTTCTTTGCAGGGGTCACAGTAGATGGTTTGGTACCTGTTTTCATCAACCGCATCGTTCTCAATGTAGGGAGGGAGAGGGACATCCCCGAGCCTGTTAGCTATATCCCTTCCGTTACAGTTAGGGAACCTGACCAGCCTTAGCCCATCCCCTATCCTATCCTCCACTATCGCCATATCCGCTTCGGAGTCGGAGAATAGCACGCAAGTCCCATGAGGCACCTTCCTGCCAGGCTTTACCAGCGCCTGCCACAGGGTACCTTCCTCATCCAATGGGGACAGCAAGAAAACCTCTACCTTTCCTGAGGACGGCTTACGCCCCAAGAGCCGGGACTTCATCACCCTGGTATCGTTTAGAACCAGCAGGTCTCCGGGTAGAAGGTAATCCTTAACATCTCGGAAGATCCTATGATCAATGGATCCCCCTGTCCTGGGTAGCACCATTAGCCGAGAAGAGTCCCTGGGCTCAACCGGGCTCTGGGCTATCAACTCCTCCGGCAGTTGGTAATCATAAGAATCCATCAGATCTAGATCCAACAAAGTTCTAACGCCTCCCAAGATGTGTACCGGGGAAGTAGTACATCAATATTTGTTCAAAGTTCCAACCGTACTCCGCCATGGTCTTTGCACCCCATTGAGACATGCCCACCCCATGTCCCCAGCCCTGGCCCTCAAGGACCCAAGAGTTGCTGCCGGATGCACGTCTTATCGTGGGCGAGGATGTCGCGACGGCGGTACGATTATCATCGTCGTTCCCCTTCCTGGATGTTCCACCCTGTGTCCTGGCCTCCCCCATCTTCTTATACATCTCCCTCTTGGAGGGGTTCATTATCATGTCAAATACCTCATCCTTTGAGAACAGCCCATCCTCAACCATCTCCACTAGAGGATCTGTTTCGTATGATACGTCCGTCTTCCCCTTCACATCCGCTTCAATTGGCCTGTCCACCGTAGAATTGTCTGGGGTGTCCATTTTTCCGTTTATGGTAAAGTTCGTGCTCCTTACGACCGATGTCCCCAAGGCCATCCTAAAGGCATGTCCGGAAAGCCTAACCGTACCGGCGGAGCCCTTTATGTCCATGGCGGTTATTCGACCGCCTTTGTCCCTGGTTACAACCCTTATTCCGATGATGTTACCTACCCAGCGGTTTATGCGTTTAAGTGCGCTTTCGATCTGGCTGGAGGACAAAACCGTCTTCCAGCTGGAATAAGGACTTCTGTACTGGAAGGGCTCCGGCCTTGATAAAAGGTATGGAACACGTCCTCCCCATACGTCTGACGCAGCAGCGGTAATGCCGCCACTGTCCGAGTGAAAAGGGGTTATCGCAAGGGATGATCCGTACATCAGGACAACGCCGGAGGTATTGAATACTGCCTGATCAGATCTTGGGCTCTCTCCGTTTCGTCCTCTGTAAACCTGGCAATGGAGCGATGAACAGATGTCAAAGCCATCACTCATGTGTCTTCCCAGATTCCTAAGGGCATAAGTACGGGCCACTACCGCTTGAGCCTTCAAGAACTCCATAGGCCACTCAGGATTCGCCTCAACTTTCATGATGCCCCTTACATAGTCCTCTAGTTCTACCACGTTAACGACGTTAAACCCCCTGCCTACTCTTGAGGGGATTAGCTCAATGCTTCCTCTATAGCCAATGGGACCAAATGAGAGGTTATCTCCATATATCTTTACGGGAAAACTCAAGAACCTTCCTTGAACCCAAACACCGCCATCCCCCACAGAAACCGAGGTTCTACCAGATAAGGGCACAGAGATACCAGATGAATCGGTCATACTACCCACTCCACCTAAAGTACCATTGACAACGTTTAAGGCAACACCCACCCTAAGTAGGGTCTGGGCCTCTAGTCTAGAACCCAAAGAACAAATTAAGACAGCAATCGCCCATACCCGAAACACTTTTAAGCGGCTTGTTTTACCCAATATTTACGTCCTCCCTTGCAATTATTCCGCAAAAGGTAGCTTTCTCTAGTTCTACGATTGCATAGAAAAATAAACTTAATATATCATCGGCCAATAATTCGATAGATCACATTAAGCAAAATTGACAGCACAAGACTAAATACAAGCATGCTTCCCAATGGTGCAAAGAAAGTAAAGTTCTTTCTGGTAATAACTATATCCCCTGGAAGTTTCCCAATGGGTAGGTTGAATTTTGAAAGCCCTAAGACGATAAGACCCACAAAGAGGAACACCACACCTATCAAGACAAACGCCTTGCCTAAATTCCACATGATGGTCAATCCTCCTCAACAAGCATGAGTTGCTGAAACTTGGGAGAAGGTTGAAGTCCAAGATAGCTATACGTTCCCCTGGTAGCCCTCCTACCCCTAGGGGTCCTTTCCAATAGCCCCTTTTGGATGAGAAACGGCTCATATATATCCTCTATGGTCTGAGGATCTTCATTGAGGGCCGCTGCCAAGGTTGATAGGCCCACGGGACCCCCGTCAAAGAGCTCCACCAAAGCTCTTAAAAACTTCCTATCCCCATCATCAAGGCCTTCCTTGTCAACTCCAAGCATGTCTAAGGCCTCTCTAGCTACATTGACATCTACAACCCCAACTCCTCGTACCGCAGCCACATCCCTGACCCGTCTTAACAACCTTAACGCAACCCTCGGGGTGCCACGGGACCTCATCCCTATTTCCATCGATGCCTCTTCATCTATCTGAACTCCAAGTACAGAAGCCCCACGACGTACTATGGCAGTAAGCTCCTTAGGGGTATATAACTCCATCTGCTCTACTATCCCAAAACGTGCCCTAAGGGGGGAAGTCAACAAACCAAGTCTGGTAGTTGCCCCCACCAGCGTAAAGGGGGGAAGTTGAAGCTTTATGCTCCTTGCCATGGGACCTTTACCTACGACTATATTCAAAAAGAAGTCCTCCATAGCAGAATAGAGCACCTCTTCCACCACCGATGGGAGCCTGTGTATTTCGTCTATGAAAAGCACGTCGTTGGGTCTTAGGTTTGATAGTATGGAGGCCAGATCTCCGGCACGCTCTATGGCTGGACCAGTGGTGACACGAAGATCACCACCCATTTCCTTTGCTATTATGTTCGCCATCGTGGTCTTCCCAAGACCAGGCGGGCCGTAGAATAGACAATGATCCAAGGGCTCCCCCCTACCCTTGGATGCAGATATGAATATCCTTAGCTTTTCTTTAATCGCCTCTTGCCCCACGAATGAATCAAGGCTTTCGGGCCTTATGGATCTAACAACCGTGGCGTCCGTATCGTCCCCGTTCTTTAAACGATGCATAAGCTTATCTTCAGCGCTCATAGGAACTCATCACCCCTTTCCAAGCAACCTCAGGGATGCCATCAATAACTCTTCCTCAGAAGCCCCCTTAAGCCTACCCATCACGGTGGAAAGGGCGGAATACGCTTCCCCTCTTGAAAAGCCCAGTTCAACCAGGGCCTCCACTAAAGACGATACTTCTGATGCCGATTCTGAGGCTTGCATAACGCCGAAGGAGAATTGATCTATTTTCCCCTTTAGCTCAAAACATATGCGTTCCGCCCTTTTAGCCCCTACGCCGGGAGCTTTGGCTATTCTAGAAGGATCTCCAGCTCCTATGGCCTGTACTAGCTCATCTTTACGAAGGGTTCTTAGAATGGACATGGCCATCTTGCCGCCCACGTTGGACACCTGCAGCAAAAGAATGAACAACTTCCGTTCGTCTTCATCGTGAAATCCGTAAAGCGATATGCCATTCTCAGTGACAGACAGGTAAACGTAAACCTTAATCCTTTCTCCAGGAAGGGCCCTTTCTAAGACAGCCCTGGTGGCGTTTATCTCAATCCCTACGCCGCTAACCTCCAATATCAGAATATCCCCCAAAACTTCACAAACGAACCCCTCAACGTACCTTATCAATTCTTAATCCTCCGACGCAGGTCAATCTTCCCATGGCCAATCCCGCTATGGCAACCGCAAGCGCATCGGCCACATCATCAGGAGTCGGACATGCTTCCAGTCCCAGAAGACAACGTACCATGAGCTGGACTTGTCTCTTTTGTGCTCCACCATAGCCACAAACCGCCATCTTAACCTCCGAAGGCCCCGGTTCAATCACCGGGACCCCCATCATGGATGCGTAAAGCAATACCACCCCTCGAGCTTGCCAAACCATCTCCGCGGTAGTCGTATTCCTTCCGAAGTATAGCCTCTCTACAGCCACAAGATGAGGGGCAAACATGCTAAGCCTCTCATCCATAAGACGATAGAGCATTTTAAGCCTTTCTGGCAAGGAAAGACCGGGAGGGGTATGGATAGCCCCATACCCCTCCGCACGAAGTTCACTACCCCGCTGAACCACTATCCCATACCCAAGGGTACCTATCCCAGGATCTATCCCAAGACAACGAATTTCGTCGCTAGGCATCGAGCTGCTCAAGGATCTCGTCTGGGATCTCCATGTTAGAGTAGACGCTCTGCACATCGTCATGGTCCTCAAATTTGTCTATGAGAGCCAAGACCTTGGCAGCCTCCTCTTTGGTCGATATGGTCACGGTGTTCTTGGGAATCATGGCTATCTCCATATTGCTCACCGTGTAGCCCGCGTTCTTTATGGCCTCTCCTACCTCACTCATCACAGAGGGATCACAATAGATCTCAAAGACATCACCTTCCAGCTGCATATCCTCTGCCCCTGCTTCGGCAGCCACGTCCAAAAGGGATGCCTCGTCAACCCCGGAAGCATCTACCTTCACAAGCCCCTTCCGGTCAAAGTTCCAAGCCACACACCCAGCCTCTCCGATGGCACCTCCGCCCTTGGTGAATATGGAGCGAATCTCTGCCGCCGTCCGGTTCCTGTTGTCTGTCATGGCCTCAACCATGATAGCCACACCAGCAGGGCCATAACCTTCATACGTTACCTCTTCGTACACCGCTCCTTCTATCTCACCGGTACCCCTCTTTATGGCTCTCTCTATGTTGTCCATGGGCACGTTGCCTGCCCTGGCTCTCTCAATAGCTACCTTCAAACGGAAATTGGCGTTTGGATCACCACCACCAGCCTTCGCAGCAGCTATTATGGCCTTGGTAAGCCTCTGATAAGCGGCCCCTTTCTTTGCATCCTGAGCCGCCTTCCGGTGCTTTATGTTCGCCCACTTTGAATGTCCAGCCACTAAATATCACCCCATGGATATGATTTAAGAAGGTTCGACCAAAGATTCATTATAACATCTCCGGCACGGGCGGAACCATTCGCTTGTGCCGGGATCTCTCAAAAGCCCTATCGATCCTATCCCTTGCCTCCAAGGAAACTGGCAATCCCATTATGTGGCGATCCAGGTCAACATAAGATACCCCCATCTCCCCCTCATCGGTCTGCCCTTCCCAAAGACCTGCGGTAGGTGGCTTGTTGACCACCCTAGCCGGTATACCTAGGTGTTCTGCCAAGGCCCAAACCTCATGTTTTATGAGCCTTCCTAGGGGTAAAAGATCTACCCCTGAGTCACCATGTTTTGTAAAATAGCCGAACGTAAGTTCCGCCCTATTGCCGGTTCCCAAGACTAATAGGTTTCTTGTTTGGGCAATGGCATACAAAGTGGCCATCCGCAGCCTCGGTTTAACGTTGGAGGCTCCAATGTGGGACAAGGCTATGCCAGCACCATTGATAGAGCCTATTAACACGTCAAAAGCCGATGAAAGATCCACCTTGATCACGGGAATCCCAATGGATGAGGCGACGAGACGGGCATCCTCTTCATCTACCGGCTGACTATGACAAGGCATTATTACCCCCAGGGAGCCGCTGCTTCCAAACGCCCGCATCGATAGGGCCGCAACAACCGCAGAGTCAACCCCACCACTTAACCCCACCAAGCCACCTAAAGCCCCAGCTTCACTTACTTTATCTTTAAGCCAAGCAACTATGACGTCCGCTAGATACTCAGGATCCCTAACCGGAACGCTCAAACTGATCACCCTTTCAACCTACGGTGTTGGTATGGCCCTTTTTAGCCTTTTATTTTAACATATACGGTATCCCCAGCTATGAGGTGATCTAGTTGCCGCTTGGTCTGATAATAGATGGATATGTGGATGAGCCAGCCTGTTTTGGTGTGCCGCCCTATATATCCCCATATGTAAGGTACTGTGCCGGAGTGTTTATGTCCCACGGCTTTGAGGTTATATATCTCACAGTTGATCAGATTAGACAGGAGAAAGCAGACCATCTGATAAGATCCGCGGAGGTCACGGTGGTGATAGCAGGACTTACCGTCCCAGGACGATATCGTGGCGGATCTCCAATGACCCTTAAGGAGCTCAAGGGCTTATCTGAGATACCTAGACGGGGTGCAATGATAGTTGGAGGACCTATCGGAAGCGGCTATGCCCTCAAGGGAGGGGATGCGGCCTTAGATGTGTCTAAAATTCTGGATGTGGATTGCATTGCCACCGGGGATCCAGAGGCGGTTTTAGACCTATGGATTCGCACTAAGGAGATGACCCATGACGCCAAAAGAGACTACGGGACGCTAGCGAAGTGGGCAGAGGCAGGCGCCCAGGTGGTTAAGATGCATCCAATGTACCCTTTAATCATTGCTGAGTTGGAACTGTCCAGAGGATGCGACAGAACCGATGGGAGATGCAGCTTCTGTGTAGAAGGGCTTAAGGCGAGGGAGGAGAGATCTCCGGATTCCGTCGCCGCCGAAGTCCGATGTTTGGCAATAGCTGGGGTTAAGGCCTTTCGCTTCGGACGGTGTGCCAACGTCTTAACCTATGGAGGTACGTTAACTCCTAAGGGATGGATGCCCTCTCCCGATGGCTTGCGGAGCCTCTATTCCTCTGTTAGATCCGCCGCTCCAGATATCAAGGTTCTCCACATGGATAACGGTAACCCAAAGACCATAGCAACGTTCCCAGATAAGAGCTTTGAAGCACTAAAGGTCATAGCGTCTTACAACACACCAGGGGACACTATATCGTTAGGCCTTGAATCCCTGCACCCCCAGGTGGTACTGCAGAATAACCTAAAAGTGTTTTTCGACCAAGCCCTTGAAGCGGTAAGAATAGTTAACTTAGCAGGGGGAACAAGACCCTTTCAGAATTCAATGCCATCACTCCTGCCAGGGCTTAATTTTTTGATAGGGCTGCCCGGTGAAAACAAGGAGACCATCAACGAAAATCGAAGGTTCTTGGAGAAACTTCTCTCAGAAGGGCTTTCCGTAAGGAGGATCAACATAAGACGCCCTATGACCTTTAAATCTACTCCTCTGGGGGCTGTAGATTCCAGCGCCATGAAGGGCATACGGGATCGTGACTATAAGGCCTTTAAAGATTGGGTAAGAAGCGAAGTGGATCCTGTGATGTTCTCAAGGGTGGCTCCAGAGGGAACGATCATCAGGGATGTGATATGCGAAGAAAGGCTCGGCAACCTCATCTTCGGTCGCCCCTTGGGGAGCTATCCCCCTCTTTTAGGCATAACATCATCAACGCTTAAAGAAGGTGATACCACAGACGTAACGGTGACCGGAGCAGGCCCTAGATCTCTGTCTGGGATACCATGGCCACTTGATATTAACAACTGCAGCCAACAGGAGCTGCAGGGGATACCAGGCATAGGTAAGGCCCGGGCCATGCGGCTTATCTTGAACCGACCAATAGCGGGGTTGGAGCAGTTCAAAGCTGTACTTGATGATCCGGGCCTTGCCGATAAGGTGGCTAAGTTCTTTAGTTTTCCCAGTGACGAGGGGGCAATTTGATATATTTTTAATTTAGCATGTTAGATCTCTCCAGGAAACCCGTAAAGATCCTTACGACGACAATCAAAAACTCTCATGACCTTCCTGGTGCGATGAAGGATCGCCATGTCAAGCTCCACCGTCACAACCCCCTCATCAAGCTCCATCTCCATCAGTACCTGACCATCAGGAGCTACCACGGTAGAATGGCCGCCGTATATGTCCCCTCCCCCCTTGCCGCAGCGATTAACCGCAACCACAAACATCTGGTTCTCAATTGCCCTTGCCCGCACAAGCGTTTTCCATGCATCTATCCTTGACAAAGGCCACTGGGCGCAAACAAATAAAACCCAAACATCTTCAAGGGCAATCCTTCTTATGTACTCTGGGAAGCGTATGTCATAACATATAGCGGTCCCCGATGGGACACCACAGACAGAGGTGATTAGTGGGGAATTACCCGCCACGAAGTTGCTCGGCTCTTCTAAAAGGGGGAACAGGTGAACCTTATCATAATAAGCCACGAGAGTGCCCGTTGGATCTATCCAGAAGGCACGATTATATAAAGCTCCACCCTCTGAAAACGGCAGGGATCCTGCCAATGACCAAGAGGCCCTGTCTACACACCAATTTGCCACAACATCAAGGCATTTATGGGTAAACTGCGCATGTTCGCTAAGGCGCTCATTTTGGTACGAACAGCTCCAAAGCTCCGGCAGGACCGCCACATCACAATCTTCAATTGAATTAAGCATCTCCTTGGCCTTCTCAATGTTTCCCAATGGGTCTCCCCATAGGACGTCCATTTGAATGAGCCCAACACTTATCTTGTTTGCCATCACAAGCCCCCCTTGTGCAGCTTATTGCTTGACTAAACACCTAGCGCACAAAATCAGCACTCAAAATTTCGCGAACGAACTCCATGAGCATATCCGGTACCACACGGAACGAGAACTCCATATCCAGCCTCTCGGTCCATTTGTGGGCATCTTTACCCCCAACCCCTATGTTGATAACAGGAACATCAAGCATTCTCATGGCGTCCAAATCTAAGGGATATAACGTGCTGGCCCCAGGCATGTTATCAAGAACAGCCCTAAGGTCCTCCACTGATGTTCCGCCACCTAGGAAACTGAGATCAGTTATCCCACCAAAGGCCTCTTTTAACACGAAGGGTTCACCAAACCGGTTACTCCATTTAACGCACAAATCCTCGGCCAGCTTACGAAGCATTTTTTCTTTTACAGATTTGTTTCTATTAACCTTTGACGGATAGTAGGGGGGCAAAAAACCCACCACTGCGGCAGGAGGTTCTATTGGAATTGTCTTAATTGCCTCCAGGAGGATCATCAATGACATCTTCCTGGTGTCCATCTCTTCCTTATTTGAGGCCTGGGCAGATATCACAGAGTCCTCTCTAAATCCATTCCTCCTGGCCTCATCAATGACATCCCGGACCTCAACGATCCGTATCCCCTTCTCCAATGTAGGGGATGGTAATCCGCAAAGCGAAAGTCTTTCTTCCCAGTCGCTAATGGCCCGCCTTAATGATTCCTCACATGCCTTCTTAAAGGAAGATAGGAATACGCCATGATCATCTTCGACGGCCAGCTTATTGAAGTACAGTAAAGCCATGTCTGGAATGGTAACCGAGTAACTTTCCCTTACAACCGATATTTCCATGCAAGCCATCGGGGGAAACCTATCATCGCCAATCTCATCGGAGCTCCATGGCACCCCCTCAAGATCCAAAACTATCCGGCTTGCTAAATGAGCTGCATTTATACCGAGCCAAGGCTCCCCCACATGAGAGGGCTTTCCTAGCACGAGAACAAAGGGCATCAACTTGCCGACCGAGCCTATGAAAATGGGTCTTTTGTCATCAGCCCCCCCCAGCTCACAGGGTTCCGTGTTAACACAGGCCACATAATCCAGTCCTTCCGATTCCATAACTTCCTTCAGGAATGGAAGGGCTCCCCTCATTCCAACTGAATCTCTCTCTTCATCTACCACAGGGCAAAAAAGCACGTTGCCGGTCTCAATCCTTGCCTTTACAAGCTCTCTGAGCAGGTTCATCTCAAGGACCAGACCGGCCTTCATGTCCAAGACACCTCTCCCGAAGAGGAATCTACGGCTCTTCAGGTCATCCTCAACCTCAGGAGGGAGCTCCTTGATGCCCCTCATGGCCTCTTTTAGAAGCTCTGGGTTGAATGCCAGATCCCGCAAGCTTCCATAGGGAGAAGTGTCCACCACGTCCACATGCCCTATTAATATTACCGTTCGCGGCCCCTTACCCTTGAGCAACGCCGCCACATGGTTTCTGTCGAAAGGGTCATTGGGGACCTTGTACTTAAATATTTTTAAAGCCCCTCCGCTGATCGCCCTGATCTCTTCAAGCTGCTTTTCTATTAGGGCCATTACCCGATTCTCCCCGTCAGACTGTCCAGATGTACTAGGGATCCTACAAAGCCTTATCAGTTCACTTTTGAGCCTTTCGCAACCTAAATCCAGCCCCTCACAAAATATCCGATCCACACCTCCAGTTTCCATATACAGCACGCCCCCTAACATCCCTACGATAAGGACCAAAATCTTCGTGCAGAATATTATATTAAAGCGGCCCCAATCCCAAGGATCGAGGCCGCCTGATGAGTTAGATCGTCGCTTCGAGTTACGATGCGATTCTTAAGGTTTAGAGATTCCCTATGCTCGAAACCATCACCGCTTTGATGGTGTGCATGCGGTTCTCCGCCTCATCAAAGACCCTGGACTGGCGGGACTCAAAGACATCCTCGGTGACCTCATAACCCTTGACGGCGGGTAGACAGTGCATGAAGATAGTATCCTCCCGACCGGTAGCCGCCATGAGATCCTTGTTAACCTGGTAGGGCTGCAGGATAGCCTTCCGCTCTGCAAGCTTATCCTCCTCACCCATGGAAGCCCACACGTCAGTGTAGATAACGTGAGCCCCATTAACAGCCTCCTTCGGGTCCTCCGTTATCTCTATCACCGCACCGGATCCACACTCCTCCGCGATCTTCTTGCACTCCGCCACAAGAGAAGCCTCGGGGAAGAGGGACTTGGGGGAACCTATAACAAAGTGCATACCCATCTTAGCAGCGCCGATCATGAGGGAATTAGCCATGTTGTTACGCCCGTCGCCAACGTACACAAGCTTTATACCCTTAAGGCAGCCAAACTCCTCCTGAATGGTGAGGAAATCCGCAAGAACCTGGGTGGGATGGAACTCGTCGGTGAGTCCGTTCCAAACGGGAACGCCAGCGTACTTGGCAAGCTCCTCAACCACGGACTGCTTAAAGCCACGGAACTCGATGCCATCAAACATCCTGCCCAAAACCCTAGCGGTATCGGCCACATCCTCCTTGTGCCCGAGCTGGATGTCGTTCTTACCCAGGTACTCAGGATGCCCGCCCTCGTCGATGCACGCGACAGTAAAAGCACAACGGGTCCTGGTAGAGGGCTTCTCAAAAATAAGGGCCACGTTCTTACCCGCCAGGAGGTTACCCCTTATCCCAGCCCTCTTCTTGTTCTTGAGATCCCGAGAGAGATCCAAGAGGAACTTTATCTCCTCCGGAGTATGGTGCCTCAGGCTCAAAAGATGACGTCCCCTAAGGTTCACTGCCATGATCTATTCCTCCCTGTTTTGTTAAGTATCGGAAACTCCCAAGCTTCAACTGCACAAGCAGGTCCAGAGGGAATCGAACTTTCGGGACAGTAAAATAAACCTGGGAGATCCGATGGTTTACTGTTCAATATTACCACAAAGGATTAGATTTTCAATAGCCCTTCTCAGGGGAGATGAGTGTCCCCTGCGCGGGACAGGACCTCCCTCAATATTTCCGGTATTACAGATTCCATCATCTCCAGCGGCCAAGATCCAAGCGATTTCCCCCGTGCAAAAACTATAAAGCCCGATGGAGCGCCAGCTATCCCTAAATCAGCCCCAGCGGCTTCCCTCGGCCCATTAACTTCACATCCCATGACAGCGACCTTGAATCCATCAGGAACATCGTCAATCCCATCAAAGATCTTGCGGACTTTGTCAACATACACCTTGGAGTCCATCCTACACCTGCCACAGGTAGGACAACTTATCCACTCCACTCCTTTTGAACGGATGCCCAGCGACCTGAGGATTTGATAAGCCGCCTTGACCTCAAGCACTCCATCCCCCGAAAGGCTCACCCTTATGGTATCCCCTATTCCGCTCATCAAGAGACCACCTATACCAACAGCGCTTTTTATCGCCCCCTCGAAAGGAGGCCCCGCCTCGGTTATACCTATGTGGAAGGGAAGATCATATATGGATGCGAGCATGTGATTAGCCCTCATGGTCTCCTTAACATCCGAGGACTTGGCCGAAACTATTACATCCTCAAAGCCATTTTGAAGGCACAAATCAACTTGCTCCCTAACTGCTAATACCAATGCCTTCGCCCTATCCCCATCAGCCCTAGCTATCTGATCATTGCTGAGGGATCCTCCATTTGCCCCAACCCTTATTACCACATTAGCATCCCTTGCAGCGGCCAGGACTTTCATCATCCTGTCCTCTCCACCAAGGTTCCCAGGGTTCACCCTCACGGATAGACACCCGGCTATCATGGCAGACAGGGCCAACCGATGGTCGAAGTGGATATCTGCCATTATTGGGATAGGAGAGGAGTTGACCACCTCTTTAAGAGATGTCTCCTGCTTAAGATCACGATAAGAGGTACGAACCAGCTCACAACCCGCTACCTTGAGCCCATGGAGCTCGTTGATGCATCCATCAATGTCCTCTAGGGGGGTTTTAAGCATGCTCTCAACCCTCACCGGCGATCCACCGCCTATAGACAAACCTCCAATTGATACGCTTCTGATGCTGCCCAACAAACCATCTCCCTCAAGGTTGTTGTCTATCTATCATGAAAGATCAACCTCTGTATATCCTTCCATGTAACCCACAGCATCAACATCATCAAGAGGGCAAAACCCAGGTAGTGAACCATCCCCTCGTACTTGTCCGGTATCTTTCGGCGGAATAGGACTTCCAGAATTACGAAGATAAGCCTTCCCCCATCCAGCGCCGGGAACGGAAGGAGGTTCACCAGGCCTAGCTGCAGGTTGATAGCGGCTATGAAAGCCACTAATTCCCAAACTCCACGTCTTGCCACATCACCCGCCGCCGCCGCAATGCCCACCGGCCCGGATACATCAACCGGTTTAAACCGGAACCACCAGTTCCATATCCCCTCAAGCATACCTACTGCTAGGTCTATGGAATATCTATACGCCCCCCTTATGGACTCCAACCAAGAAAGCCTCTTCATGGCCGGCCTTACTCCAAGAAGGAACTGACCGTCCCTGTCCTTGGGTATCTTCACATACAAATATCTATTAACTCCATTGGACATGACGCCTAGTATCAGTTCTCCTTTTGGCGCTTCCCGCCTTATCCTGGTGGCCATCTGGGACCAATCCAAAACCCTTACCCCGTTGACTTCTAATATCCTGTCCCCTGCTTTTAAGCCAATAGACTCCGCAGGGTAACCAGGCATAACCTGACCTATCTCGGTGGATTTCATGTCAAATACACCGTGAAAGTGTAAAACCGCCGTGGCCAGCATGAAGGCTAGTACGACATTGAATATGGCACCGCAGGAAAGGATAAAAGCCCTCGCCAAGGGTCCCTTAGAATTGAATCCTCCCGGCCCCTCTTCATCATCTCCTTCCATGCCAGCTAATTTAACAAAGCCCCCTATAGGTACTATGCGGATGGACCACTTGGTACCCCATTTATCCCAAGAAAAAACAGGGGCACCCATCCCCATTGAAAACTCTCTAACTGAAACTCCGCAAACCCTCGCGGATATAAAGTGCCCAAACTCATGAACCAAAACGCTTATCGATATTACAAAAAGGAATGCCACTACGCTTACAGCCAAATCAAAGCCTCCCAAGTGATTCACATACTTTTAATGCCATTTCCCGACCATGCTCTACCAGTGCTAATGCTTCATCCACTGACCCTGGGGCTGGACCAGAGTAAGAGGACATAACATCCTCCAGGACTCGAGGAATCTGGTCAAACGCTATACGCCCGGTGAGGAAGGATTCTACTGCCACCTCATCAGCCCCCACGTAAAGAGCAGGATACGGACCATCCTTTTTACCCGCTTCCTTGGCCAAAAAGAAAGCTTGGAAGCGGTCTTTCTCAACCTCTCGAAAACACAGATCCCAATCCGAAATGGCAACCGGTGCTAGGTGATCTGCCAAGGGCAACCTCTCAGGATATGAAAGGGCCATTGCAGCAGGCAATCGCATGTCAGCACGGGATAACACCATCTTGTATGTTCCATCCTTGAACATCACCATCCCATGGACCTGCGACCTGGGATGTATCAATGCATCGACCCGATCCATAGGGATATCGAATAACCGCATGGCCTCTATGCATTCAATGCCCTTGTTGGCCATGGTAGCACTATCCACGGTTATCTTGGCCCCCATTGACCATACAGGATGTGCCAACGCTTCCGACGGGGTGACATGCTTAAGACGATCCAACGGGACATCCCGGAAAGGCCCCCCAGAGGCAGTTAAGATAACCCTCTCAACTTCGGATGGTTCTCCCATAATACATTGCCATATTGCACTGTGTTCGCTATCCACAGGCCTTACCTGCCCTGGCCTCGCCTTGCCAAGTATCCAAGGCCCGGCCACCACGATGCTCTCTTTATTGGCTATCGAGACGTCAATCCCCATCGATACCGCCAGGTCAAAGTGAGGGACACACTGAGTACCGGAGGCCAAAAAGGCCCAATGTTGAACGTTCTCCCTCTGGATCATCTCCATAAGGCCAAGGGATCCTCCGTAAACCCGTCCTTCAAAAGAAACGACAGATGGATCTCCACTAAAAGAACATATGGCCTCACAACCAAACTTCTTAGCCAGCGACACAAGACCGGAAACGTTTCTCCCGGAGGCCATCGCCACTACTTTGAACCTGTCAGGATAAAGGGCGCATACATCACAAAACGCCTTACCCACGCTGCCAGTAGCCCCCACGATGCCCACCCTGACTGGAGTCAACAACACTACCTCCCTATCACCTCAAAGATAATGAACGCAAGCGAGGAGTTAACTAATATGCTGTCAAACCTGTCCAAGAGCCCCCCATGGCCAGGGATGAGGCTTCCGCTGTCCTTCACCCCCGCCTCTCTCTTTAACACCGACTCACCGAGATCCCCCAGCTGCCCCATAAATCCACAAAGCAGTCCCAAGAGGAGCAGTGGGAGAGGGGGAAACTCAAAAACCAAGGCAAGAAGCGATGAGCCAAAAAGGCTGCCAAGCACTCCACCGGCAAACCCCTCCCAAGTCTTCTTCCCGCTTACCTTGTCACACAGCGGATATTTGCCCCAAATGCTACCCACAAAATAAGCGGTGACATCACAGAACCAAGTACACATAAATATGGTAAGGACAAAAAGCCTCCCCCAGGTTTGTTCTCTTAGGATTATAAGGAAACACCACGGCAATATTACGTATGCAACCCCCGCTAAGGTACCTCCGATATTTGCTAGAGCATCGCTTTGTCCAGTCCCCTGTCGTCTAAGTACCTCCACGAACAGAACCAAAAAAGCTAGAAGCGATATAACCGCTAGTATCGACGATAGGCTTAGCCCCATGGATGCTACCCACAACATCATAAGCCCCGCCGCCAAACCCATCGCTTTGGACATGGTATAACGGGATGAGAGTAGCGAGTAAAACTCCCATAAGGACCCCATAGCTATGACGGATACCACCAGCTTCCAATACCATCCTCCCACATAGAGGGAGGACAGGACAAGCGCTCCCAGCAAGGTGCCACTCACGGTTCTCAACACCAGGTTGCTCTTGAAAGCCTCACTGAGCCTTGACCCCTCCATACCGCCTATCCCTCCTAGCGTAGTCTAATACGGCTTCCCGAAGATCCTGAGCTCCAAAATCCGGCCAGTACTTAGGGGAGAACACAAACTCGCTGTATGCACACTGAAAAAGCCAGAAATTGCTTATCCTAAGCTCACCACTGGTCCTTATCACTAGATCAGGGTCCGGTAGGTCTGGCAGGTACAGGAAGTTCCTAAACACATGCTCATCAACCGCCTCAACCCGAGCAGATAAAAGCCGGTTTATCGCGTCCAGTATCTCTTGCCTACCTCCATAGTTAAGGCAAACCACAACCGTTATCGCACTGCAATCCTGGGTCTCCCGCTCCCCGTATTCCACTATCCGCTGTAGATCTTCCGGTAAATCTTGGATTCGTCCCGCAAACCGAAGACGCCCTCCTTCGGCCTTAAGCTTCTTAACCTTCAGTTTAACGTAATAGCGAAATAACCCCATCAGCCCGGAAACCTCTCCGGAGTCCCGTTTCCAGTTCTCAGTGGAAAAAGCGTACAAGGATATGTACCTTACACCCATATCCTTAGCTGCCCTTACCACCTCCTCTACCCTTTTTACCCCCGCGTGATGTCCCATAACCCTGGGTAACCCCCGCTCCCTGGCCCACCTTCCGTTGCCATCCATCACTATCCCAACGTGGAGGGGGATCCTATGACTAAGTTCCCCTGGTATTAAAAGGTCCGACATCCTAACGATCCCTTCCCATTAGATGATCCCACCTGGCTTTTACCTCTTGTATGTCCTGCCATGTCAAATGTTTAGGCCCCCCGGCTTTATTGGAAGGGTTCCTGAGTAAATAACTTGGGTGAAACATCGGCATGACCGGGATGCCTCTCCACTCATACCATCTCCCCCTAAGCTTTGATATCCCCTCCTGGGTCTTAAGTATCCATTTGGTAGGAGTACTACCTAGCAGGACCAAAAGCTTTGGACGAACCAACATAATCTGGGAGTTAAGGTATGTATCACAGGCCATCATCTCTTCATATGTGGGTACCCGGTTACCAGGGGGACGACATTTGACCACGTTGGTTATATATACCCCACCCCGATCTATTCCCGCAGCAGCAAGTATCTGGGTAAGCAGCTGGCCAGCACGACCTACAAAGGGCCTGCCCTGTTCATCCTCATCTGCGCCAGGACCCTCCCCAATGAACATAAGCCCTCCATCTAAGCTGCCCTCACCAAAAACTACCTTTGTCCTTGTAGGGCAAAGACCACAACGATCGCACACCTCCGCCTTTTTGCGGACCTCTTCCAACATGAACCTTCTAGCGTCAGCGCTAAGAGGTTCATCAAAAGACGGAAATGCCATATTAAAAACACACCTCGCTAACGATTACGTCAAAATGCGATATCTCTATCCCAGTAAAATAGCGCACTCCCAATATGACCCTCCTCCTAACTTGGCGCATAACCTCAAGGAAGGTTTTCTCTCCTGGCCTCATGCCCAAATCAAGCTGAACGGATACACCTTCATCCTCTGGTTTGACCTTCACCTGAATAACTTTTTCCACCTGATGTGTTAGAAGGGCTATGTGAGTTATCATCTCTCCCACCGCTTGTGGTTCTATATGAAGGGCACCTATGAAATTGAATGGGGGACGCACGATCGTCTTCTCCCCGTCATACGAACCTTCCTTGGGACGCCACAACACCTTAAGCCTTCCCACCAGCTTTCCTGCAAAATTTCTTCTTACCTGAACATGTGACACCGGAATGACATGCTGCCCCTTCCCCCTGCGCTCTCTCCTAGCCTTAGCAATCTCCTCAGGGGTAGAGACTTCCTCGATCCTTATCACCCTCTCGGGTCTTCTCAAACCAAGACGGGAGGCCACCTTGAAGGCCATGCCCTCAGAAGTGGCTATTATCATTACAGAACTGGGTGCCGCCTTTGCGAAGAAATCAGATACCGCCTGCCGATGGTCTTCGAACTCGAACATGGCACGCCTTATAGCCCTGACCTGATTCCGCTCCGCCTTGGCACTCTTACCACAAACTATCTGCCCCCGCCTTATTACCAACCCATCGTCTATTATGTACTCCGCACCGATGCTTGCAGCCACCATCTGAGCCCGCTGGCTCTTACCGGTACCGGCGGGCCCGACAAAAGCAAAAACGCTATGGAACGATCTGTTATCGATGCCCTCCAAGGCCTATCCTCCTAAGCGCCTCAGAACCCGGTCAAACTCCTTAAGGAACCTATCGTTCTCCTCCGGCAACCCAACGGTAACCCTTATGGTACCCTCAAGCCCAAGATCCTCACCGTTTCTCACTATCACTCCCTTGGCTAGAAGGGCCTCGTAAACATCATTTGCACGAGTTAGGCTAATCAACAAAAAGTTAGCATGTGTATTATGAACTCTCACTCCCATATTACACAGTACTCGATGCATTCGATCCCTTTCCAAGATGGTCCTATCCCGGATGGAGGATATATGGTCCTGGCATCCTAGGGCCGCTATGGCCGCCGCCTGTCCTATCGCATTGACAGAGAAAACCCTTCTGACCTTTCCGAAAGCTTCAGCTATGGGCTTTGGAGCTATGGCATAGCCGATTCTAAGACCCGCAAGACCATAAATCTTGGAGAAAGTTCTAAGTATCACCACGTTGCTGAGCTGCCTAAAAAGCTCAACTCCACAAAGGTAGCGGGGGTCGCTTACGTACTCCGCGTAAGCCTCATCCACTACCAATAAAGTCTTACGTTCTTCCAGCCTTACCGCCAAGTTCAAAAGGTCTTGGCGCTCTACTATATTCCCCGTCGGATTATTGGGGTTGCAGATCACCACTGCCTTTGTCCTCTCGCCACAATTCGATACGATCCGGTCAATCGGCAGGGAGAAGTCCTCCAGGAGGGGGACAAAATCACACTCCCCTCCAGCAGCCGCAACGCTAAGGGCATATACAGGGTATGTGGGCTGGGGAATCACCACCCTATCCCCCACCTCTACCAGGGCCTGGAAAAGCGTGCATAAAACCCCTTCGGTACCTCCTCCTACCACTACTTCTGCTGGAGATACCCCTAAATGCTTAGAGAGGGCTCTTTTAAGCAGATAGGCCTCTGGATCAGGGTAGCGCTGAACTTCCCCGCTGGCCTTTAGGATCGCTTGTATTACCTCTTCTGGGAGTGGCCATGGGTTCTCGTTGGAGCATAGCCTCACTGCATCGCTGAGCCCATAAATCCGCTTGATCTCATCAACCGGCTTGCCAGGCCTGTATTGGTTAACCCACCGCAGGTAGCTCCTAGGAAGCTCATCCATCCAGGACACCTCGACACCCCCATATACAGCGTGATTTTAACGTCCCAACCTTAGCAGTTGTGGAAGATTAGTCCTCCTTGGTAACTATTACCTTGCCACCAAGGGCTCTTAGCTTCTCGACTATCCCCTCATAACCTCTCCATATGTGCTCAAGGTCGCAGACCACAGTCTCATCCTCCGCCGCAAGGCCCATCAGCACCAACGCGGCACCAGCCCTAAGATCCGTAGCGTGAACCTCTGCCCCAAAGAGCTTGTTAACCCCTGCCACAATTGCAGTGTTCCCCTGCAAGTCTATCCTAGCGCCCATCCTTTTAAACTCACTGACGTGCAAAAATCGGGACTCAAAAACACTCTCATGTATCACGCTGGTGCCGTTGGCCAAGCACATGGTAGCCATCATCTGAGGCTGAAGATCTGTGGGGAAACCAGGGTATGGGAGCGTCTTAAGAGAAACCGATCGATATTGGCTGGGATAAACAGTAACGGCGTCATCTCGAACCTCTATCTCCACTCCAGCCTCCTCTAGTTTAGAACAGAGGGAATCTATATGTTCAGGTACAACATCCCTTACAGTGACCTTCCCCTTTGTTATGACCCCAGCCAACAGATAGGTGCTTGCCTCTATCCTATCGGGTATTACGCTAACCCTAGCATCTCCTAGCTCCCTAGCACCTTTTATCCTTATGGTGCCAGATCCTTCCCCCTCGATGAACACCCCCATGGCTCTAAGGGCATGGGCCAGGTTGACTACCTCTGGTTCTCGAGCAGCGTTCTCTAATATGGTCTCCCCTTCAACCAGGGATGCGGCCATCATAAGGTTCTCCGTGGCTCCAACGGAAGGAAAATCAAAATATATCCTGGCCGGCTTAAGCCCCGATGACCTCCCATGAAAAGCCCCCTGGACCAACTCAAAATTGGTCCCCATCTTGGATAGACCCCTTATATGAAAGTCTATCGGCCGACTCCCTATGGCACATCCACCCGGTAAGGGCAAAACTGCTCTCCCACACCTAGCTATGAGTGGGCCCAAAACCAGGGAAGAAGCCCTCATCTTGCGAACAAGAGACGGGGGAGTCTCCCATCCTATCTCCTCTGGAACGTCCAGTGTCATCCTATGGTCCCTGAACTCCACCTTGACCCCCAAATGACTTAGAAGGTCCGCCATTGTATGTATATCGTGTAAATCAGGTACCCTATCTATAGTGAGCCTTTTCCCCTTGAGCAGCAACGAAGCCGCCATGATGGGAAGCGCGGCGTTCTTTGCACCCTGAGCAGTAAGCACCCCGTTCAACGGTGCTCCACCCCTTATTACCAGCTTTTCCCTCTCTGTCCCATAGGGTAGATCCTTATCCTTCATGATCCTGCGTTAACCCCCAAAAGATTTTCTTATGTCTTCAAAGAACCAGATCACGTTCAATTTCTTAATATATTAAATAAAGATTGGATTGTTGACGAACTTGCATATAACCTCGGCTATCAGCCTGGAGGCCCTTCCATCACCGAAGGGGGACCCCATCGAAGCGGGCAAGGCCTTCCTACCCTCCAATATTTCTAAAGCGTTAGAGACGATCCGCTCCCTAGACGTTCCAACCAAAAAACCTACCCCAGCTTCAAGGACCTCCGGACGCTCCGTAACATCCCTAAGGATCAGGACCGGCTTTTTAAGTCCCGAAGCTTCCTCTTGAACTCCTCCACTATCGCTTAACATAAACAGGCACTTATCCATGGCCCAAACGAAATCCGGGTAATCAAGGGGATCACATAGTAACACCCTGTCATGATCGCCCAGAACTTCACGCCAAACGGCTCTAACGTCCGGATTCCTGTGCATTGGAACTAGCAACATCAAGTCCTCATCCATTGATAGAATGTCCCTAAGGGCCAACGCTATCTCCCTCATAGGTTCACCCCAGGACTCTCTTCTATGGGCCGTAACAAGGAGAAATCGTTTGCCCTCAAAGGCCATGAGGTCTTCCCGAGAGGGCCTGGCCATCTTATCCCTCATCCATATCAAGGCATCTATAACTGTGTTACCCGTGACCCAAATTCGCTCCTCCCCAATGCCCTCCCTTAACAGATTATCCTTCGACTTTCCTGTAGGGGCAAAATAAAGGGAAGAGATCCTATCGGTAACCACCCGGTTCATCTCCTCCGGGAAGGGACGGCTCATGTCACCGCTTCTAAGCCCCGCCTCTACATGAGCCACCGGGATATGGCGATAGAAGGCCGCCAAGGCGGAGGCCATTGTAGTGGTGGTATCTCCATGAACCAAGACCACATTGGGCCTTATCTCATCAAAAAACTCCCCCACCCCACATAGCACAGAAGAGGTAACGTAATCCAAAGACTGGCGCTCCTTCATTACCTTAAGATCATGGTCAGGGCTGAGCCCAAAGGGCTCCAAAGCCTGGTACAGCATCTGGGAATGCTGCCCTGTAGCCAGCAAAACCACATTAAGAGAATTTTCTTCCCTGAGAGCCATAACCACTGGCGCCATCTTTATGGCCTCTGGCCTTGTACCCACCACGCAAACTACCGTCTTCCTTCCATCATCAACGGCCAACTCTATACCCCCATACATGCTAACATCTAGCCCCGCCTACAAGGAGGAGCATACCCGCAACAACCAGGGATAGATGAACACACACTAAAACAGCCAATACCTTAATCTTACCAAGTCCCATGTCCAAAAGCCGGTGATGTCCATGGGTCCTATCTGGTAGAAACGGTGACGCACCCCGCAGGATCCTCCCAAACATGACCGACAAGGTATCCACCACGGGTAGTCCGCCGAGCAGGAACAGGGTTATACATAACCTAACCACCCCGAACTTGGCTAGGATTTCTCCCGCATCCCACAACATCAAGCTGCCACACAGAAACCCCAAAAGCGTACTACCCCCATCCCCCAAAAAGGTCTTAGCCTTAGGGAAGTTCCAAAGCATAACCCCCAATACGAGCCCCATGGTCACCACCCAAGGGAAGGGGGATAGGAAATACATGGCACAACCCATGGTCACAAGGGTCATGGACAGGCACAGCCCATCCATCCCATCTATCAAGTTGAAAGCGTTGGTCAATCCGGTAATCCATATGACCGCCACAACCCTATGGAGTAATGGAATATCCAGTGGATACAGCACACCCATGGCAGCAACCAGATGCACCATAAACCGTATTGACGGCGGAAGGGGACTCATATCATCCAGATACCCCACCACAAACACCCCCGTGGCTCCACTTGCCACATAGGGAGCGAAAGGAACGTGGTCTCCCATAAGGAGCGATACCAGCAGGAAGCCTACCCACAAGACGATTCCGGCCCCTCGAGGGGTAACAGAGGCATGAAGCTTCCGCCCCCCCGGCACGTCGAGGAGGCGGAAACGTTTGGCCAGGGCCATGGATAGGGGAACCGCAAGAAATGCCCAAAGAAAGGCCCCTATGGCCTGCAGTATCTGGGAATCCGTAATGCTTTTATCCACGATAAAACAGCCCTTGTCACTATTTGGTGCCAAAGAGCCTGTCCCCAGCATCCCCCAAACCTGGGACTATATAGCCATGATCGTTGAGATGGCTGTCCAGGGCAGCAGTGAATATATCAACCTCGGGATGACTGGACCTGACCCGTTCTACACCCTCCGGAGCCGCTATGAGGGACACCAACGATATCTTCTTGCCTCCACGACGCTTGACCAAATCTATAGCAGCGGAGGCAGAACCCCCGGTAGCCAACATGGGATCTACCACATATACATCCCGATCCTCTATATCTCCTGGGAGCTTACAGTAATATTCAACAGGCTCAAGCGTATTGGGATCTCTGTAAAGGCCTACATGACCAACCTTGGCATTGGGGATGAGTCTTATTATCCCCTCCACCATACCCAATCCAGCCCTCAGAACCGGGACAACGGCCATCTTCTTCCCAGAAAGGGTAAAAGCCTTGGTGGGGCCTAAAGGGGTACAGACCTCGATCTCTTCAAGGGGAAGATCTCTGGTTATCTCATAAACCATGAGACCAGCTATCTCCTGCACCAGCTCCCGAAAGTCCTTGGAAGAGGTGTTCTTATCCCGAACTATGCCAAGCTTGTGCTGAATCAGAGGATGGCTAACCACCACCAACCTGCCCCCGGATTGAACTTGGCATAAGGCCTCGGGCTTGTAAACAGACCGCTCATAATCCCTTATCTTCTGATTCCTAGCTTCATAACGCCCACCAAGGAATGAAGTTCGTAACCACACATCAACCATCTCTAACGCTAAATCCTCCCCTAGGATTCTGCCTCCCAGGGCGAGGACGTTGGCATCGTTGTGTTCCCTGGATAACCTGGCTTCAGTTACATCTCTACAAAGCGCCGCATACACCCCAGGAACCTTGTTGGCAATTATAGACATGCCTATCCCGCTTCCGCAGACCACGATTCCCCGATCCGCTTCACCCCTGGATACCGTCTCCGCAACCCTTGCACCCCAATCAGGGAAGTCTACTTTCGCTTCAGCGGAACAAGTTCCTAGATCTAAAACATCATAACCCTTATCAAGCAAGTACTTACCTATCCGTTCTTTTAGAAGGAATCCCGCATGATCCGAACCTATCGCTATCTTCATAACAATTATCCACCTCTTTCAACCAAGAAGGGTCTGAAAGCCCCTACAAACACACCTAAGGCATTATGCCACAAAAAATGGGCAGCCAAAAGCCGCCCTTCAAATCAAAGCAGGGTCCACGGTTGTGAGAGTTTACTTAGAGCATAACACCTCGTCAAGGATGGATTCAGCTATTGAATATGGGTCTACCTTCCTAAGCAACAGATCTTCCAGAAGCCCTTCGCTCCTTCGTTTACCCCACTCTCGCTGAATCAGAGATGACACCTCCTTGCGAAGCACCGCCTCCACCATGGCCTCTATCCTGGAGAGCCTCCTCAATCTACCCTCCTGGCTGTTCAATACATGCTCCCTATGGGACATCACAGAGCTGACAGCATCCTCCACCCCATCGCCACGCTCCGCGCAAGTTTTAACGACAGGAGGCCTCCAATCCCCCCTAAACGATATGTCCAGCATCATCCTTATGTCCGCAACCACTTTGTCTGCCCCGTCCCTATCGGCCTTGTTCACCACGAAGACATCAGCTATCTCCATTATCCCGGCCTTCATGATCTGAACATCATCACCCATCCCCGGCACCAGGACGAGGCAAACCGTATCCGCTAACTTTACTATGTCCACCTCTGACTGCCCAACTCCTACGGTCTCTATTATCACCACATCTTTGCCGCAGGCGTCTAAAATCAAAGCAGCTTCTCCGGTTGTTCCGCTAACCCCCCCAAGAGACCCACGACTTCCCATGCTCCTGATAAAAACCCGGCTGTCCACCGCATGATTCTGCATCCTAAGCCTGTCTCCCAATATGGCCCCTCCGGAAAAAGGGCTTGATGGATCAACCGCTATGACACCAACGCTCCTACCCATATCAAGGAAACGATGGATCATCTTGTCCACCAAGGTGCTCTTACCCGCCCCAGGGCTTCCCGTTACCCCTATGATATGAGCACGTCCAGTCCTGGGATATATGCTCCTCATTATCCCATCCGCAAGAGGAGATTCGCTCTCCACCAAACTTATAAGCCTGGCTATAGCCCTGTGATCCCCGGAAAGTGCTCTATTTACCAGCCTATCCAATTGCAACGCCCCTCTTCCCCTACCAGGGTTACGATTCTGTCCCCATGATATAACATCTTCGACCACATGGCCGCATTAGCGCCGAAAACAATTTTTTCAAGAATTATCTAAAAACCCCTGGCCAAAACGGCAACCAATCTCTGAAGCTATATGCCTCTGCATCAACGAAGATGGAGACTAGGGCATCGGATACATTGCCAAGCGGTACATCCACCTTAGACAAAGGCATGCGGAAGGTCCACTGAACACCTTTGATTGGTACTATGGATAGAGCTCCTCCGTTGTAGAGGTATCCCCCAGTGAGGCGCCTTGCCATATCCAGCTTCACCGAAGGAGAGGCCCCGTCGGAAATTAAATCTAATCTTATGCCGTTTATAAGACAAAATGCCAACAACCGCTCTAACGCGGTATCGTCCAGCTTAACACCAGAGCTTACAACTAAAACCTCGGGCAAACCGGACCCTTTCTCTGCGAACAATTTAATCTTTTCCCATACGGACTTCGCTCCCCCAGTGCTACTAGTCAAAACCAGGCTCTCGGGCGTGTCATCAAAGTAGCCTTCGGATGAAACAGATATCATGGCCAACTTGTTCTGCCAAACCCCTCTAGAAACGGGGCTAATTCGTCCCAAGTAAGAGCTAAGAAAGGGTGGTAGTTTAGCGACCATAGTAAGCTGATATAAATCTATCTCCTCTATTTTCATGCTCCGAACGCCCAGTAAACCAATCATGGGGACCCCAGGACGTAAGACTCCCCACATGGGAAGCCTTCCCCCCTGATCAATAAGGATTAACCCACTCTCGTATAGACATATTGACCAAGGATCTCTTAACCCGCGTTGCATCGCCTCAAGGGTTACCGAGGAGTAAGTGACAGGGCCAGTTTTGAAAAGGGTCCCCCCCTCTGCAACGATAAAAAGCCCCCCCTCATGATTCCAAATAACATCCCTGACCGATGGAACCCTTATGGAAGCAACCTCTTTAAATGAGCTGCCATACTCCCAATCCAGTACGTACACCAACCCCCTGCCCCTGTCGGCAACTGCAAACCTTTTACCCATTACATCTACCGCTACAATCTCTGGAAGCTTATTCTCCTTCAGCGGCGGATGCCAAGTGCTTAGGATCCTGCCGTCTATAGAAACTATTGCCAGCCTTCCGTTCATCTGATCCCCAATCAAAAACACTCCATCTTGAATGACTGCCGCATCGGATATTCGTCCGGAATATTTTAAAAAAGGTCTCACGGAAATTTCCTTGCTGTATTGGCCCTCTTCCACTCGGAATGACTCACCGTTCGAACAGAATACTACCCAATGTAGGTAATCCAGAGGTACCACAACTGAAGGGGATTTAAACCTAAGGCTGGCAACGTTCCTACCGTTAGCATACACATGTACTCGGTCCCCAAGCGAATCCACAAAGAACACTTTATCCCCCATGGAACTTACCTTGCCAGCTCCCCCCATGCCACGGAGAAAAAGGGGATCTAAACGTCCAAAAAGCCCCTGCCCTCTTGCGTCCAAAAGCCCCACTTGAACACTGGAGGCAGACGGGTTCAAAGAATTCCTTAAAGCCTCTTCCTCCTGCCACATTCCCTTCAGCAGTGCCCTTCCCCTGTAATCGGTACGCCTAACCTCCAGGTAGTACCGCATGGACCTCTCAGCTTCTTTAAGATCCCCCATTCTCCTCTGAATAATTGACCGAAGGAAGTAGGCATCCACCATGTAAGTGTCCTTCTTTAGAGCCCCTTGAATGTTGGAAAGGGCGCTCCAGTACCTGCCGCTTAAAAGATCCCTATAAGCCATGACGAACAGAGCCTCCGCCGCCCGCCTATCTGCCTTCGGCATCTCCTGACCCATGGATGGATATTTAGAAAACAGCATCAAGAGAGAAACGCAAAGAAGAATTTTAAAAACTCTCATCGCAATATCTCCTTCCCTAGGAAGGAATAAAATGTAAGGGTTACAGCCCCCGCAAGCAGAAATCCCAATAGCATCCTAAGGTAAAACAGCATACCAGGGCCACCGGGCCAACGCCCTCTGTATATGTTCATAACAGCCCTGGCAACCAAAAGCGCAGCGATAAAAAAAAGCAACCCTAAAAGAGCCTGGAGGTTGATAATGCTAATTCCAAGCACAGAGGACATCTCTACAGCACCCCTTACTCTTTGAACCAATGAACCGCCTTAGTATGTTTCTCGTAAATGAGCCTTAGTATTACGTTGTCCCTGAATATCTTAGGGGGCACGGTGGCAACCGCAGCCCACATCACTAATATGGCAGCTCCAAGTGAAATTATAAAAACCAGCAGCACCTGTTTTAATAACGACTCCTTCTTTTTCCTTATCATCCGCAAGGGCATGGTAACAATCCCCCCCTATATGGTCCATAATACCAGTTCGACCTAAAATAAAAAAACTGGAGGGCCCCACCACTAGCCCCCCAGCTCTAGCATGTATCCCCCTGCAAGTAACTTAACCCCTATACGTTTCTTGCCAGGCCCCCCGAACCAAACGCTCCGCCAAGGGGTTGTTTAGACGGCCACAGAAGACCCGATGGAACTATCACCCCATATCTGCCTTAAAACCCTCACGCAGACCTCAAGGGCCCTCTTTCCATCCCTTATCCCAACTAAGGGCTGACGGCCCTCACGAATACAATCAAGGAAGTGCTGAAGCTCCATCTTCAGGGGTTCCTTCTTGGGATAAACCGGGTGCTCCACCACCTCCACAAGGCCGGATCCGCTTTTTAGACAACGGTTAATGGAAACGTCCTGAGACTCAAAGTCAACCACAATGTACCTCTCTCTCTCCATTATGTCCATCTGCCTTATCCTCTTCTCAGAAACCCTGCTAACCAAAACATGGGCAATAGTACCATTTTTGAAAGTTATCTGGGCACACGCGATGTCCTCATGATCGGACTTTACCTTAGCGCCAGTTGCAGATATTTTTTCTATCTCTGAATTAACCATGGATAGGATTATATCTATATCATGGATCATCAGATCTAGCACAACTCCCACGTCACTTATCCTAGGAGAAAAAGGCCCCATCCGACGTGTTTGTATGAACAACGGCTCTTCGACCATGCTGCGAACGTACTGAACCGCGCTATTAAACCTTTCAACGTGCCCAACCTGAAGCACCAGATCCATATCAGCAGCCAACCGGAGAAGCCCTTCCGCTTCCTCTAACTTGGTGGTGACGGGTTTTTCCACCAAAACATGGATGCCTCGCTTAAGGGCCTCCGAAGCCACCTGATAATGCAAGCTCGTGGGAACTGCCACGCTAATAGCATCCGGTTTGACCTGGTCCAGGAACATACGAAAATCGGTGAAAGACGGAACCCCCATGGTATCACCCACATAGTGAGCCCTATCCTCGTTGGAGTCTACAACCCCAACCAGATCAGCCCCCAGTATCTCAGAGTAGAGCCTGGCGTGATGATAGCCCAAGTGTCCAACCCCTATAACTCCAACCCTTAAAGAAGAAGCCAACCTAATCACTCCCTTAGCGAAAAGAGACCTATCACCAGTAGAATCAATTTAGCTTGCCATGCCTCGACAAGCCAGCATCTATAGATATTCTCACCACAACCACACTCCAAGTGGCCTTTAAGAGGAAGTGGATAGAGGCAAAAATCCTCATTAAACTAAAAAATGTTTGGCGGATCCCCCAGGCCAAACAAAAGGATCATCCTTTCCGGAGCAGCATCCCTCCTGTAGGACTTAAGAGCTGGATCCTCCAACGTACAGCTGGGGTCTATCAGGATGTTCGATATATCCATCTTGGAAGACAGCTGGTGTGCCACTATCTTCTTAAGATCAAAGAAAACCGCATCACCCTCAATACGTCGATACTCTGGGGGGATAGAAACCATGCCTGCCCTAGTGATAGGGTCATCCAAACGTCTGCAATAGCACTTACCACATGCAGATGGTCCTATCCAACCCACAACATCTTCCCAAACGGGGGCAAATACCTCATCCACATTGATCAGTGCCTCGTAACATATGTTAGCCACAGTGCCCGCATATCCAGAATGTAAGCCTGCTACCCAATCTGCCTCAGGATGGCCAAAGATGACCGGGACGCAATCCGCAAACCTCAACATACCTACCACTCCGGATTCCCTGATTACTAGGCCATCCGCCTCTGGTCTGCAGGGGAAAAATGGCAGCTCTTTCATAATCACCCTAGAACCATGTACCTGAACCGGTACCACCATATTCGAAGGAGAAATACCTATAAGCCGCGCAGCTTCCATAACTGCCTTGACCTGATCAGCCCCCGCTTGCACCGAAGGACCATCAATCACGAACAAACCCCACCATTTGGAGCTACCTCTCGGAGTTATTACAAGAAGGGTGTGTTCCTTAGATGCTATCCTTTCGCAGTTAATCATGGTTTCCTCTTGAGCCTATTTCTAACATATCCGACCAAGAATAGGCTTCCACATACCACCGTCATCGGCGAATCTTCAGTTGCCATTTCAAGTGCCACCACGGGATCATCGCTAAAACCACCTAACGGCAAACCCATATGGACAGCTTCGTTGAAAAGCCTTTCCGCCTTAGCGGACCTCTCGGAACCTGGTACTTGGGTAAAGAAAAACCTGCGGGCTACGCCCCTTAGGCCCTCTAAGATGCCAGATATATCCTTATCCCCCATGGCAGCGAATACCAAGGAGCATTTGCCCGCAAAGCCAAGGGCCTCCAGGCTGTCCGCCAAGGCTTTAGCACCATGAGGATTGTGAGCCCCATCAAGGACTATCCCCCGGCCATCCTCAAGGGAGATCCATTCCATCCTACCGGGCCAGCGGACATCCCTCAGGCCCGACCTAATATGATCCTCAGACAGCGGGAATTGATCATCGATAGACTCAAGGGCCATCAAGGCCAAAGATGCATTAGCAGGCTGGTGAACCCCGGTCAGCGAAAAGGAGAAACTCCTAGTCTCCCCATTTCTAACCCTTAAAAATTCCACCCCACTAAGGGATATATCGGTCATCTCAACCCTGCATTCTTTAGAGTGAACCAATGGGACCGCAGAAACATCCGTGCAGCGACGGATAAACAACGTCTCCAACTCTTCATCGCCACCGGCAAATACAGTAGGCCTATGTGGTCTTATCACGGCCATTTTCTCCCTGGCTATGCTGTACAAACTATGGCCAAGGAACTCCGCGTGATCCATTCCTATCGGAGTACAAACCACACATCTGACATCCCCCAGCATGTTGGTGGCATCCAACCTGCCCCCCATCCCAGCCTCCACAACCGCAACATCCACACGGGCATCCGCAAAATCCATAAAAGCTAACGCGGTAACCAGCTCAAAATAAGAAGGCCTGTCCGCTAATAACCTCGAATCAGAAGTGATCAGCTCCTCAATTCTCTCAAGCATCCCCAGCCACCTTAACGGATCCGCTAGCTCATCTCCAATCCGCGACCTCTCTGCGGGGCTCTCCAGATGAGGGCTGGTATACAATCCCACCTTGTACCCCCCGGCCTTTAGACAAGAGAACATCGACGAGCACGTAGATCCCTTGCCGTTGGTTCCCACCACAAGAACCGATGGGAACTTGCGCTGGGGGTTATCCAAAAGGGCTAGGAGCCTAGCTAACCGGGCTAGCCCAGGCCTTATACCCGGGCTAGCCAGCTCCATGATCTTAGATTCAACTTGTGTCCAGAGGTCATCCATTATTTTTAGCAACTTAAACTTCTTATGTTCTCCCGGATCCTCTCAAGCCTCGCCGTTCTTTCCGCCAAGGCACCGCGCTCCTTCTCCACCACTTCAGAGGGTGCTCTTTCAACAAACGACTTGTTGGACAACTTGGCAGAGATCCTCTCTATATCCGCCAGGACCTTCTTCTCCTCCTCCGAAAGGCGCTTTATCTCCCCCTCTATATCCCATAACCCCTCCACTGGCAGGAAAACATCCACCTGGGGCAGCACACAAGCTAAGGATTTAGACGGAGATGGAGCGTCCATCCCATGGAACTCCAGCCTCTCGCACTTCGCCATCAGGCATATCAGATCTTGGTTCTCCATGATGAGATCCTTTATCCCCTGTTCCCTGGGGCGGATAACGAAGTGCTCAAGCAACCTCTGGGGCGGCACGGAGGCCTCGGCCCTCAAGTTCCTCATCCCTCTTATGAGCTCCTGCATACTCCCCATGGAGACATCAAGGTTTTCAGCTTCAAACGCTTCACCAAAATCACCAGAAGGCCATCCGGCGGACATTATAAGCGATTTGCCAAATGGGAAGTGATGCCATATCTCCTCTGTAACGAATGGGATGAAAGGATGCATCATCCTTAGAAGATCCCTGAATAGGATCAACAGCACCCTTTGTGTTGACACCTTCCTGTCCTCTCCCTCATCCCCACGAAGAGCTGGCTTTGCCAGTTCCAGATACCAGTCACAGACTTCAGACCAGGTAAAATCATAAAGAAGCCTTGCGGACTCACCAAAGTAGTACCCGTCAAGGAGCCTTCCCATCTCCGATGCTACCGTCTTTAGACGATGCATAATCCACCTGTCGTGAAGCCTGAGATACTTAGGATCTGGAAGCTGCACATCACCATCACCAAAGGCGTCTTCTCCTAGGTTCATAAGGGCAAAACGGCTGGCATTCCAAATCTTATTCAAGAAGAACCGATAAGTTTCTATCCTGTTCGAGGAAAGGCATATATCCCTCCCTTGAACCGTCAGGGCAGCTAAAGTCATCCTAAGCGCATCCGCCCCGTACTTTTCTATTATGTCCAAGGGATCTATCACGTTGCCCTTGGATTTGCTCATCTTCTGCCCCTTCTCATCCCTAACCAGGGCATGAATGTAAACATCTCGGAACGGCACCTGGTCCATAAACTCCAGGCCCATCATTATCATCCTAGCCACCCAGAAGAAGATTATGTCAAAACCGGTAACGAGAAGACTGGTGGGATAGAACGATTCAAGCTCCTTGGTCCTCTCCGGCCATCCCATAGTGGAAAATGGCCAAAGGGCACTGGAAAACCACGTATCCAAGACGTCCTCATCCTGCCTTATATCCGAGGACCCACACTTCGGGCAGGAGGATGGATCGGTCTCGTCCACTATTACCTCACCGCACGAGCAGTACCACGCGGGGATGCGATGCCCCCACCATAGCTGGCGAGAGATGCACCAATCTCTTATGTTCTCCATCCACTGGTAATATATGTTCAGCCAATTTTCTGGAACCCACTTTATCTGCCCCTCTTTTACCGCTTTAACCCCCGCTTCGGCTAAGGGCTTAGCCCTCACAAACCACTGCTCGGAGAGATAAGGCTCCACCACCGTCTGACATCTGTAACAGTGCCCTATGGAATGACGGTGATCCACAACAGCCACAAGCTCTCCGGATTCCTCAAGGGCCTTGACTATTCGCTCCCTTGCCTCAAAACGATCCATGCCAGCGAAGGAAAGGGCTTCATCCGTCATCACCCCTTCATCATCTATGACCTGAATTGCCTCAAGGCCGTGTCTTTGCCCCACCAAGAAGTCGTTGTGGTCATGGGCAGGGGTTATCTTGACGCATCCGGTTCCGAACTCGGGATCCACCATGTTATCCTCTATGACCGGTATTACCCTACCAACAATCGGGACTATTACCTTGCGTCCGATAAAAGGCCTGTTCCTCTCATCCCTTGGGTGTACCGCGATGGCCACATCACCAAGGATGGTCTCGGGCCTGGTGGTCATAACGTGTAACGCTCCGTCTCCATCAGCAAAGCGGTAGGCCACTTTGTAAAGCTTACCATCCTTTTCCTCGTGTTCCACCTCAAGATCCGAAAGAGCGGTCCTGCAACGGGGACACCAATTTATAAGGTATTTGCCACGATAAATAAGGTCTTTGCGATAAAGCTCCACAAACACCTTTCTAACTGCTCGAGAGAGCCCCTCGTCCATGGTAAACCTCTCTCTAGACCAATCACAGGATGCCCCCAGCTTCTTAAGCTGGCTTATTATCCTGCTACCATACTGCTCCTTCCATTCCCAAACCTTCTCAACAAATCTTTCCCTGCCCAGGTCCTTACGAGATATCCCTTTAGAAGACAAATGCCTTTCCACCACGTTCTGGGTGGCTATACCAGCATGGTCAGTACCAGGCAACCACAACACTTCATATCCCTTCATCCTCTTGTAACGGCAAACGATGTCCTGAAGGGTGTTGTTAAGGGCATGACCCATGTGCAGCGAACCAGTCACGTTGGGAGGGGGAATAACTATGCTGAACTTGGGTTTCTTGGAGTCTGGGTCCGCCTTAAAAACATCGTTCTCAAGCCAAATCCCATACCACTTGTCCTCTATAGGAACCGGATCGTAGCTTTTCCCCAACGCAACTTCTCGCATCAGAACGCCTCCCCCTTACGCATTAAGAGCTATGTTCCTCTTAGGCTTCAATCCATCTTATCAGTGACGCATGTATCAATCAGCCATTGAGCAAGCCGTGACTTAAGCTCCGAAAGGCCAAAACCAGTTGAGGCCGAAACCAAAAAGGGCCCAACCTGACACCTGAAACCCTCCTTAACGTATCTGTCTAGGGTGGCCTTCCTCTTAGAGCCGCTTATCTTGTCTGCCTTAGTGAAAACAACCCCCACAGGCAGACCTATACCCTCTAAATACCCTTCCATCTGACGATCATTCTCTAGAAAACCATGCCTAAAGTCCACCAGATGTAGCACCAAAGACATCCTAGCGGATGAGAAATAACGCTCTATGGTCTTCTTCCACAGATCTCTCTCCTCGCCGCTCCGAGAGGCAAAGCCGTATCCTGGAAGATCCACCAAGACAAACGGGGGTTCTCCGTGAACCTTAAAGAAATTTATGCTCCTCGTCTTCCCCGGGGTCTTGCTAACCTTGGCAAGCTTTGCGCCTATCATGGCGTTTATAAGACTTGACTTCCCAACGTTCGACCGCCCTACCATCACCACCTCGGGCAAAGAATAACGAGGTATCTGATCATACCGATAGGCGCATCCAATTAAATTAGCCCGCCATAACATTACACTCATTCCCCCATGAGGATAGGGAAAACCTCATCCATGGATGATACGAAGTGAAACGTCAATCCCCGTTTAGCCCACTCCGGCATCTCCTCAACATCTGGTCTGTTTGCGGCTGGAAGTACGACCTCTTTTATCCCATGGCGCTTTGCGGCCAAGCACTTCTCTCGGATACCTCCAACCGCCAGTACAGCTCCCCTCAGGGTTATCTCTCCGGTCACAGCCACATCGGTCCTGACCGCTGTTCCCCTCACGGCAGAACATATAGCCAAAGCCAAAGCCACCCCCGCAGATGGGCCGTCCTTAGGGATTGCCCCTTCCGGTACGTGAACGTGCAAATCCACCTGATCCCACTTAACGTCCCCCATTTTTAAAGAAAGGGCGTTAGACCTAAGGAACCCAACCGCAGCCTGTGCGGATTCCCGCATTATATCCCCAAGATTCCCAGTGAAGGAGACGCTCCCCTTGCCCATCATAGAAGCCGCCTCTATGAGCAACACGTCCCCCCCCGACTCAGTCCAAGCGAGCCCCACCACGGTGCCAACAGATCCTTCCTTAGGTATCGACGCATCGTATCCCCTAGGTGCACCAAGGAACTTAACCAAAGAACCGGGGACGATCTTGGGAGGTTTTACGACCTTACCCTCTTCAGACGCGGACACCATGTAATACGCTATCTTCCTGGCTATCTTGGACAACTGGCGATCCAGGTTCCTAACCCCTGCTTCCCTGGTATAATCGGAGATCACCTTGGAGATGGCCCCCCTGGTTATCGATACCCCATAGCCGCTAAGACCATTCTCCTTGAGTATCCTTGGCCATAGGTGTTTCTCCGCTATGTTTACCTTTTCCTCAAGCACATAACCCGGGATGCTTATGACCTCCATCCTGTCCAATAGCGGCTTAGGAATCGAATGATGGTCATTGGCGGTGGTTATGAACATGACCCGGCTGAGATCAAAGGGCACCTCCAAAAAATGATCAGAAAACCCTTGATTTTGCTCCGGGTCCAAAACCTCCAAAAGAGCCGCCGATGGATCCCCTCGAAAGTCAGTCCCAAGCTTATCGATCTCGTCCATAAGCATAACCGGGTTCTTAACCCCAGCCTGTCTTATCTTCTGGATTATCCTGCCTGGGAGAGCCCCCACGTAAGTCCGCCGATGTCCTCGAATCTCTGCCTCATCCCTAACACCACCCAAGGACATGCTGACGAACTTGCGGTTGAGTGCCCTTGCTATAGACCTAGCCAAAGATGTCTTGCCAACACCTGGGGGGCCAACAAAGCAAAGCACCTGAGCCCTCGTGTCACCACCCGCCAACTTCCTAACCGCCAAGAACTCTATTATCCTGTCCTTTACCTCTTTAAGACCGTAATGATCTTCATCTAATACGCTCTTTGAAACCCCTATCTCCAACCTGTCCTTGGTCTGGTTGCTCCAAGGAAGCGCAAGCAGCCAATCGAGATATGTCCTTGATACCGTAGCCTCTGCAGATGTGGGCGGCATCTTCGAAAGCCTGTCAAGCTCATAGCGGGCCTTCTCCTTGGCCTCCTTGGGCATCCTCGCCCGATCTATCTTGGCCCTGTACTCCTCTACCTCCGCAACCCCATCAGAACTGCCAAGTTCCTCCTGTATCGCTTTAAGCTGTTCCCGGAGGTAATACTCCCGGTGTCCACGCTCCATCTCCCGGCGAACCCTCTCATGGATACTGTGCTCCATTTCAAGAAGCTCGTTCTCCTTGATGAGCAGTTTCAGCTCACCCCTGAGTCTTTCATTAACAGATGTTGCCTCTAGGAGCAGCTGCTTCTCCGCCACAGCCACCAAAAGGTGTGACGCCACAAGGTCTGCCACCCGTTCTGCCGATTCCTCCGAAAGAGGGGCAAAGACCTCCGCGGGCACCTTAGGATGAAGTCCCACGTAACGCTCAAACTGTTCAAGCACGGATCGCCTTAAAGGCTCGGTCTCTTCATCCTCCTCTACCTGGTAATCTACTGGTGAAACCTGGGCTGTTATCATATCCTCCCCAACCGCGAAGGACTCAACCCTGGCCACATGATCTCCCTGTACCAATACCTTAAGGGTTCCATCTGGAACCTTAAGCATCTGGAGTATGGTACATACCGTCCCTACTCCAAACAGATCATCCGCCTTGGGGTCCTCCAGCTTAAGATCCTTCTGAGCAACCACCAATATGGTCCTGTCTTTTCCCACCGCGCTCTCAATGGCCTTCAAGGACTTAGGACGGCCTACGAAAAGGGGAGTTACTATACCGGGAAATATCACCATATCCCTTACCGGGAGCACCGGCAAGGTAAGGGCTTCCGGCGCCTCAACGGCGTCCCCACCCAAATCAAGCTCTAAACCCAAAGAAGTATCCTCCATTAAGCTACCTCCTGATCATCCCTGGGATAAAATTCAGGAGATCCTTCTCCTAAAACAACCTTATCGTTTATAAGCACCTTGCCAACCCTAGACGCCCTGGAAGGCATTTCATACATGAGATCCAACATTATGGACTCCATTATCGACCTAAGAGCCCTGGCACCAGTCTTCCTCTCAAGGGCCTTGCGGGCGATAGCTCTAATCGCGTCCTGGGTGAACTCCAAAGACACCTTGTCCATCTCAAATATCCGCTGATACTGCTTTATAAGCGCGTTGCGAGGTTCCTGGAGTATTCTGATCAATGCCTCCTCATCCAGTGATTCCAAGGGCACTATAACGGGCAAACGTCCGACAAACTCGGGTATGAACCCATAGGTTATAAGGTCATCCGCTATCAGGTCCTTGTAGAGAGAGTTCCTCTTGTCCAGATCCTTAGCGGACGCCACATCCCCACCAAAACCTATGACCTTTTTGTTGGTCCGACGGGCAATGATAGGCTCTAAACCATCAAACGCTCCACCACATATGAACAGTATGTTCTTCGTGTCCACCTGAATGAAATCTTGGTTGGGATGTTTCCTTCCACCCTTCGGAGGAACATTGGCCACCGTACCCTCCAATATCCTTAGAAGGGCCTGCTGAACCCCTTCACCGGAAACATCCCTGGTTATCGATGGGGATTCAGATTTTCTGGATATCTTATCTATCTCATCTATGTAGATTATGCCCCTTTCTGCGGCCTTTACGTCATAGTCCGCCGCCTGCAGAAGACGCACCAAGATGTTTTCCACGTCCTCCCCCACATACCCAGCCTCCGTAAGGGTTGTGGCATCAGCTATGGCGAAAGGCACCTTCAGGAGCCTTGCCAGCGTCTGGGCCAACAAGGTCTTTCCAGAGCCTGTGGGGCCAACCAGCAAGACGTTGCTCTTTGGAAGCTCCACGTCCTCCTCATCTGGGGCGGAGGTTATTCGGCGGTAGTGGTTGTAAACCGCCACGGAAAGAACCTTCTTAGCCTGATCCTGACCTATTACATATTGGTCAAGAAATGACTTTATCTCGTCAGGTCTTGGTATCTTGTCCAATCCCAAGGGCTCTTTCCCATCTCTTAGGCTTGGAGCTCCAGATACATGCTCATCGTTAAGTATTGTATTGCACAGGTTGATACACTCATTGCATATATAAACTCCCGGGCCGGCTATGAGCTTAGCTACCTCGTCCTGCCCCTTCCCACAGAACGAACAGCGCACCCTTCTCCTCTTGCCCCCAAGGTCATCACTCTCGTTGAACATATCTTCACCTCTGTTTATGCGTATTTTTATCCCCCGTAGTAGGTCCTACTAGGTTCGCACGGATAATCACATATTACAACAAATGGAGAGGGTCCAAAGACCCCCTCCATCATAGCAGGCCTCAGCGGACAACAGACTAGCGCTTCTCTATCACCTTGTCCACTATGCCATAGGCACAAGCTTCATCGGCGGACATGAAGAAATCACGATCGGTATCCCTGGCAATCCTCTCCAGGGGTTGCCCGGTATGATTGGATAGAATCGAGTTGAGGATCTCCTTAACCCGCAGTATCTCCCTGGCCTGAATCTCGATATCCGATGCCTGCCCCTGAGCTCCGCCCAACGGCTGATGAATCATTATCCTCGAATGGGGCAAGGAGATCCTCTTACCCCTCTCCCCTGCAGCGAGCAACACCGCCGCCATGCTGGCTGCTTGCCCGGTGCAGATGGTGGAAACAGGACATTTAATATATTGCATGGTATCGTAAATGGCCAAACCAGCAGTAACAACCCCCCCGGGGCTGTTTATGTAAAGGTATACATCCTTATCGGGATCCTCGCTCTCGAGGAACAACAACTGAGCCACCACGAGGTTGGCCAGGTGGTCATCTATCTCCTGACCAATAAATATTATCCTATCCTTAAGCAGGCGGCTATATATATCGTAGGATCTTTCTCCCCTGCCCGTCTGTTCTATAACATAAGGGATCAGATAAGACAACGGGATTCCTCCTCTCACCCCTAAACCAAGACTCCCAATCCACTAAAAGGTCTTAGGCTTGGGGCACCTCTTCTATCTTTATATTAGACATCAGCCAATCCAAAGTCTTCCTCTTCCTTATGGAGCTGGCCATCTCATCGAGCCTGGAGCGATTTGAGGCTAGGAATGAACGGAACTTAGCCTCTTCAATCCCAACGCTGGCAGAGACCCTTCGTATCTCTTCCTCCAGATCCTCAGGGGCAACTTCTATACCCTCCCTATCCGCCAACGCCCAGAGAACGAGCTCCTTCTTTATGAGATCCCTGGCCCGCGCCAACATCTCCTCCCCAAGCTTCTCCTCATCAGTGCCAGACTCCTTGAGGAAATCCTCCCACTCCTTGCCAGTCTGCCTCTTTACTCGGTCCTTTTCCTGAGACAGCAGATGATCCCTTTCCCTCAGGGCCATTTCCTCAGGGACCTCCACTTCACAGGCATCGCAGAGCGCCTGAAGCGCCGCGGTCCTAGCCGCATCCTCGGAACGGGCGGCTAAACTCCTTTCAATACCCTCCCGAATCGCCTTCCGCAGCTCCTCCGCGGTCTTGCACTCCCCACGAGATACTCGCTCCGCAAGTTCATCGGTCAACTCCGGGATAACTACCTTCATTAAGCCCCGTATGGACATGGCGTACCGCACGACCTTCCCAGCCACCTTCGGGTTGTTATAGCCCTCGTCAACCCGTATGTCCACAGAGACCTCATCTCCAACGGATTTACCCACCAGGGCATCAACGATGTCAGGCCTTATAGAAGGATTGGACAGCTCCACTTTGGTAATCTGAGAGTCCTCCAGCTTCTCTCCCAGCTCATCCCCATCCAAAACCCATGAGCTGTAAAGCACCTCCACGACGTCTTCGGAGGTTATGGGCCTTTCTTCCACTACCGGCTCATGGGTAGCGTTGGCCTCTAAAATACGGCCTATCTCCTCCTGAACCATCTCATCGGTCACGGAGAATACCGGCTTCTCCACGGAAAGGGAGGCTATGTCAGGGAAATGCACCTCGGGCCGCAGGGAGAAAGTAAACTCCATCTCCAACGGCTCCCCTTCTTCCACCTTGCCAAGCTTAACCTTAGGATCCTCCATAAGGGTGAGATCATACTCCTGGATGATATCTCCCATCACCCGGGGAAGGATCTGGTCCACCGCCTCTTCATATATGGCCCCCTTCCCCAGGAACAGCTCCAAGGTCTTGCGGGGGACATGGCCCTTACGAAATCCCTTAAGGTTGACCTTCTTGGAGAGATCTCTCACCGCAGCAGATACGGTCTTGGAGAAAGAATCAGCATCCACCACAGCCTTGATCACCAGCTTGTTCTTATCCTGCGAGATTATCTCGGATTTCAACCAACACAACCCCTTTCAGCCCTATACCCGCATGGTATTTGAAGGACAACGGTCAGTATAACACAGCAAACCCCAAAAGGGCACGGCATACCTTAACCCAGATTGGGCGGACACCGGGCCAGCATAGCAATAATGCCGCCCCAAGGGCGGCATTACTCTCTAAAGATGGTGGGTGGTAGAGGATTCGAACCTCTGACCTCCTCCGCGTCAAGGAGGCGTTCTACCCCTGAACTAACCACCCAACGAGCGGCATTCTACAGATTTTAGCTGGATCTGTCAACACATGAGAGCTAGGAAGTAAAATTCCCCCTAAACCACTCGTACATCGCCAACGCAGCGGCAACGCTCACGTTGAGCGATCCCGTCTCCCCAATCATGGGAATTCTAAGCACTTCGTCACAAGAAGTCGCCACTACCCTTCCAAGCCCCTTGCCCTCGGACCCCACCACCAAGGCCATCCTCCTCGGCATGGGCGATTCGAAGATGGACCTCTCACCATTCGCCTCTATCCCAATAACCCAAAGCCCAAGTCGATCCTTTATATCTCTTATCGCCTGGGATACATTACCGATCATAACTATTGGCATTCTAAGGGCCGCTCCGGCACTGCATTTTACCACCGTACCAGTAGGGAGTGCCCCCCTCCTTGAGGGGGTGAGCACCGCAAACATCCCCACAGCCTCAGCAGTCCTTATCATGGCCCCCAGGTTATGAGGATCTTCCACATGGTCTAAAATCAGGATGTTCAAGGGCTTTGAAGGATCCGATGACATAACCATGGAGATCAGGTCTTCCATGCTCAGCATCTTAACCGGCGATACTCGAGCCACAAAGCCCTGATGAGCAGAAGACCCTGCTATGCGGTCCAAGGCCTCAGGATCAAGTTCTTGGAACGGGATCCCCTTCTTTTGACAAAGTCCAACTATCTTATCCCTAAATGGATCACTCCTGCCCTTGGACTTCGACATGTATAATTTAAGACATCCTCCATCCCCCTCCAATAGGGATAGCACTGGATTTTTCCCATATATCACATCAGCCACGTCTTCTTCGAAGGAACCAGGGACCCTTCGCTTCAATTAAACACCACTCCCATCGTCTTCCATCCTCACAGGCAGGGATTGCATCTCCTCCACACCATCACCAGCTAACCCCCTCAAGATGGCTTACTCATAAGTGCTTCACTGATAAAAACCGCCGTATGCCCAACACCTGAAGCCGCCAACTCCTCAGGAGTACCGGTAGCCACTACCCTTCCCCCACCATCCCCACCTTCAGGGCCAAGGTCTATTATGTAATCAACGGACGCAAGGACATCTAAGTTATGTTCTATTATCCAAACTGTATTGCCCTGATCCACAAGCCGGTGGAGCAACACCAGAAGCTTCTTAACGTCCTTGTAGTACAAGCCCGTTGTGGGTTCATCGAGGAGGTAGAGGGTATGCCCTCTAAAACGCTTACCCAACTCCTCCGCAAGCTTGACCCGTTGAGCCTCTCCACCGCTTAACGTAGTGGCAGGCTGTCCAAGTTTGATATAACCCAACCCTGCCTCCTCGAGGCTTCTAAGCCTGCCGATTATCTTTGGTATATCCCGAAACACCTCCATTGCCTCCTCAACGGAGAGTTCCAAAACATCGGCTATGCTGAGCCCCTTATAACGAACCTCCAGGGTCTCTCGGTTGTACCTCTTGCCCTTGCAAACCTCGCATACCACATAAGCATCCGGCAGGAACAGCATCGGAACTTTTATCACGCCCTCCCCCCTACAAGCCTCACAACGCCCACCTTTCACGTTGAAGCTGAACCTGCCCATCTCATACCCTCGTACTCTAGCCTCGGGAAGCTGGGCGAAGAACTCCCTTATTGCTGTAAAAACCCCAGTATACGTGGCAGGGTTGGAGCGGGGGGTCCTTCCAATTGGACTTTGATCCACCAAGACCACGTTTCTTATTCCCTCATACCCCTCCATTTCACGGAAGTGACCGGGACGTATGCGAAACCTCTCATCGAGTCTGGCTCTCAAGCCCTTGTATAATATCTCGTACAGCAAGGTGCTCTTCCCGGATCCAGAAACCCCGCTAAGGGCCCCCAACACCCCCAATGGGAAGCTAACATCCACATCCTTCAAGTTGTTTTCACGACAACCTTTAATGGATAGGTGCCCTTTCGGGGTCCTCCGCCCACCAGGAAGTGTAACCCTGCCGTCATCTTCTCCCCTTAGGTAAACAGCTGTAGCACTGTCACCCTTCTCAAAACTAGGCATTGGACCGCTAGCGACGAGCTTTCCTCCACGTTCCCCTGCTCCAGGCCCAAGTTCAATCAGGTAATCTCCTGCCTTCATGGTTTCCCTATCATGCTCGACCAATACAACCGTATTCCCAAGGTCTTTGATGGCCTTCAGCGTATCAAGAAGGCGTCCGGTGTCCCTGGGGTGTAAACCTATGGTGGGCTCATCTAACACGTAAAGGACACCTGTCAGCTTCGATCCTATCTGTGTAGCCAGCCTTATCCTCTGAGTTTCCCCTCCGCTTAGGCTGTCCGCCCTTCGCGACAGGGACAGATATCCAGCCCCTACGTTACACATGAAGGACAGCCGCCTTACCACCTCATCAAGAGCCACCTGAACAACCAACAACCTGGCTTCATCCAATTTAACATCCATTAGAAGCTGGAGAAGCCTCTCCACTGGCATATCGCTAAGCTGATCTATGGTATGACCAGCAAACTTAACTGCTAAGGCTTCCGGCCTAAGCCTACGGCCCCCACAAGCCGAGCACGGGGATTCATCCCTATAACGTGCCAATTCCTCCCGCACCGAATCGGAGTCAGTTCTATCCCAACGTCTTTCCAACCAAGGGATGAGCCCCTCGTATCTACCAACATATTCATCACCTGTCTCCTTAAAAGGCAGGGATAACCTAATGTCCGATCCGCTGATTATCGCCTTTTTTACAGATTCATCCAACTCACCGTAAGGAACGCTTAAATCCCACCCCATGACCGAAGCAAGCCTTTGTAGCTTGCCAAGCATGTAGTGCCCTGGCTTCCAAGGCAATATCCCCCCATCCATCACCGACATCCCCGGGATTATCGCTAGGTGCTCGGAGAAAAATTCACGACTTCCCAACCCTGAACACTTGGGACAAGCCCCTTTGGGGCTGTTAAAGGAGAACAAAGCAGGGTCAAGCTCTGGGATGCTCACCCCGCAGGATGGGCAAATGTACTGCTCCGTAAGGTCCATCCAGTCATCCCCGAACTCAAACCGCACAAAGCCACCAGACAACCTGACAGATGCCTCTATGGCCTCCACCAAACGACCCCTTCTATCCTCGTCCAGGGTAAAACGATCCACCAGGACGGAGATATCATGCCTCGTGTTCTTGTTAAGAGCTATCTCCTCATCAAGCCAAAGCAGCGAGCCATCCACCTTAACCCGCATGAAGCCCTGTTTTCGCAAAGAATCCAACAGGTTCTTAAATTCGCCCTTTTTACCACGCACCATGGGGGCATAGACTTCAAGTTTAGAATGGTTAAACCTGGAGAAAACCAGATCCACCATCTCATCCACCGAGTGTTTCACCACCGGCTCGCCACACGAAGGACAGTATGGCTGTCCCGCCCTGCTGAAGAGCAGCCTTAGATAATCGTATATCTCAGTGACAGTGCCTACCGTAGATCTTGGATTGTGTCCCGTACCCTTTTGCTCTATTGATATGGCCGGTGATAGCCCGGTGATTTCGTCCACATCGGGTTTATCCTGCATGCCAAGAAACTGCCTTGCGTAAGCCGAAAGGGACTCAACGTAACGCCTCTGCCCCTCTGCATAAAGGGTATCAAACGCAAGAGATGACTTCCCTGACCCAGAGGGACCTGTTATAACCGTAATGGTATTTTTAGGAATGTCTACGTCTATCCCTTGAAGATTGTGTTGTCTTGCTCCCCTTATTCTTATTATGTCCTCCAACGTTTTTCCCTCTTTCCAACCGCATGGCAGCTATGCCATCCCTAAGCCTGGCGGCTTCCTCAAAATCAAGCCTTGCCACCGCTTCCCACATAAGCCTCTCCATCTCTTCCAGACCCATCGGATACTCAACCCGCTTCTCCTTGGGACCCGAATGCATCTGCAGGTCTTCAGGCAAAAGGGATCTTACTTCCTTCACTATCGAGCGGGGCTCAATCCCCATTTTCTTGTTGTAATCCTCCTGTATCCTACGTCTCCTCAGCGTCTCCTCCATCGCACGCCTCATGCTGTCGGTGACGGAGTCCCCGTAAAGGATCACTCGACCTGCATTATTTCTCGCGGCCCTTCCTATCATCTGTATTAGGGATCGGAAGGACCTAAGATAACCCTCTTTATCTGCCTCCAATATGGCAACCAATGACACCTCAGGCAGGTCTATGCCTTCCCTTAACAGGTTAACCCCCACAAGGGTAGAAAAGGCTCGAGCCCTAAGGTCACGAAGAAGTTCCGCTCTCTCAAAGGCATTGAGGTCGCCGTGTATGTATCTAACTTTTATCCCCATCCCCTCTACATACTGAGATAGGTCCTCTGCAGAGCGCTTTGTAAGGGTCGTAACGAGCGAACATCCTCCCCTGTCCTGTTCAGATCGAAGCTCACCGATAAGATCCTCAACCTGGTTGGATGCAGGACGGACCTCTACCACAGGATCTAGCACACCGGTGGGACGGATTATCTGCTCCACCACCCTCTGGCTGGTGGAGAGCTCATAATCCCCAGGAGTCGCTGATACGAAAATAACCGTCCTCATGTACTCCTCGAACTCATCAAACCTAAGCGGCCTGTTGTCCAAGCAGGATGGCAACCTAAAACCGTGTTCCACGAGGATCTCCTTCCGGGCCCTATCCCCATTGTACATACCCCTAACCTGAGGTATGGTTATATGTGACTCATCTATGAATAGAAGATAATCCTCAGGGAAAAAGTCCATAAGGGTACCTGGTGGTTCTCCCGGGGACCTGCCCTCCAGATGCCTGGAGTAGTTCTCTATGCCTGAACAGTAACCTACCTGGTTCAGCATCTCAAGGTCGTAACGAGTCCTAGACTCTAACCTCTGAGCTTCGAGAAGCTTCCCATTAGCTTTTAGCTCCATCAATCGGGCCCCAAGCTCCTCTTCAATGGCCTTCATGGCCCTTCCCATGGTCTCCTTATCGGTTACATAGTGTTGAGCTGGGAACACCGCGCCGTCATCTTTGCTACTAAGGACTTTTGAAGTCAAAGGATCTATCTCCAGTATATCCTCTACTACATCATCCTCAAAAACCACTCGAAGGGCGCTGTCACTGTAGGACGGGTATATATCTATAACATCTCCTCGTACGCGAAACGTCCCAGGCTCAAAGGCCACATCGTTTCTTGCGTAGAATATGTCCACAAGCCGCCCCATGAATTCCCTTCTTGGATGCTCCTCTCCCTTCCGAAATCTAAATATCGCTTCTTCATAATTTTTCTTCTTCCCAAGACCATATATGCAGGAGACACTGGCTACCACTATCACATCCCTTCGCTCCACCAGGGCTTTTGTAGCAGCCAGTCTCAGCTTTTCTATGCGATCGTTTATGGACGCGTCCTTCTCAATGTAAACATCCTGAGCGGGAAGATATGCCTCGGGCTGATAGTAGTCATAATAACTCACAAAGTACTGCACCGAATTTTCCGGGAAGAACTCCTTGAACTCAGAGTAAAGCTGGGCCGCCAATGTCTTGTTGTGAGCCAACACCAGGGCGGGGCGCTGGAGAGCCTCTATAACCTTAGCCATGGTAAAAGTCTTCCCGCTGCCCGTGACCCCCAAAAGCGTCTGTCTTGAGAGCCCCTCCCTTACACCTCCTACCAAAAGCTCTATGGCCTTTGGCTGATCACCCGCGGGGGGCCACGGACTCTTAAGTGCAAAGGGTCTCAATCTATCCACCCCAATCAATCAAACTTGGGACGCCCCTTTAAATAAAAGGCGTCCCATATCATTCATTCTACCTCAATATCTCATCCCGAGCCCCAAACTAACAACGCTCAACGCGGCTATGCCATCTCAGTCTGAGGCTGGGCAAACCCCTTTCCCTTGACATCTTGCATAGCCCCATCATCACTCGCCACCTCTGGACGATCAGCTCCGGATGGGCCTAACGGAAAGGACGGCCCCCCATTGAGCAAGGCTTCCAACTCCTCAGCCTCTATTACCTCCCTCTCAAGGAGCAGCCTGGCTATGCTCTCCAGTTTAGACCGGTTCTCCTCAAGAAGACCCTTGGCCTTATCGTAACACTGATCAACTATTCGACGCACTTCCTGATCTATGGCGTAGGCCACTTCCTCACTGTAATTACGGTCTTCAACTATATCTCTTCCAAGGAAAACCTCGTGCTGTTTCCTACCCAGGGTTACAGGTCCGAGTTTGTCGCTCATCCCAAACTCGGTGACCATCTGACGGGCCAGCTGAGTCGCCCTCTCCAGGTCGTTCTGTGCTCCAGTTGTAACGTCATTGAAAACTATTGACTCCGCTACCCTGCCCCCGAGAAGCACGGATATTCGCTGGAGAAGCTCTTCTTTAGATATAAGGAAGCGATCCTCCTCAGGTAGCTGGAGAGTATATCCCAGAGCTTTATGCCCCCTAGGTATTATGGATATCTTATGTACCGGGTCACACCCCGGTAACAACTTAGCCACCAGGGCATGGCCAGACTCGTGATAAGCGATTATCTCCCTTTCCTTCTTGCTTATAACCCTAGACTTCCTCTCCGGACCAGCTATGACCCTGTCTATGGCCTCTTCAAACTCAGCCATGGATAGCACATCTTTGCCCCTACGACCCGCCAAGAGAGCGGCCTCATTGACCAAGTTCGCAAGGTCCGCCCCAACAAATCCCGGGGTCCTTCGAGCTATTACATCTAGGTTCACGGAGTCATCCAACCGTTTATCCCTGACGTGAACCTTCAGAATGGCAAGCCTTCCGTTGACGTCAGGCCTATCCACCACCACATGCCTGTCAAAGCGGCCCGGCCTCAGCAACGCAGGATCCAAAATATCGGGCCTGTTAGTAGCGGCTATCAGGATTATCCCGCTTCCAGCGTCAAACCCGTCCATCTCAACCAGCAACTGGTTTAGGGTTTGCTCACGCTCGTCGTGACCTCCACCCAAACCCGCACCCCTGTGTCGGCCAACCGCGTCTATCTCGTCTATAAAGATTATGCAAGGCTGATAGCGCCTCGCTTGATCGAACAGATCTCTTACCCGAGCAGCGCCTACACCCACAAACATCTCCACGAAGTCAGAACCGCTTATGCTGAAAAAGGGAACATCCGCTTCACCGGCCACCGCCCTCGCCAAAAGCGTCTTTCCAGTGCCTGGCGCACCAAGAAGCAGAACCCCTCTTGGGACCTTGGCCCCCAACCGGGCAAACCGTCCAGGGTCTTTAAGGAACTCCACAACCTCCTTAAGTTCCTCCTTAGCCTCCTCGCAGCCCGCCACATCACTAAAGGTGACCTTTGGCCGGTTATCTAGAAACAGCTTGGCCTTGCTCTTGGCAAAGCTCATGACCTTGCTGCCACCACCCTGCATGTTATAGAGGATGAATATCCATGCCCCTATCAAGAGAAGAGTGGGGAACAAGGAGGACATAAGGTTAGCCCACCACGGGGTACGCTGCGGTGGGACCACATCAACCTCGACCCCTTTGTCCACAAGGGTCTTCGCCAAGTCCCCGTTATCAAGCGAATAGGTCCTAAACTCCCGGCCGTCCTTAGCAACACCCCTTATCCCAATATCATCTATCGAGACCTTCTTAACCAAACCAGCGTTCACAGCTTTTATGAAGTCACTGTAAGGAACCACGTCTGGCTGCTTCCCTCCTCCATTAGGGGAGAGGAAAACGTTAACAAGGCTAACCACAAGGACGATCAACACCAGGTATAATCCCAAATTCTTCGCTATCTTTCCCAAGTTGTCCCAACGCCCCTCTTTCTAATCGATTCCCTCAAAACTTACCATTCCAGACCTTATAAACTAACACACATAGAGCTCATTCACTCAAGGTTCTCACGGAACATATCTCGGGTAGGTGTCTCCATTTACCCCCTGCATCTATGCCATAACCGACCACAAACCTATCCGGTATGATGAACCCCCTGAAATCGATCGGCACCTCCACCCGGCGCCTTTCGGGCTTATCTAGCAAGGCACATACGGAGAGGCTCTCAGGAGCCCTCTGGCGAAGCACATGGAGGAGGTAGGACACGGTAAGCCCGCTATCAACGATATCCTCCACTATCAAAACGCTCTTTCCCCTCACATCAGAATCCAGGTCTTTCAATATCCTAACAACTCCACTTGACTCGGTGGCGTTCCCATAAGAGGAAACGGACATGAAATCAAAGGATACGTCAAGGTCCCGATCTAGCTCCCTAGCAAGGTCGGAAAGAAACATAACTGCTCCCTTGAGTATCCCTACCATCACCAGTGACTTGCCACGGTAATGGTCTGATATCTGCCCTCCCAAAACCTTAACCCTGTCGTATATCTGTTCCTTGGTCACCAAGATGGAATCTATCTCATAGTTCACTTAATACCACCCCTAGCCTTTAGGCATAAGACGAACCCTAGCTATGATAGCACACATTGAAACGCTTATCGCGTCCCCCTTCCCCGGATACCATTCCCCAGCTGAACTCAACACCCTTGGGTATAAAGGGCGAAGCGGGCGAGGTACAGGACAAGATGATTCATCAAGTGGCTTGATAAACACATCCGGATCAGACAGATCCAGCGGAACATATCCAAGCTGAAGGTTGCTGCCACCTCGGAACGAGGCATCAGGGGTACGTGTTGTTGGGATATCAAATCGGATCAACCAAGGCCCCCATCGGACATCCACGTTGGACCCCGGGTTATTCAAAAGCTCCGACAAATTTACCCTCTCAACCTCGTGATAAGCAAGGGGCTCTTTCAAGAAATAAATCCGCTCCCTATCGCCAACCACCCACCAGCCAACCTTCCACGGGCATGAAAATGGCCCCTTGTCGCGTATCTTTCGCACCAACTCCTGGATCCTAACCCTATCCAGGGAGGGCAGCTTCAAGCAAGCCCCCTCCCCCCTGAGGGCCTCCGCTAAGTCCTGGGGGGAAAGCGACGCCGCCCTCTTCCTGTCCCATGTGACCCTAGCCGGATAAAATGGGCGTCGTAACCATGGAAGTATTGCCCCACGCCTACTTGTGATAATCAATCTATTCTTCAAACATTCTACAGAAAGATCGAAAATCCGATCAGAGAAAGCAGGATTTAGGTTGTCCTCTATCCAAGGTATAAGGTCTAGCCTAACACGGTTTCTAACGTAATCCCTAGATTGATTGGTCTCATCCTCCACCCACTCAACACCCAGCAGCTGAAGATAACGCCTCAGCTCCGATCGCCTCATAGCGATTACCGGTCTCACCCAAGGCCCTCTTCTGTGGGGCATACCTGCCAATCCCCAAATACCAGCCCCCCTTGTTAGGTTCAACATGACTGTCTCAACCTGGTCATCCATGCTATGGGCAGTTGCCACATACCCACATCCTTCAGACCTGGCAAGACCCTCTAGAAATTCGTGCCTGACCCGTCTGGCGGCCATCTCAATGGACTCTCCCTTAAGCCTTTCACATGGGACGTTGCGCCTTGCAACAAAACATCGAATTCCCCAAGCCCTCGCAAGGGACTCTACAAACTGGGAATCCCTATGGGATACCTCTCTTATTCCGTGGTCTACATGTCCCCATATTTGAGTACCCCCCCAAAAACGCCTAAGGAGTGCCCCCATGGCCACAGAGTCACCGCCCCCAGAAACGGCAACGATCATCTTAGATGCTCCCCACCATCCTTGCTCCTCCCCAGCGGCCCTTAGCCTAGCCCCAAGGGACTTCTCAAGACATGCAAGCTCCTCACACCTCATGACCATCATCACCCCAGAAGGAGGAAAATCCACAAGCCCGAAGGGCAAGGTGGACAAATAATTGTAGCTGCAAAATACGACAAAAAAAATAACCCCCCTTGCACAAAGGGGGGATAATATCTGGTGGCGGTGACTGGAATCGAACCAGTGACACTGCGGGTATGAACCGCATGCTCTAGCCAACTGAGCTACACCGCCCTGGTTGCGGGGGCAGGATTTGAACCTGCGACCTTCGGGTTATGAGCCCGACGAGCTTCCGGACTGCTCCACCCCGCGATACCCCTCTTGGTGCCGAGAGCGGGACTCGAACCCGCACGGGCACAGGGCCCCAGGGATTTTAAGTCCCATGCGTCTACCAGTTCCGCCATCCCGGCCAGCGCTGATCATTATATCACCGAAAGACATCTAGTCAACCCCAACGGGACAAACTTCAACTATCTACCCGAGAATCCCCCTTCTTCTACGACCTCTTTTATCAGCTCCCCTACCGCATCTCTTATCATATCCCTTATCTTGCGGGCTCCATTAAGCACTTCCTCATGGGAACCCTTCAAGGCCGCAGGATCCGGAAACGGCCAATGAAGTTTTCTGGAAACTCCGGGGTAATCTGGACAACGTCCCGCCACGGCGGCATCACATACCGTGACTACGATGTCAAACTCAAGCCCCTTATCCAATAGTTCCATAGCACTCTTAGAATAATGCATGGACATATCTATGCCCACTTCACTCATCACATCTTTTACTATCTGGAGCACCCCATCTCCGGGCTCAAGACCGGCACTCCAGACGTCAAACATATCCCCTCCCATATGCCTAAGAAAAGCCTCCCCCATTTGACTCCTTGCGGTGTTACGGCCACAAAGGAAAAGAACCCTCACCTTCTCCATCACATAGCTCACCCCCATCCTTAAAGTGATTATAAACCAAGGCTTCCTTGACTTTTGCAATCAAGCGTGGTAACCTTCCACTTCAGATATCGTGATGATATTTTATTATGATAAATAAAAGGAGGAGCTGCGAAATGGTCTTTCAGGGATCGACCTACCTCGGACTTCTTAAGGGATCTCAGGCAGTGAGCCGTCAACTCCCCCCCGCCATTCGGGAAGAGATACGTGTAATCCTTAGGGATGTTAATTACAACGTCCCGCGGAACGATGGATGTGCATCCTTGCGCCGTGAGCTGGGAGACTCCATCGGGCAATCTCCAGAACACATCCTTGTGTTCGGGTCATCCTCAGATCCATTTAGAGACCTAGCTTTATCCATGAGGGGTGCAAAGGTATTGATGCCCTGGGGCTGCGGGGGGGCAGCGGAGGTTTTTGCCTCTTTAGGGTTCGACGTAATTTCAGTGCCCCTAACGTACGATGGGAAATTTTCATTCCCCATAGAGTCGTTCCTGGACGAATGGTCCTCCGCTAGGCCAGACGTGGTTTACCTGGACATCCCAAATGACCCCACCGGGCTTAGCTTGTCTAAAGATGATTTAATCATGCTATCTCTATTCTGCGGCAATTCACTGTGGCTAATAGACCAACGTTACGCCGAGTTCTCAATCCAAGATGAGCTGGACCTTAAGTACCTTTTTGACCGGTGGCAAGGGAAAAAGGGATTGGGGATCATCCGCTCTCTATCCTTCGCGTGGGGACTTGGGGCCATGGACATCTCGTACATGGTATGGGATCACCGGGGAGGGGAAGCCGTTAAATTTCCGTCCTCAAACAAAATAGAAAGCCCAAGGGGTGAGATACTAACCCACTTAGTAAGGCGCTGTTACGGTTGGATGGAATCTCGAACCTACTCCTGTCGCTACATAAGAGATGAATTCGCGAAGGGATGTTCAAAGATACCGGGGATAGAGGTTTACCAAGGGGATGGCCCATTCTTATTGCTAGGTTTTAACGACCAGGTTTGGAGCCAAGTGGCCGACCTATTCACGCAAAGGGACTGGACTATTCCCATTGAAGTTCCGAACATAAACAGCCCATTTGTGCAGGTATTTGCGACATCGGAAGAAGCCTTAAGTAGTCTTTTAAAGGATATACTCCTCGTCACAGGAGATCACCACGTCGAAACGGAAGAGGGAGTAAAAGCTGCCATAGCTTAACTTTACGGTTTAAGCCTTGCAACAAAGCAGTTTAAAATATATGCTTGGTTGGAGCCCATCCTAAACCCACGAGGGGGGACGACCAAGGTGACCGACCGGTGGAAGGACAAGCTGACGGATCAGTTGTGTAGGGCAATTTTAGCTCTGAAAGAAGAGGATGAGGTGTATCGTTTCCTCGAAGATGTGGCCACAATAGGGGAAATAAGGGCCTTTGCCCAGAGGCTGGAGGTGGCAAGGCTGCTGAGCGAAAACATGACGTACCCTCAAATCGCCCAGAGAACCGGAGCAAGCACCGCCACCATAAGTCGAGTCAAGAAGTTCCTTGATTACGGAGCGGACGGCTATAAAACCGTCTTAAGCAGGTTAAAGGACCAAGGCAAGCCCAGAAACTGAATGGGAGGGGCCTACCCCCTCCCATTTTTATTCCGCTTTCATCTTGGGACCTCATACTTAACGTGCAAGGCGCCGCAGGTAAGCATAGCGATAGGGCTAAAGGACCTAAGAGATAATACCAACCTTAGGACACAAGCTCGTCACCACACAACCCTTGCAATTTGGCCTCCTCGCCCTACACACGGCTCTGCCATGACATATCATGTTCACATGAGCCCCAAGATACCTCTCCGGTTTCAACAAACCCTCTAAAACCACTTGAATATCCTTGGGCTCCATGCCAAGAGGTGCAAAACCTAGCCTGGAGCTTAATCTTGCAACATGAGTATCCACAGGGAAAGCCGGTATTCCAAGGTCGAAGAGCATAACGCAAGCAGTCGTCTTTGCCCCAACCCCTGGTAGGGACAACAGGAACTCCCGAACCCTATCAGGGGGCCAATGCTTAATTGGCTCCATCGTATACCCACCGAATCGGCCACGGACCACCTCTAAAATTTCCCTTATCCTGGCGGCCTTGCTATTTCCAAGCCCAGCGACTTTTATTGCCTCAGCCACCTCTTCCACAGGGGCAACCGCCACAGATCCCCACGTTGGAAACCTACTTATAAGCTCTTGATAGGCCTTATCCCTGTTCTTGTCATTGGTATTTTGAGATAGAACCGTCAGGATAAGGCCTCCAAGGGGCTCATCGCTCGGGGCTAAGGTGAGGGAGCTCTCGTTTCTATAGGCTTCCTCCAGCAAATCAAATACAGACAGAGCCCTTTTCATATCTCCTTCCCGAAGAATATGGGGGCTACTAATCCTCTTCACCATCGTCAGACCCAGCCGGATCATCCACATCCATAGGTTCTTCGTCGCTGTCTGAGTCTCCTTCACCCTCGGATACGTTATCGTTAGCACCCTTTTTCGATTCCTTAAGCTTCTCAAGCATCTTCTTTAGCCTTTCCTTGGCCAACCCGTGTACCGTACCCTCTGGGTAGGAGCCATCCTCAGCAGGCACCCCAGCTTGAATTCCAGTGAGGAGCTCAAGCCCCTGGTCTATATTTTCTACCGCCCATATATGAAACTTCCCTTCCTTAACCGCGTCTAAAACATCATGATGAAGCATTAGGTTCTTAACGTTTTGCACCGGGATCATAACCCCCTGCGTTCCGGAGAGCCCCTTGGCCTTACAGTACCGGAAAAATCCTTCTATCTTCTCGTTAACGCCACCTATTGGCTGTACATTGCCAAACTGGTCTACCGAACCGGTAACAGCCACATCCTGACGAAGCGGGACACCAGCTATGGCGGATATCAGGCAGTAGAGCTCCGTGGAGGAGGCGCTGTCGCCCTCTATCCCCGAATAGGTCTGTTCAAAAGCTATCCTGGCAGAAAGGGACAACGGCATATCCTGTGCGTACTTGCGTCCCAAGTAGCTCTGGAGGGTAAGCAGCCCCTTGTTATGAATGGGACCCGTCATCTTAACCTCCCGCTCTATGTTCACGACCCCTTCCTGTCCCATGAACACGTTAGCAGTTATCCTGACAGGATGTCCAAAAGCGTGGTCAACCATGTCGACCACGGTGAGACCGTTTATCTGTCCCACCGCCCTACCCTCAGTATCTACCCTTATAAAACCCTCTTCGAAAGCCCTGCGCAACCGCTCCTCGATGAGGTTAGACCTAAATATCTTCTCCTCTATGGCCTTTCTAACGTGATCCCTGCCAACTTTCGCAGATCTCTCCATCTTTGCCCACGCGGTTGATTCCACGAGTATCTCTGCTATACGGTTAAACTGGGTGGACATCCTATCCTGATTCTCAGAAAGGCGGCATGACCATTCGATTACCTCTGCAACCGCCTCAGAGTCGAAGGCAATTCCCCCTTCTTTTTTGACGAAGTTAGCCACAAAACAGGCCAACAGCTTCTCCGTCTCGGGGTTTCTAGGCATATCGGAGTCAAAATGTGCCTTTATCTTGAATATCTTCTGGAACTCTGGGTCGTATATGTTAAGCAGGTAGTAGATCCAATAGGTACCAACTATCACTACCTTAAGGTCCACCGGGATAGGTGCAGGCCTCAAGGATGAAACTGGCACGAACCCCAATTGCTCCCCAAGGTTCTCTATAGATAGCTCCTGGGTCCTTAAGACCCTTTTGAGGGCGTCCCAAGACATGAAGTGCCGGAACAGCTCTTCCGCCTCAAGAACCAGGAATCCACCGTTAGCCTTGTGTATGGCACCGGGGACGATCTTCTTGAAATCCGTGTAAAGGTAACCCTGGCGGCTTTCGTATTCCACCTTACCAACCAGGTTGTAATAGGTTGGGTTGGTTTCCCTTATGACCGGGGCTCCTTGGGCTGGATCGTTGGACACGAACACGTTAACTTGATATTTGGAGAAGTCAACCTCCGCGTTATCGTCTCTGCCTGCGGCGATGAAGGCACTGAAGTTAGCCACCACGTCCTCAGCAAGCTGGTCCAGCCACTGAGAACAGCTGCCGTAAGAACCATAGGCCTCCTTAAGCTCATCAAAATGGGGTTTTATAGCCCCTCTGCATATCTCTGCCTCCAGGGATTTTATGCGGTCCTTGAGTCCCTTTTCTCTTTCTCTTATCTGCCTTAAGATCTCCAGCGTCCTCTGGGATATCTCCTCCGATACCCTCTGAAGCCTTTGCTGTTCTTCCTCTCCAAGGGCCTCGAACTCCTCTTGCTGCATCTCCCTTTGGGAAACCTCACCAGATTCGGAGACCTCTTTCACCAGGGGAAGGTTAACAAAACCCTGGGGGGTTCTCTTAATCACAAACCCCCTCTCCACAGCCCAATCCTTAAGCTCCTCCATGAGGGCGTTAACCTGTTCTTGAAACTCCCTCACCAACTGAGCCTTACTATCCTCATACTGGCTGTTGTCAAAGGCTTTGCTAAGCGTGACCTTGAGATCCTCTAGAGTCTCCTCCATATCCCTTGCCAATTCCCTGCCCATCCCCGCAGGCAAGTTTATGGCCATCGGCTCCTGAGGTTCCTTGAAGTTATAGACATACACCCAATCACTAGGAGCCGGCATCTCCTTTGCCCTATTTGAGAGCTCCTCCAGGATATACGTGGTCCTACCGCTTCCGGGATTGCCAACCACGAAGAGGTTATAACCCTTGCTGTTGACCGCCAAGCCAAACGATATGGACCTAACAGCCCTTTCCTGCCCTATCAGTCCCTTAAGGCATCCAAGCTCATCGGTGTCAGCAAACCCCAAGGATCGAACGTCAGTTATTCTACGAAGCTTATCTATGGGAACCGCAAAACGGTAATCTTCCATGATTCAAACTCCCCCCGTCCTATGGAGATACACATAACCCCATGCAAAAAGCAGAAAGCCTTTTAATTTAAAATTAATAACAAGAACTGCCCGTTTGTACGTATTATAACAGCCCAAGTAACCCTTTATAACAGCCAGGGTAGGGAAATAAAAAAGGGAGGGCCATGCCCTCCCTCCTCAACAAAGCGCTAACCCCTAGAGCTTCTCCACGTTGGCCGCCTGGGGTCCCTTCTGACCATTAACCACCTCGAAGGAAACCCTCTGCCCCTCCTCAAGGGTCTTGAAACCCTCCTCCTGGATAGCACTGAAGTGGACGAACACATCCTTGCCATCCTCTGCGGTTATAAAGCCATATCCCTTGGTTGCGTTAAACCACTTAACTACTCCGTTGGTCTTCAAAAGCATTGCCCCCCGCTATGAATATGTTGTCGATGGCGCCAATCGACGAACTTACATTACCCAGTTCAAGGGACGGTGTCAAGCTATTCAATGTGATATACCCAAAAAGCATAAACCACAATCCTCATATTGACCTTTAGTGACCTAGCAGATATAATCACCTCATCAGGTTTAGTAAAAACGGAGGGATCCACATGAACATGGACAGGTTTACAAGTAAGTCGCAGGAAGCATTGCTAGAGGCACAAAAGGAGGCCATAAGACTATCTCATCAGGGGATAGACCCCGAACACCTGCTGCTCGCCCTACTGATCCAGGAGGGTGGGCTAATAAGCCGGATCCTCGAGCGCGAGGGGTTCTCTGTTCAGGGGATGATCCAAGAAACCGAGCGGGAACTTGCAAGAAGGCCCAAGGTCTCAGGCCCAGCAATAGAGAGCGGTAAGATATACCTCACCCACAGGCTATCTAAGTTGCTGGTGGACGCGGAAGAAGAAGCAAAGGCCATGAAGGACGACTACGTGTCCGTGGAGCACCTCTTCCTAAGGCTTTTGGAGGAACCAGATTCAACCCCTGTGAAGAGAATCCTAAAAACCTTTAACGTAACACGGGACAGGTTCCTGAAGGCCTTGGCAGAAGTGCGCGGAGGTCAGAGGATAACCAGCGCAACACCAGAAGAAACCTATGAGGCGCTCGAAAAATACGGCAGAGACCTGGTCAAGATGGCCAAAGAGGGCAAACTCGACCCAGTCATAGGAAGGGACGAGGAGATACGAAGGGTAATCAGGATACTCAGCAGGAAGACCAAGAACAACCCCGTGTTGATAGGTGAACCAGGGGTTGGTAAAACCGCCATCGTGGAGGGATTAGCTCAGCGTATTCTCAAGGGGGACGTACCGGAAGGCCTGAAGGAGAAAACCGTGTTTGCACTAGACATGGGCTCATTGATCGCTGGAGCCAAGTTCCGCGGTGAGTTTGAAGAGCGGCTGAAGGCGGTTTTGTCTGAGATCAAAAGAAGCAACGGCCGGATAATACTGTTCATAGACGAGCTTCACACAGTGGTAGGAGCCGGCAAGGCCGAGGGTGCCATGGACGCGGGGAACATGCTCAAACCAATGCTTGCAAGGGGCGAGCTTCGCTGCATAGGGGCCACGACACTGGATGAATACCGCCAGTACATCGAGAAAGACCCCGCGCTGGAAAGACGATTCCAGCCTGTTTTGGTTGAGGCACCGGATGTGGAGGACACGATATCCATACTTCGCGGGCTTAAAGAGCGCTTCGAGGTTCACCACGGCGTTAGGATCCAGGATAACGCACTGGTTTCCGCGGCAGTCTTATCCAATCGCTATATAACGGACCGCTATCTACCGGATAAGGCCATCGACCTGGTTGATGAGGCATGTGCTCACATCAGGACCGAGATCGACAGCATGCCGGCAGAACTGGACGCAGCGGTTCGCAAGGTAATGCAGCTCGAAATAGAGGAGGCTGCCCTGAGCAAGGAAAGCGATCCTGCCAGCATGAAGCGCCTCGAGGCACTGAGAAAGGAGCTTTCGGAACAAAGGTCAGCGGCAGACTCCCTGAGGGCCCAATACGAAAAGGAAAAGGCCGCCATAGGGGAGATAAGATCCATCCGGAAGAAGATCGAGGACGTTAAGAGGATGATAGAGGAAGCAGAACGCACCTATGACCTCAACACCGCAGCCCAGCTAAAGCACGGGGAGCTGCCCAAACTACTCAAGGAGCTATCGGACAAGGAGGCAGAGCTGCAAAAGCTGTTCGGCGGAACCCGATTGCTCAAAGAAGAGGTAACCCCCGAGGAGATAGCTGAGATAGTAAGCCGTTGGACTGGGATACCGGTATCAAAGATCCAAGAGGGAGAGCGAGAAAAGCTCCTGCGGCTTGAAGAGCTTCTCCATCAGAGGGTGGTAGGGCAAGACGAGGCAGTAAGGCTGGTATCCGAAGCGGTGTTGAGAGCCCGGGCGGGAATAAAGGACCCAAGAAGACCCATAGGATCCTTCCTCTTCCTGGGCCCCACTGGGGTTGGTAAGACGGAGCTGGCAAAAGCGCTTGCCGAGGCCCTGTTTGACTCCGAAGATAACATGGTAAGGATAGACATGTCGGAGTACATGGAGAAACACTCGGTTTCCAGGCTTATAGGAGCTCCTCCCGGCTATGTGGGATACGAAGAAGGGGGACAGCTTACTGAACAGGTAAGACGCAAACCATACTCCGTGATCCTTTTCGACGAGGTGGAGAAGGCCCACCCAGACGTATTCAACACGCTTCTTCAAATACTTGACGATGGGAGGGTAACTGATAGCCACGGAAAGACTGTGGATTTTAAAAACTGCGTAATAATACTAACCAGCAATGTTGGATCCCAACACCTCTCAAGGGTAACGAGCGGGTCTGACTTTGAGGAGGCCGCGAAGAAGGCGCTGGACGAGGTAAGAGCTCTGTTCCGCCCAGAGTTCATAAACAGGCTGGACGAAATCATAGTATTCAAACCGCTAACGAAGGATGAGGTGAGAACCATAGTATCAATGCTCATCTCAAAGGTGGCGGAGAGGCTAAAGGACAGGAACATAAGCGTAGAAGCTTCCGAGAAGGCAATGGACCTGATAGCCCAGGAGGGATACGACCCAATATATGGTGCAAGACCGCTTAAAAGGGCCATTCAGCGCATGATAGAAACACCTCTGGCCAAGGCCATTCTAAAGGGAGAGTTAAAAGAGGGCGGATGGACAAGAATAGACGTTCAAGGGAAGGATTTATCCTTCTACTTTGAAAACCCTGAGGAAGAAAGCGCCTAATCATCCCCACTGCTTCCACCGAAATCGAAATAGAAACATAAAACAACGGGAGGGGAACCAACCCCTCCCGTTCAAATCATGGCGCGCCGGACAGGATTTGAACCCGTAACCTTCGGATCCGTAGTCCGATGCTCTATCCAGTTGAGCTACCGGCGCACTTAACCTGGACATGATGGCGGTGGGACAGGGATTCGAACCCTGGAGGGCGGTTTTAGCCACCCTACTCGCTTAGCAGGCGAGTGCCTTCAGCCGACTCGGCCATCCCACCTCTCCATCGCACGGGGATTATTCTATTTGGGCATCCCCATCCTGTCAAGTGAAAGACTAGTTCCCCTTATTAGAACCTTCCACCCCCGCCTCATCAGAGGGCACCTCGAATATGGACTTGTCCAATATCTCAACTGGGGCCTTCTTCAAAAGGTCCTGAACATACTGGCGCTGCACCTGACTCCGCTTTTGGTTCAAAAGAACCTGGTGAATATCCTTGCTAACCTCATCATAGGGCATTATCCGTTCAGGCTCATTTGAACGCTTGAGAACGATGATGTAATCATCGCTGGCCACCTTAACCAGCGGCGAAAAAGCCCCAGGCTTAAGGGATATAACGGACTTGAGATCATCCGCAAGATCTTTTTGGGCTACAAACACCGGCTTACCATAAGGTGTTGAGTTGCTCACGTCCTTGGACAGGGCCTCTATGACCTTATCCCATTCCTCTCCCTTGATCAACCTTGCTCTCGCCTGCTCCGCAACAGCCTTACCCCGGAAAGCAGCCACATTAAGGTTATATCCAACCGGACGCTTGAAAAACACGTTCTTCATGGCATCGTAGAACTTGCGGCTTTCCGAAGCATCCACTGAAACGTTGGCGGTAACCTTGTCCAGGAGCTTCTTCTGGACAAGCATTTCCTCTATCCTCTTCTTCATCTCCCTCTCAGTCATTCCAGACCGCTGGACGTACTCATTGTAGGCCTCCTTCGTTGGGAAACGGGCCTGCATAGCCGCCAGGTAATCCTCCACTTCCTCCTTTGAAACCTCAACACCCTCCTCTTTAGCGGTCCTCGTAAGCTCCATGCCCACCACTATATCATCCAAGACCATTTTTCTAAGCAATGGGACATCCTTAGAGGTTATCCTGTCATTACCAAACTGGTCTGCCAAGTCCTTGAGACCCGTCTCAATCTGAGACCTCATTATCTTGTCTCCATTAACCTTGGCAACAGGATAGTCTCCACCGGACACTCCACCGGACCTCCCCCGGACGTACATCCCATAACCGGCAAAGCAGGACACAACAAAGACTATGACCACTCCTATCATTATGGCCTTAACGTTGTTCCTTAGGTATCGCATCATCACGACCTACATTCCTCCTCCACGACTAGTATTCCAGCCCTCTCTTAAGGAAGCCAGAAATTCACCAAACGGGGTTGATGATAAGCGCTGGTCCTTGGTATGTCAAAACCCAAGCACCTCAGATCAAGCATCCGTGTCTCATATATCCCCCATGGTTCGTCCTATTTTGACCTCCACTTTCAACGGTACATCCAGGGGAACAGCCCCCTCCATTACATCCTTAATAACCTTGGAAAAACGATCCGCATCTTTCTCCTTAACGCTGCAAACTATGGAGTCGTGAACTTGCAAAACTAACTTGCAGTCCTCTCCCTTGACCGCTTCCCATAAATCCACCATGGCCTTTCTAGCTATGTCCGCAGCGGAACCCTGTATAGGAGTGTTTATCGCTACCCTGTCTATAGCTCCTGCTCCCCGTCCCTCGACTGTAGCCACTTCATCCAAAGGTCTTACCCTTCCCATAAGGGTCCTGGCGTAGCCCCTTGATTTGGCCTCATGGACAACCCTTGATATATATTCCTTTATGCCAGGCAAGGCCTCGAAATATCTTCTGATGATCTCTGCGGCCTGCGATCTCGGCACCCCCATCCTCTGAGCAAGTCCATGAACCCCCATGCCGTAAAGCAGCCCAAAATTTACCACCTTTGCAAAACGCCTTTGCTCAGGGCTCACTGAACCTTGTTCTATCCCATATATCCAAGAAGCGGTCCTGGCATGAACATCGGCCCCCTGCAAAAAAACATCGATCAGTCGCTCTTCCTTTGACAGGTGAGCCAGCACCCTTAGCTCTATCTGCGAGTAGTCCGCCGCAAGGAACACACGCCCCTCCCCCGCGGGTCTTAAAGCCCTCCTGAACTCCAAAGCCCACTTCCCAAACTGAGGCAGGTTCTGAACGTTGGGATCCCTGCTTGATAACCGACCAGTCCCAGTACCAGCCTGTTCAAATGTCGACCTTATTCTCCCGGAACTACCCAGTTCGATGAAGGGATTGACAAACCCAGTGAGAAGCTTGCTTGTCTCCCGATGCTCCAGCAGCAACGAAGGAACTTCCCCCAGATGGCCAGGAAGCCTGGAGAGCTCCTCCAAGACACCAACATCGGTGGAAAAACCCGTTTTAGTCCTCTTGAGTGCCGGGAGCTGAAGTTTCTCAAACAAAAGCCATCCGACCTGCTTTGGGGACTGCAAGTTCACCCATGTACCGGCTGATTTAGCCACCTCATCTTCTATAACCTTCATCCGTTCCCTCAGGAGAACGGAAAGTTTTTTTAATCCCGCTAGATCAACCCCTATCCCTTCTTGCTCCATATCAAGCAATACCATGGACAGGGGATGATCTACATTAAAAACCATGTCCCTGGCGGCAGGCCAACGGGGATCCGAGAAAATGACGTCCATAAGCTCATATGGATTTTCTTCGGAGTTCATCACCTCGGGAATGAACCGTTCTTCAAACTGTCCAGTACGGTCCGGGTGAAATGCGTAGTAGCAAAGCCTAAGATCCAACACGGATGACCATTCGGGCACCGCTCCCAATGCGGCAACAAGCCCCTTGTAGTCCCAGGTAAGGACCTCTTTCCGTCTAAGAACCTCCAGCAACTCCGATGGGGACAGCCTGCCGGTCCATGTGGCACCATCCTGCGATAGCATCCTAACGTCAAACCCTAATCCACCGGCACCCCATGCGCCAAATACCCCAAGTCTTCGAAAATCCTTCATGACCGAAAGGGACACCTCTCTAGTTGACCCCCTATCATCTCCAGATTTCCGAGAAGATACCTTGTTCCCCCCTGGCTCGCTCAACCCAAGCCTGGATGCCAGCTGCCTAAGCGCCAGGCGCTCAAATATCTCCTTTGCCCTTGCCTCGTCCGGTTCCATCGGGATAAGCCCCTCCAGGGGCACTGGCTCCGACGGACCTGGCACTATGAGCTTTTTGCTCAAAAACGCCATATCCCTACCTTCCTCTAACCTCACTCTCTTTGCCTTAGGCAGATCTTGGATCCTATGATAGATGTTCTCTATGGAGCCAAGGGCTGCCACTAACTCTCTTGCCCCCTTATCCCCTATACCCTTAACACCTGGTATGTTGTCCACCGAATCCCCAGTAAGAGCGAGGTAGTCCACCATGAGATGGGGCTCAAATCCATACTCCTGGACAAAAACATCCCGGTCATACACCTTAAACTCCGAAACTCCTCGCACAGGCCTGCACACCACCACGTTAGGTCCTATGACCTGGAACAGGTCCTTATCCGCAGAGAGGATGATCACCTCGCCGTGGCTGGAAAGCTCTCTTGCGGTAGCCGCGATGACGTCATCGGCCTCTTCACCTTCCCTCTCATAAACCCGATGCCCCAAGGCACCCAGCACGTCCTTAATGATAGGCAACTGCACTTTGAACCCCTCGGGGGTCGGACGCCTTCCCTCTTTGTACTTATCAAAAACCTCCTTACGAGCTACCGGCCCTGGGGGGTCAAAGAAAACAGCCCAACGGGTTGGATTTTGATCATCCAATATCTTGTAAAGCATGTTGAAGAAGCCAACGACGGCATTAACCGGAGTGCCGTCCGGGGCACTTAGGTTCGGAAGGGCATAAAATGCCCTAAAGGCCAACCCATGACCATCGACCAGGAGGAACTTCTCTTCACAGGACAAAATTCCATACCTCCACTTCTCTTGCAAGAAATATTTCCACCACCAGAAGGTAATCGCTCTTACATGTATAATTATGGCCCGGCGGATCCATTTTACATGACAGGGATACCGCACACATTTTTCAGCGGCAAGGAGGATTGGCATGACCGGGCAAGAGGTCAGGGTAAGGTTTGCCCCCAGTCCCACCGGAGCCCTCCATATTGGAGGTGCTCATACGGCCCTTTTCAACTGGCTGTGGGCGAAGAGAACCGGGGGAAAGTTCATATTGAGGATAGAGGACACAGACAGGGAAAGGTCCACCAAGGAGTATGAGGAGACCATCCTGGACGGCCTCAGGTGGCTCGGACTTCACTGGGATGAGGGGCCAGACATCGGTGGCCCGTTTGGCCCCTACAGGCAGTCCGAAAGGTCCCACCTTTACGAAAAATACGCCAAGGAATTGATGGATAAAGGACTCGCCTACGAAGAGGAAGGGGCAATCCTCTATCGGGTCCCGACAGGGGTAAGGGTGGAGTTCGAGGATGCGGTATACGGATTAATATCCGTTATGAGCGAAAACGCATCGGTCAACAAGGACGGATCCGTCAAGGACATAGTTATCATCAAGAGCGATGGTAGCCCCACGTACAACTATGCGGTCGTCGTGGATGACCACTGCATGGGCATAAACTGGGTCATAAGAGGAGAGGACCACGTTATAAATACCCCTAAGCAGATCCTGCTTTACAGGGCACTTGGATGGGAACCGCCCAAGTTCGCGCATCTGCCAATGATACTTGGGAAGGACAAGAAGAAGCTTTCCAAGAGGCACGGGGCGACTAGCGTTTTCGAGTATCATAGCCTAGGCTATGTACCCGAAGGGGTCTTTAACTTCCTTGCCCTCCTTGGATGGTCCCCTGGGGATGACAAGGAGGTGTTTAACCGCCATGAGGCAGCAAAGCTCTTTGACATATCGAGGGTTACAAAAAGAGCTGCGGTATTCGACATAGACAAGCTGAACCACATAAACCAGGAACACCTGAAGCTCATGGATCCATTCGAACTGCTCAACTTGGTAAAGCCAATTTGGGCCGAAATGGGATTGAACCCCTCGAAGCTCGATGACTCTTACCTATGCAAAGCAATAAATCTCCTCACTTCCAGGGCTAAGACAACCAGAGAGCTCGCGGAGTACACTGATTACTTCATAGACTTCGAACGGGTGATAGATAGATACGACGGATCCGATATATCGGAGGAGCAGAAGAACCGGATATCGCCGTTCTTCGAGGAGATGCTCAATTGCAATCCTTGGACTGGTACGGCCATGGAGACATTGGCCAGGTCATGGGGAGAATCCAATGGCGTATCGCTAAAGGAGATAGCCATGCCCCTTCGGTTTGCCCTGTCAGGGCGCAAGGTAAGCCCCGGTGTCTTTGACATCGCTGAAATACTCGGTCCCGAGGAGTGTAGGAAAAGGCTGGCTCATTACGGGCTGGTAAAGCCATGTTAAAAAACACGCTTGAACGCTAGGTCTCCGACCCAACCCAAGCAAACTTATGTAGCTAGTAAGACCTAATGACACAACGAAGCGGCTAGCCCCACCCAACCTTTACGGGCTAGCCGCTTTGATTTTTATCGCTGCTGTTGCTAATAACCGAAGAACTTAATGCGCCTTAAACAAGTAAAAAGTAAAGATACAAGGGAATGCTTCAGTATTTCCTTAGGTACCTCCCCATAAGAGCTTCTCCATCCATTCCAACGTGACTCAACAGAAGGGAATAGCACGCCAAGGCATGTACGAATTCTATAGGATAATCCATCTGGCTGAACACCCGGAACCCCCTTTGTGAAAGCCAGCCCAAACCCACATTATCATAGAGCAACGGGTTCTTCATGTCTCCCTCCGCCTGGCTGCAAGCCACGATAACGGGCTTATCACTACGGTGGGCATAGGAACTATCTATGGCGGAATGAAGGGTTTGAGGGGCGTTACCAGCCCCATAACCTATTATGCCGATAAGCTTCTCATCTCCGTCTAAGGAATGTCCCGCCCCAGGCGCCGAGAAAATCCATCTTATATTGCTGCAAACCAAATCCGCCAGGTTCTCTGGAATTCCCATGAGGGCGTTCAGGGCTTCCCCCGGAGTCCAGATCATAGCACCTCGAGGCGAATCAGCCCCACCTATAAGCCCCCACTCGGGATTGAAAAAGACCGGAAATCCCCCCATGGCGCTAAAGGCATCAGGGTGGCTCGCCCTGGCTTTATGTGCCCTGTTGCCCTGGATAAGCTTCCAGTTGAAGTAGATCCATACACCCTTCACGTTTGAACACATTACTTGAACTGCGCCCTTGAGGTTGACCGAACCATCCTCTGGCATGTAGTCCCTGGTGAACTGGCTACCGGTAAGTATTATTGGAATTGGGCACCCTGCGAAGCACAGGGACAACCAAGCAGCAGTATATGCCATGGTGTCCGTCCCATGAAGGATGAGAACCCCAGAACATCCGGAACTCAAAGCTTCCGCCACATCCCTGGTGATTCGAAGCCAGCCGGATGGGGAGAGGTCCGAACTGTCTATGCCACCTTCCCCCCATGGATACGAGAAATCGGGGATAACACCCTTATCACTGAACAGAGAAGAGAGGGTTTCTGAAAGAAAGCGCGAAGCCTCCTTGCTTGGGGCAGACCCTCCTTGTTTGCGATCGCTCCCTATGGTGCCACCCGTCAATATAATCCTAACCCTGGGCTTGATCGTATTCAAAAATAGTACCCCCAATTGCACGACTATAATATTATGATATTACCATAATAAGTGATCCCGTGGAACATAATACTGTACCGATAAGACCCAGCACCTTGTATGAAAATCCGCCCAAGACCACGGAAGGAGAAGCCGTAACAAGGAGGGACCGTGCTGCAGAAAACCAGTACTTCCCCAAGGGGGTTCCTATTAGGTATGTCCATTGAGACCCGAAATCACCGGTGAATATGTTAGATACGGTAAGACCTATAGCCCAGAAGCACAACCCTTCAAGAGGGGTAATTTTACCTTTACACGCCAGACAACCCCCAAGAATTGAAAGGGACCCTGCAAAGCACAACACATAACCAAACTTAGCTGTGGTACCTAGAAGCGACCAGACGGGTATAGCAGAGAATACCTCAACTCCCAGAGGATCCCCCAACACAGGTAGAAGGTTGGCCTTGATTACCATCCCTAAAATACCAACCGAAAGCCCCAATGGCACTAAACACGAGCCTTGGATAGGTTCCAGCATCACCCAGCATAGAAGAGCAACGGACACCACCAGCCACGCAGATGGGAACGGAAGGCGCAAGGTCGGACAAATAGGCCCAAAAGGCTGAGATAATATGACTATGGCCGAAACGACCAATAGAAATACCTTTCCAACCAGCGACTCGCTATCGGCTTCCCCTTCAACTAACCGAAGAAGGCTTAGCCCTTGAGATAACCCTAGGGATACCAAACTGGACATTACAGATAAATTGACAGCCCAAAAGAGTTCTGCCCAAAGTAACAGTCTACCGCCCCCCAAGATACCACCCCCTCTAAAACCCTGCTAATTAAAACACATGGCCAGGACAGCGTAATTGTAATCCTCCCAAGCCATCGATGGACAGTAGAAATACAAAATTATTATTTAATATTAATTCATCCCCCATGTGCTAGAATTCTTTAAGCGTTGATCGCTCCACAATTAAGGGGGACGATTTCATGAGGTTTTTCTTGGACAATGTGGAATGGCATGAATTTGTGGAGGGGGACCAAAGGTCAAGGGTCATACAGGATATCAAGAATTACGCCGCCCAAAACGGTAGAGTCGTAATGTCTTGGCAGCTGGATGGGGAGGAGATATCAGAGGAGGCGCTCATGATGTCATCCGCCGGTTCTAAAATCAATGCCTCCACCAAGGACATACGCACGTTAGTAAGCGAGTCCCTTGATCAAACAGAGGAATATTTCCCAATACTGGTGAACGGGCTTCTCACCGTAGCGGAAAAGCTGGAGGCTCATGAGCCGGAAGAGGCTTTACGCCTTTTCCAACAAGCAACCGAAGGGATGGGATGGGTGCTTCAGGTACTGCACCACTGTGGGAACCTGTTAGGGATCACCCCCATAGAGAGATCAGATGAGTTTGACTTACCATCAGGTTGTGCCAAGCTTCAAGAAGCCTTGGAGTCCGTCGCAGACTCCCTCCAAAACGGTAGGCTCCTAGAGATGGCCCACAGGATCAGGGAGGTCATGATACCTAGGCTACAGGAGTTCACTCCCTACTTGGGTAGGCTCAAGGAAGAGTCCCATAAGACCTCCAACTAACGCCCCTTATCATCAGAGGAGTCATTGAAAATGACCGTAAGAAAGGGGCTATCTCTGTTCCTGATAGTGGCGGCGTGCGTTAGCATAGGGACCATACTGGCCACCACTGATGGGGAGACGATAGAGCTAATATTAAAGACTGACAAGACAAGGCTGGCCATCGCCTTTTCCCTGGTTCCGCTGATCTGGATCTTTGATTCCCTAAGGTTCTCATCTTTGATAAGGGCAAGCGGCAACCGAATACCACTAAGGCTATCACTCATGCTTGTGTGGATAAATTATTTCGGTTGCGCCATAACTCCCATGCAGAGTGGCGGCGGACCTTTCCAGATATATATCCTTTACAAAAATGGCGTCCCGGTTGGGAAGGGTGTAGCGGTTACACTGGTAAGAACGATGCTGACCCTATTGGTATTGGGACTAGCCATACCAGCAACCATGGTTATGTCGCCGGACATACTCTTTGGACGAAGCATATTAAGGGATCTAGCTATATACGTAGCCTCTGCTTTGGGACTAATATGGCTGGTCGTGACCATAAGCCTGGTAAGGCCTGTGTTTGTGAAGAGAGCGTCTGCAATATTTACGCTGTTGCTAAAGCGGATTGGGCTTGTAAAACCACAAAGGGTTCTCAAGATCGTTCGACATGTTAACGCAGAGGTAGATATATACAACGAAAACATGAGAGCCTTTTGGGCACAGGGCAAGAGATACGTACTTCTGGGCGCTTTATTCACCTTCTGCCAGCAGTTAGTTCAGCTATCGGTCTTACCGTGCCTCATATGGGCCATGGGGCTTCCAGTGGAATACGTCAAGTCCATCCTCATTCAAGCCCTTCTTCTTTTCGCCCTGTACTTCATCCCTACCCCTGGGGGCAGCGGCGCCGCTGAGGGAGGGGGTGCTGCTGCGTTCAGGCTGTTGGTACCTGGTAATCTTGCAGGGCTTCTGGCAGTGCTCTGGAGGGTCATAACCGAGTACACCGGGGTCCTGCTAGGTACCATAATGGTTATCAAGCTCCTTGGTCTTAACATGGCAGACGACCTGATATCCAGGACGGAAGAGGAGATAGATCGGGCAGGAAGCGATTAAGAGGTCTCTATGTCTGCTTTCTAAGTAGGTTCCAGATCTCTAGGTATAGGTCGTAGTAGTAAAGAAATATATCTCCTCCCCCGCGAGGTGGAGATAGTTTTATCGTTCGAACCCCACTAGCCTGCACCGCTGATGATATTGGGGCAGGGGTCCATGGATCCATGACAACCAACCAGCCCTTTTGTTTAGCGCTACCCAATGCAACCGAAAGAAGGTCCCCCCTAGCCCCTCTCGACCAATCCCTCCAAAGATCTAGAGGAGGCCTTGCGGATCGGGAAACCGCAGCACCAATCCACGGTCCCATGGAGCCAGTAAGATCGAGCACCTCTACCCCCTTGAGCAATTGACGCCCTACCTCCATGGTGCTCTCAAGGCGAGATTGGAACTCCGCCAAACGTCTCTGATAATAGGGATAATTATCCGGATCTTCCTTCGCTAAAAAGGACAGCACCTTCTGGCCTACGAAAGGCAAAACCGCAGGATCAAAGTAGGCGGTCTCAGACCTGGCACCACCAAGGGGCAAGGGCCTCTCAAAGAGAAAGCGTGTCCCCTTGTATTTCCCTATGCCGGCTTCGTTCGCCTCGTTCCTGTCTAACGCCACAGCCACCCCCCGTGGAGACGACGACCTAACCATCCTACCTTGATCATCCCATGTCCTTACGCTGTGAACCTTACCATGAACCCCCGCGATAAAACCGATCATCTGTGCAAGCCAGGGCGATGAAGCCCATATCTCTAGAGCATAGCCACAAGAAGGCATGAGAACAATCAAAAACAAAACACACAAAATACGAAAAACACAATACCTAATCCCGTTTAACACGATCCAGCACCACCAACGATCTCTTCTTTTGCTTGCTAGCCAACAGGACCAAATTAGCCAACAGCAGAGCCACAGTCAAAGGGCCAACACCGCCAGGTACTGGGCTTACAGCCCCAGCTACTCGAACACAAGATGTATCAACGTCTCCTACAAGTCCTTTTTCCGTAGGGGTGGTACCGACATCGACAACCCAAGATCCAGGGGCTATCATGTCCTCCTTTATAAGGCCAGGGACTCCAGCGGCAGACACCACCACATCAGAGCTTCTTAAAAGATCCCTAAATACATCCCTTGGAGTGTATTTATGTGATTGAAGCACCGTGGCATCCCGCTGAAGCAGCATGGCACCTATCGGACGCCCAACGTTTATGCTATGCCCCACCACCGAACAGACCTTGCCCTTTAATTCCCCCAGGCCATACCACTCCAGCAACCCAATCGAAGCCCATGCAGCACAGGGTAAGGGGTGACCTCCTACCCCTAGAAAAAGCTTACCCAAGTTCTCTGGGTGAACCCCCTCAACATCCTTAGCGGGATCCATGGACTGGAAAATCCTGGATATGTCCCACCCGGAAGGTAGAGGTGTTTGTACTATTATGCCGTGTACCCCAGGATCCTCGCTAAGGCCCCTTATGGCCTCTAGCATAGCCCCCTCCCCATCCACTGGGTCCACGTCTATCATAATTCCGCTAGCCCCTACCCTGCTGCAGGCTGTCATCTGTCGACGTCGGTAAGCCTCGGAGGCCCCTTCCCGTTGGGCCGACACGGAAGCAAGGGTACAACCACCAAGTTGGGATATAGCATCCTTAACCCAGTTCATCACCCACTCTGCAGGTTCCTTGCCGCTCATGACCAGCACCCAAACCGCCCCCTTAACCATACTAAGAGCACAAAATTCATTACATGGTTAAGTTATATCATATGAAGCGGCTTCCGGGCTTTAGAAGTTTCTCCCCATTAGCACACATAGGGCATGATTCAGGGGCATACACTGGGAATTGGGTCTCCCAAAGGGACATGGTAGGCACCGGGAAAAGATCTTCTTTACCAGATCGGTTAACCAAGGACAAAGCCCCTACCCATTCGGCCCCTATGGAACACATTACATCCACCACTTCCATTGTGGACTTGCCAGTTGTAAACACGTCCTCAACCACAATAAACCGTACCTTCCCAGGAGCTGGGAAACGCCGCAGCCTCATAACGCCTCCCTCACGCTCGGTGAATACGAAGGGCAGTCCACCTTGGCGGGCAGTCTCATGGCCTATTACTATTCCCCCCATGGCAGGGGAGACAACCAGATCAGGTGCGAGGTCCTCAGCCGCTCTAGCCAATTTCTCCCCTGCCCAGGAGGCATAAGACGTGTTAGACAGGAAGAGAGCACACTGAAGATAATCAGAGCTGTGAAGTCCGGATGATAGGAGAAAATGCCCCCTCAGATGAGCACCGCTATCCGATAACATGGCAAGGAAATGCCCCAATTCGTCTTTCGTCAACAATCCGGCCATATCAATAAACCTCCATAGTCTCAACTATATGCTCCACCCTAGATCTCTTGTCCTGGGCTTCCAGTATGGGGCGTCCAATCACCAAAAAATCCGCCCCCTCTTTGATCGCCTGAGAAGGTCCCATTACCCTGGCCTGATCATGACGGTTTTCACCAGGCATCCTTATCCCTGGGACCACGGTAAACAGATTGGGGGCCTTTTGCTTTACAAGCTTCAGATCTCTGGGGCTGCACACCACCCCCTGCACACCCGATTGCTGAGCCAACCCTGCCCTGTGCGATAGGGCCTCATCCATAGAGCAACCAGGGCAAACCCTATCCCACTGATCCTCCCCAAGGCTTGTTAAAACCGTAACCGCAAGGATGTTGACCCCTCCACGAGTTTCTGAAGCCCTTTTCATCATCTCCTCCCCTCCCGCGGCGTGAACGGTCAAAGCCCAAAGACCGGTAGACGCAAAGACATCTACCGCAGAAGCCACAGTGTTAGGTATGTCGTGAAGCTTTAGGTCCAGGAATACTTGGTAACCGCGCTGAATGACCTCCTGTACGAAAGCAAGCCCCCCAAGGGCAAAAAGCCTCGGACCTATCTTCACACGGTGAACCGAATCCCCTACTACGTTGAGAACCCCTATGGCCTCTTCCAAAGAGTTCACATCTAAAGCCAATATCAGCCTATCCCTAGCTTTCAGTGCAGCCATTTAAAAACCTCCCCGAAAAATCTTTAATTTTAATAACTTAAAATCCCCTGCCTCCACGGTTTAACCCATGCCCTCCTCTGTGGGCCACCCCTACAAGCTCATTCAAAGAGCCGATTGACCTATCTTCAAGGAACCGGCCTATGCCTTCCAAAATCTTCTTGGGAATTCCCATGTCCCTGAAGAGGCAAGTCCCAATTTCGACCGCAGAGGCACCAGCCATAATTGCCTCCAAGGCGTCTTCCGCAGAACATACACCGCCAGAAGCGATAAGGGGGACCGGAACCTTCCCGTAAAGCTTAAAGAGCAACCTAATCGTAAGGGGCAACACCGCAGGCCCAGAAAGACCTGCAAAGACCCTATCAAAAGCAGGAAGTCCCGTCTTTATGTCCACCGCAGCTCCTAGCCACGTATTGGCCACCACCAACCCGTCAGCTCCAGCCTCCACAGCAGACAGGGCCACCGTTTCGATATCCCTCGCTTGGGGCGTAAGCTTGGCCCATATAATCCCATCCCAGGCATCCCTGGCAGCACTTACAGCCTCAAAAGTCCGCCCTGGATCCTCCCCCCAAATTGATCCCTCCCCATCTGCGTTAGGGCATGACAGGTTCAGCTCCAAAACTGAGATCAAGGAGCTTATCCCCCTTTTATAAATTAAATCTAACATCCTCTTTATCTCTTCCGTGGAGGAGAAGGCCATGTTTAAGGCAACCTTCTTGCCAGTTTCAGTAAGATTTGGCAGACAATCCATGAAAACATCTAGGCCTGGGTTTTCAAGCCCTATGCTGTTAAGTAGGCCCGACGGCGTTTCCCAAAGCCTATTCCCCCTGTTGCCCTTCCTAGGGTAAAGCGTGATCCCCTTGCTGCAGATCAGCTCACACCCCTCAATGGAACTCCAGACATCCGCATCCATGGGGATTATGCCCGATGCCACTACAAGGGGAGATCCAAGCATTAAGGGCCCAACACTTACGCTAGGCACGTTGCACTTTGGTGAATTAAAGGATTTCGTCATCAACGATATCCTCCCCAGGGAAGAAGGGCCCTTCCTTACAAACCCTGGCCCTCTTATTACCCTTTAAGTCTATGGAACAACCAAGACATCCACCCAAACCACATGCCATGCGTCGCTCAATGCCCAGCAAGACCTTAAAACCCCGCTGTTTAGATGCTCCAAGCACACCCCTCAGCATCCCTGCGGGACCACAGGCAACCACAGTGGCATCGCACAAGTCCAGGGAATTCATGGCATCAATTCCGTTACCCCTAAATTCCGTGCTACCATCCTCCGAGGCTAAAAGAACCTCACATCCCTTAGGTATAGAAACAAAGTCAAGACAACTTCTAGCTAATTCCATCCACTCCTCGCCACCCCTGAAAGCCCATATCATGCTATCCGTCGAGTGAACAGCTGGGAGTGCAAGCAACGAGGCTATGCCAAATCCACCACCCAAAAGAATCAAGGGACCTTTTTCTTTTTTGGGTATATTAATAGGGCTTCCAAGGGGTGCATTAATGCGTATAGATCCCCCAACGGGCATGTCAAGCAAAATCCCTGTGCCACGTCCTACGCGTTGGCATAGGAAGAGGAGGTTCCCATCAACCTCCGATGCTATGCCCAGCGGCCTGCCCAACAAGGGATCCATGGAATCCGAAGGAAAGAGCATGGCGAACTGCCCGGGCTTCCATGACACCGGCTCATGGGGCCTTACCAGAAGCAGACCTCCCAAACTCCCGAAGACCTGCTTGGAAACCAAGGAACAAGGGATGCTAGCATGCGAACAGCTCATTAATCCTGAGACCTCCAGGCGATCTTTCCACCCACCAAGGTCATTACAGGCCACCCCTTTAGGACTACCCCATCCCATGGACCAAACTTACACTTGCTCAACCAGGAGGAACAGGAGACCTTGCTCACCTTATCAAGGTCTAAAATGGTGAGGTCAGCCCTTGTCCCAACCTCAAAGGCATGGAAGCCCTGATTGATTATCTTTCTCGGTGCAATGCTCATGGCAGCAAGGACCCTCTCCGTTGGGACTCCTCGACGGACAGCCCCATCCAAAACAGCTGCCGCCGCGCACTCCAGGGAAGCTATCCCAAACGCGGCTTCCTGAAAGGGCAGATCCTTTTCATCAAGATGCCAAGGGGCGTGATCGGTAGCTACGGCATCCACTGTACCATCCATGAGGCCCTCCCAAAGGGCTTCCCTATCCTCCGGAGATCTGAGCGGTGGGTTGACCTTGAAGACCGCATCGTACCCCGAGGCTATCACGTCATCTTCAGAGAAAGTCAAGTGGTGGGGAGTTACGTCACAGGTCACATCAACCCCCTCTCCCTTGGCCCTTCTTATCATCTCCACAGACCTAGCGGTGCTAATGTGAGTGAGATGTATTGACCCCCCAGTATTTCTGGCAAGCTCTATAGCCCTCACGACCCCAAGCTCCTCTGATACGGATGGGATGCCCTTAAGGCCACTAAGACAGCTCACTCTACCTTCGTGCACATGTCCACCCAAGGAAAGGGATGTATCTTCTGGGTGTTCCATCAGCCTTATGCCAGTTCCCTTAAGATATATTAAAGCCAGTCTGAGCAAGGAGGAGCTTTTAACAGGGGCTCCATCGTCAGTAAACATCACCGCCCCAGCCTCGGCCATTTTGAGTAATTCCGCCATCTCCTCTCCCTTTCGGCCTTTGCTAACACAACCGGAGGGCAGAACGCTAGCACCTTCCAGGAGATTGCCTTTCATTGCCATATGCTCAACCAAGAAAGCATCGTCAATCGGCGGATTCGTATTCGGCATGGCCACGACAGAGGTAAATCCTCCAGCACAAGCCGCCATCGAACCGGACCTTAAATCCTCCCTCCACTCGAAACCCGGTTCCCTGAGATGACAGTGAATGTCCACAAAACCGGTACTCACCAGTTTGCCTTCCAGGTCCTCCACTTCTCCTCTGAAGTCAACAGGCAAATCCTTAGATATCGACGCCACCCTATCGCCCTCTACAACCACATGAAAAAGCCCTTCCTGTATGGCGTTACCGTCAAAAACCTTGGCGTTTTTAAGCAAAAGGCTCATCACGCAGCACCTCCGGCACAAAGATACAAAAGGGCCATCCTAACAGCCACCCCGCTTCGGACCTGCTCCAATATCACGCTGTTCTCTCCATCCGCCACGGAACTCTCTATCTCAACCCCTCTGTTGATAGGACCAGGATGCATAACCAGTACATCCCTGGAGAAGCTAGAGATCAACTCCTCCGTGGCACCCCAAAAACGATGATATTCATCTATGGAGGGGAATAGCCCGTCCCTCTGTCTCTCCCGCTGTATCCTTAGAAGGTAAATCACGTGGGCTCCCTCTAGGGCCTTCCTCACATCCCTTTCGTAGGTTACGTTAAGATGCCCTATCTGGTGGGGCATGAGGGTTGAGGGCCCGGAGAGCACGACCTGACAGCCCATGGTTTTAAAGCCTATGACGTCGCTCCTGGCCACCCGGCTATGCTCCACATCCCCAACTATGGCCACCTTGCGTCCCTCCAAATCCCCCAAATGCTTCCACGCGGTGTACAAATCCAGAAGGCACTGGGTGGGATGCGCATGAGCTCCATCCCCTGCGTTCATTACCACCGCACGCTTAAGTTTTTTGGCCAGGTACTGAGCAGCCCCTACCGCACCATGTCGTATTACGACTATATCCGCTCCCATGGCCTCCAAGGTCCAAGCGGTATCCCTTAGGGTCTCCCCCTTGGCGGCGCTGGAACCCGAGCTAGACCAGTTGACCACGTCTGCGGACAACATCTTTTCCGCCAGTTCGAATGAAACCCTGGTCCTAGTGGAGTTCTCAAAGAACAGGTTGACCGCCAATTTACCACGAAGGGCTGGAACCTTCTTTATGGGACGCCCCATGAGATCCTCCATATGCCGGGCCTGTTCCATGAGCATCAATATCTCTTCCCGACTCCATCCCTCCACATCAAGAACATGCCTTTTGGTCCACCTAACGCTAGTCCCGTTCACTTATGATCACCTCGTCCTTCCCATCCACCTCGGTAAGCATGACCTCTACAACCTCGTTCTTTGATGTGGGTACGTTCTTACCGACGAAGTCCGGCTGTATCGGCAACTCCCGGTGCCCCCGGTCAACCAACACCGCAAGCCTTATCCTTCCAGGGCGACCAAGATCCATTACCGCATCCAGGGCAGATCTCACCGTCCTGCCGGTGTATATAACGTCATCCACCAAAACCATCTTCTTACCCATTATGTCCTCCGGCATGGAGGTACTTCGTACTATCGGTTGGTCACTTAACATGGTGAGGTCATCCCTGTAGAGAGTTATATCCAGCTCTCCGCATGGGACCTTAACCCCCTCAAACTGAAGGATAAGATCCCTAAGACGCCTGGCCAGATAAACCCCTCGCCTTTGAATGCCCACAAGCATAAGTCCATCCAATCCCTTAGAATCCTCCACAACCTCATGGGCCATTCGCTTGAGGACACGTTCCATATCATCCCGATCCATCAATTTGGCCTTCACCCTCACTTAACATCCCCCCCAAAGGCATAAAAAAACGAGGGATCGCTGGATAGACCAGCGTCCCCCGTGTCATTAAAGCTCAACATTAGAGAAGATACAAACATGGCACACCCCCCAGCCTTGGGGTCTCTCTGGACCCTCTTAAAGGCTCTTCACAGGGGAGTTTACACCATTCAATGGCTTTATGCAACCGGTTGCAAGCGATCATTTATTTCTCCGACAACTTGGAGAGAGCCTCCGAAGCAGCCAACGCTTCTGCTTCCTTGCGAGTTTTACCTCTACCCCTACCAAGTAATCTACCCCCACACCACACAGACACCCAAAAAGTAGCATCATGGGGTGGCCCAGAGGTCCTCTCCAGTTTATACTTAGGTGCTCCAAGTCCTTGATGCTGAAGCCTCTCCTGAAGGGCAGACTTGGGATCACACGCATCGACATCAACATCCAGGGATATGAACTTTAAAACCACTTCCATTGCCCTCTCTATGCCCCCATCCAGGTATACCGCTCCCAGCAAGGCTTCAAAGGCATCTGCCAATATGCTGTCCGTGGCCCCATTTTTTAACGCCTTTCCAAGTCGAAGATGATCGGCAAGCCCTGCTGTCCTAGCCGCATTAGCCAGGGCCTCACAACAAACCACCCTCGCCCTCATCTTTGTAAGACGCCCCTCCCGCTCCGAGGGGTACCGGATGAACAGCTCCTCCGCCACACAAAGCCCTATAACCGAGTCACCTAGAAACTCCAGCCTCTCATTGCAATAGCTTAGCCCAGACTCGTTGGCAAAGGAAGAGTGCGTTAGTGCTTCAATTAAAAGTTGGGTATCGGAGAACCGATACCCAACCGCTTTCTGCAGGGCCTCAATCGATCTCTCAAGGTCCTGGGAATCCGCCATGAGTTCTATCCCTCGTACTTCTTGAGAGCTAAAACAGCATTATGGCCGCCAAAACCGAAGTTATTCACCAGCACACAGCGAACGTCCTTCCTAATCGCTTTAGTACCCACCACGTTGACGTTGCACTCGGGATCCGGGTTCTCATAGTTCAAGGTCGGATGCACTATACCTTCAACTATGGATTGCAAGGCCGCTATGGTCTCAAGAGCACCGGCAGCGCCCAGGCCGTGACCTATCATAGACTTGGTAGAGTTTACCAAAACATCGTTCGCCCGGTCACCAAATAGGGATCTTATGGCAGCACTCTCCATCTTATCGTTCAATGGGGTAGAGGTGCCGTGGGCGTTTATAAGATCCACTTCATCGGGGCTGAGACCAGCCTTACGAAGCGCCATCTCCATAGCCCGCCTGGGACCTTCACCCTCAGGATCCGGGGCAGTGATGTGGTAGGCATCACAGGTATTACCGTACCCCACGACCTCGGCGATTATGTTAGCCCCCCTCTTAAGGGCATGCTCCAGCTCCTCAAATATGAGGATACCAGCCCCCTCCCCCATAACAAACCCATCCCTCTCAATGTCAAAGGGCCTGGAAGCCCGTTGAGGCTCGTCATTTCGGGTAGACAGGGCCTTAAGGGCCGCAAAACCAGCCACCGCAATTGGGGTTATAGCCGCCTCTGCACCTCCGGTTATCATCACATCCGCATCGCCCCGCAAGATGGTCTCATAGGCCTCTCCCATGCTGTGCGTAGCAGAAGCACAGGCGGTAACCACCGCCATGTTAGGGCCCTTAGCTCCGTAGGTTATGGCCACATAAGCGGCTGGCATGTTGCTCAGCATCATAGGAACGAAGAAGGGACTCACTCGAGATGGGCCCTTATCCCGGAGTATCCCATAGTTTTCATTGGTGGTGTTTATACCCCCCTCGCCACTTCCTACATAGACTCCGAAGCGGTAGGGATCTATCTTATGCACGTCCAGCTGTGCATCCTTAACCGCCATGGCGGCGGCAGCGGTGACGAAGTGGATGACCCGGTCCGCTCTGCGGGCCTCCTTCTTGTCCATCCAATCTTCAGGGTTAAAATCTTTCACCTCAGCGGCTATTTTAACCGCATAATCGGTAGCATCGAAGAGAGAGATGGTGCCAACACCGCTGCGGCCCTCCTCCAGGGCACGCCAATAGGTCTCTCGGCCAAGTCCTATGGGGCTTACGACTCCGAGGCCCGTGACGACGACTCTTCTCAAACCAGGTCACTCCCTTGTATTGAGGGTTTTCTCACTTTCCGCAGCCTTAAAAAAACAGTTGCCAACGACAATCGTGGCCTTAATCCTAAACATATGGGGGATGGGAAGCTCCATCCCCCTGGAACGCTGCTACTCCTCGATACCAAGCTTGCTCTTCACGTAGTTGATAGCATCACCAACGGTAGCAAGCTTCTCCGCATCCTCGTCGGGGATCTCGATATCGAACTCCTCCTCAATACCCATGATAAGCTCCACTATATCGAGGGAGTCCGCTCCCAGGTCCTCCACAAAGGAAGCCTCGGGCTTGATCTGATCCTCCTCCACGTTAAGGCGATCCATCACTATCTCCTTTAAGCGGGACATGAGCTCCTCCATCTGCATTTCATTCACCTCCTTCCAAGCTACATGGTCATTCCGCCATCAACAGCTATCACCTGTCCGGTGATGTAAGAGGCACCCTCGGAAGCTAAAAAAGCCACAAGCTCTGCCACATCCTCCGGTGTCCCCGTCCGGCCAAGGGGTATCTGACCCTTTAAAGCCTCCTTGACCGAATCACCAAGAACCCTGGTCATATCAGTGTCTATATACCCGGGAGCCACCACGTTAGCGGTGATCCCACGGCTAGCCACCTCCCTGGCCAAGCTCTTGGTAAACCCTATTAACCCCGCCTTAGCAGCGGAGTAGTTGGCCTGTCCTGCGTTCCCAATAAGCCCGACTACGGAGCTTATGTTTATTATCCTACCCCATCTGGCCTTGGTCATCCCCCGAAGAACCTGCCTAACACAGAGAAAAGCGGATGTCAGGTTGGTCCTTACGACCTCATCCCAGTCAGAATCCTTCATCCTCATGAGAAGGCCATCCCTGGTGATCCCCGCATTGTTGACAAGGACCTCCACTGGTCCCATAGCAGCTTCCACCCGCTCAAACATGGACGCCACAGAAGATGGGTCACTTACATCGGCCTTAAATATCTCCGCCTCCCCACCCATATCGCGGATCCTATCGCGCACCTCCGCCGCTTTATCCTCAGAAGAGTTGTAATTAACCGCAACCCTAAAACCGTCCATCCCAAGTCGGAGTGCCACCGCCCTGCCTATGCCCCTACTGGCACCGGTCACAAGAGCCACCTTTCGGTGCGAAGACATTCTAGTGGTCACCCCCTATAAAATCAAGTAAACCTTCTAAATCTTGGACCTTTGACAGGCTAATACCCTTAACGCCCTTTACACAACGTTTAACAAGACCAGTGAGCACGTTACCAGGTCCTATTTCCACGAAACGCTGAACTCCTGCGTCCACCATAGTCTTCACACTGTCTAACCAAAGGACGGGAGAATATGTCTGCTCAAGAAGCCGACCTTTTATATCCTCTATATCCCTCCTTGGTTGGGCATCCACGTTCGAAACCAACGGAAAGGACGGGGCAGACCAACTCACCGAGCCAAAGGCCTCCCGCAAGGCATCAGCCACAGGTCTCATGAGCGAACAGTGGAAAGGAGCGCTAACCTTCAGCGGGATAACCTTAGATGCTCCGGCTTCCTTTGCCATCTGAGCTGCCACATCCACCGCAGAAGCCTCTCCAGATATCACTATTTGTCCCGGGGCGTTGTAGTTGGCCATCTCGCACACCCCATGGGAACACGCTCTGGAGCAGATATCCCTCACCACGTCTACATCAAGGCCGAGAACCGCCACCATGGCCCCCTTGCCCAACGGGACCGCCTCCTGCATCTTGCTCCCCCTGAGGTGTACAAGCCTCACCGCATCCGCCACCGATATCGCTCCTGCGGCCGCTAACGCCGTGTACTCACCAAGGCTATGCCCCGCCACAAAGGCGGGAGACAGAGAAATGCCCTTATCGCTTCTCAGGGCCGCCCAAATAGCCAGCGAAACGGTCAATATGGCAGGTTGAGTCAACGCGGTCTTCTTCAACTCATCCTCCGGACCGGAAAATATTATCTCTGAAAGGGCAAAACCCAAGGCAGAATCCGCTTCCTCAAAGACCTTCCTGGCAGAAGGGTAAGACTCGTAGAAATCCCGCCCCATACCCACTTCTTGTGCCCCCTGGCCTGGGAAGACCAGCGCGTAATCGCTCATCCTACATTCCCTCCTCTAGACAGAGAGACCTAAAAAAGCTTCCCACAACACCCATATTCTCCGCCACATCCGCCGCTTGGGCAAATATCCTCCTTATGACCTCGGCGGCACTGGGGATATCATCGATCATGCCAGCACACTGACCAGCCATAACCGATCCCCATTCCACATCCCCATCAACCACCGCAGCCCTGAGCCTTCCGGAACCAAAAGCCTCTATCTCCTCAACAGAAGCCCCGTTCCTCTCCATCTCCTCAAACTTGGTGGAGAATTTGTTCTTTATACACCTTACGGGGTGACCAGTTGAACGGCCGGTAACAACCGTGCTCCTATCACCCGCCTTAAGTATCATCTCCTTATACCTCTGGTGAGCCGAACATTCCCTCACACAAACAAACCTGGTACCCATTTGAACCCCTTCTGCCCCTAAAGCGAAAGCCGCAGCAACCCCTCGGCCATCGGCAATTCCTCCGGCAGCTATCACGGGGATGGAAACTGCATCCACTACCTGCGGCACCAGGGCGAAGGTGGATATCTCCCCTATATGCCCACCAGACTCCAACCCCTCCGCTATAACAGCGTCAGCCCCCTGCTGCTCAACCCGCCGTGCATGAGCAACCGAAGCCACAACTGGTATTATCTTAGCCCCCAAGGGCTTAAGCCTCTCTATAACCTTACCGGGCTTCCCAGCCCCAGTGGTTATGACCGGCACCCTATGAACCGCGGCTATCTCGATTACGTCGTCCGCAGTGGGGGATAGCAGCATTATGTTGAGACCGAATGGACGATCTGTCAGTTCCCTGACCCGATGAAGCTCCCGATCCAACAGTTCAGGGGGCATGTTAGCCGCAGCTATGATCCCAAGACCACCTGCGTTACTAACCGCCGCAGCCAGCTGAGCATCCGCGACCCAAGCCATACCACCCTGAAAGACCGGGTACCTTATCCCAGTAAGCTCTAAGATCCTATTAGACAAGGACATCAACTCTCACGGGCACCTCCTAAAACTCCATCAACATGGCCCCATAGGTCATGCCAGCTCCGAAGGAGGAGATCACTACTTTATCCCCCTTACGAATACGCCCAGAAACAATCGCCTCGTGAAGAGCCATCATTATCGAGGCACAGGAGGTGTTGCCATATTTATCCAAGTTCACCACCGCCCGCTCCTCTGGGACCCCAAGACGCCTCAACACTCCCTCCATTATCCTCCAATTCGCCTGATGGAAAACCCAGCTGGAGACATCCCCCGGAGCGAAACCCATTTCACCAAGAAAACCATCAAGGAACGGCGGTATCTCGCGATTTACGAACTTAAATACATCGTTACCCTTCATCTTGACCCAGTGAAGACCCTGGTCTACCGTTTCGTGAGATGCAGGATGCTCGACAAGACCTCCCATCAGGGTTATGAGATCATGCTTCGCACCATCAGCCTTCAACGAAAAACCAAGAACCCTACCAGATAACCCCTCATCCCTTGCAGGACCCAAAACAACCGCCCCAGCGCCATCGCCAAAGAGGACACAGGTATTCCGATCGTTCCAGTCAACCAGCCTAGATAGGACTTCCGCTCCAACCACTAATATGTATTTAAACACACCAGATGCTACAAAGGACGCTCCCATGGCCAAGGCGTAAAGGGATCCGGTACAGCCGGACTGCACATCTGCAGCCCCAGCCTTAACAGCCCCAAGGCGCCCCTGCAACTTAGCCGCCACGGATGGGAAAAGGGTATCCGGCGAGTTGGTTCCAACCAATATAAGATCCAGATCTTCAGGAGATATCCCCGCCCTCTCAAGGGCCATCCTAGAAGCCTCTTCAGATATGTCGGAGGTTAGAACCCCTTCCTCCGCTACAAACCTGGTCCTTATGCCGGTTCTCTCAACTATCCATTGATCAGAGGTATCTACCATCTTTTCCAAATCTTGGTTGGTGACCACCTTACCAGGCACCGCCATTCCGCTGCCAAGCACAGCCACCCCCAAGCCGCCCAATTTAGGCATCTAGATCCCCCCCTTGGCAAGTTCATCCTCTATGGTCTGTACTCCTCGCCTAGCCACAAAGTCCCTGGCCACCATAAGGGCGTTGCATATGGCCTTGGCCCTGGACCTTCCATGAGCCTTTATGACTGTCCCTCTAACCCCAAGGAGAGGCGTACCACCATGCCTCTCGTAGTCAAACCTATAATGAAGCTTCTTTAGCATGGGCAGCATGAAAAGGAGACCTACCTTAGGGAGGAAACTCTTGGATATCTCCTCCTTCATGAGGTTCATGACCCCCTCCCCAAGCCCCTCACCAAATTTAAGCAGCACGTTGCCCGTATAACCATCACAAACCACCACATCGGTGGTCCCCAAGGGCACATCCTTACCCTCCACATAACCAACGAAGTTCAAAGAGCTCGCCTTCAGCATTTCTCTAGCCTGAAGGACCACGTCATCACCCTTTATATCCTCCTCTCCGTTGGAGAGAAGGGCAACCGTGGGATCTGATACCCCCACAAGAGATTTCATATATATTGAACCCATGAGGGCAAACTGGGTTAAGTTAATCGGCTTGCAACGAACCGTTGCCCCAACATCCAACAGGAGGCTCACCCGGGAGGACAAAGTGGCTATTGGAACCCCTAGGCCAGGTCTATCGATGCCAGGGATCCTGCCCAATACCAATATTCCTCCAGCCACAATAGCACCCGTGTTGCCCGCAGATATGACCGCCTCCGCGTCTTTGACGCGCACCATCTCCATGGCCAGTCTCATGCTGGAGTTTCGCTTCTTCCTTATCGAGACTGACGGGGATTCATCCATTGAAATAAACTCATCGGTATGAACCAAATGTATTCTTTTCCTAACTTCAGCAGGGGCTTCATCTAAAAAGGAGGACATCTTAGATGCATCTCCCACCAGCGCCACTTGAAGGGACGAATCCATCTGACACGCCATAATAGCCCCCCTACAGGGTTCCAAAGGGGCTTTATCTCCTCCCATGGCATCCACAGCCAAAATCATCCGCAATCCTCCCCCAGGACTTAAAGACCGCTCTCTTGATCCAAGTTAACCACTATAAATCGCCCGATGAATATCTCCCGGTCTTTGACCCTTGTCCTAACGCTTACCACATATTTGTTGCCTTTATGAATACCCACCTTAGATCTAGCCAAGAGCTTATCCCCTACCAGCGCAGGATACCTGTATCTTATCCTCGCACTACCGGCTATCACCATCTCCGCTCCTATGGTGGCCATGGCTAAAGTGCTGGCTTGAGCATATATGAAGTGATCCCATATCCTATCGGTACCTCTGAAGGCCATGTCCGAAGTGGCTTCCAACATAGAAAGGGCTCCCACATCGGGCTCGAGCTCAAGCAGATCCCCTACCACTTCATCCCTCGTAAGAGACCTAAGCCTGCTGCCCGCTGCCTCTGCCATCACCCTCATCCTCTCTCGAAGCTCCGGAATGCCCAATATAACCCGGTCAAGCCTTACGGTGCTTACGCTAACCTTCAGCCTCTCCGCGAGCTCCTCGTCCGTCAAAAGAGGGTTAGACTTTATGAGGTCCATAAGGACCTTGTGTCTTGCCTTGCGATGGTCGGACCTCGTTGAAATCACTTCCTCTTAGCATCTGGTACTAATAACTGCTCAGAATGCCTGAGAGTATAAAAAAACTCGCCTCCGCCGTCAATAGGCAAAGGCGAGCGAGAACCGAAGGCTAAAACCGAACCCCCTGCTACTCCTTCTCCTCGGAACCCTTAACCACCTGCCTGCCCCTGTAGTATCCACAGGCAGGACAGGCCCTGTAGGTCTGAATTGTCTCCCCACAGTGGGAACAGGTAGTAAGGCTGGGAACATCCAGAGCCCCAAGCCAATGGGCCTTCCTGTTGTGAGTCCTAGAGTGGGAAACGCGCCTCTTGGGCGTGGCCATCGAAAAACACCCCCTTCATCATTTTTCTTCCCCCAACCCTTGGAGCTTTAGCCGCAAGACCTCCATTCGAGGATCCGTGACAACGCCACCACATCCACATGGGCCATCGTTGAGATCGGCTCCACAAGACGGGCAAAGCCCCAAACAATCATCCTTACAGACCAACCTGAAAGGGATCGAGGAGGCAAGAACCTCCCAAAGGATGGGGACCAAATCAATTCTGTCGGACCAAGAATCTAGATTACACCAAAATTCCTCTTCTTGGAAGCCCTCCGCTTTAGCCTCCGAGATCCCATCTCCTCCTACAGAGATGAAAAAAGAGTCCTCCCCCTCGACGGTTGTTATGGCATCCCCAAGACAACGGGCACATTGGCCAGCGATCTCGCACTTAAAAGAGACCCTTAGCACAACTCCCCCTGAGGTTCGGGTGGCCAGGACAACGAAGTTCAACCCTCTTGGGAACGAATACCCCAACCGGTCATCGGTGATTGCAAGAAAGATCCTCTCTTCCAGGTCTGATCCGTCTTGAGGTATGGCGTTTAAGGGAATCTCTTCCTGCCAATCAAGAGGAAAGGGTTTTTCCATGCCAACTTATCCTCTAAGCACCAATTCCTTGGTATCCCTGGCTATAACCAATTCCTCGTTGGTTGGTATCACAAAGACCTTAACCCTGGAATCCGGCGCGCTTAGCTCGGCCTCCTTGCCCCTCACCTTATTCTTAGATGGGTCAAACTTAACCCCCAAGAACTCAAGATGCTTACAAACCTCTTCCCTAACCAGGTCGCTGTTCTCTCCAATTCCAGCGGTAAATACTATGGCATCCAACCCGCCCATAGCCGCAGCATAGGCTCCTATGTACTTCCTTATGCCGTAACACAACATATCAAAAGCCAGCTTGGCCCGCTCGTTACCCTTCTCCATGGCCTCCTCTACATCCCTCATGTCGCTGGAGATGCCGCTTATCCCGCAGACACCGCTCTTCTTGTGAACCACATCGCTCACAGTCTTAGCATCTCCATACTTCTCCATGAGATATATCATCACCGATGGGTCAAGATTCCCGGACCTAGTACCCATAAGAATTCCCTCAGTGGTACCATAACCGAGACTGGTATCAACGCTCTTACCTCCATCCACAGCGGTTATGGAACTCCCATTACCAAGGTGACAGGTGACTATTTTAAGTTGTTCTACGGGCCTGTTCATCACCTGAGCCACCCGGTGAGCCACGTAGAAATGGCTGGTGCCGTGGAAACCATAACGACGCACCCTATCCACCTGGTAATGCTCATAGGGAATACCGTACATGTAAGCATGAGGAGGCATGGTCTGATGAAAAGCGGTATCAAACACCGCCACGTTGGGCAACCCAGGCAGGGCGTTCATGACCGCCTTTATCCCCATGAGGTTGGCGGGGTTGTGGAGAGGCGCTAATGGGATAACCTCTTCAATACCCTTAAGGACCTCCTGATCCACAAGCACGGAGCTGGTAAAACGCTCGCCTCCGTGAACTACCCGGTGGCCTGCGGCGGAAAGCTCAGAAAGATCCTTGAGCACCCCGTGATGCAAATCCAACAGGGCATCAATAACCAGCTTCACCGCCACGTCGTGGTTAGGAATGTCGGTCTCCTTTACCACCGGATCCATCCCTACCTTCACATGCTTGATCCTGGATCCATGGATACCGATTCTCTCAACCAGCCCCTTAGCCAAAAGGGTCTCATCGGACATGTCGATGAGCTGGTACTTCAAAGATGAGCTTCCGCAGTTCAACACCAAGACCTTCACAAAAATCCAGCCTCCCTCCACTTGACTACCCAACCCGGCGGAAACTATCCTTACCCAGCCAACGCCGGGAGGTGACCTCATTTGTATGATACTCCCATAATCGGGATAGTTGCAGAATATAACCCATTGCATAAAGGACACAAACACCACTTAGAAAGCACCAAGGAGCTATTCCCCAACTGCCCCATCGTGGTGGTACTGTCCGCCAACTTCGTCCAAAGGGGCGAACCCGCATTCCTCGACAAATGGAGCCGGGCGGAAGCGGCCCTCAAAGCCGGAGCAGACCTCGTCTTAGACCTGCCGACCCCCTTCTCATGTCATCAAGCCCAGGTCTTCGCTTCCGCAGCGGTGGACATCCTATGGGGCACCGGACTGGTGACCCACATGTCCTTTGGGATGGAAGACCCTAGTGATCTCCTTGAAAAAGCCGGATCCATATTAATACAGGAACCCCCTGCCTTCAAGCACAGCCTTAAGAAATGGCTGAACCAAGGGTTCTCTTTCGTAGAAGCCAGGACCAGGGCATTGGATGAGGTCGAACCGGGCCTCGGAGGCTTCCTAAAGGGATCAAATAATCTGCTGGCTCTGGCATACAAGATTAGGATAATGTCTCGGGGGCTCCCTATAAAGACCGTTGCCATAAGGAGAATAGGCGCCGGGTATAACGAAAAGGACTTCTATGACATCCCCAGCGCCACCGCTGTAAGAAGCCTATGGGCATCCGACAAAAAAGAACGGGCCTTGGAAGGCCTCCCGGATTTCTCCCGCGAAATACTTGAACGGGAGGAAAAGCTGGGAAGGGTTGTCCTCCGGGGAAACCCCACCTGGTGGGACCTGCTTCGTTGGAAAATACTGAGCTCCTCCAGAGAAGAAATCTCCTTATCCGCCGAGATGTCCGAAGGGCTTGAGAACAGCTTGAAGAAATGGGCTGCTAAAGCCCTCAGCTATGACGAATTCCTAGACATGATGGTAAGCCGCCGCTATCCAAGGAGCAGGATACAACGACTGTGCTGCCATCTTCTACTAGGCTATAACCACTGGTTTAACCGAGCGGCCCAAAGGTTGGGACCATCCTGGATAGGAGTCCTGGGCATGAGCCCTGTTGGAAACTCTCTATTACGGCGCATGAGGGAATCCGCCAGGCTTCCGGTGATCTCCCGCTTCACATCCCCAAGGGACCAATACTCCAGGGAACTGCTTAAAATAGAGGAGAGGGCCTGTAGGCTCTGGGAAATGCTAGTCAAAGGTGATGTCGACTACTTCCGAAGCCGAAGGGTTATTAGGACCTTCGAAAGTCCACCGGCGGGATCCTCTCCCTCATCCTTCTGAACACCCCAGGGGGCACCATATCCTGTATGGAGCCCCCAAAGCTGTACACCTCCTTCACCCCACGACTGGACAGGTATGAGTACTGAGCGTCGGTTACAATGAACATGGTCTCTATCTCCGGAGCCAATTGGCGATTCATCTGGGCCAGCTGAAACTCGTACTCAAAATCAGAAAGGGCCCTCAGTCCCCTTATGATTATCCGGCTTCGTTTGCGTCTCATGAAATCCACCAAGAGCCCCTCAAAGGCATCCACCTTAACCGAGGGGAGATGGCTAAGGGCCTCCCTGGCCATCATCTGCCTCTCCTCCACGCTGAACGTAGCCCTCTTTTGTGGATTGTGAAGAACCGCTACCACAAGCTCATCAAAAAGAGCTGCAGCCCTCTCCGCTATATAGACATGACCGTTGGTTATAGGGTCGAAGGACCCAGGGTAAACCGCCCTTATCAAACCCCATCACCCCCATCCCAATCCCAAAAGAACGAGAGCACCGTCTCCCCATATATCCGGTCATCCCTTGAGAGGTTACCTGGCAAAGGCTCCCTCACGCTGTGTTCCAAGACCAAGGTGCCACCGGTTTTTATTATGGATCTGTTGACGACAAAAAGGTCCATCAGCTCCTCCATCCAGCCCATGCAGTAGGGTGGATCCGCAAATACCACATGGTAACTATCCCCGTCCTTTGCCGCCCTCTGGACAAAGCGTCGCACATCACTTTTAACCACCCGAATTGCCTCTTCCCCAGTGCATATCTCCCTACAATAACGGCCATCCATCTCAACAGCAGTAACCTCAGCACCAAGCTCCCATGCCCTCCTGGCCACCCTGCCTGACCCGGAAAACAAATCCAAAAACCTAAGGCGGTCCAAGGGGCCCAATATGTTGAAAAGCGCCTGTATGACCTTCCCAGACGTGGGCCTTGCAGGCCCGGGAAGACCACGTTTCGGCCCATGGAGCCCATTTCTAGAGCTCAACTCTCAATACCCCAGCAGCCTCTTTTATGGCCATTCGGACAGCGGGAGTTCTGTAGGGATGACCCACAGGATCTAGCTTTACTCCGTAACCATTACCCTTTGGGTAAAAACGAATGTAAAAATGCTGCTCAAATCCATCGTCCACGGTTATGGCGGAAACCAAAATAACCCCGTCCCCACCGCGGAATATGTCCCTAAAAACAAACATGTGACCCTCTTTGCCACCCTTCCTGTCCCTTAAGGTCCCAACCAGATCATAGATCTCAACCTCTCTGGATACCTGCTGCCAAGCAACCTCCATATCAAAATCCTCCTCAACGTATGGACAAGCGTCCTCCACAGGGATATGCTCCTGAGCACCACCTTCATACCTGACCTCAACCAGGTAAGTATCCCTGCCCTGGGCCTTCCACTTCCTTTCATATTTCGTAAGAAACCCTCTAACTGGGTTAACCTCATACTGGACAACCGAAAAACCCTCCATAGCTTCAAAAAATTCCATAGTTGCCATGGCATACCATTCAACATCCGTAGCCAAGGAGAAGACCCCTTTGGGCTTCAGGTACTCGGACAACAGCCCGGCAAACCTAGGGCTCGTAACACGCCGCTCCGTGTGCCTCTTTTTAGGCCAAGGGCAAGGGAAATTCAGTATAACGCCATCCAGACTAGACCTCTTAAAGCAAAACCCTATCAGATATCTTGCATCACCCCTAAGTATCCTTACGTTATCAAGCCCCAATCTAAGGACCCTTCGAGCCGCCTTCGTAGCACACCACTGGCAAACCTCCATGCCCACAACCGCTGCCCTGCTCTCCTTAGAGGCCAGGTATGCAAGAAATCCCCCATCACCAAAGCCTATCTCCAAGAAAACCCTCCCATCCCATCCAGGGAACGAGAGGTCAAGCGGAAGCTTCTCAAGAGGACCGTTAAGTATCACCTTTCCCAAAGCCCAGCTCATTCAACATATGCCTCCAAACTTTAAGCTTTTATCCACCATCAAGCCATCCTAAAATCTCGGAAACGGAACCACTCGTAAATGGCAATAGCTATATATTATCCCCTTACACATAGCAACCTTTCAAGGGGATGGGGCTTCATAACAATCAAGTCCCTGCCAAACAAGCCCTTGACCAAATCAGCGAAAGGTAATAAAATACCCTTGCTTTCGGGATGTAGCGCAGCCTGGCTAGCGCACCTGCATGGGGTGCAGGTGGTCGGAGGTTCGAATCCTCTCATCCCGACCAGGATATAAAGGCGGGGGGTTTATCCCCGCCTTTGTTTTATTTTTGCAAGCCAACGTGTTCTAGAGGATCGAGGACTGGGGGATATGGGTAATTGAAAGATAGCAGGGCTTCAAACTACAGATTCAAACACAATACTGATATAGGGCAAAATTTTCTAGTAAACCAAGGGATAGTAGAAAACATAGTCAAAGCCGCCGAAATCCTGGATGGTGAGGTTGTGTTGGAGGTCGGGCCAGGGAAGGGCATCTTATCAAGGCAGATCCTCAAATGGCCATGCTCAAGGCTGATATCCATCGAAGTGGATCATAGATTATCACAATTTCTTGATCCCTTAACCCAAGAGGACGACAGGGTTACCATCATATGGGAAGACGCCCTAAGGATGAACTTTTTAAAGGATCTGCCATGCCCTCCGAGCTTAGTCATAGCCAACCTTCCATATCATATAACCACCCCCATCGTATGGAAGTTCCTGGAGGAGCTGGCACCTCAAGGCCTTACTCGTATGGTTTTGATGGTTCAGCGGGAAGCCGCAGTAAGGATGATCCAGCAAGAAGGCAGCAAGGATCGCTGCCCCCTGGGCATTACTCTGGAAGCGATGGGGATGGTTCGCAAGGTGCTGAACGTACCCCCTGGCGCCTTTCGCCCAATACCCAAAGTCCAATCTTCTGTGATAAGAATAGACATCACAGCAAACCGCCAACTACCCAGGGATCCAAACTGGAGAAGGATGCTGAAGATATCCTTTGCCCAAAGGAGGAAGACCCTTATTAACAACTGGGGCATCGCTGGGATACACCGTGATGAGGGTCTCAGACGGCTCATATCGGTGGGGCTGAGAGAAACCACCAGGGCAGAGGAAGTTCCTCTGAACACCTGGCTTAAGCTGTCCTCCTCATTCCAATGGTCGGAATAGAAAGCTGCAACCAAAGCTAAGACCCCTTACCCACTAACAACAGAAACCACGGTATGTCGATTCCGAGAAAAGAAGAAACCGAAGAAGACACCTTACCTTCCAGGATCCGCCCGGAAGGTAAGGTCCTCTCCGGCTCTTCTTTAGCCATACAGATTAGTAAGCCAACGGTCTTACTTACTTGTTAACCGCATCCTTAAGCGCCTTGCCAGCCCTGAAGACCGGGGCCTTCTTAGCGGGGATCTTTATGGTCTTGGTTGGATCCTGGGGGTTACGTCCCTCCCTAGCTGCCCTGGTCTGAACCTCAAAGGTACCAAACCCCACCAGCTGAACCTTGTCGCCCTTGGCCAGGGCCTCCTGAATCACATTGAAGAGGGCATCCACAGTCTCCGCCGCCTTCTTCTTGGTAAGATCCTCCACACTCTTGACCAGCTCATTAACTAGATCCGCCTTGGTCAACACAATTCACCTCCAAGATAAAATCCCCCCGTCCGAGACCAGAGGAAACAGAAAAAGCTTCGACCAATTATGATGCCCCAACGCTCATCCGGTCAAGGCTATCACTGAGATTGGTCCTCCTTGTTCCTGAACCAGATCCTTATAGGCGTACCTTCAAAATCCCCCATGGATCTTATAAGTTTCTCAAGGCGCCTCGTAAATGATCTATCCGCCAGTTCTCTATGATTAACAAAGAAGATGAACGTAGGGGGCGCCATGTCCGCCTGGGTCACATAATATATCTTCAGGTACCTACCCTTCCCATCTCCTGGCATCCTCTCAAACTGAAGGGTGTCACGAAGGAGCCTGTTCAGATCCGCGGTCTTAAGCCTTCTCAACCGGTTATTGTATGCCCTAGCTATCAGCTCAGGTACCTTCTGAATTCCCCTACCGGTCTTGGCGGATAGGAAAACCATCGGCGCGTAAGATAATGTAGGCAGTTCATCCCTTATCCTATCCCTTATACGGTCCCCAAGATCCTCAGAAGGGGTAAGGAGATCCCACTTGTTGACCCCAATAACCAATCCCTTCCCCCGCTCCTCCACGTGAAGCATCAGCCTTTTGTCTTGTTCGGTAAGCATCTCTGAAGCATCCATCAGGAGCAAGGCCACGTGAGACCTGTCTATGGCCTTTAAGGTTCTGACCACCGAATAATACTCCAACGAGTCATCGACCCGGCTCTTTCTCCTAAGCCCAGCGGTATCCATTATCCTAAACTTGAGCTGATTCCACTGGAAATCTACGTCCACAGTATCCCTAGTGGTACCAGGGATCGGACTTACCACCGCCCGTTCCTCCCCTATAAGGCGGTTAAAGAGGGATGACTTACCGACGTTTGGACGACCCACTATGGAAAACCTTATGGCCCCTTCGTCATCCTCAACAGGTTCATCATCAGGTAGAGACGAAGCCACCGCATCCAAAAGATCACCCATGTTTATACCATGCTCAACGCTTATGCCCATCACCAGGGGAAACCCCAGGGAGTAAGCGTCAAGAACGTTGTCTTCCCTCTTGGGATTGTCTATCTTGTTCATGGCCACAACCACCGGCTTAGAAGACCTCCTCAACATTTCAGCTATGGCCTCATCACCGGCAGTTACACCCTCTTTACCATCCAAGAGGAATATGACCACATCGCACTCTTTCAGGGCGATCTCCACCTGACGCCTTATGGCATCCTGGAAAGGATGCGGGGAAGCGGGTTCTATGCCCCCCGTATCAACAAGGTAAAACCTCTTTCCGTCCCACTCCGTCTCCGCATACAACCTATCCCTGGTAACACCCGGAATGTCCTCCACTATGGCCAACTTTTTCCCCACAAGACGATTAAAAAGGGACGACTTACCAACGTTTGGCCGCCCCACTATAGCCACCACGGACAAAGAGATCACCTCCTCACATAAAAAGTAAACTGCAAACCATCGGATCGAAAACCCCAAGACAAAGGACAAATGAACCCAACAACCAAGCGTAACGATGACTAATCACTAATCACTGAACACCCAAACCACCGGCAGCTTGGATGTGAGCCGCAGAGGGGGTGGGAGACAAGACATAACAGCCCCTACGTCCGCATCCCTGGACAGTTTAACCGTAAAACCTTCAGCATCCTCGGCAAACCCCATTATGCCCCCCGACGATTCAAGCCCCGCAAGGGCAACCCTGAAGGCCTCCAACGACGACGGTTCCACCCTTATCTTTAGAACCTTAGTAAAGGGTGGCATCCCTAGGGCTAAACGCTCTTTAATCTCTAATTCCCAAAAACGCCTCCAGCCGGATCTTAAAAATCGTCTCCAGCCACGAGCCGGGCGCAGGGTCTGGACCAGCAAAGTCCTCCCCTCTGGGGATTTACCTCGCCAAAGGGACTCCCACATGAGGGAAAGCGCTCGGAAATCCCTATCGTATCCGGCCTTTGAAAATCCCTCGGTATCGGCTTCTAACCAGGCAGCCAGGCTAACATCCCAGAGATCGCAAAGGGATAACACCGACCTGGTGCCAACAGCAAGAAACGGTGGTTTCGCCCCCTTGATCAGATCTTTAACTTGGGACTCCAGCATGTCACCGTCAAAGTATAGTACGCGGTGGTCACGGAACCTTTGCCTCGCCTCTTCCACAACCGCCTGGAGCCCCACCCTTCCCATCTCAAAAAACGGGCCACCACAAATCGGACAGCGTTCCGGCGATTCCCTGGAATCACCGCAAGAAGGGCATCTAATAACCCCCGACTCCGCATCAAGCCTCATCGCAGCCTCGCAAGAGACGCACTTTATATCCTCACCGCAATCCAGGCATACAAGATATCCCGCATAGCCCTTTCTATCAAGGATCCAAAGTGCCACATTGCCAGCCCTCAAAGCTCTTCGCGTATTGTTTATCAACGAATAGGATAAGAGACCACCTACGCCGCTGGACCCATTAGGTTTAACCAACATCACCCTTTTGGCCGCTGTTAGATCCCCCTCAGGCCTTCGGGCACACCGAAGGAAAACCTTGGAGGAGGGCAGCCTGGACCCCAAAAGCAGCTGCACACCAGATACTCTGCACCTTTCAACCACCATGGCCCGGATTGAAAACGTGGGGTAGGAGATAGGGATCCAAGCATCGGAGCTCTCATCGTCCATAAAGACCCGCCACCCCGGAGGAAAGGGCAAAAAGGCAGCCCCATGAGATCCCACCACAACCTCTACGTCACCACTAAGCATCCTTAGATAGGCTTTACGTTGAGATGAGGGGGATGAGGGCCACTCCAAAACTTTAAACCCTTCTCTTCTAAGGAGCTCCCCCTGAACAGCTGCTAATTGCCTCTGAGGGAAGAGGGCTACGAGTCTGGGGCCATACATTCGGGCCGCCTCAAGCACCCGGTCATGATCAGAAGGTAAGAGGACGTGTTCCATAAGGGGTTTCCGATCCTCCCGGATATCCACCCTGGGAAGAAGGATAGGGGCAGACGGTTTGTCCTGGTAAACCCAACGGGGCGCCACAAGCTCCAAAACCTTCCCCATGGGGATTCCAAGCCACTTGGAGGACCATCCAACCAGATACCACAGGTCCTGGGGTAACGGACTCCCTAAGACCTTCGATATGGACTTGAGCTCCCCAAGCACCCCGATCGAAGTCTCCAACGAAGATACCGTCACAACCCCGAAGGCATCCCTTCCTCCCCTTCCAAGGGGCACCTTAACAGGGACACCCTCTTCCAAAGGTTCATCCCATAAATACGTGAGAGGCCCCCGCCAAGGACCTGCTATCAGGACCCCCAGCGTAAACACTAACTTACTTGGCCCCCTCCATCATCACAGCCACCCGATCAAGGATCATATGGGACACGTCCTCCTTGCTCCCGGAGAACTCAAACCGCCCACCGCTCCTATCCAGCATGACAACCCTGTTAGTATCAACTCCGAAACCGCAACCTTCTTCGGTAACGTCATTAGCCACTATGGCGTCAAGCCCCTTAGCGTTCATCTTTTTTACGGCGTTCTCATCTAGATTGTTCGTCTCCGCAGCAAAACCGATCAGTATCTGAGATTCCCCCTTCTCCTCCCCCAATCTGGCAGCAATATCTGGGTTGCTAAACAATTCCAGCGTAAGCCTTTCCCTTCCCTCTCTCTTTATCTTCGATGAACTGGGGGTCGCAACCCTATAATCACCCACCGCAGCGGCTTTTATGATCACATCCACATCTCGGTTCTCCATGCATCTTAAGAGCATGTCCTCCGCTGAGATCACCGGTATAAACCTAACCCCCGGGACATCCACGGACACCCCAGGACCACATACCAATGTGACATCTCCACCCCGGTACCATGCAGCCCTGGCTAATTCAACCCCCATCTTCCCAGAGCTCGGATTGCTTATAAACCTTACAGGGTCTATAAACTCCCAGGTAGGACCCGCGGTTATTAGGAAAGACCTGCCGCTGAACGATCTGTCCGGGCAAAGAGACCTCCAGGTGTGTTCCACCAAGACCTCCGTGGCAGGAAGACGCCCCTTCCCTTCATAGCCACAGGCAAGTGCCCCCTCCTCCGGCGGAATCACCTGATACCCCCACTGGAGACAAGTCGAAACGTTTTGCTGGGTAGCCTTGTGCTCCCACATGTGCACGTTCATGGCTGGAAAGATCAAAACCGGACATCGGGCCGCCAAAAGGGTAGCCCCCAACAGCGTGTCCGAAGATCCTGCGGCAGCGATGCTCAACACGTTGGCGGTACATGGGGCTATTACAAACACCTCCGCCCAGTCCGCCAAATTTATGTGGGGAATCTGGTATCCCCTTGAAGGATTAAGAAAGTCCTCCTCCAACCAACAGCGCCGGCCCGTCAACGTGGAGATGACCAAGGGACTTACAAAGGCCTCCGCTCCCTTGGTCAAAATAACCTCCACCTCGCACTCCGACCTGCGAAGGTGTCTTATGTAGTCCAATATCTTGTAAGCAGATATGCCACCGGATACCCCTACAAGGATCCGGCGCCCCCTCTTCCAAGCAGGCAACTTACACGGTCTCCTTCACGGTGGCATCCGGGTGAGAATCCCCACCGTACGATAGGATTATCTCCCCGCGGCTTATCTCGTCTATGGCCCTCGAAATATACTTCTCGTCGTCCCCAAGACGCCCCTTTCTCTCGCTTAGCTGCCTCGCTCTCGCGGCCACAACCAAGGCCAAGACGTACTTATTGGGTATGTTCCTCTCCCTGCATATCTTATCAATATCGCAGAATATCACTGCTCAACACCTCCCACTGAATTTCCTATGGCGCTCTATTATTTTTATAAGGTCCTCTGCGGCATAATCCACCTGATCGTTAACCACCCTATACTGATACTCCCCAGCGTGGGAAAGCTCATCTATCGCATTTTTAAGACGCAGGGACATCTCCCGCTCCTCTTCGGTTCCACGCCCCTGGAGACGGTGCTCCAACTCCTCCACCGATGGGGGCGCCACAAAGATGGTTACCGCTTCGGGTATCCTTTGCCTAACCTGCTTTGCCCCCTGGACATCTATCTCAAGAACCACATCCCTGCCCTGTGCAAGCATCCGTTCAATGTCGTCCGCACTAGTACCATAGTACTTGCCGTGCACGCAGGCCCACTCCAGGAAGACTCCCTCATCTATCATACGCTTAAACTCTTCCTCCGACACAAACCTGTACTCAACCCCATCTGTCTCCCCTGGCCTTGGAGACCTGGTGGTGTAGGATACCGAATAGAAGAGATCCGGAAGCCTGTCAAAAAGCATCTTACGAAGGGTCCCCTTACCGGCTCCACTGGGACCGGATATCACAAAGAGGGTTCCCCTTCGGAGCTCGTTATTCTCCATCATCGACGGCCCCCTCCGTTGAAAATCGGTTTGAAAGCGTCTCCGGCTGAAGGGCGGAGAGTATAACGTGGCCACTGTCCATGACAAGTATGGCCCTGGTCTTTCTGCCCTGGGTAGCATCCACAAGGCGACCCTCCCGCTGAGCCTCATCCTTAAGCCTCTTTATTGGCGCAGAGGCGGGACTGATTATAGCAACTATCCTGTCCACGGAAACCATGTTACCGAAACCTACGTGCAACATCCTCATGGCCCTCACTCCAGATTTTGAATCTGCTCCCGCACCATCTCCAGGGCGGTCTTAGCATCAACGACCATGGACCTCAGAACAGCATCGTTGACTTTGGAACCTATGGTGTTGGTTTCCCGGTTGAGCTCCTGAATTATAAAGTCCAAGCGTTTACCCCAAGGCCCCTCCTTAGAGGTCACCTGGCGAAACTGAAGGAGATGAGAGCGTATCCTGGATAACTCCTCCTCCACATCCCACCTATCTGCCATTAAAACCAGCTCCTGGGCCCAACGAGACTCATCCAAATCAAGGCCCATATCCTTCAGCATGGCAGATACCCTCTCCTTTGCATGTTCAAAAGCCCGATCTCTGGCCTCCCCCCATGCGGAGCTTAGGTCATCTATGATGCCCTCGTAGACAGAGATCTTGCCCATGACCTCCCCCCACAGAAACTCCCCTTCAGCTCTGCGGCTGGCATTCCAATCCTCAACAGCCCTATTTATCAGGTCAGAAAAAATCTCCTCCAGTGCATCCTCATCCATAACGGCAGATCTGCCGTCAAGAACCCCGCTTACTCCCAATAGATACCCAAGATCCACAGGAGGTGCACCCATATCGGAGGCCATAGATGCAACATCCCTATAGAGAGCCATCAGGAAGTCCCGATTTATCATGTTGCTACCACATCGTCCGCTCCACGCAACATCCAACCTGCAGCTAACCTTACCACGGGAGAAAGCACTTCTTATCTTTCTATGAAACCAAGGCTCCCACCAAGAGAATTCCCTTGGCAGCTTAACCGTTATCTCCTGATATCGATGATTGACGCTGGTTATCCCCATGGTCATGGTTCCCCAATCACCATCCGCTTTGGCACTGCCATAACCAGTCATACTGAACAAATACATCCCCCCTATAAACGCCAGGAAACTGCATAAAACGGTAAATCTAAGGCTAAATCCCAAATTACCAATGCCAAAGCAGGGGCCATTGGATCAAACTCAAATGACGCTGGAAAGCCACGCCAGAAAATCTCCTATGCCCTGGCCTGTAAGGGCACTGACCGGGAAAACGGGGAACCCCCTCGCCTTAACGGCACTCAGGACCTCGAACCCCTCATCACCGGAATCCCATATATCCATCTTGTTCAGCAGAACTACCCTTCTGACATCCCCGGCTCCTATCTGATCTAGGACCTCATCTATTACACCAATATGATCTAGCGCCTCCCGGGACGCCCCGTCTATCACCATAGCAACCATATCCGCAAAGGCCACTTCCTCTAGAGTGGCTCGAAAAGCCGCCACAAGTTCTACAGGGAGTTTCCTTATAAAACCGACCGTATCAGAGAACATAACCACCCTGTGGTCATCAAGACGAACTCCCCTGGTAAGGGTATCAAGGGTGGCAAACAGCTTGTCCGCCCCCTTCACGTCAACATCCCCTGACAGCTTGGATAAAAGGGTGGTCTTCCCGCTATTCGTATAACCCACGAGTGCAACGGTCTTTATGCCAAGCCGCTTGCGGCGCTCCCTCTGGGCAGAACGCCTTCGACGAAGCTCTTCTAACTTCGCCTCCGCAGATCTAACACGACGAGCTATCTTCCGTCTGTGCCGCTCAAACTCGGTCTCCCCAGGCCCCCTGGTCCCTATTCCACCACCCGCTCTGGACATCTGGAAGCCCAACCCCTTAAGGTAAGGTATCTCGTGCTTCATTGCCGCTAGCTGAACTTGAAGCTTAGCCTCCGCGGTATAGGCCCGGGATTCAAATATCTTCATTATCAGATAAGGCCTATCCCAAACCTCCAATTTCAGCAAATTCGCAAGCGTCCTCCTCTGCGTCGGGGATAGCTGACCATCCACCACCACCAAACGGAAACCACATTCTGCCGCCACATGGGCCACCCTAAGACAAAATCCGGAGCCTATGTAGCTGGAAGGATCCGGGCGCCGACGCCTCTGAACCATCCTACGGAACTTCGTGTAGCCCAGGTTCATCAACAGGGCCTCCATCTCTTCCATGGAGGCCTCGTCGTCTGGGTCTATGGACACCACTATGGCTCCGTCTTCCCTCATAAATCCCGCCCTAACCCCCTAAGGGATTCCTCCAAAGTCGAAAGCAACTTCCCCCTAGCCTCCTTGCCGTTGCCGTTGGCATCCACAAAAGGTTCGGGGGTTATGATTTCACCAAAGTTTAAAGTTATGCTCCCCCGTCTCGGCATCTTCGCCCCCTTGGGGAAGGCCTCGAAAGTTCCCCTAACGAAAACAGGCAGGATAGGCACATTGGCCTTCAAACTCAAGAAAGCAACACCCTCTTCAAGGGGCTTAAGCCTTCCATCCAATGAACGGGTGCCCTCCGGGAAGATCAAGAGGCTGCGCCCGTCCCTTAGTATCTTAAGCATCAGCCTCATCACACCGCCCGCTCCCTGGGCATCCTCTCTTCTCACAGGGCAAGCACCAAGATGAGTCAACATCCACCCCATAAAGGGGTTTTGAAAGAGCTCTTCCTTAGCCAGATAACAAAGCTCTCCCGGAAAAAAGGATCCCACCAACGGAGGATCCAGGTGGCTGCAATGGTTAGAAGCCACTATCAACGGTGTGGGGAGGGAACGTCCGTCCAATCCCCTCACGCGGATCTTAAAATACAACGATAGGGCCCCACGAAAGAGGCCCTTAACCAAGTAGTAAAGGAAACGACTCTGTTTAAGCTCCCTTACCAAGCCTCATCCCCACCTCTTTTTCAAGGGTTTCTACCACCTGATCCAGGGACAAACCGGTCGTATCCAAGACAAAAGCACCAGGATCCACCTGCAGCGGGGAACACTCCCTTTGAGTATCCAACCTGTCCCGCTCTTGCACCTCTCTTAGGACCTCATCGTAATCTGATTGAACCCCTGCCGAGATCCGCTGTAAGTGCCTTCTCCTAGCCCTCTCCTCCGGGGAGGCGGTAAGAAATATCTTAACATCCGCATCAGGGAACACCACCGACCCCATATCTCTTCCCTCCGCCACCACCCCATGCCTAGCTTGATCTCGCTGAAAGCCGAGCAGAGCCCTCCTGACCGAAGGAATGGCGGCATAACCAGATACCAGCGAGTCAACCTTCGGAGTCCTTATCTCCTCAGTCACATCTAATCCGCAGAGGAAGACCCTCTCGTCCCTCATCTCTATGACTATCTCTTCCAGGGCCCTGCGAAGCTCGTCGCTGTCCTCGGCGGGAATACCGTGCTGATACATATATAAAGCTACTGATCTATAAATGGCACCGGTATCAAGATGAGGAACCCCGAGAACCCTAGCCAACGCCTTAGCTACCGTGCTCTTCCCGGAACCGGCAGGACCGTCCAACACCACCACGGGACCTCTGGGGCTCATTCCATAGCCTCCATGGAGAGCTCCTCATCCACTTGAGCCATCAAGTCAACCAGCTCGGACATCAAAGCTTCAACATCAGATGACAGCCCAAGCCGCTCCAAGCTATCAGGCCACACGCTATACTGAAGACCGTCCGCTCCTATACCGGCCCCCAACATAAGACACAACGCATTCGCCACGTGGATCACATCAAGGAACTTACGATGATCCAAGTACTCATCAGGCAACTCCCAGGGGGAGTGGTGATACCTGGCAGCCAACATGTAACGCTCAGGCAGGTTCCACTGCTCCATGATAAGCCCCCCAACTTGGGCGTGGTCAAAGCCCAAGACCTGGCGCTCCGCATCCATGAAGGGCATCTTGTCTTCCTCCACCAGCTTAACTATTATGCTGTAGCCAAAACGGACGTAATCGTTGAGCACTATCTTGCCTATGTCATGGACCATGCCCGCCACGTAAGCTTCCTCATCATCCACATCCTTAAAACGCTTGGCTATATGTCGGGCGGAGAAAGCTACGCTCAGAGAGTGCTTCCACAGCTCCCCTCTGTCAAGGGCATAACCAGTGAAAGCCCCGTCCATAAACTTGTACACCGATGCGGCCAGGACTATGCTCTTAACTGTTTTGAAGCCCAGCAACGCGATGGCCTCCGAAACGCTGGTTATCCTTCGGGGCAAACCATAGTAGGCGGAGTTAGCCAACCTCAGTATCCTGAGCACCAGCCCCTCGTCCTTGGCAAGCTTATCCGCCACATCCTGGGCGTTGCTCTTGGGATCATCCAGTTTCTTCAGGGTATCTATGACAAACTGGGGCAGAGAAGGTATGTCGCTGACACGCTTAAGCACGCGCCTTTGTATCAGGTCACGGGTACGATCATCAAGCCCTTGCATGTAACCCCTCCTAATAACATCAGGGTAAAGACTGCCTTCATAAACCCTACGCTATACCATACCACCCACAGTGATATGATGCCACATGTCATCCTTTGAGAAAAGAGCAAATCCACCATACGGCAGATGTCTAAGCTCCATCCTCCCTATCTTGCGACGGAGAAGACACCTAACCCGAAGGCCAAGAGAGGCAACCATCCTTCGTATTTCCCTCTTCTTTCCCTCTTGAAGTTCCACCCGGATCTTATCTCTTCCAATCCTGTCCACAGAAACGGGCTTAAGAAACTCACCTTCGGACCAAATGCCACATCTCATCCGATCCAATAGGTCCGAGCGAACCTCTCCGTCCAGGTCAACCTCGTATGTTTTGATTATACCCCTGCTTGGATGCAACAGAGAATCGCAAAAGTCACCATCGTTAGTGAGGATCAAAAGCCCCTGGCTATCCTTGTCAAGTCGACCCACTGGGAAAGGAGCAAGCTGCCGGATGCGAAATGGAAGTATGTCCAAGACCGTCCTACATCGAGGATCCCTTACCGCACATACCACTCCTCTTGGCTTGTTCATGACGATATATACTGACTCCAGCGGTCTTACCACCTTGGAGTCCACCATAACAAGATCCCCTTCTTGGACCTTGAAGGAAAGGGCTTCCACGATCTCGCCGTTTACAGACACTCGGTGGTTCAAAATCAGGTGCTCAACGTTTCTTCTGGATCCGATGCCACACCTGGCAAGGTACTGATTAATCCTCAACCACATCCCCTCCTGCTTCAGAAGAGCAACCTTCCTCATATCCGCCGATCTCTTCCATCAGGTCCTCTAAAGATGGAAGATCAGAGAGGGATGACAATCCAAAGAGGTCCATGAAACGGGATGTGGTCCTGTAAAGCAACGGGTTACCCGGGCTCTTTTTACGCCCCCCTACGCGTATCAATCCATGCTTCAAAAGGGTATCCAAAACCCGGTCACATCTTACCCCTCTTATTTCCTCTATCTCCGCCCTGGTTATTGGTTGATGATACGCCACCGCTGCAAGGGTCTCCACCGCTGCCCGGCTCAACCTCAACCTTTGGCTCTGGGAGACATCCCTGAAAGCAGCCACGACCTCTGCTAGATCTTCAGCGGTTACCATCAACCACCCTTCCGCCACGGATATTAGATCCAGGCCGGAAGCCCCTTCATATCTTGCCTTAAGCCTCCCAAGAGACGCCCTTATATCCTTGGATGATACCCCCAGGAAAGAAGCTAGCTCCCTCTCCCCAACTGGACCAGAGGACACGAACAGCAAAGCTTCTACCTTCCTGTCCAAGTCTACCGACAGGTCCTGATCATGGAGTGGAGAAGACGATATCATCAAAAGGCTCCTCCTGAATGATCTTTATCCTGCCTAACCTGCATAGTTCGAGCAGGGCCAATATGGAGGCTATCAGCATGCCCCTTGGAGCTCCACAACCAATAAGCTGCCGCAAAGACACAGGCCCTCCCGCAACCCTTCTCTCTATAGCCCCCATGATTTCCTCAACGCTATATTCATTAACCTTAGCGTCCTCAATCTCTTCGTCATAATCATCCCAGCGGTCTTGATCGTGGTCCCTCCTATCTAACAGAGACCACCACACCCTACCAAGGGCGAAAAGATCACCCGCCTCAAAAAGCAGCGGCCCCTCCTCCGCCTGCCTCACGAAAAACCTCTCGCGCCACCTCTGCCGTTCCTCCAACCAGATTGCAGCCTTTCTTATAGGCCTGTATCTTGCCAGGGATCTCCGGAGGGCCCCCTCTGGGTCCATATCTCCATCCACGCCCTGAATGTCATCCTCAAAAGGCTCTACCGAGGGGAAAAGCCTCCTCACTTTGGTTAAAACCATACGGCTTGCGAAAGAGAAGAACTCTCCTATCTCTCTAAGGCTAACCTCCTGAGACATCAAGAACTCAACATATCTACCCAGAAGGTCCACCAGGGATATCCGCGCCACATCCAGCTTCCCTCGTTCTACAAGCTGACATAGGAGGTCCAAGGGACCGGAAAACCCTTCAAGGGTCACGCTTAGGTTGCCGTCATCAGACAGATTAACGTAGCATCCCAATTGCCTTGTACACTTCCTCCATGGTCTCCTGGGCCACCAACCTGGCCTTTCTGGCCCCCTCATGGATTATGCCATCAAGAAGGCTTCGATCTCCCTCTAACGACTTCCTCCGCTCGTGAATCGGCGTCATGACCACCTCTATGTGACCGAAGAGCTTGCGCTTGCAGTCTACACACCCTATCCCAGCGGTTCTGCAACCGTGAGCCAGCTCCTCCATCTCCTCTGGATCATTATTAAAAAACTTATGCAGATCCCACACCGGGCACTTATCGGGGTCCCCAGGATCGGTCCTCTTGTACCGGGCTGGGTCAGTCATCATGGTCCTAAGTTTATCCCAGAGGACGTTCAGGTCATCTGCTATATTCAGGGAATTGCCGTAGGACTTGCTCATCTTACGCCCGTCCGTTCCTGGGATCTTAGGCGTGGTGGTATGAAGCGCCTGAGGCTCTGGGAAGACCTCCCCAAAATAGTAGTTAAAACGCCTGGCTATCTCACGGCTTAACTCCAAATGGGCCGACTGATCCTCCCCAACCGGTACCTTAACCGCTTTGTAGAGAAGTATATCCGCCGCCATGAGCACCGGGTAACCCAAGAAGGCATAGGTGGAGAGGTCTTTGTTTTGAAGGTTAAGTATCTGATCCTTGTACGTGGGATTCCTCTCCAACCACCCGAGCGGGGTCACCATGGACAGCGCTAGACTTAACTCCGCATGCTCCTTAACGTGAGATTGCACGAATATGGAACACTTAGAAGGGTCAAGACCCACCGCAAGCCAATCCAACAATATCTCCCTGCAGTTTTCCATCAGCATGCTGCTGTCTGCGTAATCAGACATGAGGGCATGCCAATCCACCACGCAGTAGTAACACTCATGGGAATCCTGCAGGTTAACCCAATTGGTCAACGCACCCGCCATGTGCCCCAAATGCAGCTTACCGGTAGGCCTCATACCGCTAAAAACCCTGTCCGCCATACTCAGGTCACCCCTCCATAAAGCCTCTACCCTAACAACAGGAGGCATTCTCTTTTACTCTAAGCAACTTAATTTTACACGACAACGTGGCCCTATCCGACATTTTAACAGCAAACAAATCAAACATACACCTATAAGAAAACCCCAGGGATCTCAGCTCTCGGGGCTACTAAAGTCTCAACTCCAAGTCCCCGCAGGAATGTGCTCAAGGCATCCATGGTGGCCCACTCCATCTCTCCATGATCCACTACACCTAAAACCAGCCCTGAGGAATTGGCATCCCTAATCGAATGGTACTTAACATCTGCGGTTATGAGCAGCTCCGCACCGGCTTCTAAGGCCAGGGGCCATATATCACCCCCGGAACCGGCACAGATGGCAACCCGGCCTACAGCATCACGAGATCCCTCAACCCTTGCCCAGCTAAGCCCCCAAGATGCCTTGGCTCTCCACATGATCTTAAAAGGGTCATCGGGGTCTATGTCCCCCATCACCCCCAAGCCCCACTCACCCCTAGCCTCCAGGGGGACCATACCACAAAGGCCCAAGGACTTCCCTAGGACAACACTGGCACCAAAGGGGGCAACATCCCAATTGGTATGACACACATATATGGAGACCCCAAGCCGGATCGCATCGATGATTGGATATCCAACCGCATCGTCCACTATTCGGCTCATGGGTTTGAAAATGGGGGGATGGTGAACCACCAAAAGGGAGCACTGGTTTTCCGCCGCCCATCGGATCGAGCCGAGATCCGCTTCCAGGGCAACAGCCACCCTATCCACTTGGGATGACCTGCTGCCCACCACAAGACCACAGTTGTCCCAATCGTAGGCCCAACTTAACGGCAACAACCTCTCCAACGACGCCGCAAACTCAAATACCTTCATAACATCCCCCCGCAGCAAACCGCACAAGAAGCAGAAATAGCCCCATCATACAAAAAAAGCCGCCCAAAAGGCGGCTTTAGAATGCTGGTGGGCCCACCTGGACTCGAACCAGGAACCTTCCGGTTATGAGCCGGTGGCTCTAACCCGTTGAGCTATGGGCCCTCAAAGAGGATCGATCCCCCTAGTCAACCTTGATGCAGCTGACCGGACAACTGTCCACCGCCTCCTGGACGCAGGGAGAACCGTCGGGCTTAATAACCTTGGCCTTGCCTACCGCGTCATCAAGGGCGAACACATCCGGGCAGATCTGAGCACACACGCCACAGCCTATGCACTCATCCTCCTCGATCCGGACGATCATGAGGGGGTCACCTCCTCCCGAGGAAGCATTCTACCCTATGATCCCGGATACGTCAAATGGGATCGTGGAATTTTTTCTCCCCTCGCCGCTGGGATCATCAGCAAAGTCACCGATTCACGCGTATCTTCAATGAATCACCGGACCCGGAAACTGTGAGCAATGCGTTGTAACTTGGCACCGCTTTCTTGGCGGGTTCCTCAGAGGCTATGAAAACCCCCACCCCCACAACCTCAGAACCAAACTCCCTGGCCATTTGAAGCATCCCCCAAACGGTGCTGCCCCCTCGCATGAAATCATCAACGACAAGAACCCTCTTGCTCTTGCCAAGCTGCCTTGTCCCCATGTACATGGTCCTAACATCTCCTGCTCCGGTGGGGAAGTGAACCGCCACAGCAGGCCCGTCGCTAGGCCTGTTCCTGAACCTGCAAATGGATAGGGGAACCCCCAGGGCATGGGCGGCAAACATGGCAATAGGTATGCCCTTTACCTCCGATGTCATGATCGTGTCCGGCTTAAGGCTTGAGAAATTAGATGCCATGATAAGACCCAACACAGAGGCAATCCTGGGGTCAAAGATAAGATCCGTGTAGTAAACGAAACCTCCGGGTAGAACCCGCTCAGGCTGAGAAAGGGTCTCTGCAATTTGCCCAAGCCACTTTCGCCTCAGCTCATCCCCAACCCTTGGCACGAAGTAAGCCCCTCCGCTGCGACCCCTGTCAACATCCACAACACCAAGCATCTCCTCCGAAAACGCCCTGTGGATTATCTCCATGTCATCGCTTATCACCGTCTTAGACACCTCGAAATCCTGGGCTAAATCGGTAAGGGAAAGATGCCTCGACGGCCCTAACATGAAACGGGAAGCTATTCTCACTAACCTCTCTGTCCTCTGACCCTTCATTGGATAACCTCCGCCCGCATAAGACTTTTAACAAAACCAAAGCTCCCAAGCATCCTGGCAGCCCTGTTCAGGCAATCATGATCTTTGAATAAGCCGAAAAATCCACTTCCGCTTCCGCAGAGACCCCACCCAAGAGCCCCTGAAGCCTCAAACACCGTCCATATTTTAATGTATTCCTCCCTTATTTTCTCAGAAACAATCAAAAAATCGTTAGGGAGAAGACCGACAACCCTACCTTCTTCAATGGCATTCAAATGGCCCGTGAAGTCATCCCTTTCTGGCAAAGGCCCTACATGAGGTCTCATCTGGTCCAACATGTGATATGCCAAAGACGTGGACATGGGCCATACAGGAAACCCCACCAGACATTTAATGTCTCCAGTGTGGGCTGAAACCGGAGATAGGACTTCCCCTCTGCCCTCCGCCCAAGCAAGATTCATTTCAGAGGCTAGGAAGGGGACATCGCTCCCCAGCTTGGCCGCCATAGCCATATCAACCGGCCTGCCTGCCGAATAAAAAGCCCAGCGCAAGAAAGCCCCGGCGTTCCCGCTACCAGCACCAACCCCACCACCCGCTGGAAGAGCCTTTACACACTCCACCTCCACTTGTGGTATGCTAAGTTTCAAATCATAGACCATAGTAGCCGCCCGTTCCACTATGTGTTCTCCATAAAATGGATCACCACGGTGAAACAGCCGGAAACGATCCGAAGACCTCAGCCTCAGGAACTCCGGAGACCTCAGTCTCAAAAACAAAGTTCTAACCGGATGATAACCATCTGCATCCAGCTGGCCCACCCAAAGACATAGGTTGATCTTCATATCACACGATAATACGTACTCCAATGGGATCACCTCTCTCCAAAAGATAAGCGCCCCGACCTCTTTTTCAACGAAGGCGGGGCGCCTAAATCGTTTTACTATTTTCTGGTGCACTAACCACCATAAAGATAACCCCTAAGCTAACCTCTCATGGCCAGGCAAAAGCTCCAGGATTACCTCTTTAGTCAACACATCGGTGTAGCTAAACGACACCGTGCTCCGCTGAGACTCAACGTAGAGGGTGAATAGGGATGGATAAACCTCCGTTATCACTCCCTCGCGCTCCTCCACCTTCCGCCTGCCGTTCATCGAACGGTAAGAGACCCTCGACCCCCTGTGCTGCTTAACCAGCTCCCTTATATACTCAAGAGATCTTGCCATGGGCCACACTCCCATTTACAGGATTTTTCAGATATTACACCCAAGGCATATGTTTTTCAAGGGCTTTTAAGCAAAAGCGAAGTTAAGCCCACGCTACAGGTTCATTTTAAGCCGTAGGACGCTTAAGAAGAACCCTCTTATCCTTAACCCTCCTCGTTATTCCGATGGAATCCATGTGTTCCAACATGGGCATCACATACTTTCTGCTGAGCCCCAGCCTATCCCTCACGGATGCCACAGTGATCTCCTCCATCTGAGACAAAATCTCCCATAGAGATCGAATTAGTCTACTAGAGAAGAACAACCCCCCCGGCAGGATAACCCCAACCCCCTCTTCCTTGGCAAGGGATATGATCTTTTTGAAAGAGTCGTCATCAACCCCAAGCTGCTTCTTTATTTCCTCCAGGTCCGGGAGCATGAATCCCCTTTCATCCAGGAAGTCCTTAAGCCTCTCTAAGGCCTTAGATACTGCCCCAGTATCCCTGACAAATGACGGATGACTAACCCTTCCATCCTCAAGCGTAACCACGCCTTTCTCACACTTGCTCCCCAACCAAGCTTTAAGTATCTTTTGATCCAACCCCATTGCCCTTACCAACCCGTCAATCGGCATCCCCTTCTCCAATGGGTTATCGGTGTGGAACCTCTCCATGGTTTCCATCAAAAGATGCGAGAGCTGATCATCTCTATGGGCCTCCAAAACATATTCCCCATTACTGGATCCCACGGATATCCACAGCCCCTTATTAACACCCTCTTGGAGCACTTCCATCAGCGAGCTTGGATTTAAGCTGAGGCTTAGCCTTATCTCCGAAGGAGATGCTACATGCAGGTGTTCAAGATATCGCTGAATCTTCTCCACTGGGGACTTGGCGTTTTTAAGCCCCGTCAGCAGACGACCCATGGCCTCCCTGCGAGACTTGCTCCTCACCCCTTCCACGTAAGGAAGGATAACCTCCCCCCCCCCTATGGTCCTAAGGGGGCTGTAGAACCTTACTATGAAGCGCTGAGAACCCATGGCAGCCACTGGCTCCTCCAAGACCAAAAGAGCTGGGCCCTCACAGGAAGGCTCCAGGCTGGCACCATCAAGAAGAACCACCCTCGCCATTACCTCTGCAGTGCCAAGGTGCAGCCTAAGCCGCTGCCAGTGCCGCACAGGCTCCACCGCTGATCCTAGTACCTTTAGCCATACGCCAAGCCTGCTCGTTGGTTGGCAGGAACCCCTTGAGGTCAGCACATCTCCCCTTCGGAGCTGATCCAATCCAACCCCAGGAATGTTCAAGGCACTTCGCTGCCCCGCTACAGCTTCCCGAACTCTCACGCCGTGAACCTGCACGGATCTCACCTTGGATGATAAACCGGAAGGGACAACCGTTACCTCATCCCCCTCTTGGATCGAACCGTTATATATGGTTCCAGTCACCACGGTGCCAAACCCAGGCACAGAAAAAGCCCTGTCTATGGGAAGGAAAAGATCTCCCTCCCTGCTCCTTACAGGGGATGACTCCACCAGCCTTAATATGGCGGATTTCAGATCCTCAAGCCCAACGCCTGCAGCAGCGCTGGTCCTGATAATAGGGGCTCCCTCCAAGAATGTCCCCCGGAATACCTCCCTTATCTCCTCCTCCGCCAGAGCCAGCATCTCGGGGTCCACCAGGTCAACCTTCGTGATCACCAGCACCCCCCGCCGGACCCCCAAGAGCTCCAGGATCTCAAGGTGTTCCTTGGTCTGAGGCATAACCCCTTCGTCGGCCGCTATAACCATCATCACCGCATCGACCCCGGCTGCCCCAGCCACCATCTGTCGAATGAACCTCTCGTGCCCTGGCACATCAACCACGCTGACCACCCGATCACCAACGGTCAAAGGGGCAAAGCCAAGTTCTATGGTTATTCCACGTCGCTTTTCTTCGACTAACCTATCGCAGTCAACCCCAGTAAGGGCCTTAACCAACGTGGTCTTACCATGATCTATGTGACCTGCGGTACCTAAAACGAAGGGGTACTCCATCACCTCACCCCCAGTACATGATCTAGTGCCTTCATAAAAAGCATCTCTTCCCCGCTCAAGAGGGTCCTCACGTGAAGACACGGCATCCCTTCATCAACCCCCAAGACCACAGGGGGAACCGTCTTCCGGAAAAGCCGTTGTACCCTTGAAGCCCCCCCTAAAGACGGAAGGTCCAAGGCCACCCCGTACCCATTAAGGGGGACCGCTGGGAAAGCCCCTCCACCAACCGCGTCCTCCACGGGGATAACCCTAGCATCTCCAGGGATGGACCGCTCCCTGATCCTTCTCCGACAGGCAGCAGCTATCTTCTGCGCCCTCTTCTTAATCTTTTCAGGCCGCTCCGAAAGCATAGCCCTGGCCGGTATTTGATCCCCTCTACCCTGCAGCATCATCCGAAGTATCCCCTCAAAGGCCGCAAGGGTCATCTTATCCACCCTAAAAGCTCTCATGAGGGGGTGCCTCTTGAGTCGGTCCGTCAGCTGACGTCTTCCTGCTATCACTCCTATCTGGGGCCCCCCAAGAAGCTTATCCCCAGAAAAGGTGACCAAGTCCACCCCCTGGGAGAGGCATTCTTTAACCGTGGGCTCTGAGGTCAACATACCGTTATCCAATGGCTCCAAAAGGCCGCTGCCCAGATCCTCAACCAAAGTCAACCCCCTCGCCACAGCGAGCTGAGCCAGCTGCTGCCTATCTACCGAGCAGTGGAAACCCTCTATTCGGAAGTTAGACGGATGAACCTTCAAGAGCACTGCAGTACTATCACTTATCGCAGATTCGTAATCACTCAGGTGTGTCCTATTCGTGGTCCCTACCTCCACCATCTTTGCACCGGCAAAGGACAGGATCTCCGGTATTCTGAAGGATCCACCTATCTCCACCAGTTCACCCCGGGAAACAATAACCTCCCTACCAGACGCCAACCCGGCAAGGCAAAGTAGGACCGCCGCAGCGTTGTTGTTCACCACCACCGCTCCATCAGCCCCGGTAAGCTGACACAAGAGCCACTCTACATGTTGGTTACGATGCCCTCTAACCCCTTCATCAAGGGAGAATTCCAAGGTGCTATAGCCTGCCGCTACTTCCTCTACCTGTCTCATGACCTCAAGCGGCAAGGGAGACCTACCAAGATTAGTATGAACCACAACCCCAGTTCCGTTCAAAACCCGCCGGAGGCTTAAAGTGGAACGCTGGGCCAACCTGGCCCTGGCCTCCCTAACTATCGATTCTCCGTCTACGGAGGATATCTTCCCGGTCCTAATCATCTCCCGGAACTCCCCAATGACCTCGGCGAACACACTTTTAACCGCGCTTCTTCCCAACAACTCCTCCATAGGTGGGACCCATGGAAGGTTCAGGAGATCCGACATGGAAGGTATCTGCCTCATAAAGGCGTTAAAATCAAAGGTCACTTTTAACACCACCTTTCGTCAGACGTCATAATCCTCCCTATCTGGGAGGTACGAAAGAAGCCATCGAAGCGTTATTCTCTGAACCTCTTCGGATTCCATATGCGGTTCAATCGGGTTACCCTCCAAGACCTCGAGAGGTATGTATGCCACCATTACGCTGTCGCTCAGCCTCTCTTTCATGGGTTCTTGAATGGTGTCATCAAACAGGACGATCCATCCCTGATCAGCCATTCCGATAAGCCCCCAAGGACCCCCAGGAGGATCAGGAGGGGATGAATACCAGGAACCCATCGGGAGGTTCAGCCCCCTAAGACAATTCCCCACCATCATGGCGAACCCCGTCTGATCGCCAAAGGATCCATACAGCCTTACCCAACCATCTCCAGATGACGGGACATCTCCGAAGAAGGGCAAAACATCCCGCAGGGACGGCCCCACCTGAGTCTCGTAACCCACAAGCGGCACTTCTACGCGCTTATGTCCAGCAATGTGCTCCAGAAGACCGTGCAGCTTCTCTTCCAGGGAATCATCATCTTCCAATCCTAGGACCAGGTAATCCACCACCAACCACCCCCACCTTAGCAGTCCGGAAGGAGCATCTCCCATATGCGATTAGCCACCCTAAAACCCCTTGGGGTGAGCCGGTAGACATCGCTTCCATCAAGATCCTTGTTGAGCTGAACCAGATCATCACATAGGGAAGAAAGCGATGCGGCCACGCGCTTATCCTCCAGCCCGGGGCGAAAACCCCAAATGGTTCTGAGCCTAAGAACCGCCCTTTCCGACCTCCTTGATTCGTTCGGGATGAACTCACCGAAATCAACCCCCTTGCCGGAGAGGGCGACCAAGCGGGCCCAACCTTTAAGATTCGATGCGTTCCGGTACCTTGCTCCTCCTATGCAGCTCCATGCCCCAGGGCCAACACCTAAAAAACTCCCCCCCAAGCCAATACCTCAGGTTGTGCAGGCGGAATGCACCGTTCAAGGCAAAGTTAGATATCTCGTATTGGAGAAACCCCTTCTTGGCAAGGTACCACTGAAGATACCTGTAGAAAACGTACCCATCCTCACAAAAGCTCAGGTTCATCGAGTGATACGGAGTTCCGTCCTCTATGGAGAGTTCGTATGCGGACAGGTGCTCCGCTCCAGATTTAACAGCCTCTCTTAAGGTAACGGCAAAACCCCTGATGGTCTGATTCGGGAGCCGAAACATGATGTCCAGGCTAAGAGATAGCCCCTCGCTCAATGCCATATCACAGGCCCTCTTGGCGTCTTTAGCTGTATGGGGCCTGCCAAGGGCCAAAAGGTCAGAATCATCAAAGCTCTGAACCCCCAGGCTCAACCGGATGGGGATAGGACACAGGTCCATCCATGTTTTAAGCAGGGATATGTTCAGGCTCTCTGGGTTTGCCTCAAATGTGACCTCCTGAAGATCCGATGGATCGAAAAAACGCCATAAGCATCCAAACACCCTCTTCCAGGCAGGACAGGAGAGCCTGGAAGGAGTTCCTCCGCCGACGTACAGGGAGAACAGCTTCCTGCCCTTGAGCTGTCCAGCCCAGGATGTTATCTCACTACACAAGGCGTCCACGTAAAGTTCCTCATCCAAGGGGCCCATAGGAGCGCTTGGGAAAGAACAGTACAGGCACTTTTTGACACAAAACGGCACATGAACGTACAGAGAAAGATCGCCCCCCAGGACCTTAGACTCCACATCCCAAGGGACTTCCGCAAGCAGCTCCCGGGGGTGCAACAAGGGCATCAGTCCTTATCCTTGTCAGACACGTCCATAAAGGCCAGGAAGGCCTCCTGAGGGATGGAAACCCGGCCTATCTGCTTCATCCTCTTCTTCCCTTCCTTCTGCTTCTCCAGGAGTTTTCTCTTCCTGGTAACATCTCCGCCATAGCACTTGGCGAGAACGTCCTTCCTAACCGCCTTTATGTTGGTCCTGACTATCACCCTTTTCCCGATGGCAGCTTGAATTGGGACCTCAAACAGCTGACGAGGTATCAACTCCTTCAATTTTGTGGCCACCGCATGCCCCCTGTGGTATGCAGCATCCTGGTGACATATGAAGGAGAAGGCATCTATCGGCTCTTCGTTGATCAGTATGTCCACCTTAACCAGCTGAGAAGGTCTGAACCCGAGATGTTCATAATCCAAGGAAGCGTATCCCCTGGTAACCGACTTCAACCGATCGTGGAAGTCCAATATGAACTCCGCGAGGGGGAGATCATACACCAATCGAACCCTCTCGGGGCTCAGGTACTCCATGCTGACGTAAACCCCTCGCTTCTCCTGACAAAGCTGCATAGCAGGCCCCACAAAGCCATCGGGGAGGAACAGGGTACAGCGGATAAAGGGCTCCCGAACCTCCTTTATCTTCGATTGATCGGGGAAGTCCGAGGGTTTATGGGCTTCTATTACCGAGCCGTCCGAAAGCTCTATCTGATAGACCACGTTCGGCGACGTGGCAACCAGTTCAACCCCAAATTCTCTTGAAAGCCTCTCCTTGGCTATGTCCATATGGAGAAGCCCCAGGAAACCACAGCGGAACCCAAACCCCAGGGCAGTGGATGTCTCGGGCTCAAACGATATGGCGGAATCATTGAGCTGAAGCTTCTCCAGTGCCTCTCTAAGCTGCGTTATCTCCTCCCTTTCTATCGGGTAGAAACCACAGAACACCACCGGCTTTACCTTCCTGTAACCCGGCAGGGGTTGCGAAGCTGGATTTTGGGCATCCGTAACCGTATCCCCCACCCGGGCCTCTGAGACGTTCTTTATGCCGCATATGAAGTACCCAACCTCACCGGGGCCCAGCTTATCAACCTTATCCATATGGGGCCTGAAAACCCCCACCTCCTCAACCTCGTAGGAAGAGCCGGTGGCCATTAGCATCACCTTCTGGCCGGGGCGTATAACCCCATTAACCACCCTTACGTAGCAAACTACTCCCCGGTAGTTGTCATACACGGAATCAAATATCAGGCCCTGCAGGGGGGCATTTGGGTCTCCCTTGGGGGAAGGTATTTTTTTGACCACCGCCTCCAAAATATCTTGGATGCCCTTGCCCTCCTTGGCACTCGCCAATATAACCTCTGAGGTATCTATACCCACGATCTCCTCTATCTCCCTACATACCCTATCAGGCTGGGCGGAAGGCAGATCGATCTTGTTCAGCACTGGGAGCAGCTCAAGCCCTTGGTCCACCGCCAAGTATGCGTTGGCCACCGTTTGAGCCTCCACCCCTTGAGCCGCGTCCACCACGAGGATTGCCCCCTCGCAGGCGGCCAGGGACCTCGATACCTCGTAGCTAAAGTCAACGTGCCCAGGGGTGTCTATGAGGTTAAGAACGTAGTCCTTGCCATCACTGGCGCGGTAGTTCATCCTTACCGGGACCAACTTTATGGTTATGCCCCTCTCCCTCTCCAATTCCAACGAGTCCAAAAGCTGATCCCTCATGGAGCGCTGATCCACCGTACCAGTGGCCTCCAGGAGACGATCCGCAATGGTCGATTTCCCATGATCCACATGGGCTATGATGCTAAAATTCCTTATATGTTCCAAATCGCTCATACTCCCCTCCAGGTCTTCGAGATCTACGGGAACGTGACGCAGAATGATTTTACCAAAATCCCAAGGTTATACCGGGAAAGGAGGTTTTTTCATGCACAGGAAGCGGAAAGGCCTTTGGGCAGTTATATTGGGAACGGCATCGACCATGATGGCGCTTTTGTTAGCCGGGTACTGTGAGGCCGCGACGGGATGGCCCCAGTTCATGGGAAATCCAAGCCGCAACGGTACGGTACTTGACAAGGAACCCAAGCTCAGCCCCCTGGGAGAGCTCGAGTGGAGGCTTAGCACCCAAGGCCCGGTGGCATCCTCTCCGGCCCTTTGGGGAAACGTGGTATTTTTCGGGAGCAAGGACGGGAACCTGTACGCCCTGGATGGCACAAACGGAAGGACCATATGGAGGTTCCCAACGGAGAACTGGATTGTTTCCTCTCCTGCGGTTTCAGAGGGCAAGGTGATATTCGGGAGTTACGACGGCAAGGTATATTGCGTAAACGGATCGGACGGGAAACTCATATGGCGTTTCACAACCCACAACGGCGTTCACTCTTCCCCCGCCATATGGAACGGCAAGGTCTTCTTCGGTGGAATCGACGGATACGTCTACTGCGTTAGCATAAAGACCGGCTGGCAGGTTTGGAAGACCAAACTAGGCAGGGAGGTATACTCCTCACCGGTGATATCCGAAGGGATTGTATTTGTAGGCAACAACGATGGCAAGCTGTTTGCCCTTGATGCGGAAACCGGCCAGGTCATGTGGCGGGCGGTAATAGGAGGGCCTATAACGGGATCCCCCGCGATCATGGGCGACATGGTGTTCTTTGCCGGATGGGACGGATTCGTTTACGGTGCGAGGATAAAGCACCGGGCGGTGATTTGGAGGTTTAAGGCCGATGCCTATATAGACTCTTCACCCTTGGCATACGACGGCAAGCTCTACGTGGGGGACATGTCGGGAAGGCTTTACTGCCTTGACCCTTATTCGGGCAACCTGATCTGGTCCTTCAAGACCCACAGCGGCATCCAGTCCTCCCCATCAGGGGGAGCAGGAAGGGTGTACGTCGGCAGCAACGACGATGCCCTGTTCTGCCTGGACGCTAAGACCGGGGATCTGCTGTGGAAAGCAAAGGTTGGGGGCAACGTTACCACATCAACAGCCCTGGGGGATGGATTCGCTTTCTTCGGATCACTTGACGGGGCTATATATAAGGTTAGATGAGCAACGGCCCAACTAGGTAGATATCGCTACCCCAAGGGGAAGACCCCTTGGGGGTTCTTATTTAATTTACACCATTTGCAGTGCAACAACCGGTCAAACCCGGTACAGCCAAGCCACCAGCAAACACCTCCTTCACCGGCATTATCTCCAGCCAAAAAGATTGCTAATATTCGAGAACGCAATGCCGGGCAGCATCGGCTTTTATCTTGACATTTTAGCTGGTTCAGCATTATATGTAAGCATAAACTTCCGGAGGTGAAAGGCATGCAAAAGGGCGAGATGCTGTACGAGGGAAAGGCAAAGAGGATGTACTCCACCGATGACCCAAACCGCATCATAGTGGAATACAAGGATCACCTCACAGCCTTTAACGCACAGAAGAAGGCATCCATGGAGGGAAAGGGGCACCTTAACAACCTCATAAGCTCCATAATATTCCAAGCCCTAAAAGAGAGGGGCGTCAAAAACCACTTTATAAGGATGCTGGATGACACGCACCAAGAGGTCCTAAGGGTCAAAATCCTCCCCCTAGAGGTGGTGGTACGAAACATAACCGCAGGCTCCATATGCAAAAGACTGGGGGTCAAGGAAGGGCTAAAACTCCAACGCCCCTTGGTGGAGCTGTACTATAAGGACGACGCATTGGGGGACCCAATAATAAACGATGACCATGCCATCCTCTTCGGGTGGGCCACGGAAGAGGAGTTAAAAAAAATCAAGTCCTCAGCCGTAAAAGTGAATGACCTACTCTCCGAGATCTTCGATTCCGTGGGGATAACCCTGGTGGACTTCAAGCTAGAGTTCGGCAGGACCCAAGAAGGGGAAATAATACTGGCTGATGAGATCTCACCGGATACTTGCAGGCTCTGGGACAAACACACCGGGGAAAAACTGGACAAGGACAGGTTCAGGAACGACCTTGGAAAGGTTCTAGAGGCCTATGAAGAGATATGGAAGCGCCTGTCCCTATCTCACGAGGGCGGGAAGGAGGAGCTATAAGTTGCTATACACCCTTTCAGTGCTGGTACGCCCAAAGGACGGTGTTTTGGACACCCAGGGAAGAGCAGTGATGTCCACCCTAAGGGAGATGGGCAATCACTCCGTCGTAGACGTTTCCGTTGGGAAGTTCATAAGACTGACATTGGAGTCAAAGGACGAGGAATCCGCCGTTGAAGCCGCCAAGGCCATGTGCCGCGATCTATTATGCAACGAGATGATAGAGACCTTCACGATCAAGGTGGGAGATGTCTCAAAATGAAGGTGGCAGTCATAACGTTCCCAGGCAGCAACTGCGACCAGGACGTGAAGCTCGCCATATCCAAATCTATAAACGCCAAGGTAAACATGATATGGCACACCGATTCGACGCTTGATAAATATGACTTGGTGGTCTTACCCGGCGGTTTCTCCTACGGCGACTACTTGAGGCCCGGGGCCATGAGCGCCAGGAGCCCTGTTATGAGGGCAGTCAGGGAACATGCCCATCGGGGCTGTCTGGTTCTGGGGATATGCAACGGTTTTCAGATCCTGACCGAGGCGGGGCTCCTGAAGGGAACTCTATTAACCAACCGATCCCAACGGTTCATCTGCTCCCCCTGCTGGCTTAAGGTCGAGACAAACCAAACTCCTTTCACCTGCCTCTTTAACCCTGCGGAACCCGTTCAATTTCCCATAGCCCATGGGGACGGCATGTTCTACCTTCCCAAGGAAGAACTGGACGACCTGGAGTCATCCGGCAGGGTGGTATTCCGCTACGTGCCTCCCCCCGGGGTCGAACCCGAAGGATGGGAAAATCCCAACGGCTCACTCAACAACATAGCTGGGATAATAAACGAAAAGGGCAACGTTCTAGGGATGATGCCTCATCCTGAAAGGGCCACTTTGAAACGTTTAGGGGACACTTACGGCACAATGCTATGGCGCTCCATAGAACACTGGCTAAGAGGGGGAATCTAGGCCATGACTCCGGAAGAAGCTGGGCTGGACACAAAGGAATGGGAGGAGCTGAAATCCGCCCTTAAGCGGGAGCCCAATGACCTTGAGCTCCGAATGGTAGGGGTCATGTGGTCCGAGCATTGCAGCTACAAATCCACCAGATCCCTATTGGCCAGCCTACCCAAGGACGGACCTTACGTGATAGCCGGGGAGGGGGAGAACGCTGGGGTCGTAAGGCTTAACCACAAGCTGGGACTCGCGTTTAAAGTTGAAAGCCATAACCATCCTTCCGCAATCTCACCGTACGAAGGGGCCGCCACAGGGGTAGGGGGCATAATAAGGGACATACTTGCCATGGGGGCAAGACCGGTGGCATCCATGGACGGCCTGTTCTTCGGCTCCTCCGATAACTCACGGAACCGAAGGATATCATCTGGTGTGGTAAGGGGCATAGGCGGTTACGGCAACGCCGTGGGGGTTCCAACCGTCGGTGGCCTCACCATATACGACCAGTGCTACGACGAAAACCCCTTGGTCAATGCCTTCTGTGCAGGCATCCTGGAGTTGGACAAAGCTTGCAGCAGCAAGACCGCAAAACCCGGCATGCAGGTCCTTATCTTAGGGGCAAGAACCGGTAGGGACGGCATCGCTGGAGCCGCATTCGCCTCCACCGGTCTTAGCGGAGACGACGGGGCCAACAAACCTCAAATACAAATAGGGGACCCGTTCTATGAAAAGCTACTCATAGAAGCTTGCATCGAGCTGCTTAAAGAAGGCAAGATTCAGGCCATGCAGGACATGGGGGCCGCAGGCATACTGTCATCAACCAGCGAGGTGGCTCACAAGAGCGGCAACGGCATAGACATTCACTGTGAAAAGATACCCCTTAGGGAGACCATGGAGCCCTGGGAGATATTCCTTTCCGAGTCACAGGAAAGGATGCTGTTGGTTTGCCTGCCAGAAGATATACCGTACGTAGAGGCAGTGGCGAAGAAATGGAACCTGGAGTGCGCCCTTGTGGGCGAAATGACCGACACGGGATTCTACAGGGTTTTTAACCGCGGGGAACTCCTAGCGGAACTGCCAGTGGGGATCTTGGGTGGGGATTCTCCTGTCAAAAATTGGCCCTCCTCTCCCCCAAAGCGAAGCGCCTCTATAAAGACAAGCCGCTCTCTGAACGCAGAGGACGTAGTTACAGAACTCCTGCGCGTCATGCAGCATCCCTCCATGGGAGATCACTCGTGGATATACAAACAGTACGATTCAATGGTACAGCTTAGAACGTTACTAGGCCCCGGCAACCCCGTGGCAGCTCTTTGGATCGAAGGGGCTGGCACCGTGGTCTTCTCGATGGAGGCCAATCCATGGATTTGCGCTCAAGATCCCTTTAACGGTACCGCCCTGGTGACCGCGCTTTCCATAAGGCATCTATCCGTGGCCGGTGCAGACCCCATGGGGATAACAAACTGTCTGAACTTCCCATCCCCGGAAATCCCAGAGCAATACTGGGAACTCGAGGAATCGGTGAAAGGCCTCGCCACCGCCGCCAGGGAGCTTAAATGCCCCGTCGTATCCGGGAACGTAAGCCTCTACAACGAAAGCCCCACATCAAGGATAATGCCATCCCCCCTTATCGTCTCCGCAGGCTTCATACCCGAGGGGATAAACCCTCTCCCCCCTAAACCCAGCTCCAATGATGAGGGGCTCGAGGTGTTTCTGGTTGGACGAACCACATCAACCATCGGAAGCCTGTATGGACATATCACAGGGGCCTCAGGCGCTACCCTCTCATTTGATCCACCTAGGGAAATGGCCTTTAACCAGTGCGCCCTTAAGGTGGCAAAAGATGGTATAGCCCAAGCGGGGCGGGCCGTGTCAAGGGGTGGATGGGCAGCATCTCTCATAAAGGCGATAATAAACTCTCCCTTTGGGGTTGACCTGGACATTCCATGGCCAATCGATGAAGCAGACATATTTGGGGAGGGATCTCCATCGGCCATATACTTCATATCCAGCGAAAAGGTACGGGATTTAGAAAGGGTTTTTAACGGCCATGAGGTCCGCCGCATAGGAAAACTGACCAAGGACCACAGCTCACTAAAAGCCGACAAAATTACGATCCCGCTGGAGAAGCTTAGAGGGGGGGCGAAGATCTGATGTGCGGCGTTTTCGGTGCGTTCTCCCCAAAAATGGAGCCGGTGCTGGAGGACGTGTACCTAGGGCTTTTCGCACTGCAACACCGGGGGCAGGAATCTGCCGGGGTATCCTGGATAGAGAACGGGATAGCAAGGTCCATAAAAGGCATGGGGCTCGTCCATAACGCCATTCCCCAGGGGATAGCCTCTTCTATAACCGCCCATGCGGCCATAGGACACGTCAGATACTCCACCTGCGGAGACTCCATCCTGCAGAATGCCCAACCGCTCACCATAAACTACGCCAAGGGGGCGGTGGCCATAGCCCACAACGGCAACATCACCAACTCGGACGGCATCATGAAATACCTGGAAAACCGGGGGGCCATTTTTCAATCCACCTCTGACACGGAGGTGATACTTCACCTCATGGCCCACCAGTCTCACAAGATGCCCCTTGACGCCTTAATGGATGCGCTCAGAAGGATCAAGGGAGCCTTCAGTCTGGTGGTGCTCCTGAAGGACAAGCTAATAGCCGCCAGGGACCCCTGGGGGTTCCGCCCCCTCGTAATGGGACGCAGAGGGGAAACCATATACTTCGCATCGGAAACCTGTGCTTTGGATATCGTGGGGGCTCAGCTGATAAGAGACATCGAGCCCGGTGAGGTGGTCGTTGTAGACCAGTCAGGGGGTCTATCTTCCCTTAGGATCCAGACGAAGCCTTCCAAGGGTTTTTTATGTTCTTTTGAGTTCGTATACTTCGCCAGGCCGGACAGCGTTATAGACGGCATATCGGTATATCAGGCGAGGAAGAACCTTGGGCGTTTCCTTGCAAAAAGGTGTCCTGCCAAGGCCCATCTGGTGGCAGGCATGCCAGACAGCGGAACGGTGGCGGCACTGGGGTACTCAGAGGAATCCGGCTCTCCTTTCGAAATGGCCATAGTAAGAAACCGATACGTAGGCAGGACATTCATTCAACCCACCCAAAGGGTAAGAGAAGCTGGGGTAAGGGTTAAGCTAAATCCAAACCGTTTGGCGATACAAGGCAAGGAGATCGTCATCGTTGATGACTCCATAGTAAGGGGCACCACCGCCTCCAGAGTGGTGAGCCTAATTCGATCCTCCGGCGCCTCCAAGGTACATCTCAGGATAGCATCCCCTCCGGTCCGATTCCCCTGCTACTACGGCATAGACACCCCATCATCCGAGGAGCTGGCGGCAGCGAGGTTCGACTTGGACGAACTCAGCCGGCAGATAGGGGCTGATTCCCTGGGGTACATCGATGTCAAGGACCTAGTTCAGGCCATCGGATTTCCTGAGGAAAGACTTTGCACCGCCTGTTTCGATGGCAGGTATATGGAGGATGACGTAAATGGCATTGACCTATGATAATTCCGGCGTAAGCCTATCAGCGGCAGATCTATGGGTGGAAAGGGTTAAGGAGATAGTTAAGAAGTACCCCCTAAGCGACGCCCAAACAATCGGAGGCATCGGGGGATTCGCGGGCCTATACCGCATCAGCGAACAGTTGGCCCTGGCGGCCTGCTGTGACGGGGTAGGCACAAAGATGGAACTTGCAAGGGAGCTTGGGAACACAAAAGGGCTTGGACAGGATCTAGTGGCCATGAACGTTAACGATCTGGTCACCTGCGGTGCAAGGCCGCTTTTCTTCCTTGACTACATCGCGTGCGGCAGGCTCAACCCAGATTCGTTATCCCCCATTTTGGAGGGTATAGCTGAAAGCTGCACGAAATGCGGATGCACGTTGCTTGGGGGCGAGACTGCGGAAATGCCCCAAGTATACGGTGAGGACTCCTTCGACCTGGCGGGGTTTGCAGTAGGGATGGTCACAACCGAAGGTTTGATAACCGGGGAATCCATCGTTGAAGGCGACCTTCTCATCGGCCTTCCGAGCTCCGGGCCTCACAGCAACGGTTACAGCCTGATAAGAAAAGCCGTTCGAGAAGCACGGCTGGATCTAAACTCCGACCATGGCATCCTCCCCAGACCTTTGGGGGAAGAACTTTTGAGCCCCACCAGGCTGTACGCAAACCAGGCCCTTAAAGCAGCCGAATCCGGCCTTGTAAAGGCGATGGCCCACATAACCGGAGGAGGTCTTGAGGGGAACATATCCAGGGTCATACCCCCTGGTCTTGGAATACGGATAGACTACCAAGCCTGGGAGAGACCGGTCATCTTCAACTTCCTACAGGATCTCGGTATAGAGGAAGATGAGATGAGGAGGGTTTTCAACCTAGGAGTGGGCTTCGTGATGATAGCCTCTCCCAAGGACACCGATGTCTTGGTTAACCTGATGGCCCAACTGGGAGAAACCCCTTTTATCATTGGATCGGTGATACGCAGATGAGAACCCCGATAGGGATTTTGATATCCGGCAGGGGATCTAACTTAATGGCCATAAAGAGCGCGGCGGACGCGGGGCTTCTTAGGGCCCACATAGCCTTTGTGGGATCTGACAACCCCGCAGCACCAGGGCTGACTTGGGCAAGAGAACAGGGCTTGCAAACCATAGAGTTGGATTACTCCAGCGGACGACTCCGGGGAGAGGAACAGCTAGAACAGGCCATGGTTTATTACGATACACATCACCTGGTTCTGGCAGGCTTTATGCGGATCCTTTCGGAGAGGTTCGTTGAAAGACATAAGGGTATGATAATTAACATCCATCCTTCCCTGTTGCCTTCATTCCCGGGCAAGAAGGGTATAGAAGAGGCCTTTCGATATGGAGTTAAGGTAACTGGCGTCACCGTACACATAGTGGACGAACAGGTGGACCACGGCCCCATACTGGCTCAAGAGGCAGTAACGGTAGAAGAAGGAGACACGCTGCAGGATCTGGAGGATAAGATCCATGGGGTGGAACACAAGATATACCCCGTCACCATAGACCGCTGGCTCGAGGAAGGAGATTTTTCCCTACCCCGTCTAAGGAGATCTATACCTTAATCCATACGACCTCCATGGAGGTGGAGCACATGACTGAACTATCATCAGAGAGGTTCGCCCTCATATCGGTTTACGACAAGACCAACATAGAACACTTGGCAAGGACGCTTATAAACAGCGGGTACAGGTTGGTATCCAGCTCTGGTACCATGCGGTTCCTGCAAGGGTTAGGGCTGGATGTTTTAAGCGTTGAAGACATAACCCGATACCCCCACATGCTCGGTGGAAGGGTTAAAACGATACACCCGAAGATAGCGGGGGGGATACTCTTCAGAAGGGACCACCCATCAGACCAGGATGAAGTTAACCTTCATGGAATTCCCCCCATAGATGTGGTGGTTTGCAACCTGTACCCTTTCGAAGAGACCCTTAAATCCGGGGCATCCCTGGATGAGCTGATAGAGCAGATAGACATCGGCGGTGTAACCCTACTCAGGGCAGCGGCTAAGAACTACAAACACGTTACGGTTTTATGTGATCCAGAGGACTACATTGAGGCAGCAGAGGAGATAAAAGAGAAGGGCGAGGTATCCTTGAAGTCCCGAGAGAGATATGCGGTAAAAGCGCTCTGTCTAACCGCACAGTATGACGCCACGATCTCACTGGCCCTGTCCCAGCGTTTAGGCTTGGACTCCCCAATGATGACCGGGATATCCAGGCTGGCGGTACCCCTAGTTAAGACGAGGGATCTTCGATACGGGGAAAACCCCTATCAAAGGGCTTCCCTATGGTTAAAGGCCACGGGGGAACAGCCATTTCAGGTCACGGGCGGCAAAGAGCTGTCTTACAACAACATACTTGACGCTGATGCAGCCCTAAGGGGGATCAGCATGCTGAAGGGGCTTTGTGCGTGTGTGATAATAAAACACAACAACCCCTGCGGTGCTGCCATAGGGAAAACCCTACTCCAGGCATTTGAAGGGGCAGTATCTTGTGACCCCGTATCCGCTTTTGGCGGCATCGTGGGTTTCACGGAACCGGTCGACAAGGAAACCGCCGAGGCACTGTCCAACCGGTTCTTCGAGGTCGTGATAGCCCCGGGCTTTGATGAAGAGGCCGCAAACGTTCTGTTGGAGCGAAGGAAGGGGCTGCGGTTGATCACCGTAAATCTGGGATGGGAGCGATGGGACAGTAACCCACTTCTAAGGGATACATCCATTGGGACTTTAGTTCAGGAGGATCCGATACCCACCCCACCGGAGAAAAACGCCGGCACCTGGTATGGAGTACCAAGGGATGACCTTTGGGAAGACATGGCTTTCGCGTGGCGCTGTGCAGCCCTAGCCAAGAGCAACGCCATAGCGGTGGTGAAAGACGGACGCCTCATCGGTATAGGTGCAGGGTTCACCAACAGGGTTGACGCCGCTAGGTTCGCCCTGACCAGATCGGGGAACTCATCTCGTGGAGCCGTAATGGCCTCGGACGCCTTCTTCCCATTCCCGGACACGGTAGAGGTGGCTCATTCTCACGGCATAGCCGCCATAATCCAACCTGGCGGTTCCGTGCGAGATCAGGAGGTTATATCCAAGGCTTTAGAGCTGGGCATACCCATGTTCGTAGGGGGACATCGGACGTTCAGGCACTAAGATCAGGCAGTCTACGCATTGAGGTCCCCTCAATAAACAAACCAGTTTCTTGGGATCCGGCTATGTTAAGCAATGAAATACACGATGAGGGAGGGGAAGACAATTGAGGGTAATGGTCCTTGGATCCGGCGGCAGGGAACACGCCATAGCCTGGGCGCTATCAAGATCTCCCATTGGGGCAGAGGTAATAGTTGCCCCTGGTAACGGCGGCACGATTGGTTCCTTTGGTTCCGCGGAGTTGGACGTTTGCGATGCCTCATCGGTCTTAAAATCAGCGAAAGAACTTGGGATAGACCTGGTCATCCCAGGTCCGGAAGCTCCCCTTGTGGCCGGGGTGGCAGACCGGCTGATGGATCAGGGCATACTGGTGCTGGGACCGGAAAAGAAGGGAGCCATGCTAGAGGGCAGCAAGGCTTTCGCTAAATCCTTCATGGAAGAGAATGGAATACTAACCTCCCCCTTCGACGTATGCGGTGATTTAAAATCTTGCAAGGCCGCCCTTGAGTCTAGAACTCCCCCTTACGTGATAAAAGCCGATGGCCTTGCGTCGGGCAAGGGTGTTCTAATAACCTCGGACGTTGACGAGGCTGCTGACTACTGCAGCAAAATGTTGGATGGGCAGTTGTTCGGCGACGCGGGACGTAGGGTGGTCATAGAGAATCACCTTAACGGCTTTGAGATCACCGCCCTCGCGCTGCTGGACGGCAGCGACGGAGCCCTGTTGCCCCTAAGCCACGACTATAAGCGGGCTTTAGACGGGGACAGAGGCCCCAACACCGGGGGGATGGGAGCTTACGCCCCTGTACCCTGGGACTCGGAAGAGCTTAGGGAACGGATAAGAGAAGAGGTGTTAACACCCACCATAAACGGCCTTCGCAAGAGAGGGATAACATATCGCGGCATCCTTTACATGGGGCTTATGATTGACCCAGAAGGTAAGATATGGGTCCTTGAGTACAACGTCCGCATGGGGGACCCGGAAACCCAAGCCATAATGCCCATCATAGGCGATGACTGGCTTAAGCTTTGCCATGGCGCCGCCAACGGAGAGCTTCAGGTGAAAGACATACAAACCAACGGGAAAAGCGCTCTTGGGATAGTTCTTGCCTCCGAAGGATACCCCTTCTCGCCCAGGGTTGGACATCCCATAGAGGGCACATGGCCGTTCGACGACGGATCATCCCTGGTATTCCACTCAGGAACCGCGCTGGTAAACGGCAAGCTGGTGAGCTCGGGAGGACGGGTTCTCACCGTGGTAGGGATCGGAGACTCAATTGAAACCGCCAGGATAAACGCATATAAACGGATGGCCTCTGTTGCTCTTCCCGGTGGGTTCCACAGGGGAGATATTGGGAGTCCCACGACGGAGGTTGGGGGATCTCCAAGGTCATGACCGGGAGCGATGGAATTAGTAAAAGCCGACCAACGATAATTTATACAGCCTAAGGAGGGGTAACTACATGCCAGATGTGCTGATAATCCTAGGATCCCCATCGGATGCGGAACACGCTAGGAAGTGCGGGGATGCTCTCGCTGAATTGGGCATATCGTTTGAAGCTGCTGTGGCCTCCGCTCACAGAACGCCAGATAGGGTGGCTCACATGGCATCAAGGGCTTCCGAGCTGGGTTTTAAGGTGATAATTGCAATGGCGGGGCTATCTGCCGCGCTGCCCGGGAGCGTTGCAGCCCACACGGACCTGCCGGTCATAGGAGTCCCCTTGAGCGGCGGGGTCATGGGCGGTTTGGACGCCCTTCTATCCGTAGCCCAAATGCCTCCCGGGGTGCCAGTAGCATCGGTGGGCGTCGATGGGGCAAGAAACGCCGCCATTTTAGCTGCGCGAATACTGGCGTTGAGCAACCCCGAAGTTCGCAGTGCGTTAGAGGCGATGAAAGCGGACAATGCCCGCAAAGCGGTCGACGGGACCAATAAACTGGCTTCCATCGGGTTGCCGACCTACCGAGGGGATTTATGAACAAGCGGGAACAAGAGCTATCCCGGGATGTCCCATGGAACTCCTTCTCCGCGTCGCTCAGGTCAAGACATGGAGAAAGGGTTTGGAAGATATGCATCGACGGAGGATTTGGGTGTCCTCACAGGACCTCCCTAACCTCCGGAGGGTGCGTTTTCTGCGATCCACAAGGAGGGGGAGACGGTTCATTCCTCCAGGGGATAGGGATCGAAGAACAGTGCAGGATAAAGTCTAGCAAGCTTTTGGCAAGGGGTATATCCAAAACGATACTCTACTTTCAAAGCTACAGCTGCACCAACGTATCAATGGTAAGGTTATCCGACACGGTGGCAAGGGCCTTGGCCACCGCTGAAAGATCGGGGATACAGGTGGTAGGGCTTGCCTTCGGGGTGAGACCAGATCAACTTCCCGATGCCTTCGCATCTATGCTGAAGGATTGGGCCGCCAGTGGGCTTGAGGTTTGGGCAGAGGTTGGGGTGCAGGTGCTGGACGATTCAATGTTGAAGTGGCTAAATCGTGGACATGACTCACAAAGCGCCATAAGGGCCATAGAAACCCTTTCCAAATTAGATGGTGTAATGTCCTGCGCACACCTGATAGGGGGTATACCCGAAGAAGCCCCGCTGCGAATGGCAATGGATGCGGAGCGGATATGCATGGCAGGAGCCCTTGGAATTAAGTTTCACCCCCTGCATATCCTAAGGAATACAGAACTTCACAAGCGTTTTTCCGCAGGGCTGTTTTCACCCCCCTCCATGGAATACTACATGGAATCCCTGGTAGAAGCGCTAAGGAGGACCCCACCCCACGTGGAGGTTCAGCGGCTTACCGCAGACGCATCTCCGGAGCAGCTGATCTCCCCATCGTGGTTGCTCAGAAAAGGTGACTTTATCAGAGATCTCGAGGCCCGAATGAGATCTTCCGGGGCCCGGCAGGGAGATCTGTGGCGCGGCAATTCATCAAAAAGCAGCCAATAATTCAAATATAATAATTAAAGGGGTGCATGACGAAGCTGATATTTGCCATGCACCCCTTGGTTGAGGCGATTTACTCCATGCCTATCACCTTTGATGCCTCACAACATGCCTTTTTCCCATGCAGCTGGCTCCAGGTTTTGATCGGCAGGCTCCAGACGGTTATGAATCCAACCGCTGCCTTGTGATCGAACTTGTCCCCGTGGGAATAGGTCGCCAAGTCCTCCCGGTAGAGGGAGTTTTCGGACTTCATCCCCACCACGGTAGCCTGGCCCTTGTAAAGCCTTACCCTTACAACCCCGCTCACCACTTCCTGGGTCTTATCAATGAAGGCATCCAAGGCCTCCCGCAGTGGAGAAAACCAGTAACCCTCATAGGCAAGCTCGGCGTACTTCACCTCGAGTTCCTTCTTGGTCTTTAGAACCTCCTTGCTCAACGTCATGCTCTCCAGTGCCTTGTGAGCCCCTATGAGCGTAACCGCCGCAGGACACTCGTAGACCTCCCGACTCTTAAAGCCCACCAACCTGTCCTCAATCATGTCCACCCTTCCGACCCCGGCCTTGCCGGCTATTTGGTTCAGCATCTCTATGAGCGCCACCCCTGACATGACCTTGCCGTTTAAGGAGACAGGTATCCCCTTCTCAAAGCCTATCTCTATCACCACCGGCTCATCCATAGCCTCCCATGGATCTACCGTCAGGGTGAAAGCGTCACTCGGGGCCTCTGCCCACGGATCCTCCAATATCCCACACTCGGTAGATCTGCCCCAAAGGTTCTCATCTATGCTGTAGGGACTCGCCTTCGTAACCGGTACGGGGATGCCATGCTTCTCCGCATACTCTATCTCCTCATCCCTGCTAAAGTGCCAATCCCTTACGGGGGCCTCAACGGTTATATCTGGATTAAGCGCCTTGGCGCAAACTTCTATCCTCACCTGATCCTGCCCCTTGCCGGTGCATCCATGAGCTATAGCAACTGCCCCCTCCTCCTTGGCCACCCTTACCAGGTGGTTAGCTATCAAAGGCCTGGAAAGTGCAGAGTTAAGCGGGTAAGTGCCTTGGTACATCGCGTTAGCCTTAAGGGACTTCCAAACGTAGTCCTCCACAAACTCCTCCCTGAGATCGGTGATGTATGCCTTTGAAGCCCCGGACATCATCGCCTTTTCCTTTGTGGCCTTGAGATCTATCTGCTGGCCAACGTCGGCGGTAAAGGTTATCACATCATACCCCTGCTCCTTAAGCCAAGGTATGGCCACCGAAGTATCCAGACCACCGCTGTAAGCTAGCACCAATTTCCCCTTATAAGTCATCTTCATATCCTCCTTGAATTTTTTATTTTTGCTTAAAAAATAAGGCAGCCCGTCCACCTTGGGACGGGCTGCCTTGCCCGCGGTACCACCCAAATTGCCGCCCCTGCGACGGCCACCTCTCCCCCCGCGAGGGTCACTCACGAGGGTCCTCCCTACTTGGCAGGTAAATCGCCTTTCTTCGGGAAGGAGCTCAGGGGCACGAGGATATCCTGGCTAGGACGAGGGGCGCTCTCAGCCGGTGACGCCCCCTCTCTGTCGACCGCCACGGGTCCACTCCCCTTCATCGCCCTTATAGAGCGCACGAAGGAAAAGGGATCCGCTTCGTCGTCGCAAGAAGACCTTCAGCGCCACCGGGAACACCTCCTAACCTAAACTCTAACTCAGCCCCAAAAAGCTATTGAGAAGGATTATATACCAGATTCCATAAAAGTCAAGCGGCAATGGGGAAGACATCATGCTCTTTTGAGCAGGGCATCAACACCCTTGGACCGCATGGCCTCCAACGTATCGTAATGCGTCATATCCATGTGCACCGGCGTAATGGAAGCGTAACCGTTGGCCACCGCCCACACGTCGGTCCCCTCCTCCATGTGATCCTCCGGCACCCCTCCCATCCAGTAACAGTCCCTTCCATGGGGGTCTTTGAACTTCGTTACCTTATCCCTATAAAGCCTAGTGCCCTTGCGGGTGGGAAGTATACCCTTTAAGCCCCGAATAGGAACGTTGGGAACGTTTATGTTGTACAGGACCCCATTGGGAATCTGATTTTCCTTGAACCAGTCCAGGAAGGCCATCACTACCGCTGCGGCGGTGCTGTAATGGGCCGCCGGATCAGAGTTTCTGCAGGCTAGGGATACCGCGATGGCATGGTATCCCAAAATCACGCCCCTCCATCGCGGCGGAGACCGTACCAGAATAAGTCAAATCATCTCCAAGGTTCGGACCACGATTTATACCGGAAAGCACCATGGTGACGTCCTTCGCCAGCTCTTCGGTCCCTATGACAACACAGTCCGACGGGGTCCCGTCACAAGCATAGGCGGGCATCATGGGGGGGAACACACCGGGTTCGAGATGCCAGACCCTCAACGGACGATTAAGGGTTATGGCATGCCCTATGCTGCTCCTCTCCCTATCCGGGGCCACCACCACAGCAGGTATCCCCCTGTCTGCCAGGACCTTCGCCATGATCTGAATTCCGGGAGCCAATATGCCATCATCATTGGAGACCAGTACTTTCATTAACAAATCCACTCCTAAGCGGCCTCAGGCCATCTAAAATTAAAACAAACTACTCCCCATGCCCAATGTCATTAAAGCACTATGGAGGCTAAGAACATGACCACCGGGCTCATTATCCTTGGAAGGATTCCAGTCATCACCAGAACCAGTATCACCAGAACCCCGTACCTCTCTAACCAAAAGTACGAATTAAGCCATCTAGTAGGCATAAGGAGATAAAGTATCTTCGATCCATCCAAGGGGGGTATCGGGAACAGGTTGAACACCCCAAGACCTAGGTTTATGAAGACCATAAGAAGCATCAGCTCCCGAAGGGCGAAGTTGGATAGGAAAAAACCGGGCATGAGCCTTATCATCAACCCAACCACAAAAGCGGTGAGGAAGTTGCCCATCGATCCAGCAAGCGAGACCAACACCATGTCCCTTGAGGGATTCTTGAAGTACCTGGCATCCACTGGCACCGGCTTCGCCCAACCAAAGCGAAATATCAGCAACATGATTGCCCCCACAGGATCCAAATGATGAAGGGGGTTAAGGGAGAGTCGGCCGGAAAGCTTTGGCGTTGGATCCCCCAAAAGGTAGGCCACGTAACCATGGCAAAACTCATGAAACGTTATAGCCCACAAAACCGCGGGTATGCTAAGGAGAATCTCCGCAAGCCTAAAGGAAAAATCGGGGAACAATCTATATCTACCTCCAACGGCATCTAAAATTTAGTTTCAAATAGCAAATTCAAAATTATCAAAGGACATACTTCTAAGCTTCCACCAATCTCTTCAACACCCAAGCTCGCTCATCCTCTAACGTCTCAACCTCACCATCCATTCGGGCCAAACGAAGTGCATCGAGCAGCGCCCCCACCATGGGCCCCCTTGGAACCCCTAGGTCTATCAGGTCCCGACCGGTTAGCATGGGAAGGACCTTTGAGAGTCTTGTAAGGTACAAAAGCATACGACGCCTTACCCGCCATTTATCCGTAAGACCGCTCCAGGCAAACACTACCAGCCTGCCGAACCGCTCAAGCTCCTTGCATATTACCGACCATCTCATCTCCCCCTTGGCACCTATGGCGCTCTCAACCGCCCCCAGATCTCCAAGGATCTTCTCCACCACTTCTCTCTCCCTAGGAGAGAGGGAGAGCCTATCCACCGCCCCGCGGGCACCCCAAGGGCTTCCAAAATACAGTAGCCCCCCCAAAAAGGCAAGCCAAACATCTCTGCCAAAGTCCGGGAGATCTTTCCCTAGCCTGCGCCTGAACATGGATAGCTTCCTTAACGCCTTCACCCCTGACGCCCCAACCGGCACCCCCGGAAAGACGGCATCCCACGCCCCCAGTTCCCTAAGGCGCTCCACATCCCACACAAAATCCTTTTCTAAGAAGATGAGCTCCACCTCGCTGCGAAGCTTAGGACCCGAAAGTAGGTTCAAAAGCCCCCCCCTTACGGCACTGATCGCCAAACGCTCGGTATCCTGGCTCATCCTAAGGCCCAACCGGCCTTCCAACCTTACCCCCCTGAAGATCCTGGTGGGATCCTCAACGAAACTCAAGTTGTGTAAAACCCTCAGCTGTCCCCTCTTTAGATCCGCCCGGCCTCCAAAGTAGTCCACCAAAAGCCCCCACTGTGGACTAAGACACACCGCCATGGCGTTGACGGTAAAGTCCCGCCTGTAAAGGTCATGTTTTAACGAATCCATGCTCACCGTCGGCTGGGCAACCGGATACTCGTAGAACTCCCGCCTCGCGGTGGCCAAGTCCACCTTCCTACCATCCGAGAAGGTTATCGTACCAGTTCCGTAGCGCCGATGTATTGAGACATCAAGCCCTTCTCGGGCCAGAGACTCCAATAAAGGGACCGCATCCCCCTCCACCACAAGGTCCACATCCTCATTCCTGCGCCCCAACAATATATCCCTAACAAAGCCCCCCACGAGGTATATCGGATAACCCATCCCCTTCGCCTTGTCCGCCAGGATACGCACCTTCTCCATAATATCCCCAGGAACTCCCTCAAGAACCTGGGACACATCTTCCTGCCAAGGCAACGATACCCCTTCCCTCGAGTCGTAAGAGGATGAGACGGATGGATAAAGGGCCCGCAACATGTCGGTCCTGGTGATTATCCCAACCAGCACGTCATCTCGCACCACCGGCAACCTTCCCACGTTATTAGAGACCAACAAACGGTGGGCCTCCCAAACGGGGGCATCGGGACTTATGGTTACCACCCTCTCGGTCATGAACTCCTTGACCGGTACAAGCCCAAGACCGTGCAGCTGGGCTTTGTCCAGATCCTTTCGGGTGATTATCCCGTCTATGCGTCCATCACATACCACCGGAAGCGCAGAATGCCCGTAGCGGATCATGAGGCGGTAAGCATCCTCCACGGTTTGTGAGGCACTAACCGCCATGACCGGGCTCGACATGGCATCTCCTACGGTAAGGGACGGCTTAAGCATCTCCGCTATTCGGGCCTCAAGGCCGCTAAGGACCTCGTTCGGATCCCGTCTAGGCATTGAGGCTGAAGCTGCCTGAGGATGCCCACCCGCAGGCAGATCCCCCATGACCCTTCTTGCATCAACTATACCTTCCCTGCTCCTAACCACCGCATAGGTCCGTTTGTCCATCGTAATCACCGCGGCAGCCACATCAGCGTCGAAGAAGTCCATCAACCGGTGGACGAACAAGCTTATCCCTTCGGAGAACCGGGGGAATTCCAAGGCACAGGTCACAACCCGATAGCCCTTAACAAAGCGTTCCCTCGCCGCCTCTATCATGCGATCCAAAAGCTCCCTTTCCAGGGTGGAAAAGGAAAGCTCTATCCACGTTGGGATGGACGGGAGGTCCGCTCCTCTCTTCTTAAGCTCGCTCATGACCAGGTACTCCCGTTCGGTGGTGGATCCAAAGGTGAGAGCTCCGGTGTCCTCGTATATCCCCATGGCCATCAACGTACAGTCAAAGGGGCTCAGGGGGATTGATCGTTCCAGCAGCATCTCCGCCAGGATGGTGGCGGTAGCACCGGCCCTCTCGATGACGGAAAAGGATGCCTGGATCTCATCAAGCACCGGAGGATGATGATCGAAGACGTGAACCGTCACCGAGGGATCTGATGCCACCGAGGCAAAGGGACCTATCCTCCCAAGGGACCTGGCATCCACCACCACCAGGGTCGAGATGGCCTCCTTCAAAACCTGCTTGGGAGTTAAAACTCTTACGTGGGCTCTGTTGCGCTTCAAGAAGTCCCTCACGTTCCTTGAGGCCGCCCCGGAGAAGCACATTACCCCATCTCCGTATAGCTTAAGGGCCGCCCACATGCTGGCGAGGGAATCGAAGTCCGCACCTATGTGGGTAGTTATCACCCTCATGGCGAACAGCTCTCCACCACCCAGCGCCTTAGCTTAAGGGACATCTTGTAAGGCCTTTGAAGCATCAGGGCGGGAAGGTCGTAGGAATGGCTCTTCAGGATCTCGTCCAGGTCAACAAGCCTGTCCTCGATGGTCTTAAATGTCACCTCCACCTCTCCCTCATGACAAACCACTCCCTCCCAGCGATACACGCTGGAAACCGGAGTCAGCCGGCAGCAGGCGGCTATACGCCTTTCAACCATCACCCTAGCAAACTCCTCCGCCTCCCCCATTGACCCAAAAGTGAGGTTCCCAAGCAGGACGGAACTCAGCAGTTTAAGCTCCCCATAGAGTTCCCGGGCAGCGGCCTCCAGATCCTCCAGCGTACCACCGTTATCCAATACCCAATCAGCCATGCGGGATTTTACATCGGCATCCAAAAGCCACCTTTCCCTGGCTGGGAGCTCTTGATCGTCCCATCCCCTGGCAGCAACCCGTAAGGCCCGGATATCCCTGGGGCTCCTTATGTACACCGTTCCATCAACCCAATGTGGCACTTCAGACTCAAAAAGCAGGGGCACCTCGAGAACCCACACGCCATCATCGGTAACGGTACTCCTAAGTGCATCCCATGTGAGGGGGTGCAACACGGAACAAAGGAAGCGGTATTCCTCCGCGTCGGAAAAGACCCTCCTAGATACGGCAGCGGCATCGATTGATCCATCCGGTTTGGTCGGTACATCCCCCCATCTAGAGATAAAGGCACTCCTCACCTCACGCCTCCCCCACAGCCCCTTCACGATCAGATCGGCAGAAGCGGTCCTAGCCCCCATCTCGGATAGGATGGACATGAAGGTGGATTTACCAGCTCCAACGTCTCCTGTCAAAGCCACGATGAACAAAAGAGGGTCCCTCCTTGGTCATGTCCTCCAGGTGAACGCAGTCCTGCGGTATCTCCGCAAGGAACCTGGAGAACCCATTCACCATAACGCTCCCGAATATCACCCTCCTGGCAGCACCGGACAAGAACAACCGTTCACGAGCTCTTGTCATCCCAACGTAGAAGAGCCTACGCTCCTCCTCCAGGAGGCTCCTGTCATCAAGACATCTGGCATTAGGGAATATACCATCCTCCAAACCAACCATGAACACCACCGGGAACTCCAGCCCCTTGGCGGCGTGAAGGGTTAGTAGGCTAACCTTATCCTCGTCGGAGCTCACGTCCGCATCAGAGAAGAGGGCCACCTCAGAGAGCACTTGATCTATAGTGCCATCAGGGAGGACCGACAGAAGCTCCTTCACGTTCTGCATCCGGTCCTCAAAAGAAGCGGGGTCCTCCATCTCCAGATAGCGGCCGTACCCGTAATTCTCCAGGATGTAGCGAACCGCATCCCTTGCGCTGTCACGCACCTCCAGCATATCAAGCATGCCCCGGGCCAGTTCCATAAAACCCTCTCTTGCTCGTCCCTTAAGAGGCGCCTCCCCCTTGGCCGCTGCCCGCCACAAGTCCAGCGGTTCGACCGAAGCCATGCCTTCGATCCAGCTCCAGGCAACCTCTATGGACTTAGCACCTATACCCCTCGGAGGCACGTTAACCATCCGTTCAAATGAGACCCTATCCCTTGGCTGAATCGCCAACCTCATTAGGGCTAGGACGTCCTTTACCTCCTTGCGCTCATAAAAGCCCAGGCCCCTTATGACTTTATACGGTATCCCCGCTTCCATAAGCTTCTGTTCATAAAGCCGGCTAAGGGCGTTTATGCGATAAAGGATAGCCATGTCTCCCAGCGAATATCCATCGCTTACAAGCTGTTCTATCCAACCCACGAGGTATCTGGCATCTTCAGCGTCGTCCCTGGCCTTGAATATCCTTATCTTCTCCCCCCGGCCAGCGGCGGTCCACAGGCTCTTCTTTGGTCTTTCAGAGTTGCGGGATATTACGTGATTAGCCCCCTCCAGGATGTTCCCGGTTGAACGGTAGTTCTGCTCCAAAACCGTGACCTTGGCCCCCAGAAAGTCCTTGTCGAAGTTAAGTATCATGCTAACATCGGCACCCCGCCAACCGTATATGGCCTGATCGGGGTCTCCCACCACCACTATACGCTGTCCACCGGAAGAGAGCTTCTTAAGAAGCCTGTACTGGGATCGGTTAACGTCCTGGTACTCATCAACCAAAATCCAATCTATAGACTCTAATTCCCTCTCCAGGACCTCCCGGTTGGAAGACAATATCTCCAGTGGAAGGGTTATCAGATCATCGAAGTCCAAAGCTCCTTGGGACCTCATCTTAGCCCTGTAGATCTCGAAGAGCCTCTGGGCCTCGCCACGAAAGAACGAGCCCGGGGCATCCCCCTCCTTAGCGGAAGAGAAGGCATCCACCAACCAAGAGACCTCAACCCTTTGCTCGTCGACGTTGTTCTCCTTGAGGATCTGCTTTATAAGGCGTTTTTGGTCCGTCCTATCCATCACCAGGATTGGGGTGGCGTACCCCATTTTCATGAGCAAGTTTTCGTTGCGGCGCAGAAAGTTAAGGCCGTAAGAATGAAACGTACATATCCTCATGCCGCTAAGGGAACCCCCAAGCAGCTTCTCAACCCGCTGGCGCATCTCCGCTGCGGCCTTATTGGTGAAGGTAACCGCCAATATCTTTGAGGGCAGGACTCCCTTCTCCTTTATGAGGTAAGCTATCTTGCGGGTAAGAACCCTGGTCTTACCACTGCCCGCTCCAGCAAGGATTAGCTGGTTCCCATCACAATACGTAACCGCTTCAGCCTGCTTGGGGTTTAACCCATCAAGCACGCTAGATCCCCTCATAACGACCATTCCACAACCTCCAAAGGAAACCACGTTATTATGATCCCATCCAACAACCACAAAATTCAAAAAGCGGGAAGGAAGCCCCTCCCCGCTCATATTACACCAACTTCCTTACCAAAGGAGCAGAAACTAGACCTCGGGCTTAAGCACCCCGTAGCCCCCGTCCTTACGGCGATATACCACGTTCAGATCCCCGGTATCCCCATCACGGAACAAGAAGAAGCTGTGTCCCAAAAGATCCATCTGAAGCGCCGCCTCCTGAGGGGTCATCACCCTAACCGGGAACTTCTTGACCTTTACGATCTCCACCTTCTCCTGAGGCTTTTCCTCCTCTATGCTGAACGGTTCGGACTCCAGCTCAAAAGATATGTCCTTGGTCTTCAGCTGCAGGCGATCTACCAGGAGATCCTTATGACGCTTAACCTGGCGCTCTATGTTCTTAAGGGACTTCTCAAAGGCCTTGCGGAGGTCCGGCGCGTAATCCTCCCCCCTCATTACCATGCCGTTTATGTTGGAGGTAATCTCCACGACGTACATTCCCCTCTTGAAGTCAACGGTCACCTGGGTGTCCAGGATGCGGTCGAAAAACCGCTCCAACTTACCCAGCTTCTTCTCCATAAGATCTTTGACGGAGTTCTGCAACTCAACATTGCGGGCTACAAAGCGTACGTCCATCGCAATCCCTCCAATCCTGCTCGGTAATTCAATTTTACCACACAAACCCTTTTTAGGCACAATTAATAATTTCTGATCCCTACGGGGTTGCGGAATACCCTTGAGGTTAGATATGATCTAGCAATAGAAAATGACACTATTAAGGAGTGATGAAAATGAAGCGGTCGTTGCGAGCCCAGCGGATGGCCCCATCCGCCACCTTGAGCCTGGTCAACAAGGCAAAGGCCCTGAAGATGGAGGGGAAGAAGGTCATCTCTTTCGCCGCCGGAGAGCCGGACTTCGGGAGCCCCCAAGCTGCCTGCGAAGCGGCGATAGAGGCCATAAAATCCCAGCAGACCCACTACACCCCCGTGGCGGGGATCCCAGAGCTTCGGGAGGCAATAAAAGACTATTACCGAGCTAGGATGAACCTGGACTATCCAGTGTCTCAGATAACCGTGGGCAGCGGGGGGAAGCCTCTCCTCTACGAGGCCATCCAAGTGGTAGTCGACCCCGGAGATGAAGTGTTGCTTTTCACCCCTGCCTGGGTAAGTTACGTTGAGCAGATACGTCTGGCCGAGGGGCGGGAGGTCTTGGTGGACACGTTGAACACCAACCTCATACCTACCAGAGAGATGGTGGAGAAAGCCCTGAGCCCCAACACCAAGGGGATGATCATCAACACCCCCTGCAATCCCACAGGGGCGGTTTGGGACTCCAAGGTGCTGGAGATGTTGGCTCAGGTAGCAAGAGAAAGGGATCTATGGATAATATTCGACGAGATGTATGAGCGGCTCGTCTACGGGGACGCAAAACACGTAAACATCCTCCAGGTGGCACCGGACATTAAGGACAGGACGCTAATCGTAAACGGGGCAAGCAAGGCCTATGCAATGACCGGATGGCGAATAGGTTACGCACTTGGCCCCTCCCAGTGGATAAGCGACATAAACGCCCTACAGGGACACCTGAACTCCAACGCCAGCTCCATAGCTCAATGGGCCGCCCTTGGGGCCATAAAGGACGGGGATGAGGCGGTTGAGTTCATGCGAAAGGCCTTCGAATCCAGAAGGAATAGAATGGTGGAGCTGCTAAACGATATGCCCCACGTCTCCTTCCACGTACCAGAGGGGGCTTTCTACGTCTTCCTTAACATATCCAACTCCCCTCTGAAGGACGATCAGGAGTTCTCATCAAGGCTGCTCGAGGAAAAATGGGTTGCAGCAGTTCCTGGCAGCGCATTCTTCGCCCCCGGATACATCAGGCTTTCCTACTCCAACTCCATGGAAGAGATCGAGGAAGGCATGGGACGTCTCAAGGAGTTCCTCTCCTCCATTTAGCCTCCTCCCAAAGCGCTTCAGCTCTTAAAAGATCGCTGGGGTAAGAAAAACAGCAAAACCACCCGATCCCGCCGGGGCCTTATCCCTGGCGGGATCTAACTTTTAAAAACCACGGCACCTATCCAGGGTTTCCGTACCAACGAATACACAACAAGACAACGGCACAGCCCCCAGCCCTTCTTTCAGCCATTTAAAAAAGGGGGGTTCAAAGAACTCAAACCTACGCATGGAGATGAAACAAACGGGGGACCCCAGGTCCCCCTCCTACCAAAACGCTCAAACTCACAAGGCAACGCCAAAGGGCAATTTAACAAAAGGTCAATCGTTAAGAATCTCTTTCTCCTTCTCCTGAGCCATCTGATCCACCTTTTTGATAGCCCCGTCTATGTGATCCTGAACTTCCTTCTGGAGCTTCTTGTGCTCATCCTCGCTTATGTCCCCCGCCTTCTCCATCTTCTTGAAGGCCTCCAGCACGTCCCTCCTTATGTTCCTTATGGCCACCCTGGCCTCCTCGGCGTACTTGTTAACGAGCTTAGAGAGCTCCTGACGGCGCTCCTTGGTCAGCTCCGGCAGGGTAACCCTAACCGAGTCCCCATCGGTCTTGGGGGTGACGCCAAGGGAGGAAGACTGTATGGCCTTTTCAATGGCCTTAAGGGCGGTCTTATCCCAAGGGGTGATGACCAGCTGGCGGGACTCAGGCACGGTTACCGTGGCCATCTGTTTGATTGGGGTAAGAGTACCGAAGTAGTCTACCTTTATATCCTCCACAAGGGCAGGATGGGCCCTACCGGTCCTTATGCCCTGCAAGGTGCCCCTAAGGTGTTCAATGGATTTCTCCGTCTTCTGCTTCATCTCCTTGATCTGGTTCTGCGGCATAGAAAGATCACTCCTTTCCCGTTTCTGCCCTAACAACCCACTGGATTAGAACAAACCACCGAACCCACAGGCTTATCGTCCACTAAGAGGGACCTTAGGTTACCCCTCTTAAGCACATCAAATACTATTATAGGAATGTTGTTCTCCTGGCAAAGCGCAAAGGCCGCGGCGTCCATGATCTTGAGGCCCTTTGTAAGGGCTTCCCTATAACTGACGGAAGACAACCTTTTGGCTTGCGGGTTTTTAGCGGGGTCGTCGTCGTATATGCCATCCACCTTGGTGGCCTTCAAAAGGCATGAGGCCCCTATCTCCGAGGCCCTGAGGGCCGCTGCGGTATCGGTAGAGAAATACGGCGAACCGGTGCCGGCGGCGAAGATTACGATTCGCCCCTTTTCCAAATGCCTTATGGCCCTCCGGCGGATGAACGGCTCAGCCACCTGCCTCATCTCCACCGCAGTCTGAACCCTTGTGCTCATCCCCATTCTCTCTAAAGAATCCTGAAGGGCCAAGGCATTTATGACCGTGGCGAGCATGCCCATGCTGTCCGCCTGAGCACGTTCCATTCCCTTCTGGACCGCCTGCTGTCCCCTCATTATGTTACCGCCGCCGACCACCATGGCCACCTGGATGCCCTCACGGGCCACATCAGCGATCTCGGCGCAGATGTTGCTCACTTCCTCCAGGTCAAGCCCAAATCCGCTTTTGCCAGCCAATATCTCGCCAGACAGCTTGAGAAGTACCCTATTGTATCGCCCCATGGCAAGCCTCCTGATGTCCACAGTTATAACAGACGTGCATTTTTACAACGGCCCGTTTAAGCCCAAGAAAAAGGCGAGGGACCATCCCTCGCCTCATAGATTCTGAGATCCTCTTACTCGGAGATGGCATACCTGGTGAACCTACGAACCACTATGTTCTCCCCTATCTTGGCTATGTTCTCCATCACCAGGTCCTTTATCTTCTTCTCCGGGTCCCTTATGTAGGGCTGCTCGAGCAGGCAGGTTTCCTCGTAAAACTTATTGACCCTGCCCTCTGCGATCTTGTCCACTATATGGGCCGGCTTGCCCTCTTCTAGGGCCTGCTTCCGATAGATCTCCTTCTCCCTTTCAAGGTCCTCAGAGGGGACATCCTCGGGGGATACGTATTGAGGATTGGCGGCGGCAATGTGCATGGCTATCTCATGCCCGAGCTTCTTAAACTCGTCGGTCCTGGCCACAAAATCGGTCTCACAGTTGATCTCCAACAGAACGCCTATCTTGCCGTTGGTATGGATGTAGCTGAAGACCAACCCCTCGGCGGCGGTACGACCAACCTTCTTGGCCGCCTTGGCAAGACCCTTCTCCCGAAGGTAGTCCACTGCCTTCTCGATGTTCCCTCCACACTCCGCCAACGCCTTCTTGCAATCCAAAACTCCAGCTCCGGTACGAGCCCTAAGGTCCTTCACCGCTTCCATATCCACAGACATCACTAGGCCTCCTTCCAGCCCTTGCGCTCCTCAAGCTCCTGGTTGACCAGTACCTCTGCGACATCCGAGTACTCATCGTGAAGCTTCTCCCGGACCTCGATGACGTCCTCCACCGACTCCTCCTCCGCAACGGCCTCGGCGGCAGGAGCAGGCATGCCGTCAACTCCCTGACGTCCCTCTATAAAGGCATTGGCCATCAGACCAGTGATGAGCTCAATAGCCCTTATGGCATCGTCGTTCCCGGGGATCGGATAATCGATGAGCTCGGGGTCACAGTTGGTATCAACTATGGCAACCACAGGGATTCCAAGCTTGGCAGCCTCAAGGACCGCTATGTTCTCCCTCCTGGGGTCGATCACGAAAAGCGCATCCGGCATATCCCTCATGTCCCTTATGCCGGAGAGGTACTTCTCCAGCTTCTCCCGCTCCTTGCGAAGCTGGATGATCTCCTTCTTGGGATAGCGGTTAATGGAACCATCCGCCTCCATCTTCTGAAGCTCGATCATGCGATTGATCCGGCGCCTTATGGTAGCAAAGTTGGTGAGAAGCCCGCCAAGCCAGCGCTGGTTTATGTAAAACTGGCCACAGCGAAGGGCCTCGTTCCGTATGGGCTCCTGGGCCTGCCGCTTGGTGCCCACGAAGAGCATGCTGCCCCCCTCCTTGGCCACCTCCCGAACGAAGCTGTAAGCCCTCTCAAGACCCTTCACCGTCTTCTGAAGATCAATGATGTAGATCCCGTTCCGCTCGGTGAATATGTATGGCTTCATCTTCGGGTTCCAGCGCCTGGTCTGGTGACCGAAGTGAACCCCACACTCCAACAACTGCTTCATGCTCACTACCGCCATGTGGTTTCCCTCCTTGTTTTTACCTCCACGGGCGTCATATCCCATGGGAACCCCGTACGTTCACAGGGCAACACCCAATAGATCCGCCCGTGTGCGGACTACCGCTGGGCAGTATATCACGATAGTCGTTGACCTTCAAGGCATGTCGGTATAGGATACATACCTACGGGGGGCATTAACCCCTGAGTTCTACGAGCATACCATATCGTTAGGAGCTGAAGAGTTGAAATGAACTCTAAGAAGACCAAGAACACCACAGGGAAAACCGCAGTGCTTAACCGGTTAAAGCGCTTAGAGGGACAGATACGAGGCATACAGAAGATGATAGAGGATGAAAAGCCCTGCAAAGATATACTTATCCAGCTGAACGCCGCGAGGAAGGCAATGCAGAACGCGTCCATCGCGGTGCTCAAGAACTACCTTAACCAGTGCATAAGCCAAGCGGCCTCAGAAGTCCCCAAGGAAAAAATGGACGAGCTGGAGAGGCTCATCAAGGCCATGATAGACCTCACCCCTCTGGACGGGGAGCAATGAACCCGAGGAGCAGCGGATCCGTACATTCTGCTCCGCAGAAGGGATCAAAGAGCTTGCCGTCTTCGATGCAATACTGCGCATAAAAGGGGGTGGTGGAAACGCTAGCCCCCTGTGTGACCGCTGCAAGCTTACCCCAAAACCCCACGTCAGAGATGGCCGCAAAAACCCTCCGTTCGGCCTCGTCCGGAGCAATGCGGAAGTCTAATACATGCTTAGCACCTGAAGCTTGGAGGGCCCCCTCCTCAAGCTCCAGCGGGCGCTTCGGGGCAACCTCCTCGAGGGAGCCGAATAGGCCGTTCAAGAGCCATAAACCTCTTACGTAGGATGGCCTAGCAAACATCCTACGCACCAAGTACTCCCCCCGAATCAAGTAAAAGGGGATCCACAGAGCCTCATCGCAACCCCGTCGATGGACGTCCAAGTATAACAAGGGCATAACACACACCCCCTAACCCATAAAGGGGACACACAGAAAAAAACGGGTGCGGCCCCCAGCGGGAGACCCAGCTTGCCGTGGCACCCGCAGCTCATCGTTTACCGTTGCTTCCTTCCGGACCTGGCGGGGTTCACGAGGCTGCGCCGCACGGGGCTAGGCCTCCCGCTGGAGGCCGCAACACTACCGATGGGCAAAAGTCCCAACACAAACGCGGGGCCCGTAGGGCCCCACACAACTCGCACAAACCATGGCGGAGAGGGAGGGATTTGAACCCTCGGGGCGGCTTTTATACCGCCCACTCGCTCTCCAGGCGAGCGCCTTCGACCACTCAGCCACCTCTCCGCATCCTCGATCGGTCACGCGGGGAATAATACCTAATCACAAGGAATATTTCAAGCCCCCTAGGGCATTTTCTTTATCATACACATCAATTCCGGGAGATGTTAGTCCTTGCCCATAAGCCTCCTCACAAACTGAAGCGCATAATCTTGCTCGGATATTATCCTACTGGACTCCGATGAATCCAGAGAAGAAAGGTCTTTCCCAACCGCCTTGAGAAAAGCATACCCCAGCGCCATTACCGTTTCCTGGTTTTTCTTCATCAGTCGCTTTTCAAGTTTTGCACGGCGCCTTTCAAGATCTGCCAAAAGCTCCTCAGGACTCCTTCTTGGCCTCCTGGCCCTTTTAGGCTTATCAGATCCAGAAGCGGACTTATCTACCACAATACAACACCTCCAAATATGAAGACTATGATTCAGGAAAACTATATCATTCAATAGAATATGTCAAGCACCACAAAAACAATAAAGCTACCAAATCCTCGAACTCCCGCAACTTTTAGGCTATTACGCCCCCTAAAATACACCAGATCTCATAAGAGGTTAGTCTAATCGCCAAGGCCAACGTTACAGGAGCTCAAAAGCGCGTGCACATCCTGATCCAAACAAGCAAGAGCACTATGTATAAAGATTAGGACCTCAACTTATGACTAAATAACCAAGGCAAGCAGGACATGCCGATTAAAAATGGCTGAATTGAGCTAGCAGCTCTAGAATGGAAATCGGTGAATCAAAGGCAGGGAATGACAAAAACACGCTAAAAACGACAACAAAAAAGCAGGGCCTAAGAATGGCCCTGCTGCTTACCCAAATGGCGGAGAGGGTGGGATTTGAACCCACGAGACGGCTCAGCACCGCCTAGACGATTTCGAGTCGCCCGCCTTCGACCACTCGGCCACCCCTCCACGCAAAACAACACAACGGAGAAACGATGAGAATTATATTCAACCCTCCGCGGATTGTCCAGCTCTAACACCCCTGCGGGATTTGAAAAAGGCCCACAGTAAACGCCGCGATTCCTCCGCCTTCTCTCCCTCGAACACCCTACATCGAAGAGGCTGCCTGGGATCCCTAAGGACATCATACAGGGATCCACATGCCCCAGCCTTGGGATCCCTTAGCGAAAAATGTACCTCCCCTATGCGGCTCTGCAATATGGCACCCGCACACATAACACAGGGCTCCAACGTCACATAGATGGAGGCCCCATCAAGCCGCCAGCGACCAAGCCGGGAACATGCATCCCTTATAGCCACCATTTCCGCATGCCCTAAAGGATCTTGGTCAACCTCCCTGACATTCCTGCCCCTACCTACAACCCGGCCCGCCACGACGATAACCGCCCCCACCGGCACGTCACCAGCCTCAAAGGCAGCTCGGGCCTCACTAAGGGCTTCTTCCATAAAGATACTGCTCATTCAGCCCCTTAAAACGATGGCAGGTTCCGGCCGGCGAAAATCTCCGCCATCTCCTTCTTGATCTCCTGCTTTATCCTCTTCTTCTCCCCAGGAAGAAGCGACTTCTTACCGGTACCAAAGAGATAGTTGTCCAGGTCGAAGTCCTTTATTATCATCTTTGTATTGAATATGTTCTCCTGATATATGTTAACATCAATGAACTGATAAAGTTCACGGGTATCCTTTGATATGAAGTTTTGTATGGAGTTTATCTTGTGGTCCAGGAAGAACTTCTCCCCCGATATGTCCCTCGTAAAGCCCCTCACCCTGTAGTCTATGATGGCGATGTCAGGCGAGAAAGTATGCAACAGGTAGTTAAGGGCCTTAAGTGGCGATATCCTGCCGCAGGTTGATACGTCTATATCAGCCCTGAAAGTACATACCCCTCGGTCCGGGTGGCTTTCCGGGTAGGTATGAACAGTTATATGGCTCTTATCCAAATGTGCGAGATACGTCTGGGGAAGGGGTCCGGGGCTCTCCCCTTCATCCTGCTCCTGACAGTGATCTGCCTGGCTCTCTCCTACCTTCTCCTCCGATATAAGCAGCGCCACGCTTGCCCCTTGGGGATCGTAATCCTGATAGGCTACGTTCAATATATTAGCTCCTATGATGTTGGCCACCTCCGTGAGTATGGTGGTCAACCTCGTGGCGTTGTACTCCTCGTCTATGTAGTCTATGTACGCGTTACGATGCTCAGGAGTCTTGGCGTAACATATATCGTAAAGATTGAAGCTCAAGGACTTAGTTAGGTTGTTGAAGCCATAAAGCTTCAGCTTCTTAAGCTTCTTGATCTTCTTCATCGGCTTGATTTCCAATGATCCATCCCCTTCCTGCAAAGCTCGTTTCCTGATAATCTAGAACCCAGAGAGTAAGAATAGCACATCTGCCAAGGGGCGCAAGGAGATTCATGATTAATTATCAAAAAAATACCCCCAAAGCAGTTGGACAAGGCGGTGCACCAGTTGGAACCATCGGTTTTGATATTCGCTGTTTCATATCTCATCCTAGCCATAGGACAGCCTCCCATCCTTCGCATAGACCGGACAGGGGCGGTCATAATCGGTGCCTCCCTTATGGTCTTCGTAGGAGCCATATCCATGGAGGATGCGTACAAATCCATAGATTACAGGACCTTGGCCACCCTCTTCGGTCTTATGGTCCTGGTGGCACACTTCAGACTCTCCGGGGCGGTAAACCTTCTATCCGCCTGGGTCCTGAAACGGGCAGGCACGCCTAACGGGCTTCTCATCTTCGTCATCGCCGCAGCGGGCGTACTTTCAGCCCTGTTCGTGAACGATACCATATGCCTCCTGTTCACACCGATGCTGCTGAGGTTGACCTACTCCATGGGCACCGACCCACGACCACACCTGCTGGCCCTTTGCATGGCGGCCAACGTGGGCAGCGCTGCCACGATAACCGGAAACCCCCAGAACCTGATAATAGGAATGGCTTCAGGGATCAATTATGGAAAGTTCTTCATAAACATGCTGGTCCCATCAGCAGCGGGGCTCCTTTTTACTTACGTGGCCATCAGGATCTTCTACAGGCACCAGTTGACCACACCAACGACACAGCACAAGGATTCCGGGAACTTCCCATATCACAAAGCCATGGTCATCAAGTTCATCTTTTTAAGCACCGCTTGCCTCGCGGGCTTCTTCTCCGGTTTACCCATAGAAGTGGTTGCAATGGCCATAGCCTCTTGTTTCCTTATTACAAGAAGGGTAAAGCCAGAAAAGGTGTACCAAATGATAGACTTCAAACTTCTCCTCCTTTTCATCGGATTGTTCGTGATAATGGGCGGCTTCCAGGGATCCAAGGCTTTTACCTGGCTATCCGACCTCAGCACCATTGCCTTAAGGGGGAGCATCTCCCTTTCTTTCGTGTCCGCAGGTCTTTCCAACTTGGTAAGCAACGTCCCTGCGGTGATGCTCCTTAAACCCCTCGTGAAAACCCTCGGGTTGGGTGACAGGGGATGGCTAATCCTTGCCATGAGCTCCACCTTCGCAGGGAACCTGACCATACTGGGATCCATAGCGAACATAATAGTCGTAGAAGGAGCATCCGGGAGGGTCAGGATATCATTCATGGAACACCTTAAGGTGGGCCTTCCTGTAACCCTCACCAGCATATCGTTCGGAATCTGGTGGCTAAACAACTTCTACATCTAAATTTCAATAGCTCACCCAGATCTAATTGATCGCTCAAAAACGCCTTTGTAATGGGGGGACGCCCATGTGCGGCAAATCCATCGGAACGATCTCAACCCCGATAGGCCCCATCATGGTGACGGCAGAGGGGGATGCGATCACAGGGATCAAGGTCATAGTAGGACAGGAGCCCAAAGGTTGTTGCCCATCTCCTGTGGTTCAAAACGCCATGGAACAACTTATCGAGTACTTTGAAGGGAAAAGAAGGGAATTTCATCTTAGGGTAGAGCCCAGGGGAACGACCTTCCAACGCCAAGTCTTTAATGCCTTGACAGGGATACCCTACGGTCAAACCCAAAGCTATGGAGACATCGCAAAATCCATGGGATCCCCAATGGCGGCAAGGGCCGTGGGAAGAGCCTGTGCCGCCAACCCAATAATCATAGTGATCCCATGCCATAGGGTCGTGGGACGCAACGGGCTCGGGGGATTCTCTGCTCCAGGCGGATCTGAGACCAAGGTGTTTCTCATAAACCTGGAGAGATCCAATCCGACTAAATAAGCTAAACAAAACAGCAACTACGGACTCCACTGGGCCGCCTTAAGCCCATAAGAAGCCGCAGGAGGGAAAAGCTAACCATACTTAAGCCCCTCTTCAAGAAGAAGTAGTAGAAAGAGGAAGGAAACGACAGGGCCGGATAAAACAAAAAAAGGCCCCTAAGGGCCTAAAAATCATGGCGTGCCCGCCGGGATTCGAACCCGGGACCTTTGGCTCCGGAGGCCAACACTCTATCCAGCTGAGCTACGGACACGCTTGACGGTGCATATATTACCACGGAGAAGGACGAAGCGCAACCTTATCCAGGCTTTAACTTTTAGATCACCTGGCGAAACGAACCACCGTTACGCCATGTCCCCCTTCTCCTGGCCCCCCAAGACGGAAGGACTCCACGAACGGCAGGCGCCTAAGCAGGTCATGGACCGCCCTTCTCAGTATGCCCTCACCGCGTCCGTGTATTATCTCCACTTCTCCGTAACCCACGCGGTAGGCTTGGTCTATATACCTCTCCACCAGGGGCATCGCTTCATCCAACGTCATGCCCCTTATCATGATAGAGCTCAAGACCTTCTCGGGGGTAGATACCGTAACCTTGGACTGGGGCACCTTGAGCGGAGATGCCGATAGGACCAGGTTTTTGAGGGGGACTCTTATCCTCATGGCCCCCGATACCACAACCCCATGATCTCCATCTATCTCCGCCAGCTCCCCCTTCACCGCACTCCCTCTTATCTCCACCACATCGCCCACCGACAATCCTCGATCCGAAACAGGAGACGGCAGATCAAGCACATCAGATCCAAGCTGATCCAGGGTGGCGGCGGCACGCCTGACCTTCTCCCTTCCCCTTTGGTAGGCCCTCTGGGCCTCCGCATGGGACTTGCTGCGAAGCTCCACCAAAAGGGCCTTGGCCTCTTCCTCCGCCCGATGCACCAACTGCTCCGCTTTAACCTTGGCTTCTCTTATTATCGACTCCGAATCCGACAGGACCTTGCCATACTTGGCCAAGTAATCCCGCTTCATCGCATCTAGCTCTGCTCTCAAGGCCTCCACTTCCTTAAGCCTCAAGTCTAAATCCCTTTGTCGATCCTCCAGCCCCTTTAGAAGGAGATCCACTCCCGTCGGAGACCTGCCCATCTCGTCCTTTGCCCTTCTTATAACCTCAGGGGGCATCTTAAGCCTCTCCGCTATGAGTATCGCATTGCTGCTGCCGGGTATACCCATAAGAAGCCTGTAAGTAGGGGACAACGTTACAGGGTCGAACTCCATAGACGCAGCCTCAACACGAGGCGTGGTCATGGCAAAATGTTTTATCCTGTTATGATGTGTCGTGGCTATCAGAAGGCACCGACGACCTAGGAAGTACTCCAACACCGCAACTCCCAGCGCAGAACCCTCCTCAGGATCCGTACCGGCTCCTAGCTCGTCCAGCAAGACCAATGACCTATCGGTCACCCGTTCCATTATGTTCCTAAGCTGATTTATATGGCCGCTGAACGTGGATAGGTTCTGTTCTATGCTCTGCTCATCCCCTATGTCGGCAAAGAGCTCCCCTATATCCCCCACCTTAGTGCCCTCGGAACAAGGAACCGGGAAACCCAACCAGGCGAGGTACACCACCACCCCCGAGGTCTTAAGCGCCACGGTCTTGCCTCCCGTGTTGGGACCGGTTATCACGAGCATCCTAAACCTTTCACCACAGGAGATATCCAGCGGCACCGCTCTATCATCCAAGAGGGGATGCTTCGCACCCTTAAGGCAAAAGCTTCTTTCCCCTGTTACCTCCGGTACCGTCCACTTTTTAGACCTCATCATGTCCACCTGGGCCCAGAGTAGATCAACGGTACCCAAGGCCTCATCGGTGTTCAACAAAGCCCCCTCTCGGGCCAGCAACATCTCCGTGAGCTCCTTAAGGATCCTCTCCTCCTCTTCCCGCTCATCATTGGTGAGCAATGACATGCGGTTGTTCAAGGGCAAAAGCTGAGAGGGTTCCACGTAGACGCTGTTACCAGAGGCAGACCGTTCGGTAACGATACCGGGAAATGTCCCGGCCATATCAGACCTCACCAGGGCACAAAACCTACCGTTCCGAAGAACGAGAACCTTGTCCTGCAGCATCGACGCCAAGTGAGAGCTGGACAATATGTCGTTCCATCGGCTCCTAACCTGATGGCGGAGGTCCCTCATCTTTTGGCGTATATCCTTAAGCCTGTCGGAAGCTCGATCATAGAGCCCCCCGTCATCGTCCAAAACGTCCAGGCTAGAGAGCTCCTCCTCCCAGTCCGGGAAGCACCGCATAAGATCCCGCAATGCCTCGTGCTCCGAAGCATCCTCCTTAAGCCTGGCCTTCACCCTTTGGGCCAACCAAAGGTTGATCCTAAAGCGAACCAGCTCTGCCCCACTCAACCAGCCATACGATTTTGCCTCCCTTATAAGACCATCAAGAGGGGCAGCCCTGTAGTCCCACGGGTAGTCACCTCTCCTTATAACCGAGGATTCAAAGGCCCTTAGGACCTCAAACCTCCTCTTGAGAGCCCCTACATCCCCCGCTGGAGGCAAGGACAACGCTCGCCTGACGCCAAGCTCCCCTCGGCAAAACCCGCTCACGATACCCAGGACCTTGTCTACCTCAAGGACCCTGTACGTATTGGCGTCACATATCAAAACATCTCACCTCTAAACTCTCTAGGAGAGCATCTGCGATCGATTAGCGATGTAACCCCGGCAACAAACCCCCATGCGGGACGATCTCAACGGCATCGAAAAGCCCCATAAGGAGATCCCGATGGGATGACACCAGGCTAAAAAACAAGCTCCGCTCCTCCCAACCAGGGGCTAGAAATGGAGACAAAGCCCTCCCAATTGCAAAAAATAGCAACACCAGGATGAGCAGTTTGGCAGCTCCAAATGCACCGCCAAGGAGCCTATCCAACAAGGACAGCTTGGCCTTGGAAACTATGGATCTAACAAGCCCCCCCAAGACCCGGCAAACCAAAACACATAAACCTACAACCCCGATGAAGGATAGGACCGGGCACACAAAAGGCGGGATGTCAAAACTAACCAACAGGGACACAACGGGTTTGGAAAAGCGAACCGCCAGGACAAAACCCAACAGCCATCCCAACAGCGAAGCCAGCTCCGCCACAAACCCCCTAAAAACACCCCTAAGTATCCAAAACCCCCCTACCAAGGCGAGGGCCCAGTCCAGGGGGGATGATAACATCACGGTCACTCCAAGTCCCCCTCCACCAACCTTTCAAGATCACCCAGAAGCTTCAACAGCTGGCTTGAAAGGGACATGGAGGCCAAGAAAAGCCTCTCGTCCTGACTAAGGGAGGGATCCAACGAGTCCACCAAGGATCTCACAAGCCCTGCCGCCTCCTGGACCTCCTCCTCTTCCAAGGACGTAACTATAGGGTACGACTTCTTTCCCACCAACAGGACGAGACGACGCTCCATGGTACCCCCTTGGGGCTACTGACGACCCGCAGGATCCTCGGGGAGCAAGGATCTTATCTTGCCGAACAAGTCACCCATCCTCTGCTCCTGCTGCTGAAGCTCCTTCTGAAGTGCCGTCTTTTCCCTTTCCAGCTGTTCTACCGTCCTCTGCATCTCCTTTTTAACCCTGATCAACTCAAGGTCCTTCTCCTGAAGCTGAGACTTAAGGGATGCCACCTCCGACAAAGCGGAATCCCTCTCCTTCTGCAGAAGGGATATCTTCGCCCCCAGGCGATCTACCAAACGCTCTATCTGCTCAAACTGCTGGCTCATGGCGAATAGTCCTCCTCCTTCCACTTTACCTCAGTGTATATCCCCTGTCCTGGAGCTTCTGCCTTAAGGTAAAATGAACCTGGTCTACCTCATCATCCCGCAGGGTACGCTCGGGGTGACGATAAACCACGGAAAAAGCCAAGCTCTTAGCCCCCTCAGGCCAACCCCTTACCCATGTAGACATCGAAAAGCTCCACCGCAACCGCCAGCTGAGGATCCATAAGCTGGCGGATCGCATTCTCAACCTGAACCGCTGGGACATCGGAGGCCACCATTATCGCCATATCCCTGCTAACCGAAGGGAACCTGGAGGAACCGCCAAACTTAGGCAGCTGGCCATTTAAAATGCCGTCCATGTTAAGCTCGAAGACAAAGGCCCCTTCATCCACCCCAAGCTCCCTTTCAATTGAGGGCTTCAACCTGCACAGGAAGCCCACCTTCACGCCGCCTACGATGATGTGAGCGGTCTGCCCAGCATGCCCAAACGGTTCCCTTCCCCTGATCCAACTCGCCTCTACCCCGCACAACTCCAGCATAGCAGCCACGTCGGACTTGACGGTAAAGAAATCCTCTCGAACCCTTTCCCCATGGACAGACCGGGTGTCCTTCCCCACAAACACCAAACCAGCTATGTGGTGATCCTCTCCCTGTGAAGAGAACACGTTACCCGTCTCAAACATCCTTATGGGTTTCCTCCACCCAGAGCTTAGGTTCCCCTTAAGGCCTCTTATCAAACCCACGACGATGAGCGGCCTCATCATTAGATGCTCCCTGCTTATAGGATTGACTATGCACGGAGATCCCTCGTGGGGAACACCCAACGCTCCCAACTCTTCAGGAGATGTAAAGCTGTACGTCACAACCTCTACATATCCCCTCGATATGGCTAACCTCCGCAGGGAGTTGGACAGCTCAAAATCCCGGGGGATAACACCCCTGCCCCTTAGGTTGCCGGGGATCCTGGGCTCCACCAAGTGGTACCCCCTAACTCTACCGACCTCCTCGATTAGATCTTCCTCCCCCTCCACATCGCTCCTCCAGGAGGGAACAGAGAAGACGGCGTGAGAGGGCGACAACTCCTCCCCTTTAAAACCAAGGGCCTCCAAGATGTCACAGGCCTGCTCCAGTGAATCCATAAGGAGAACCCTTTTAAGCGACGAAAGCCTAAGGGATATGCGGCGATCGATACGGAAATCCTCCTGGTGCTTAAGGAAGCCTCTCCCCACTACCACAGCCCCTCCCTGGGACATCTTCCCCAAAGCGTACAGGGCTGCAGCCTCGCTGGCTCCCCAGTCAACCGACCGGCTGTACCGAAACGCCGCCTGGCTGGTTATACCAAGCCTCCTGGATGTCACGCTGACCCGGGCAGGATCGAAGACCGCCGATTCCAGCAAGATCATCTTGGTGTCATGCTTAACCTCCGTCTCCTCCCCTCCCATGACACCGGCGATGGCGATGGGAATTCGGTTGCTGCAAATAAGGATGTCCTTATCCTGAAGCTCCCGATCCCTGCCATCCAGGGTCCTTATGGTTTCTCCGGAAACTGCTCCCCTCACTTCGACGGAGTTGGAGGGCAGACGGCCCGCATCGAAGGCGTGAAGCGGATGGCCGAACAACAACATCGCCAGGTTGGTGGGATCCACCACGTTGTTGAGGGGCCTCATGCCCGCCAGAACCAACTTGAGCCTGTCAAAGAACGGAGACTCCCCAACGAACTTGACTTCCCCAAAACCCAAAAGATACTTCCAGCAACCATCGTCAGAGACCTTGAGTTGAAACCTATTAGTCCAATCATCATCGGACCAGTTTATATCCGGCATCTCAACGGGCAAGAGATCAGCCCCTGTAAGGGCCGAAACCTCTCGGGCAACCCCAAGCATGGAACACAGGTCCCCCCTGTTAGGGGTTATAGAAAGGTCTAAGACCGGCTGATCCAGCTCGGCCCAATTGAGGAAATCCTCTCCCACCGGGGCATCCGAGGGCAGCCTAAGCAGCCCCCCTGATGAATCAAGCCCATCCAGCCCAAGCTCCTGGCAGGACAGCAACATCCCATGGCTATCAACCCCACCAAAGGGCCTGACCGAAAGCTCAGCCCCATCGAATATCCTAGCTCCAGGAGGGGCATAGGGGAAAAGCCCTCCAACCTCCACGTTGCGGGCACCCGTTACCACCGTGGCCTTACCAGAGCGATAGTTAACCGTCACCACCGAGAGGTTAGGCTTAGCTGGATGCGGCAAAACATCCTCCGCTTGAGCTATAAGGATACCGCTGGAAGCCCCTGCGGGGGCTATGACCTCCTCCACCTCCGTGCCAGTCATGGTGAGGCGATCCATCAGCATGTCCAGCGAAACGTCTATCCCCACAAGTTTTCTAAGCCATCCAAGATGTACTCTCATCGAACCATTCCCCCGCTTAAGTAAGAAAGATCCGCCTCAAAAAGGGGCCTCAAATCGGATAGGCCGTACTTCAGCATGGCTATCCTATCAACCCCCATGCCCCAGGCGAAACCACCGAACCTATCAGGGTCTACCCCACCACTCCTTAGAACGTTAGGATGGACCATGCCAGCACCCAGGATCTCAAGCCAACCGGTCCCCTTACAGACCCGGCATGACGGATTAGCTCCACCACAAACGACGCATTCCACGTCCATCTCTATAGATGGTTCAGTGAAGGGGAAATAACTGCCCCTGAATCGAGATTTAAGGGGCTTCCCAAATATGGAGTCCACGAATACCTGAAGGCACCCCTTTAGGTCCGCCACTGATACGTCCTCGTCAAGCAGGAGACCTTCAACCTGGTGGAACATGGGGGAGTGGGTAGGATCGCTATCCCTTCGGTAAACCCTTCCTGGTATCACTATCCTGAGGGGGGCTCCCATAGACAACATGGAGCGAACCTGCACCGGCGAGGTATGGGTTCGAAGAAGTCTGTTGTCCTCAAGGAAGAACGTATCCTGCATGTCCCTTGCGGGATGGTGAGCCTTAAAGTTGAGGGCTTCAAAGTTATAGAAGTCCGTCTCTATCTCCGGCCCCGTGGCCACCGAGAAACCAAGGGACACGAATATGGAGACGATCTCCTCCATAGTCTGAGCCACAGGATGGAACCGGCCAAAAGGACGTCCAGCACCAGGGAGGGAGACATCTAGGACGTTGCTCCCCTCTTCCTGAACTTCCCTTATCCTAACGAGGTCCTCCAGCCTCTCCTTAGCCTGGAGTTCGCACTTGTCCTTAATTACGTTTAACTCCCTACCAACTCTAGGCCTTTCATCCTTAGGCACATCCCCAAGGGACCTCATCAGAAGCGTGAGAGCACCCTTGCGCCCAAGGTACTTAACCATAACAGCCTCCACATCCTCTGGGGCCCTTGCTAAGGCCAGCTCATCTTCCAAGGCCATTTTAATCTCAAAGGCCTCGGCCACAAGATCCCTCACATCCCTCACCCTTCCCTGCTTAACGTGTTCATGAAACGGGCGACATCAGCATCCTTGCCAGCTATCCAAAGCTTGTCCATGGCTAGGACCTCGGTGTCTCCCCTTGGGACGTATCTCTTGCCATCCCGTTCAGCGAATAATACCAGAACTCCGTAGCGTTTTGTAAGGTCTAGGTCCCTCAAAGACTTTCCGGCCAGACGGGCTCCTTCGATCTGGGCTATGGTTATCTCCGAGTCACCCCCTACGTGGAAGTAGCTCATCCAAGGGCGTACTATCTGATCCGCTATGACTATACCCATCTCCTTCTCCGGGTAAAAGACCCTGGCCGCTCCTACCCTTTCCAATACCTTGGCGTGAAGTGCATTGGTCGCCCTGGCCCAAACCGGCACCCCGAGGTCCTTTAATATGGCAGTGGTTAGAACGCTGGCCTCAAGTCCCTCTCCTATTGCTACCACTGCAAGGTCCACTTCCTTGGCTCCGACCTTCATCAAGGCCTCTTCATCGGAGGAATCTAACTGGGCCACGTACTCCAGATCGTCTGCCAAGGCCTCAACCCTGGCCCGAACGCGGTCAACCCCTATGACCTTATGTCCTAGCTCAGTAAGCCTAAGGCACAGGGACTGCCCAAAACGTCCAAGCCCCACGACAAGAACTGTTTTCTTCTCCACCACAAGACCTCCCCTCAACCTATTGGCATGTTAATCCCAGGCAAAAGGACTCTGCCGGGGACATGCCGTCTAAAAAGGGAGTACATGAAGGTTACGATACCAACTCTACCCCAATACATCAGCAATATCAAAATAAGCTTCCCCTCCGGAGTTAGCTTTGATGTGATCCCAAGAGAGAGGCCCACTGTGCCCATGGCGGAGAACGCCTCGAAGATGAGGGTCGACGTGGGAAGCGGCTCAAAAACGGTCAGCAGGCACACTGCAATAAATATTGCCAATGTATAGAGCATTGATACGGTGAGGGCCTTCCTTTGAAGCCTCGAGTCCACGCTTCGCCCCTCCAGTCTCACCTCTCCAAGACCCCTTACCTCGGAAACGCAACTGGCCCATAGCACCGCCAAAGTAGTGGTCTTAACTCCACCTCCCGTGGAAGACGGACTAGCTCCCACCCACATGAGGAAAACGGTGAAAACCAAGGACAAACCGGAAAGGGACGTCATGGGCAACGAGTTAAACCCCGCAGTTCTTGGGGTCACGCTGTGAAAGACCGCGTTCATAACCTTCTCAGAGAAGGGCATCCCCCTCATGGCACCATTAAACTCACTCAAAAACAGCAAAAGGGATCCAAGGACTATGAGCCAAAAGGTGGACTTTAGCACCACCCTAGAGTAGGGGGATGGCCGCCATCTTCGGAGCTTTACGCACATTATGACATCATCAACCACGGGGAAGCCCATCCCCCCTACAACTATAAGCAAGGTTATTGGTATCATCACAAGGAAGTTGCTGGAGAAGTCCACAAGGCTGTTCGAATAAGGGGAGAAACCGGCATTACAGAAGGCGCTTATCGAATGAAACACCGCCATATAGGCAGCTCGGCCCACAGGCTCTGTTTGAAGAAACCCCAGGAACAGCGGAACGCTCATCAAGGCTTCAGCAAACAGGGATATCACAAACACCCTTATGAGCAGCTTGACCGCCCCTTGCGGTGTATCAAGGCCCATGCTGCCAGCCCATATCAACCTCCCCTTGATGCTTATCCTGGCCCCTAAAACCACGGCAAAGGCGGTGGTGGCGGTCATCACTCCAAGACCGCCTATCTGGATGAGCATCAATAAAACCACCTGGGAGGCCGTTGGAAGATCCCTCCCAATATCTATGGTAGAGAGTCCCGTAACACATACCGCAGACGTGGATGTAAAAAGGGCATCCAAAAAATCTATCGGCATGGACTTTAAAATGCCTATGCTCCAAAGAGCAAGGGCTCCTGCCGCTATAAGCGACAGGAACCCAAACACAAGCCACAGCTCTGGTCTGAAAGAGCTATAAGATCTCATAGCAAAAGACCGTCTTTAACGGCCCAACGCCTCCTTAGCCTTGGAAACCAAAGCACCGAAAGCGTTAGCATCGTTAACTGCAAGGTCCGCCAGCATCTTGCGGTTAATCTCAATGCCACCCTTCTTCAGACCCGCTATCAAGGAGTTATAGCTCATGCCATGCATCCTGGCAGCCGCGTTGATACGAATTATCCACAGCCTGCGGAAATCCCGCTTCTTCGCCCTGCGGTCATGGTAGGCCTTGGAAAGGGCGTGCAGGAACGCCTCCCTGGCCCTGCGATATACGTTCTTCTTCCTTCCCCAAAAACCCTTGGTTATGCTGAAAAGCTTCTTCTGCTTCCTGCGGCTTGCGCTGGAGCCTTTAACCCTCATTTAGAGTTCACCTCTTCCCGGATTTCTTAGCTTACGCGTAGGGGAGCAGCTTCTTGACGTTCTCTCCCAGGGTTCCGCCCAACACGCCCTTCTGACGAAGCCGACGGCGACGCTTGGCGTTCTTACACTCCAGAAGATGGCTCCTGCCACTCTTCTTGAACACAAGCTTCCCGGATCCACTTACGGAAAACCGCTTCTTCGCACCCGAATGAGTCTTAACCTTAGGCACCTTAGTCCCTCCTCAAGATTCTTCGGACGAAACGTCCGTTGAACTGGAATCAACGTTCTTTGGGTCCCGGGGGCGGACGGACTTAGAACCTTCGAGATCCTTAGATGAAGCCTGGGCCAACGGGGCTATCATCATCCTCATGTAGGATCCCTCCATCCTGGGCTCCATCTCAACCTTGCCCAGGTCTGCCACGTCCTTTCGGACCCTGTCAAGCACCTCACGCCCCTTGTCCAGAAAGGCCATCTCCCTGCCCCTAAAGAAAACCGAGACCTTAACCCTATGTCCATCCTCAAGAAAGTCCCTTACGGCCCTAACTTTAAAGGAGTAGTCATGGACGTCGATCTTCGGCCTCATCTTTATCTCCTTGAGGGCCTGGCTCTTTTGCTTCTTACGGGCGTCCTTGTCCCTCTTCTGCTGCTGGAACCGATACTTGCCGTAGTCCATGATCTTGCAGACCGGCGGCTTCGCAAGGGGGGCCACCTCCACCAAATCCAGCTCCCTCTCCTCTGCCATCCGCAAGGCCTCCTGGAGAGGTACCACCCCCACTTTCACGTTCTGATCATCGATCAGAAGCACCTCTGCCGCACGTATCTCCAGATTGACGCGGGGTTCATCATCCTTGAAGCTTATAGCACTCCACCTCCCGTGATTTAAACTGCTCTTCTCACCCAACAAAAAAAGCTGGGCGCAGACGGCGCCCAGCCCAAAAGGAATCTCCACTCCGAAACAGGCAACCCGACGCCTTTGGCGGCAGGTGAGAGGGCGCACATCCTCTTCTTGAAGACAGGCCGAAGGGTCTTTACCCACGGCCTCGAGAGCATACCACACCCTCACCGCCATTGCAAGGGATCCTACGGGACATCACCTATCCCCTGCATTCCGCCTACTACCTTGGGCGAAATTCCCGATCTAAAACCGCCTTTAGGGACTCAAGGGACATGGCCCCAAGATCTCCATTGACCCTATGTCGCACCGCCACCGTGGAGGATTCCGCCTCCTTACCGCCTATGACCAACATGTAGGGCACTTTTGAGACCTGGGCATCCCTTATCTTCCTGCCCAGCTTCTCGTCCCTCCAATCCATCTCGGTCCTTATACCCCACCCCTTGAGGACCTGATCCACGTTAGAGGCATAGTCCCCCAGCTCCGGCTTTACCGGGAGAATCTTCACCTGCACCGGGGCGAGCCAGAAAGGGAAGGCCCCGGCATAATGCTCTATAAGGATGCCGAGGAACCTTTCGAGGCTTCCAAAAACCGTGCGGTGGATCATGACAGGCCTATGCTCCATGCCATCAGCCCCCACGTAGGAAACGTCGAACTTCTCCGGCATCTGGAAGTCCAGCTGTATGGTGCCGCACTGCCAGGTCCTGCCTATGGAATCCTCAAGGTGAAAATCTATCTTGGGCCCGTAAAAAGCGCCATCCCCGGGGTTGACCTTGTACTCCGTCCCCGTAGCCTCCAGGGTCTCCCGGAGCTTATCCTCCGCAAGGTTCCACATATCCAGGCTCCCCATGTAGTTGTCAGGCCGAGTGGAAAGCTCAACCTTGTAGGGGAAGCCAAAAACGTCTTTGTAGACGTACCTCATAAGGTCTATTACCCCTGCGATCTCCTCCCCAACTTGCTCAGGAGTGCAGTATATATGGGCATCATCCTGCGTAAAGCACCGAACCCGCATGAGCCCATGAAGCACACCGGATCTCTCGTGCCGGTGGACCACACCCAGCTCTGACATCCTAAGGGGAAGGTCCCGGTAACTCCTGGTGGAGCTCTTAAAGACCAGTATGCCCCCCGGACAATTCATGGGCTTCACCGCAAAAGGCCTTTCATCAATGCTGGTAAAGTACATGTTCTCCCTGTAGTGATCCCAGTGCCCGGACCTCTCCCACAGGCTCCTATCAAGGATCAGGGGAGTGCGAATCTCAAGATATCCCCTGCGCTTGTGCTCCCTCTTCCAGAAGTCAACCAGCTCATTCAGGATCACCATACCCTTGGGGTGGAAAAAGGGGAAACCCGGCCCCTCTGGTTGAATGCTAAAGATGTCGAGCTCCCGGCCCAGCTTGCGATGATCCCGCTGCCTGGCCTCTTCTAACCTTGCAAGATAAAGATCAAGAGCCTCCTTGCTATGAAATGCAGTGCCGTATATGCGGGTAAGCATTACATTTTTCTCGTCCCCCCGCCAGTAGGCCCCCGCAAGGGAAAGCAGCTTAAAGTTTCTGAGAACCCCTGTGGACCTGACATGTGGGCCCCGGCAAAGATCAACGAACTCCCCCTGCCTATAGATCGATACGGTATCGTCTTGAATCTCCCCTATTAGCTCCACCTTGAACCGCTCTCCCCTATTGGAGAACAGCTCCACAGCTTCCCCCCTGGGGAGAACAACTCGCTCAACCGGCAGGTCCTCCTGGGATATACGGCGCATCTCTTCCTCTATTCGAGGCAGGTCTTCGTCGGTTATGGGAGATGGGAACAGGATGTCGTAGTAGAACCCGTCCTTTATGGCGGGGCCCACCCCAAGCTTAGCGCCCGGGAAAAGGCGCAAAACCGCCTGGGCCATCAGATGCGACGCAGAATGCCTTATGACCTCCAACCCCTCAGGGGAATCAGCCGTTATTGGCTCCACCACCCCGCCGCTCACCGTAGCCTCAAGGTCCACCGAAACGCCGTCCACCTTAGCGGCCACCACTCCATCGAGGGAAAAACCGAGGGCTTGAAGGGCCTCAAGGGCCTTCATAGGGGCTCCCTCCACACGCTTTTCGCCGGACACATCTACAAAAAATGTCATTTCAATCCCCCCGTAAAAGGGCCTACGCCCTATCCTTGCATCCTTAACCTGCATTGTACCACGCGATCCGTCACCAACAATAAAACAACGGAAACTAAAATAAACATAATGCATAAAAGTCGCAACTTTTGGTCTTGCGCTGAACATTGGTATGTATTATCCTGTATTCCGTAACCCCCATGGCGTCACCAAGGCGCCCATTTTTCTCTTTACCGAGAAGAAGGGAGGTGCTAGGGCGAGTTCCCCTAAGACCCTTACTTTCAACCACACCAGAGAAAAAGGAGGTTAAGGAGCATGGCGGAACAGATCAAGGGACAGAACGAACAATGGTCTAGCAGGTGGGGACTGGTCTTCGCTGCCATAGGAATGGCGGTGGGCACGGGGAACATATGGAGGTTCCCCCGAGTGGCCGCCACAAACGGCGGAGGGGCTTTCTACATAGCCTACTTCTTGGCTTTGTTCCTCTGGGCAATACCCCTCCTGTGCGCAGAGGCAGTTTGGGGGAAGGCCTCCAGGATGGGAGTTATAGGGTCTTGGAAGGAGATGCTTGGACGCAAATGGACCTGGGTGGGAGGCTTCATCGCCTGGGTGTGTCTAGCCATAACCTTTTATTACGCGGTAGTCATAGGCTGGTGCATTAGATACTTCATATACGCTGTGTCAGGGGTCATAAAACCCGGTTTGGACACGGAAGCCCTCTGGAAGAACTTCATCAACGACCCCATGGCGGGGCTCATATTCTTCGCCATAGCAGTGGCCATGTCCCTTTTCATCTGCCTTGCGGGGGTCCAGAACGGCCTTGAGAGGGCCAACAAGATAATGATACCCTCTATCTTCGTCCTCCTGATATTCCTAGCTGTAAGGGCGAACTTCCTCCCGAACTCCTGGAAGGGGCTTGAGTACCTCTTCACCATAAGGATGGAGGACGTGCTGAAAGCCAAGACATACCTGGAGGCTTTCACCCAGGTGGCTTGGTCCACCGGTGCGGGATGGGGGCTTTTCTTGACCTACTACGTCTACGCGGGCAAGAAAGAGGACATCCTTCTTAATTCCATAACCACCGGCTTTGCGGACACCACCGCAGCCTCGCTGGCCGCCCTGTGCGTCATACCAACCATCTTTGCCTTCTCTCCGGATCCCATGGCGGCGGTAAAATCCGGCAACAATGGAATAGCCTTCATCCACCTGACCAAGCTCTTCGCTGAGATACCCGGTGGGGTCATAATGGCCATAGCGTTCTTCCTAGCACTCATCATGGCAGCGCTGAGCTCCGAGATATCCATGATGGAGTTGGGTTGTCGTATACTGGCAGATGCAGGATGGGACAGGAAAAAGGCCGCGTGGACCGTGGGCATCGCATGTCTAATCTGCGGAGCTCCCTCTGCCATGAACAACAACTTCTTTGAGAACCAGGACTGGGTATGGGGAGTCGGGCTGCTCATATCTGGGCTTCTCTTCTCCATAGGAGCCATGAAGGTAGGGGTCAAGAAGCTCTGGGTGGAGTGGATCGAGCCCTGTTCGGACGTTAAGGTGGAGTGGATGTGGAACTTGGTTAAGCTCTTCCCCCTGTGGTTCGTGATAATCTTCGGTTGGTGGCTCAAGCAGTCCATAAGCTGGTACCCCGGCGAGTGGTACAAGTTCCTGCCGATATCAAAGTACACCTATACCCCTGGCACCATGTTCGTCCAGTGGGCTATCGCAGCGGCGGTATTCTTCGTTCTCAATAACTGGCTGGCAGACACCATGAAGTATAAGCTCCAGGCCAAGGACTAGGGGGGATTTGAAAATGTGGAAGCTCACCATGGTTGTTATACTAGGCCTTGTCTTTGGAGGGTTCGTATGGTGTCTTTGGTCTGCCATGAAGGCAGAGGAGAGGAAGAAGGGAGCATAGATCACAGGAGCTCCATTCCCTGAACCACGAAGGGCGCCGGGGTATTCCCTCGGCGCCCTTCGCTTTCCGCTACCTCAGCCCTCGCAAGTTACCCTGACATAAGCGAGCGGCTACTTAACCCCGGTGCTCCCAAAACCACCGGAGCTGCGATCCGTGTCAGAAAGATCATCCACCTCTAGGAAGACGGGCCTAAAAACCGGGACACAGCACCATCTGAGCTATCCTGTCTCCCCTTTTAACCTCGAACGGCTCAGACCCTGCGTTATAAAGGATCACCCTTATCTCTCCTCGGTAGTCCGCATCCACCGTTCCAGGGGAGTTGAGGACCATGACATGGTTCTTGAGCGCCAAGCCGCTCCTGCTGCGAACCTGGAACTCATATCCCGGGGGTATCTCCACAAAAAGCCCAGTACCAAAGGACCGAACTTCCCCGGGCATCAACACCCCCTCTTCAACGGAACGCAGATCCACCCCGGACGAATGGGGAGTACCCTGGGACGGGAGGGGCAGATCCTCCGCACCGTTGCCCCTCCTTATCCTCACCTCAACGGAAGGCATGTTCATGATGATCATCACCTATGGTGCTTGTCTCTCCGATCACCGGAGGGGGCACGCCTATCCCCTTCACGGCGCCCCCCTTGAGCGGGCCTCTGGGCATTACCATCGGACTTCAAGGCACCGTACCGGATCTCCCTGGCCCGTTCGACCTCCACCTGGGCAGAGAGAGCGGGATCCTTGGCAAGCTGGTCGTAGCGCTCTATCAGACGACGTCTGGACAGGTTGATCCTGTTCATGTCGTCTATCTCCCGCACCACCACCAACACCTCATCTCCTATGGAGAATGCGTCCTCTATCTTCGGTATGTGGTGTGTGCTTATCTCGCTCACGTGCAGCAAACCCTCTTTGCCCGGGAGAACCTCTATGAAGTAACCAAAACCCAGCATCCTAGTGACCTTGCCCACAAAGATCTCCCCCGCCTGAACCTCCCTGGTGAGGTCCGAGATCAGCTTTATGGCATGGCTGGCGGCCTCTTCAGTCTGGGCGGCCACACAAACCCTTCCGTCGTCCTGAACGTCAACCTTCGCTCCCGTCTGGGCTATTATGGACCTTATGGTCTTACCGCCAGGACCTATGACGTCTCTTATCTTGTCAGGATCTATGCTGATCGTCATTATCCTAGGAGCATTGGGGGAAATCTGGTCCCTGGGACTCTTTATAGCGGAGTCCATTATGTCCAATATCCGCATCCTCCCATCCCTAGCTTGCCCCAATGCCCGCTGCAGGATCTCCCTGGTTATCCCCCCCGCCTTATTGTCCATCTGCAGGGCGGTAACCCCATCCTTGGTCCCCGCCACCTTAAAGTCCATATCTCCATAGTGATCCTCGAGGCCCTGGATGTCCGTGAGTATGCAGACCCTGGAACCGTCGGTTACAAGCCCCATTGCCACACCCGCAACAGCCTTCTTTATGGGAACCCCAGCATCCATCATGGACAGGCTTCCACCGCATACGCTTGCCATAGAGCTGGAACCGTTGGATTCCAATATGTCAGACACGACCCTAACCACATAGGGGAAATCCTCTTCCGAGGGCAGAAGGGGCCTCAACGCCCTCTCCGCCAAGGCACCATGGCCTATCTCCCGGCGCCCCGGGCCGCGCATGGGGCGCACCTCCCCCACAGAATAGGGGGGGAAGTTGTAATGCAGGAGGAACCTCTTTGCGGGCTCATCGTGCTTCAGCCCATCCAATATCTGGTCATCCTCCCCCATCATGCCCAAGGTGGTAACCGCCAAGGCCTGGGTCTCTCCCCTGGTAAACAAGGCGGAACCATGAACCTTGGGCAGTATGCCTACCTCGCAGGTTATAGGTCGAAGCTGATCCATGGCCCGGCCGTCCGCCCTCTTCCCCTCGTCCAGGAGCAAACGGCGCAGACCCTTCTTGACCCACTCCTCCACGACCGATGACACGTAGGCACTACAATCTGGATAGACAGGCTCAAAATGCTCTACCGCCCTCTTGGTTAACTCTGCCAAGGCATCCTTACGCTCCACCTTACCGTGGATCTGAACTGCCCTATATATGTCCTCCCTAAGCTCCTGCTCTATCCAACGGTCTATCTCTTCGATCCTCAAGGGCTCAGGTATCTCCACCTTGGGTTTCCCAACCTGCTCCCTAAGCTCCCTTATGAAGGCCACTATTCGCTTGATCTCCTGATGAGCGAGCTCCATGGCATCCACCAGGAGATCCTCGGAAACCTCGTTGGCCCCGGCCTCCACCATAGTTATGCCACCGTCGTGTCCAGCCACCAGGAGGTCCAATGCGCTAACGCTCATCTGTGACTCCGTGGGGTTTACCACCAGCTCTCCATCGATAAACCCTATCCGGACCGCCCCTATGGGGCCATCCCAAGGGATGTCCGATATTGAGAGGGCTGCGGATGCGGCATTTATGGCGAGCACATTGGGGGGAGTTCTGCTGGTCCACCGATAAGACCGTGGCCACCACGTGCACATCGTTCCTCATGTGTTCCGGGAAGAGAGATCTTATGGACCTGTCCACCATTCTGCCGCTCAGTATGGCGGTCTCAGAAGGACGTCCCTCACGCTTTATGAACCCCCCGGGTATCTTCCCCGCCGAGTAAAACCTTTCCTCGTAGTCCACCAACAAGGGGAAGAAATCTAGTCCCTCCCTGGGCTTTTCCGACATGACGGAAGTCACCAGCACAACCGTATCTCCATAACGGGCAAGAACAGACCCGTTGGCCTGTTTGGCCATCCTGCCGGTTTCGAACGACAGGACCCGTCCCCCTATTTCCATTTCTGCAATCTTTGACATAAATAATCCTCCCTGTCTTCCCACTCAGTCTATGACGGTTAAGGATAGCACAAAATAAAAGGCGAGGCCAATTGGCCCCGCCTTAATCGCCAAGCTATAACACCCGGCTTAATGCCTAAGACCCAACCTCTGGACAAGACTCTTGTAACGGCCGAAGTCCTTCTCCTTCAGGTAGGCAAGCAGCTTGCGCCTCTTCCCAACCATAGCCAGAAGCCCCCTCCTGGAATGGAAGTCCTTCGGATGCTCCCGCATGTGCTCCGTGAGCTCCCTTATCCGGTGGGTTAAAATGGCCACCTGGACCTCCGGAGAACCGGTATCCGCCCCGTGAACCTTGAACTCCTCGATTATCTTCTGCTTCACTTCCTTGGATATCACGTACGCTCACTCCCCAATATATCGTCCCATAACCCAGGCCCAGGCTTATAACCTAGGTCCGCGTAAAGGGCATTGGTAAGTATATACCAGCAGTCCATGGTCATCAAGGCGGAGGCAAGGAATTTAATACTGGGACTCGACAAAGCCCACAGGGGTGTGCTAAGTTAATGAACAAGGTATAATTAAAAAACCAAGCGCCAAGGCGCAATAGGAGGTAACGAAGATGAGGCTTCTAATCGTTGAGGATAATGAGGACCTCTGTCAGCTTCTCAAAGAGGGCTTCGAGGAGGAAGGCCATTCGGTTGATACCGCAGGGGATGGTAAGACCGCGTTTGAAATGGCGGTAAACGGCGGTTACGACTGCATAGTCCTTGACGTGATGCTTCCGGAGATGGATGGATTTCAGGTGTTGGACCGGTTGCGGGACGAGGGTTGCAATACCCCAGTGATCATGCTTACCGCAAAGGATTCCATAGAGGACCGGGTTAGGGGATTGGAGCAGGGAGCGGATGATTACCTCACCAAGCCCTTTGATTTTAAGGAGCTCATGGCCAGGGTGAACGCATTGGTAAGGCGCAGTTCCGACCAGCGGAGGTCCATGCTAAAGTGCGGTCCGCTGACCTTGGATCCGGTGGCTAGGGAGTGCCGGGTGGGGGACATACGGATACCCCTTCGTCGCAGGGAGTTCGACATATTGGAGCTTCTGATGCGATACGAGAACCAAGTATTCAGCAGGGACAAGATAATATCCCACGTATGGCAGAAAGAGTACGACGGGACCAGCAATGTGGTGGACGTACACATAAAGTACCTCAGGGACAAGCTGCGTCCTTTCAACTTGGACATGATGGTGGTGACCGTGCGGGGAGTTGGTTACAAGGTCACCAATCCAGATGGTGATTAAACACCTAGCAAATCCCACAGAAGGGCCTAATGTTCGACAAGCTAGCCAGGTTTAATCCGTTAAAATCCCTCTCGGCGGTTCAGATCCGGTCCGCAGTCCTAAAAACCATCTTGGGCACTGCGCTGTTGTTGATGTTCTCAACCCTTCTCCTCCTGTTGGCATCTTTTATGTGGCAGAAGGAGACCGCCTTTCTCTCCATCGATCGGGTTGTGGTTTTCACCTTCTCCCAACCCGGGGTGGTAAGGGCAATCCTAGCCTCCATTGGGTTCTGCGTTCCGGTGATGTTCGTCTTAGCGGTCCTCGATGAGCTCCTATACGAAAACCGAATCAAACGGCTTTTCTGGGTGCTCAGGGACTTGGCAGATGGGGCTCGATCGAAGATGCCCTCACACATGTTGGGAGGATATGAGGAAGAGATCGGGGACCTGGTCCGCCGCTGCGCAGTGATAGCCAGAGAGAGCGGGGCAAGCTTGAGCAGCAGGTTTCTATCCGATGCGGGGCACGAGATCAGAACCCCCCTATCGATAATCAAGGGGCGCATAGAGTTGGCGCTGATGAAAGACCGCAACGCTTCCTACTATAAGGAGAAGCTGGAGGATGTCCTAAGGCAGGTGGGCTTCCTGGAAACCCTCGTGAAGGGGTTGATGGAGTTGTCCCGACTCGAGGGCACCGATGTGATAGATTTGCGGCCCACGGACCTGTCAATGGTGGCAGAGGAGGCCATAGATTCCCTATCGTCCCTCATATCCTCCAAATCTATGCGGATAAGAAGGTCCATGGAAGGGGCTCCTGTGATGGGGGATGCGGACCTATTGGTCAGTATGTGCCGTCAAATGATCGAGAACGCTTGCAGATACAGTCCTCCAGGTTCTTTCGTTGACGTCTCGGTAAGGATGGACCGAAGGGGAGGCAGGGCCATCGTATCCGTGAAAGATTACGGGATAGGGATGGACGAGGAGACCAGCATAAACTGCTTCCAGCCCTTTTGGAGAGCGGACGAATCGCGATCAACTGGGGGGCACGGCCTTGGGTTGACCATAGCTAAAAGGATAGCCTCTTTACATTCCGGCTACATATCTGTAAAGTCCGTTCCGGGCAAGGGTAGCACGTTCACCTTTTCAATGCCTCTGGATGACACCCTCATCTAAGTCGTTTGCTGTCCTGCCCCAGATCGGCTAAAAGCAAGGGAGAGATCAAGAGGCAGGGATCAGGCACACCCCCTCCCAGATCCCTGCCTCTTGATCATCAGCTCAGCGAAAGGAAAATCGTACTTCCCCTTCTCCAAACGAGCACTGCAACTGATTTAGGATCCCCTTTAGCGGCCATCTCAACGTCTGACGGGGAGTTTACCTTAACGCCGTTGAACTCCATTATCACGTCCCCCTTAGAAAGCCCAAGATATGCCGCCCGGGACTTGGGGTTTACATTGAGGACGATGACCCCTTGGATATCCGCCGGTACGCCAAAGTTCGAACGGAGGTCCGAATCTAGATCTCTGATCTCCGCCCCCATCACGTTAACCGCCGCGGACTTCTTGCCCGATGGAAGCAACTTGGGGATCCAAGACCTTCCAGACGAGGTGTCCCCAAGCACCACATCTGCCGACATCTTCTTATCCCGCCTGTAAAACTCTATCTTGACCTTTGTGCCAGCGCTGAAAGATCGAACCAGGAAGGTCAGTGATTTGTCGTTCAAAACCTTCTTCCCATCTATAGATACGATCACGTCTCCCCTGCGAAGACCCGCTGCGTCCGCTGGGGAACCGGGTTTTACATCCGCCACTATGGCGCCTTCTGAGGTGGGAACTTTATATGCCTTGGCAAAGGCAGGGCCATTGGGCTGAGCCATTACCCCCAACCATCCCCTCCGGACCTCCCCGTGCTTTATGAGGTCATCAAGCACCTGCTTGGCCATGTTTATGGGTACCGCAAAACCTATCCCCTGGGCGTAGGGCACTATGGCGGTGTTTATCCCCACCACCTCACCCCTTAGGTTGATGAGGGGACCTCCGCTGTTACCGGGGTTTATGGCCGCATCGGTCTGCAGGAAACCCTGGAAGTTCATGTTCTCCGCCTGTATGGTCCTGTTCTTCGCGGATATTACACCCACCGTGACGCTGTTCTCCAGTCCAAAGGGGTTACCTATTGCCACAACCCATTCCCCCACCTCCACGGTGTCCGAGTCTCCAAGCTTAAGGGCCGCTGCATCCTTGAGATCCACCTTTATTACCGCCAGGTCAAAGGTGGGATCACGCCCCACGAGCTTAGCGGGAAGCTGACGTCCGTCCAGCATGGTCACCGTTATCCTGTCAGCCCCCTCAACCACATGGTTGTTGGTTAGGATATACCCATCCTTGGTGACGATGAACCCGGACCCCTTCCCCTTCATTGGAACCACCCGGGTGAACTGCTTGAAGTGCTCCCCGAAGAAATGGTTGAAGAACGGATCATCCATCAGCTCATCCGGGAAGGGGCTGAACGACTGCTTAACCAACTTCTCGGTGTCTATGTTCACCACCGACGGGGCAGAGCTCTTGACCAAGGGTACTATTGGATTGCCAGTATACGGGTTAGATGGCCCGGACGACACATCCGCAGACGCCACAGAGACCCCCACCGGTGGATGTGCCGGATCGTTCAGAAGAGAATAGAGATACCCCCCAGCCATCCCTGCGCAGAACAGAACCGAAAGGGCAAGCATCGACATCATGAGTCTCTTAAGCCTGTCACGGGGCAACAAACTCCTTAAATATACTTTGGTCCTCATGTTCCACACCTCCCATTTGAGTTTCACGCTATCATCTCCCATGACGGGGCAAGGCTAACACGTTTGACAAATACTGACATCGTCAATTATACCTAAAATCCTACTTATGGGCACTAGGGAGGCAGGGTGATAAAATGTGGGCTAATCTTATCGTGTTCTGCATTCTCTTGGTAATACCTTTTTGCATGAGCATCATCCTAATAAGGCGGAGGAGAAAGACAAAATGCCCCCTTTAGCAATAAACCTCATCGCCTTTAGTGGGTACACTTTGGCAATAATCCTACTCACCGGGCAAACCTTCCCCTGGCGGGATAGCATTAGGAACTTCTACATAGGCGGGAGGAACATAGGTATATTCATGAGCACCATGACCTTCTGCGCCACCTGGTTAAGCGCCGCATCCATCGTTGGCTTCACTACCTGGATGGTATACGACGGGGCGGCAGCCTTTGCGGGTTCCGTGAACGGTTGGCTGCTGGGGCTCATACCTATGCCGCTGGCGGTCCTAAGGCTAAGGGCCTCAAAATGCGTAAGCGTACCAGAGTTTGTAGGCAAGTTTTATGGAGACAGCAGGTTGATGAGACTTGGCGGGGCGGTTTTACTCGCGTCGTACGTGCCATACATAGCGATACAGTTTAAAGCCTTTGGGCTGGTGGCGTCTCACATGCTAGGAATCCCCTACGGCTTCAGCTCCACCGCACTGGTGTATCTCTTCGTCCTCTACACCACCTTCGGGGGCTATCGATCGGTTGCAAAGAGCGATGCATTGAACCTTATAGTAATCCTGATCGGGGTCTTGGTGGCCGCATTAGAGTTAAATATAAATTTAAAGCCTATTTGGACCGCCATAAGGGATATCTCCACTTACTCCCCAAGCAAGCTCAACCTATCGAGATCCCCTGCCGAGTCACTTCAGATAATCAGCTCCGCGTTGGCATGGGGGCTTGGGGTTGCCGCCAACCCTCAATACGGGATAAGGATTATAGCATGCAGAAAACATAACGATGCTTTTGCCGTTCTTTCCATATCCCCCTTTCTGATAGGATTGGTATACCTGTTGCTATCCTCCATGGCCCTCATAATTTCGTCCATACCATCCATGTCGCTTCAAGGCGCAAATCCTGAAGGGCTGCTGAACCTTTTAGATTCCCAGTGTTCTAGTTTGGTTGCAAGTCTTTTCTCCGTATCGGTGATGGCCGCAGCGGTCAGCACTGCTAACTCTCAACTTCTACTAGCCGCATCTGCCATATGCCACGACATAGGAGGACTAGGCAGAGATAGCATATCTTCAATCCCAACAAAGGGTACCAACCAGGATCACTGGATGTTGTGGAACCGAGGAGCAATACTGATCATTGCCACAACAGCGCTTGTTATGAGTCATATCCCAAACTACGACATAATGTTCGTAGGCCGCCTAAGCTGGACCTTTGTGGCAGTTTCCTTCCTAACCCCCATATATCTCCCGAGAAAGCTTGGGAATAGAATGTCCTTCGCCATAATCAGCTGGTCGTTGATAATTCACACCATCCTTTGCGGGTTAAGGATACCACCGGAAGTGAGCATGCTCATTACCATGGGATTCCAGGGAATCGCGATAATTCCATGGGGGGAGATCCGAATACGATGAAAAACCCAAATAAGCCTTCCGTGGAGACGGTTTTAAAAACCATAGTTACCCTGGCGGTTGTTGGCGTGGCAGGGACCCTACTCGCCCTACAGATTAAAATCAGCACGGAGAAGGAAATCAAAAGGGCCTTTGATGACATCCGCCTAACCAGTGAGATAACCAGGAATCTGCAGTTCCATGAGGCCTTGGAGATAGCTAGGCGTCTTGCTCCAACGGTTATCCCATACCCCCAAGGAGAAATCATACTGAGGTCCAAGGATGGGGGCGTGATAAAGCTAGGTATAAATCGTTATGCAGTCATGAACAAGGTGGTAGAAGAAAACAGGATCCTCTTAGTGTGGGGGATAATAGCACTGCTAGTCTCGCTGGAACTGGCAATAATCCTAGCGTATATGATTACGTACCCAATAAGACGGCTATCCTGGGCTATGGAGGCCATCGCAAAGGGGGACCACCAAATTAAGGTCCCGATAAAAGGGGCTTTCGTGTGCGAACTGGAAAACCTCATAAGGGCATTCAATAATATGGCCATACAACTTCAGCAGTGGCGAAGGCTACAATCTCAAATAAGCCGGATGGACAGGCTGGCATCCATGGGAGAGATGGTCTCAGGAGTGGCCCATGAGATTCGCAATCCCCTTGCCGCCATGAGGATCCACTTGGAGCTGCTTATGGAGATGAGAGATAGTTTGCCAGCGGAGGCCCAAGAAAACCTGGAGTTCTTGTCGGGGGAGATTGACAGGATCACCGATACGGTGGAGCGATTCTTACTCTTCGCAAGACCTCACAGAGGAAGGATTGAGAACCTGCCCATCGGTCAAGTGATATCCTGGGCAACCCAGATGATTCGGTCCCTGGCTCCTTCTGGAGTAATTCATCTGGAAACTCGAGTTCAAAACCCTGATCAGTTGGTCGAGGCAGACCCAGGTAAGCTACGACAAGTTCTTCTAAACCTTATATCAAACGGGATTGATGCCATGCCTAACGGTGGCAAGCTCGTTATCTGGACTAAGATTGAGGGGGATAGGCTGGCAATAGGGGTAGATGACACTGGGGAACCCATACCGCTCGACATGGTGGACCGTATCTTTGAGCCCTTTGTCACCACCAAACCCAACGGAACCGGATTAGGGCTGGCCATCGTCAAAAAGCTGGTGGAAGAGATGGGGGGGTATATATCCCTTTCAACTGGAGATGGGGTTACCTCATTCAAGATATCGCTAAATACGGCGCCAAAAGGGACATCGTCCGTTTACGAGGAGGCCCATTGATCATGGCTGACATATGGATAGCAGAGGACGAATCAGCTCTTGCGGAGGGACTTAGGCGGGCATTTGAGAAGGATGGTCACCGGGTTATCACCTTCGGAACGCTGAAATCCCTGCTGTACTCCGCCCGGTCATTTTCACAAGTTCCACAGGTTATAATCCTTGATCACAAGTTACCAGACGGCCTTGGGGGAGACGCGATACCTCAAATCCTATCTGTAATCCCCCACGGAAGGATAATACTCATGACCGCGTACGGGGAAAGCCCGTTGATAGTAAAAGCAATAAGAAACGGGGCATTTGACTACATCGACAAACCGTTCTCTCTGGAGGCCTTAAGGAAAATGGTTCAGCGGGCCCTACTCCGCTACTCCGTAGAGGTAGCAGCCCGCGATGCCGCCATGGGGAACGCCCAACTCATAGGATCTTCCGCCCCAATGATGAGGTTAAGGGACACGGTAGATCGACTTAAGGGCCAAAGGGACCTTAACATACTGCTTACCGGAGAGAGCGGCACTGGCAAGGAGGTTGTATCAAGGATGATTCACGAGGTCACCTCTTGCGAAGGCAGCTTCGTGGCTATAAACTGCGGAGCAATCCCTGAAAACCTCCTGGAGGCGGAACTTTTCGGATATAAGAGAGGGGCCTACACAGGAGCTGCGGATGACAAGAAAGGCCTCTTGGAGTTAGGACACGGTGGCACCGTCATGCTAGATGAGATAGGAGATCTACCCCTGTCCCTTCAATCTAAACTTCTACGGTTTCTAGACAGCAGGCGCTTTAGACGGCTGGGTGACACGGCGGAACGGGAGGTATCCCTAAACTTGATATGCGCCACTCACAAGGACCTTAAAGAGATGTCCACACAAGGCTTGTTCAGGGAGGACCTCTTATACAGGATATCCACGATACCGATCAAGGTCCCCCCCTTAAGGGAGCGGGGATCCGACGTGATAGAACTGGCAGAATTCTTCTTAAAGACCTTCTCCATAAAGAGGGGACGGCCCCCTAAGGAATTGTCCCCCGAGGTGGAAGACCTTTTCCTAAACTACCATTGGCCGGGCAACGTGAGGGAGCTTAAGAACTTGATAGAGAGACTGGTTATACTCTCTGACCCGGGATCTCACGTAATATCCTTAAAGGACCTGCCGGAGGAGATGTTAACCTTACCGTTGGATGGGGAAGGCACCGTCACACCGAACTCCTTGGATGCCAAGCTGGCCAACAAGGAGCTTGAGCTGATCACGGAGGCCTTGGAAAGATGCGGGGACAACAAAACCCAAGCAGCAAAAGAACTCGGCATATCAAGGTTTTCCCTGTTAAGACGGCTTCAGCGCCATGGCCTTTCTTGAGGTAATTCTTTCAAACACTCCCAATGTAGCCCTAGGAGTTAAACCGTATCTGCTAAATGGTAAGAATTGGCTTTTCATATCCCCTGACGAGCTTGCGGAAGAGTTGCACAAAGCCTGTGAGGATCTGCCCTCTGTGAGCATAAAGCGCCCCGGTGGGAGATTGGAGCTGCCTTTGGACGAAAACCCGTGGGAAGAGGAATCAGACGATATAAGAGAGATAGAGTTCCAGCTAAGCCTTATAAAGGATCTTCCACAAGGCACGACCCCAGCGGACTGGGTAAGCTTGCTTGGTCCAAGGGGATATCTGAACGGGTCTACGGAAGAATGCGCTACCAGCCTTGGGATTTCTCAAGTACAGTTTCTTAAAACTCTTAAGGAGATCCAGGATCAGCTGGATCCCCCTGGGGTGTTTGCTCAGGACTTGCGAGACTGCCTCCTCATACAGTTAAGACGTCTTTCTATGGATAATTCCGATGGGGCAAGACTGCTCAAGGATTTTCACCGGGAGCTCGAATCATCAAGGCTAGACCTCATATCCAAAGCCACTGGATGGGACCTCAACCGCGTAAAGGAAGCCATAATGAGCTTGCGAAAGCTTGACCCATCCCCACTTGGGATAGTGTCAAAACCGGTAAGGCCGGAGATCTCCATGATCCCATATAAAGACGGGATCTCATTCAAGATATTAAGGGAAAACATGCCCTCCCTATCCTTAACCTATCCGTCAAAAATAAAGGGAAAGCTTCGCTCCATCCTGATGAGGATGTCTGGGCGGTACAGGACGCTGGCCACCATCGGGCTTGCGATAACCATGACCCAGCGGAACTTCCTATCCGGTAAGACCGAATACCTGGAACCACTTACGGTAAAAGATCTGGCGAGGATCACCAATTTATCACCCTCCACCGTTTCAAGGTGCACAAGGGGGACGTATGCTGTAACCCGATACGGTACGATAAGCCTAAGCCGTCTCCTATCAAAACCCCTTAGGTCAAACCCTAACCTTTCGATACATCGTCTAACCCTTGAAATATCAAAGTTAAAGTCCATGGGCCTGTCAGATCTTGAGATATCAAAAAGGCTAGGAGTTCCCCGGAGAACCCTGGCTTACCATAGGGAACGCCGAGATTTCACCTATCCAAAGCCATCATTGGCATCATTGGAATGACCAGAGGCATTAACCTTGGCAAAAACGGGACAACATCGCCACCGTAGAGAGTAGTAAAAAAACCCCGACACTACTTTCGCTCCTCCACACCGCGGAAGCGACTTAACAAGCAGACAGACAAAAGGCCTGCTATAAAGTCTCCGCACAGGACCGTGCGAGGAACGCACACATCATGGCGTGAAGTTGAAGGTATTTTTTGATGTTTCCAAAGCTTTCCAAGGGACAGTCTTTGGCAATTTTATTGCATGTATTTCCATCGAAGAAGATCTCACTTGGGAGGTGGCGCGTTTGAAGTCCAACGGTACAAACAGCAACGGAAGGTCCATCGGCATTAGCGGTAGTGTGTTGCTTGGGGCCGCATTCCTCATGGCAACATCCGCGATAGGGCCTGGTTTTCTGACCCAGACCGCGGTCTTCACCAACAAGCTCAAGGCGGCCTTCGGTTTTGCCATCTTGGCATCAGTCCTAATCGATGTAGTAGTTCAGCTCAACATATGGAGGATATTAGGCGTATCCGGCATGAGAGGACAAGACGTGGCAAACCGGGTACTACCCGGGTTAGGTTATTTCCTGGCCTTTGCGGTAGCCATGGGAGGTCTCGTCTTTAACGTAGGCAACGTGGCAGGGGCAGCCATGGGGCTTAACGTTATTTGCGGAGTGCCGATGACACCTGGTGCCATAATTTCCGCCGGCATAGCCATAGCCCTGTTCCTTAGCAAGGAAATGGGACGAGCCATGGACAACTTCACAAAAGTCCTAGGCATCCTAATGATCGCACTGGTACTCTTTGTGGCGGTTAAGACACACCCCCCCATAGGGCTCGCCCTTAAGGAGACCATCCTGCCTTCTACGATAGACTGGTTGACCGTTCTAACCCTGGTGGGTGGCACCGTGGGAGGATACATAACGTTTGCGGGGGCACACAGGATAATAGACGCGGGCATAACTGGGCAAGAACACATCGGAGAGATAAGCCGGGGATCGATAAATGCCATAGGGATAACCGCACTGATGAGGTATCTCCTGTTCCTTGCAATACTAGGAGTGGTGGCAGCAGGCAAACAACTAGACCCTAACAACCCTCCGGCATCTGCGTTCCTGCTAGGAGCAGGTAATTTGGGTTACCGCTTCTTTGGGGTTGTGCTATGGTCTGCAGCAGTTACATCCGTGGTGGGGGCCTCATACACATCCATATCATTCCTCAAGACCCTCTTCAAGTCCATTGAATCCAATCAGCGCTACTGGATAATCGGTTTCATCACCGTGTCCGCCTTGATATTCACCACCATAGGCAAGCCGGTGAAGCTGCTCATACTGGCAGGGGCGGTTAACGGACTTATACTGCCGCTGTCTCTAATCTCCATGCTGCTCGCGGCGCATAGGAAGGACGTGGTTGGAGACTACAAGCACCCAATGTTGCTAACCATTTTTGGATACGTGATGGTGGTGTTCACCGGATGGATGGGTATCAGCTCCCTCAGCAAGATCGCCGACCTGTTTAGATGATGCAGTATACTGCAAGTTAAGCAGAGCCCACGAGGGTCATGGGGCTCCATAAGATCTCTCTTCCTCGGGTTTCAAGGGGGACGAAGGGAAATAGGGGAACAAAGGGGGGACGTGCGTTGAGCTTCGCACCCAAGATATCCGCCCTGGGAGAAGGGGCAGTTCTGCTGGAACTGGGGGACAAGATAGACCGGGACGTCAATCTGCGGCTGCACCGGTTCAAAAAGATGCTATCGCAGGAAAGGACAACCGGAATTAAAGAGTGCATCGTGGCGTATTCCTCTATGGCGGTGTACTTCGATCCAATAACCGTGGACCACCAAAAGGTGATCCTCAAACTAAGGAGACTACTGGCAAGCGATCTGGACGCATCCCCGAAGCCACAGGACCTGGTTTTGATACCGGTGGCATACGGAGGTTCCATGGGGCCAGACCTTGGGAACGTGGCATCCCACGCGGGGATATCCGAGGAGGAGGTGATAAGGCGCCACTCCTCTAGGGACTATCACTGCTACATGTTGGGGTTTACACCTGGCTTCCCATACCTAGGCGGAATGGATGAGTCGATTGCGGCTCCAAGGTTATCCACCCCAAGGAAGGCTATACCCGCGGGAAGCGTTGGGATAGCGGGAAGTCAGACCGGCATATACCCCATAGAGAGTCCTGGAGGCTGGCAGCTTATAGGCAGGACCCCCCTTGCCTTGTTCGACCCCTCCAAGGAGGAAGACCCCACCTTAATAAAGGCCGGGGATCTGGTGCGATTCGTCCCCATAAGGGAGGATGAATTTCAGGACATCGCGGAACGATGGCGTAAGGGGACCTACGGTCCGGTAAGGATAAAAGGGGGTGGCGAGGTTGAAGCTGCTCGTTAAAGCCCCGGGCCTTTTGACCACCGTGCAGGACCTGGGCCGATGGGGGCATCAGGACAAAGGCGTCTCCGTAGGAGGGGCCATGGATCCATTCTCCCTCAGATTGGGCAATGTCATGTTGGGTAACTCACAAGAGGCCTCGGCCCTAGAGGTTACGATCTTAGGACCCTCACTGGATGTGCTGGAAGAGGGAGGTGCAATGCTCTTTGCCGGACCTGATTTGGGAATGATGGTAAGCGGTGAAATAATCCCCCCGTGGAAGATCGTCACACCCCGCAAGGGGGACGTGATCTCCTTCAGAGGACCGATTGGCCCCGGATGCAGGGGATACATATGCGTCAGCGGCGGCATCCAGGTCCCCCTCGTGATGGGCAGCCGTTCAACCCATGTAAGATCCAGGCTTGGCGGATTGGAAGGACGTCCATTGAAGGCGGGGGATATCATACCGTCCGGGGAAATGGATCCCCTATGGGAATCTGGTAAGGGGCTGGTGTTCAATGGCCCCACCCATTTGGATCAAATGCTGGGGGAACGGGTTCTGGAGGTCATCCCAGGCCCTCAGGAACACATGTTCACCCCGAAGGGGCTTGAGACGTTCTACTCCTCCGAGTACAGGGTATCCGACGAGGCAGACCGGATGGGGTATCGGCTAGAAGGCCCGGCGATCGAACATGCGGGCGGGGCAGACATCATATCGGATCCCATACCGCTTGGGGCAATACAGGTACCAGGAAACGGGACACCCATCGTAATGATGGCAGACCGACAGACCAGCGGGGGCTACACTAAAATAGGGGTTTTGACCACCTGGTCCTGCGCAAGGCTTTCCCAGGCGCTGCCAGGCGAGTCCTTCCGCTTCCGCCCCGTCAGGGTAGAAGAAGCCGTGGATCGTTTGAAGAAGTTTAATGAACTATTAAGGTATGCCAACCATCTTAGGGCACGATATCGAAGCAGACCTTACGAAGGTGGGTGTCATGAACTGGCTCGGCATCCTATTGAGCCTGTTTCATTCAAGATCCGAGTTCAGGAGAACTCTTTTTTGGTGACCGTGACCGAGGGAGCCAGGGAGAAGGGTTAGCATTTCTCAAAATAGCGATGGGGGGTTGATCACGTTGTCTTTGCAGATAGACCTTAACAGCGACCTTGGGGAGTCCTTCGGGGCCTACAAGATGGGTGACGACGAAGCGCTTCTCAAAGTTGTTAGTTCCGCCAACGTGGCCTGCGGATTTCATGGAGGGGATCCGTCGGTTATGAGGCAAACCGTTGGGCTGTGCTCAAATATGGCGGTAGCGGTCGGAGCCCACCCCTCCTACCAGGATCTTCAGGGGTTCGGACGTAGAAACGTTTCCATGACCCCCGACGAGGTTTACGAGATATGCATATATCAGGTGGGGGCCCTAATGGGGTTCTGTAAGGCCGCCGGCGTCCCCCTTGAGCATGTCAAACCCCACGGTGCCCTCTACAACCAGGCGGCAAAGGACCTCGACCTTGCGAAGGCCATAGCTGCGGCAATCAAAGACCTGAGCAAGGGAGACAGGGATCTTATACTGCTGGGGCTTGCGAACTCCAAGCTCCAAGAAGCCGCGGAGGAGTTATCGGTACCATTCGCTGGGGAGGCCTTTGCCGATCGGGCATACCAGCCGGATGGGACCCTGGTACCCCGCTCTCAAAAGGGGGCGGTGATACACGACCCAGCCATGGCATCCCAAAGGGCACTGGAGATGGCCCTTCACGGGAAGGTGGTCGCCCATGACGGCTCCGAGGTGGTGATAAACGCCCAATCCATATGTGTACACGGGGACACAAGGGGAGCGGTGGAGATGGCAGTTAAGATCAGGGAAGGCCTCCTTACCGCGGGGGTTAGGATAAGGCCCATAAGGGAGGTGCTTGGCCTATGACGAAAGACGAGATCCACTTGGAGGGACTCCGGGGGCTCTCCCCCAAAGAGGTACGGGGTATAATCCGGGCCGGGAGATGGGAAGGGCCCACCGCGGGGCTATGTGAGGGCTACGCCCAGGCAAATCTCGTGGCGTTACCCAAGGAATACGCCCTTGACTTCATGATCTTCTGTCAGCGCAACCCTAAGGCATGTCCCGTCTTGGACGTGACGGAGCCGGGCAAGCTGGAACCCACCTTGATGGCACCGGGGGCAGACGTGAGCACCGACATACCCCGTTACAGGGTCTATGAAAACGGGGGCTTGGCAAGGGAGGTAACGGACGCATCTCCTTTTTGGCGGGAGGACCTAGTGGCGTTTCTCCTTGGCTGCTCGTTCTCCTTTGAATGGGCCCTTATTGAGCAGGGGATACCGATAAGACATATCGAGGAGAACGTAAACGTGAGCATGTACGTTACCAACATCCCATGCAAGCCCGCCGGCCCGTTCAAAGGACCCATGGTGGTGAGCATGAGGCCTATACCGCACCATATGGTATCAAGGGCGGTTTTGTGCACAGGCCGCTTCCCCTCCGTTCACGGTTCTCCTGTGCACATAGGGGATCCTTGGGCCATCGGGATAAAAGACCTAGCTAAACCGGACTTTGGGGACCCGGTGACCATAAAGGACGGTGAGATCCCCGTCTTTTGGCCTTGCGGGGTAACTCCCCAGGCGGTAGCCATGGCCAGCGGCATACCCTTCATGATATCCCACTCCCCCGGTCACATGTTCATATGCGACGTTAAAAACTCGGAGCTAGCGACCTTCTAAGGGCTTTGCAACAAGGCATGGAGGGGACCTTAAAGCATTGAGGGCTCGGAACGCAGCAACCGAGCCCTCATGCTATTTTTTGATCGCGTAAATAAATAAACTATATCCTACTCCCTATTTCTACGGGATCTACCTGACCCAAGGGATCCCCTTCTATCCAAGCGCTTAGGCCAAACCACGACCTTGCGGAACGGTTCTTCCCCCACCGACTTCGTCTCCACTTGATCGTTCTCCTTAAGGGCCATGTGGATGACCCGTCTTTCCCAGCTGGACATGGGTTCCAGGCTAACGGGTCTGCCGCGCCTCACGGCGCTGGCCGCGGCAGACCTGGCGAGCCGTACGAGGTTAGCCTCCCGCTTCTCCCTGTAACCGCCGCAATCAAACCTCACCCTGGGGGAACCCGGTTGGTTATTGACCATCAGGTTGCAGAGATGCTCCAAGGCCCTAAGGGTTTCCCCGTAGCGGCCTATCACTATCCCTGAGTCGGGGCCTTCTAAATTAACAAGTCCTTCCTCCGAGATCGAAGCTTTTATATCCAGGTTCATCAGAGCCAACATATCCAAAGCACAACGCCTAACCCGGAGGATCTCCAACGGTCCCTTGGGGGCGACTTTTATCTTAAGCTTCTTGCCCAAAAGCCCGAAAAGACGCTTCTCCTCTCCCAGCACTTCAACATCCAGATCCGACGGATCCAGGCCCAACCTGACTGCCCCCTGCACCCTGGCCTCTTCGGTTGATGAGGCCTCCACCAGCAAGGAATCCTCCAAATCCAGGCTCACAAGAGATCACCTCACCATTCAAAAGAACCCCTATAGCGCAATCCATAAATCCAGCTAAGACATGCGGCGATACGGCGCTCTAACTCCTACCCCTGCTTTTCCACCTCGTGAACATCTTTGTGTTCCGGCTTGTTCTTGTGAAGCACCGGCTTTACCTTCATCTCCTCCTCGGTCCTCATCAAAACCCATTTCTGCTGGGCCACGCTTATCAGGGAAGAAGCACCCCAATATATCATGACCCCGCCGGGCAGGCTCAAGCATATGAAGGACATGAAGAGCGGCATGAACCAGTTCATGAAGGCCATCTGCGGATTGTTACCGGAGCTAAGCTTCTGCTGATACCAGGTAAGGAATCCGACCACCGCTATGAGTATCACCGATGCCCCATACAGGTCAACCCTTGCAAGTCCCGCAGGGTTGGTAATTATAGCTCCCAGGACGGCGGTAAAGGTTGGCTTGGATGCCCCCATCCCAAGAGCGGCTCCCAAGGCCCCAAGGGCAGAAGTGCTCAATGGGACCCCAAGGAAAGAGGTGTTGGAGAAGTCATAGTTCATCAGGACCCGGTAGAGCAGGATGAAGATCGGCAGCTGCACGAGAAGCGGGAGACATCCCGCCGCCGGGTTAACCCCATGCTCCTTGTAGAGCTGCATCATCTCCTGGTTCATCTTCTCCTTGTCGTTGGCGTACTTCTCCTGTATCACCTTCAACCTGGGCTGTATCTTCTGCATCCTCTGCATGCTGACCATCTGTTTGTGGGAGAGGGGATGCAAAAGTATCCTCACCACAACGGTGAGAAGTATTATGGACAGCCCGTAGGAACGGGTTATGGAATAGAAGAAATTCAGGGTGCCCAACATCAAATCACCCGCGGCATTCCAAAGGGAACCCACTAATCTCAGCCTCCTTAGGGGATCTTAGTCTGATAATACTAGCCTCTTAAGACCAACTACCCATGTCCTCGATGCCTAAACAAGCCGGTGCTGAACCGTTATTATATAAGGAACCAAAGGAAACAGCCCCTTATTTTTTTAATGGAACTGGATCGTATCCCCCCGGATGCCAGGGGCCGCAGCGGAGGATACGTCTTAACGCAAGCCATGTGCCCCTCACGAGTCCGAACCTCGACAGCGCCTCGTACGCATACTGGGAGCAGGTAGGATAAAAGCGACAGTTTTTGCCCAGCATAGGGGAAAGGAACACCTGATACGCCCTTATTAACGACAAGCAGAGGAGGACCAGCGGGTTACGGATCCCCCTGGTCCACCTCCCAATTCTCACCAGGCCACTGATCTGTAAGGAGACCGTTCTTCTCCATGAGCAAGGCCATTTCCCAATAGATGTCCCTCGCCGTGACGCTAAGGGCCCTTTCCCTGAGAGATACCGCAAGCCAAACCCCTTTCTTCGTCCACGGAAGTAGCCGTCTTAAGGCCTCCCTGGCACATCGGCGTCCCCGAACCCGCCTGGCGGCCTTGGCTACCCGTTTCCCCACGGTGACCCCCACCTTAAGGGTTTCATCGGGGGAGTCCACGAAGAACAGCCGCACCAGCTCGCCGCATGACCGGCGGCCGGTGCGGAACACGAAGTCGAACTCCCATCCGCTCTTAAGGCGAATCTCCCTTGGAAAGGAGAACAGCCCCCTAGGCCTACCGGGACACAACCCCCTACCCGACACGGCCCCTTAAACGGCCAGACGCTTGCGCCCCTTGCGGCGCCTGTTGCGGAGCACGCGGCGACCGCTGGCGGAAGCGGAGCGCACCAAGAAACCCATGCTGCGCTTCCTGGGCGTGTTATGCGGCTGATAAGTGCGCTTCAAAGTCTACACCCCCCCGTTTGGTCTTGGTGGGCCCTAAAGCCTCTTCAAGGCATGCTTTGGTACTATAACACAGCCACGCCTTGGGGGCAACAATGCTCTCCAAGGTTGCCCTTGGTGGGATTATTGTGATATGATGCTTCTCGTTTGAGAAAAAGGAGGTGACGGCAGTGCCGAACAAGAAGTCCGCAGCTAAGAGGGTTCTGGTGGCCGAGAGGAACAGGCTCTACAACCGTTTCTGGAAGACCCGCTGCAAGAACGCCATCAAGAAGGTACTTGAGGCGGTCAGCGAGAAGGACGTTGAGATGGCCCAGAAGCGTCTTAACGAGGCTCAGTGCATCTTGGACAAGGCGGTGGTTAAGGGAGTCATCCACCGGAACACCGCGGCCCGGCGGAAGTCGGGCGTCGCCGCCAAGGTACACGCCCTGCTCAAGGGCGCTCAGGCCTAGCGACGATAGGGCCGGGCACCTCTCAATACCGCCAAGACAAGGTCCCCTTAACGCCTCCGCTGGAAGCCAGGGGACCTTTTTGTTACCTTTACCTCTCCAACCCTCCAGCTCAGCCCACGGAAGCTCAAGAGGGGTGGCGTTCCATCTTTCATCGCCTCATCCCAGCCAAGAGGGAAAACACCGCAAGGTCAAGCCTGGCCCAACCGGAGCCCAAGCCCATCTTCTCCATCAAGTTGACCTCTATTACATCCCGGAGGAAGCGGGCCAATACCCCCTTAGCATAGACTTGGGAGGCCTTAACCGCCATCTTGAGCGCATAGGGCCTGGGATAAAACGCCCCTTGAACCCATCTTTCCCCAAAGCGGGCGGCGTAAAAGGCCAACCGAAACCGGTTATGAAGGGCGGTTATCACGGGGAACAGGTCGTCACGACGCTTCAGGAACTCAAGCCCCTCAATGGCCTGCGAAGGCTTCCCGAGGCAAAGGTCGTCCAGGAACGACACCAGCCGCCTCTCCCCGTCCCCCACGCAGAGCTCCGCCACGTCCTCAATCGAAACCTCCCGCCTTAACAGGGCCAACTTCCTAAGTTCCCCGCATATCTCCTCCCGGTCCTCAAAGGACTCGGATACGAACGCCAAGGCATCCCTAGATAGCAAAACCCCATCCATCCTGGCCCTATCGGAGATCCAGCGGAGCCGTTCCGCACCGAACCTGGGGATCGGCTGGTCCAGGTACATGGATACCTTCCGGGAACCACTGGATACCAGCTCCTCAAGCCCTTTGGGGACCTGTTCGGCGGCGATCATTATCACTGCAGGAGCTTCGGGCCCCTCCAGCATGGGCAACAAGGCCTCCGGAAAGGGGGAAAGGTCCTTCCCCACCTCCACAAGGGTAAAGGACCTCTCCGCGAAGAGCCCTCCGGAGGCGCTATCCGCCAAAATCTCCGCCCAACCCTCGTAGTTTCTGCGGATCACGTCAGCGGTGGAGAAGCCCATTTTCTTGGAAGCCGCATGGAGGAGCCCCCGCCAAGAGGAGGGCTCCCCCACCAACACGACCAAGTGGGGCACTAGGGCTTCACCACCACGTTGACCAGCTTATCGGGCACCGCTATGACCTTCACTACATCCTTGCCCTCCAGCCGCTTTATCACTCGAGGATCCTCCATGACCACCTTTTGGAGCTCCTCTTTTGACAGCCCCGCCTGGACCGTGAGCTCCTCGCGGACCTTTCCGTTTATCTGGAAGACCACTGTGACATCCTCAAGCTTAAGGCACTCCAGGTCAGGCTTCGGCCAGCTGGCCAGGGATATCATCCCCTGATTACCCATCATCTCCCAGAGCTCCTCGCATACGTGGGGAGTGAAGGGAGCAAGGCATAGCAGCAGGGTCTCGACTCCCTCCCGCAGGACGCTCATGGCCTCCGGGGTGCGGGACTTAAGAGCCCCCAAAGCGTTGCTCAGCTCCATGAGGCTCGCCACGGCGGTGTTGAACTGCTTCTCCTCCTCTATATCCCTGGTAACCTTATCCACGGTCCTGTGGATCAAGCGCTTAAGGTCCCTCAACGCCTTGTCCTCTATGGAACCGATCTCCATGGGCTTAGGAGCAGATCTAAGCGCATCCAGATTATCCTCCACGAGACGGAAGACCCTTCCAAGGAAACGATGAGCCCCCTCCACCCCCTTGTCGGACCAGTCCAAGTCTTTCTCCGGGGGAGCGGCGAAGAGGATGAAGAGCCTTGCGGTGTCCGCCCCATAACGGCTTATTATCTCGTCGGGATCCACCACGTTGCCCTTCGACTTAGACATCTTGGATCCATCCTTTATGACCATCCCCTGGGTCAAAAGGTTGGTGAAGGGTTCCCTGCAGTCAGGCGGCAGGAGCCCAAGATCTGAGCAGACCTTGGTGAAGAACCTTGCGTATATGAGGTGCAAGCATGCGTGCTCTATGCCACCTATGTATTGGTCAACCGGCATCCAGTAGGACACATCCTCCATCTTGAAGGGGGCATCGCTGCTACAAGGTGAGGTATACCGCAGGAAATACCAAGAGGAGCATATGAAAGTATCCATGGTATCGGTCTCCCGCCTGGCGGGTCCTCCGCATGCGGGGCACTTGGTGTTAACCCAATTGGCGGCCTCCGGCAAGGGGGAACCGCCTCCCTCAAGGACCGTTACGTCCATGGGAAGGGTGACCGGCAGCTCCTCCTCCGGGACCGGGACTATCCCGCACCTATCACAATAGACCACTGGGATAGGTGCTCCCCAGTACCGTTGGCGGGATATAAGCCAATCCCGCAAACGATAGTTGACCTCTCTGCGTCCCCATCCCTTATCCTCAAACCATTGGGCCATCCTTGATATGGCCTCCCTCGTGGGAAGGCCGTCGAACTCACCGGAGTTGCACTGGATCCCATCGTCCTCAAAAGCCGCCTCCATGGAGTCCCCATTGGGGATCTCACCATCCGCTGGCCTTATCACGGGGATGACCTTAAGACAATACTTCCTGGCAAACTCAAAATCCCTCTGGTCGTGGGCTGGGACGCCCATGATCGCCCCGGTGCCGTAATCCATGAGAATGTAGTTGGCTATCCATATGGGTATCCTGCGGCCGTCAACGGGGTTCACGGCGAAGAATCCGGTATCAAGCCCCTCCTTCTCGGCCCCCAGGGAGCTCCTCTCTATCTCGCTCTGGCGCATCACCTTAGATGCAAAGTCCAGTATCTCCTGCCCCTTGGGGGACAGCGCCGCAAGGCGTCTTACCAAAGGGTTTTCCGCCGCCAACGCCACGAAGGTAACCCCATAGATAGTATCTATCCGGGTGGTAAAGGCCTCTATCTCAAGGTCCGTACCTTCAACGGAGAAGCTAAGGCGAACCCCTTCGGACCTGCCTATCCAATTTCGCTGCATCATCCGGACCCTCTCGGGCCAGCCGACGAGGGAATCAAGGCAATCCAGGAGCTCCTGAGCGTAGTCGGTTATCCTCAAGAACCACTGCTCCAGGTTCCTCTTGGTGACTGCGGTGCCACACCTCCAACAGTGGCCCCCGTCCACCACCTGCTCGTTGGCCAGGACGGTCTTACATGACTCGCACCAGTTCACCGGGGCCTCCTTACGGTAGGCCAGTCCCTTTTTAAAGAACTGAAGGAACAGCCACTGGGTCCAGCGGTAATAGTTGGGGTTGCATGTCTCCACCCGCCTCCGCCAGTCATAGCTGCACCCCATTCGCTTCAGCTGGCTGGTCATATGCTCTATGTTCTTCCACGTCCAATCCGCAGGCTGGACACCGAACTTAAGGGCCGCGTTCTCCGCGGGCAATCCGAAGGCGTCAAACCCTATGGGATACAGCACGTTGTAACCCCTCATCCGGAGGAACCGGGCCATAAGATCCCCTATCGAGTAGTTCCTGAGGTGTCCCATGTGAAGGGCTCCGCTCGGATAGGGGAACATCTCAAGGCAGTAGAACTTCGGCTTCTCTCCGCCGGTCTCGACGTGAAAGGCTCCGCTATCCTCCCATGCCCTCTGCCACTTAGGCTCTATGCTTCCAAAATCGTAAGCCATACCCCTCGCCTCCATGACGTAGACTTTACATTCATAATGGGCCACATTATAACCACCAAACAGGCCTATAGCAAAACGGAGGGGCTTCAAGCCCCTCCAAAATATATGCCACTGAGATTCCCAAGCACCATTTCTACCTATATCGCAGCTCCCAGGTGGTGCATCCAGAGGGAACTACAGCCCTGTGGTTCCCAATTCCTAAGGATCCTAGCCCTCTTGCCGCAACCTCAGGACCCCTTCTTCTCCAAGAAGGGCCGTATAAGGTCTATGGGGAGAGGGAACAGGGTGGTGGAGTTCTTCTCGCTGGCCACCTCCCGCAAGGTCTGAAGATATCTTAGCTGGAGCGTTATTGGGGAGCTCTCCATGACCGTCGCGGCCTCTGAAAGCGCCCTGGCGGCCTGGAGTTCCCCTTCTGCGGCTATGACCTTAGCGCGGCGCTCCCTCTCCGCCTCCGCCTGTCGCGCCATGGCCCGCTTCATCCCCTCTGGCAGCTCTAGCTCCTTGACCTCAACCGCGCTGACCTTGATCCCCCAGGGGTCGGTCCTCTCGTCTATTATCTGCTGAAGCTCCATGTTTATCTTGTCCCTGGCGGAGAGCACCTCGTCCAGCTCGGACCGGCCTATAACGGACCTCAATGTGGTCTGGGAGAGCTGGCTTGTGGCCATTATGTGGTTCTCAACCTCAACGACCGAACGGGACGGATCCATCACCCTGAAGTAGACCACCGCGTTAACCTTTATGGGGACGTTGTCCTTGGTTATGACCTCCTGCACTGGGACATCCAGCGTCACCACCCTAAGGTCCACCTTGAGGACCCGGTCTATGAAGGGTATGACCACGATCAGTCCCGGCCCCTTTGCCTTTATAAGGCGGCCCAGGCGGAACACCACCGCTCGCTGATACTCCGGCACCACCTTTATCGAGGACGAAAGGATCAGCAATATGAAGAGCAATCCGAAGATGCTCCCCCCCATATCCAGTATAAACCACAGCAAATCGAACACCTAAAACCCCCTCCTTCCTTCCCCCGCCCCCGCTTCATCGATTTCATCAACGGGGCGCACCAAAAGGACCAGGCCATCCACCCGTTCGACCATCACTGAAACCCCCTTAGGCAACTCTCCTGAAAGGGATCTAGCCTTCCAAATCTCCCCGTGACAGAACACGGTTCCGGAGGGAGACAGGTCGGTCAAAGTAACCGCTCTTGCCCCCTCCATGCCCTCAAGGCCGAAAGAAGGCTTCTGGCGGAGGGCCCTGACGGAAAGAATGGTCACCAAGACCACCGCCGCTAACAGGATTAGCCAAACTCCCAAGGGGTAATCCATCAGCCATGGACTCAACAAGCCTATCCCCCCTAAGCACAAGCAGAAGACTGATGTCAGCGAAAGACCAGATCCGCCGCTTCCCTCACGTTCTTTATCGGTATGATACCACCTGAAGCGATCTCTTTAGCCCCTTTGTAACTAACGAAAAATCGGTTGCACCCAAAACGTTCGGCTTCCCGGATCCTGTTCGCCAGTCTCGGCACCGGTCTCACCTCGCCGGCGAGCCCCACCTCACCTATAAAACAGGTCTTTAGGTCAAGGGGCACATCCTTGGCGGCGCTCAAGAGGGACATGAATACCGCCAGGTCGACCGCGGGATCCTGCAGGGTAAGTCCCCCTGCCACGTTAAGGTAAACGTCGCTGGTCCTAAGGGAGATCCCGCAACGCCTATCCATTACCGCCAGCATAAGCTGAAGCCGGTTCAGCTCAACCCCCTTAGAGGCCCGCTTGGGATAGGGGAACGGGGATTGGGATACCAGGGCCTGAATCTCAGAGAGTATGGGCCTTGAACCCTCCATGGAGACCCCCATGGCAACCCCTGAGACCCCGTCCTCATCGCCCCAGAACAGGGCGCTTGGATCGAGCACGGGACGCAGGCCGGCCTCCCCCATCTCGAATATACCAAGCTCGTCGGTGCTCCCAAAGCGGTTCTTCTCCGCCCTTAGAAGCCTGTTCCTGGAGGTCCTCTCCCCAAAGAACAGGAGCACCACGTCAACCAGGTGCTCCAGCACCTTGGGCCCCGCTATAGCACCTTGCTTGGTGATGTGGCCTATCATCACTGCGGAGGCCATCGTGCGCTTGGCGAAGCCGATCACGTTCTCCGCCACCGCTCTCACCTGGTTGGGGGAACCGGGCCAACCGGTGGCCTCCGGGTGTCTAAGGGCCTGCACGCTGTCCAACACTAAGAACTGGCATTTAAAGTCCTCCGCCGCCGCAACCGCCTTCAGGACGTCCTGACATACCAAGATCTTGAGGTTTTCCGATGCATCAAGCCCAAGCCGTCTTGCCCTCATGGCTATCTGCGAGGCGGTCTCCTCGCCGGAGACGTACATCACCCTGCCGCCGGAGGCGGCTACGGCGGCGCAGGATTGAAGGAGAAGCGTAGATTTACCAACCCCCGGCTCGCCGCCGAGCAGCACCACCCCCCCGGGAAGCCATCCGCCGCCGAGCACAAGGTCCAGGTCCTCAAGGCCGCTCGATATCCTCTCCTCTGGGACTACTTGATCCAACGTAACCGCTTCGGGGGTGGGATCCGCCGAAGCCGCCGATGATACCGGAAGGATCTCCTCCTTCTCCATGGTACCCCAGGCACCGCAGGAGGGGCAGCGGCCCACGAGGGTGAGACTAACGAAATCACAGGAAGAACACCGGTAGCGAGATGAGATCTTGGAACTGGAAGGCTTGGATTGATTTGAAGGCATCATTCAACCCCCGCTCCACCAATGGGGATATCAGGGGGAAAGCGCCAGGGTTCCAGGATCCCCCTGCCTCCTTCGCCGCGGAAAGCCAGTCTCAGCTCCTCGAAGGACGGCTTATCCAGCAGGAACTTGGTACACCTCTCTAAGGATATCTGAGAAAGGTTATGGGCATCGGATGATCTGATGAATGGGAACCTGCCCTCGGGCAGGGATGTCATCAAATCCGCGGCCTGCTGATCCGATGCCCTTGAGGATATCTCTATGGCATCCACGTCCAGGTCCTCCGGTATGGGCCCCAAGACAGCGGTGTAGGAGAACGAGGGCCGGTCCACGTGGGACAGGATCGAGATGCCGTTACGGGTTCTTATCTCGTGGAGAACCCTGTCCACGTCGGCGGAAATCCCCTGCACAAGGAGTTTTTCAACCTGGTCAAGTATGTTGCCATCCTTATCAACCACCAGCTGGTACCCGAAAACATCCGGATCGTTCATCACCGGTCCCAGGCGTTCAAAGAGCCAGTCCTGGAAGTCCATGGCAGCATCCACCTGGTCGAACAGGGCCACCACGTGTATGTCCTCCTCGGTCTGAACTTCGCAGCCCGGGATGATCCAAAGGGGTGTATCTAGCGCCTCCGCGGCGTCCATAAGGCCCCTTACGTTGGCACAGCTGTTGTGGTCCGTGAGGGCAAGCCCGTCAAGCCCCACCTCCGCCGCCCTCCGGGCTATGTCCCCCAGCCCCATCTCAAGGTCGCCGCAGGGGGACAGCACGGAGTGCATGTGAAGATCCAGGTTGAAAACCCTCATCAACCCTTAAGCCCCAAGGATCCCAGCAGGGAGCAGGCCCCGAAGGCAGACAGGGGGGTTGAGACCAGGCATATCCCCTCCTTGCCGCACCGGTCCACCAGGTCCGGTGATGGCTCCCTGCCGCAAGCCAGTATTATCATGGGCATCTCCTTCAACACCGCCACCGCCGCCACGTTAACGTGGGTTTGGATGGTCACCCAGGCGGCGGACTCTGGAGCGGTACCCATGACGTGGCTGAGGAGGTCCCCGACTATACCGTTAAGGACTTCCGCATTCTGATTTCCCTGAGAGTACACGGTGCCCATTAGGGCATTTGCTAAATCCTTGACTTTCAAGGAGGGGTCAACTCCTTCCCTTCATCGTATGAGGCACGCTCTTGGAGAGCAGGACTATCCGGTTAGCCAGGTCGGATATCTCGTCCCTTAGCTTGAATATGCAGTCCGTGATCTCCCCCTCGCCCCTTACTATATCCTCCGCCATGGCGTTGCAGGAGGGTCTGCCGCAGGATCCGCAGTCTATGTGCGGGAGCTCCGCGTATATGGCCTTCATCTCCTTAAGCTTTGCCATCGCCTCGGTGAGGTTCTCCGACAGGGGTATGCGGGGACGGGGAGGCACGGGTTTCTCAAGAGCCCATATGCCGCTTTCGTACATCGCCGCCAGCTCTTCCCTCTCGGAGGGCTCTATCTCCCATGGGGCCGGCAGGGGCTGCAGCCGGAGGCTCGCCAAAAAGCGGGACTCCGCGTTGGCGATCCCGCCTATGCACCCCAAGTCGCATATGCGGCACTCCACGAAGTCGACCCCCGCAAGCCGTCCGAGCTCAAGGTCCTGAAGAAGGTCGAGGGTGTTCCTAAGTCCCGACACCGCCAATGTCACTATGGGTTTGGGGGAGAAGGCCCTTACGTGTCTCGCCTCTCCTCCCCTTAGGGCCCATTTCAGCCACCGCTTGTTAACGGGATCCGGCAGGTTGTCCGCCACCTGAGGGCCCGCAGCCAGAAGCTGTCTCGTCACCTTTCTCACGGACACCACGTGCTGGAAGGGGCTGGAGGATCGGGACACGGGGTTCCTTACGAGGGTGATCTTGGAGGGGCATGGGGAGAGCAAGGTTATGGGGTCATCCCTGAGGGTCTCACGGCGCCAAAGATCGCCCATTATGTCAAGCGGGTTTTGGACCGGGACCAGACGGCCCAGGAGCTCCGGGAAACGAACCTGGATGAGCCTCACCACCGACGGGCAATAGGTGGATATGAGGGGGAGCTGCTCCCTAGAGGCGGTGTCTATCGCGGCGGCCACCGCATAGGCCGCCAGATCGAAGGCCTTCGGGGCCTGGGTGGTTATCATCTCCAGTCCCCACTCCCTAAGGCATTCTATAACCATGGAGGGATGCCAATAGGCTCCGAACTGGGCGAAGAAGGTGGGATCCACCGCCAGCACTCCGGGGGTGTGGGATCTTATCAGGTCCCAATCATCCTCCTCAAGCCCAAGGGCCTTCTTGCCGCAGGTCCTCAAGCACTCCCCGCAGTCTATGCAAAGATCGGGAAGTATCCTTATGGAGCCGTCAACCACCCGGATGGCCTCGGTGGGACACGATTTAAGGCAATTGACACAGCCCTTGCAGGCGGACTCGAATATCCTAACGCTGTGAGACAACAGGACCACCCCTTGACCTTTTTCTTTATTAACCTAGCCGGCAGCCCCTACGAACTAGGCGGAAAGACTATAACAGACTTCACTGCGGTGCCCTTCCCAACCTCGGTTTCTATGTTGAACTCATCGGAGTTCTTACGAATGTTGGGCAGTCCCATGCCGGCACCGAATCCCATCTCCCTTATGTGATCAGGGGCGGTGGACCACCCCTCTTGGAGGGCTTTCTCCACATCCGGTATGCCAGGCCCTTGGTCCACCGCCAGGATCTCCAATTTATCCGGGTATATCATGGCCTTAAGGGTCCCGCCACCGGCGTGTATGACCAAGTTCATCTCCATTTCATAGGTTACCACCGCAGCCCTCCTGCATATGGCAGAGGGAACACCCAGCATCTTCAGGGTCTCCTTTATGTTGTTGGATGCCTCACCAGCAGCCAGAAAGTCATCTCCTTCAACCTTGTACTCCAAACTGACCGGCACATCCACCGCTCATCATTCCCCCTCGCTGGGAAGGTGACAGGCGGGAACCCCCATTTTGTACAGCTCTCCGCAAACCTTGTACATGCTGTGCCCGCAAAGTATTATGGGGATCCCGCTCCCCTGGGCCAGCTTAACCGTATCCTCCTGGGGTGTCTTCCCCCTGACGAAAAGGATGGACGACAGATCCAGCATTTGGGCAGTCCTGACTATCTGGATGTTGGTCAGCCCCGTTATCAGCATGGACCCGGGGGTACAGAACGCTAGGACATCGCTCATGAGATCCGAGGCGTAGGCGGAGCGGACCTCCTCGCCTAGTTTATCCTCACAACAGAGCACCCTACCGTCAATGGCTTCGACTATCTCCCTAAGATTCATCGTCTAACAACTCCCTCCCAGTAGTGATCCCCGGTTAGAAAAACAACTTGAGAAAAGATTAACAAAAGATCCGAGGATACACAAGCACATCACTTTTCCGCAACAGAACCGGAGCTCACCGGAGCCACCTCTTCCAGGAAGGTGGACTTGCCCTTAACCCTTATCACTCCGAAGGACCTTTTTACGGGCCTATGGGTTATGGGGCTTATGGCCAGCATCTCCCCCGCAAGGGGTATATCCCTGGTGGAGCTAAGCGAGGCAGCCAGCTTAGCGGGGTCCGCAGAGCCTGTGGATTCATAGGCCTTTATGACCCAAACGCCAATGGCGTAGGCCTTAGCGGCGGCGACCAGATTGGTTACGTCCCTCTTCACGGTTCTTATTATGTTCCAGCGTATCCTTTGGAGTTCCTTTTGCCTCAGTGAAAGCAGGTGATCCGCGTCCACGTACAACAGCCCGTCAGCCTCTTTAAGCAGCTTTTGATCCGGATATGCCCCATGCCAGACCTCCAGGGGCATTCGATAGGTATAGGCGGTCTTCCAAAGGGAAATGGAGCCCATGGAATCAAGCCAGCTCACCACTACGTTTGCCCCTTCCGCCGAGGCCTCTGCCAGGCGGTACCTGTACCCCGCGTCCCCGGACCCCATAAGCCAGAATAGCCGCGCACCGGGCTGTCGTTTCGCCAGGAGAGAAAGGGTAACCTGAGCTCCTTGGACCATGGCAGGGTCATATCTGTCTGATATAACCGCTCCTTTTAGGGCGCGCTTGGCCATAAGCTGAGACAATACGTTAGCCCGATAGTTGCGAAAGAAACCGAGGGCAAAAAGGTAAGGGTGGGGTTTGCCGGAAGGTCCCCGGAGTGATAGGTCTTCTCCGTCCGAAAGGATCAACGAAGGACCGGAATCCCTGCACGCCTTGACCAAGGCCTCCATTACGGGTCCATCATCAAAGCAGACTATGACCCCCACCTTCATTGAACGCCAAATTTTAAGACGTTTTAACGCGTCCTCCGGGTCGGATATATCGGGGTATAAAAAGACCACGTCCCTTCCATGGACCCCGCTGTGAGCCTTGGAGACCTCCATCTCCGCGGTCCTAAGGGCCCATTTGAGCGACTGGCCCTCAGGGGATCCCCAGCCCTCCTTCGGGGGTATGACCACCACAGGCCACCCCCAACCCTCTTTCAGGGCGGACAAGTTCTCTCCCTGGGCGGTCCAGCCCCCGTTTGGCCGGAATGGAGCCGGTTCCACCAGACAAAGGAGGGCGATGGTGAGGGATGCTAAAAACCTTTTAGAGGGCAAAAAGTTCCGCAACATGGCAATATCTCCCCATTCCTTGCTTCGATATGGTGCTCATGGGGTATGATACCCCATGAGGTGAGATATGGTGACCATGCTTTTCTTCTTCGGGGTAGCGCTGGTGTTAATTTCGTTCGCTCTTCTGGGGATGATGCCCAGGGGCGGGGTCAAGGGTGCGGAGGATTTCACCGTTGCGGGCCGCAGGTCATCCCCCTTATCGGTGGTGGGGGTTCTTCTCGGGGCCTTGGTTGGGGGGGCTTCCACCATAGGGACCGCCCAGATGGCCTACATGTGGGGCATATCCGCCATATGGTTCACCCTGGGGGCCGGAATAGGCTGTCTGCTTCTGGCGTTGACCATGGCGGGGCCGTTAAGGCGGGGCAGGAAGGAGACCATCATACAGATAATACGAGAGGCCTTTGGTCAGAAGGTGGCAGCCACGGTGCTCATATCGTCCCTGGCGGGGACGTTTCTGTCCGTGGTGGCCCAGTTTTTGTCCGGCGCGGCCCTCATAGGAACGGTGGCCAAGGTTAGGACGCCTGTGGCGCTTGGTCTGATGGCGCTCATGGTCTTCGCATTCATAGCCTCGGGGGGGTTGAAAAGCTACGGGGTTCTGGGGAAGGCGAAGCTGCTCATGCTCTACGTTTTGATGGGCCTTTGCGCTTTCAAGGCCATGAGCATAGGGGAGACGCCGCTCAAAATAGCCTCTACCCTGCCGTTTCATCCCTATCTTAACCCCTTTGGGCGGGGTTTTTTCAAGGACATCGGGGCGTGCGTGGCGCTCATAGTTGGGGTCTTTTCCACCCAGATATACCTGCAGTCCATATTCGCCGCCAAGGATGAGGCTACGGCCAAGAAAGGGGCTTTCCTTTCGGCGCTGCTCATGCCTCCGCTGGGTCTTATGGGGATATGGGTTGGGCTGTCCCTTCGGAGCGCCGGGGTGGAGATCGAGCCGTCTCACGCGCTTCCGTGGTTCGTGGTGCATCACTTCAATCCAATGGTGGGGGGCATCCTCTGGGCATCGTTGTTCATAACCACTGTGGGCTGCGCGGCGGGGCTTTCCTTGGGGATGGCCACAAACCTGGCGCGGGATTTCGTGTCCCCCGCCATCGAGGGTTTCATGTCCTCCAAGGGCATAAACCCCAGGGGGACGGAGATGCTGGTCCTAAGGACATCCGTGGCGGCGGTGGTCTTGTCGGCCCTCTTGGTGGCTTTAAACGGGAAGGACGGCACGATACTCAACTGGGGTTACATGAGCATGGGGCTCAGGGGTTCTGGGACCTTCTTCCCCATGATAGGGGCGGTTCTCTTCCCTGGGAGGATCGGTCCCAAGTGGGCCCTTGGGGCTTCACTTGCGGGCCTAGTAGGAACGCTGGGTTGGAAGGCCCTTGGATACGAGGGCGAGCCCCTTTATTTTGGGCTCGCCCTGTCAATGGTCATCTTCCTCTTGGGTCTAAGGTCATCGGATCATCAGCGTTTGTAGCCTATTATGTCCCGAAGGAGTGACCTCCTGGCCCTCACGTGTTCCTCCGTCTCCACCCCCTTGGGTGGGAAGCCATCCACAACTCCGAGGATGCCCCTTCCTTGCTGGGTTACCGCCACCACCACCTGCAGAGGGTTGGCGGTGGCGGCGTAGATGGAGCAGACCTCCTGGACGGACTTTATTCGATCAAGCACGTTGATCGGATATCCGTTCCTCAGGAGGATGACGAACAGGTGTCCTGCCCCTATGGCAAGGGCGTTTGACACCGCCGCTTCAACAAGATCCTCTCTGTTCCCGTCCTTCCTCACCAGGCAGTCCCCGGAGGCCTCGCAAAAGGCTATCCCGAACTCAAGGGAGGGAGATGAGGTAACCAGGGCCTCATAAAGATCCTCCACGGTCTTTATGAAGTGGCTCTGTCCAAGGATAACGTTGCAACCCTCCGGTATCTTGACCGGCACCAAAGAAAGGCTAACCTCTGACATGACATCACCTCCTAGCAGCATATTATCACCCTCCTTACCACCGAACGACTGGCTCAAAATCCATAGAATTGCGAAAAAAGATACCATGCCCAGGGGCAACAACAAAAAATAAACGACAAACACCACTTATAATTATTCTTTTAAACAATTATCAAAAAATACTTACCAATAAAACAGATAGCGCCTCCAGCACCTTGAGGAGGTCGATTAGTTCATGCCATGTCAATAAAGACTAAGTGAACTAATTTTCTGATACAATTTACCCGTGCGGCATCCGCACCACACAAAGGCGGGAGGTGGTCTTTTTGTTAAGGGATCTTTGTATACCATCACGGGTGAGGTGTTCAAGATGGGCGGCTCGGTAGTTCAACAGATCATAAACGGCCTGTCCCTAGGTTCCGTTTACGCCCTGATAGCGGTGGGATACTCCTTGGTCTACTCAATCCTCCTGTTCTCAAACTTCGCCCACGGAGGTTTCCTGGTCATAGGAGGCTATACCTGCTACTACGCCCTTAGGGGGCTTGGGATGAACATCTGGGCGGCTGGGGCCATATCCCTTTTGGCGGGGGGATTATCGGCGGTGCTCACCGAGCGGGTGGCCTACAAGCCCATAAGGGAGAGGACCTCCGTTACGCTGTACCTGCTCATAGCCTCCATGGGCATGAGCATAGTGATCGAAAACCTCTTCGTGGTAACCGTGGGAGGCCGTTTCAGGGCGCTGCCTCCGGTGATTCCCACGGACCCGGTGAACTTCCTTGGCATAGCCACCACCAGTGCCTTCGACATAATATCCCTGGTGACCGCGGTGGTATGCCTTACGGGGCTGCAGCTCTTCTTGAGCAAGACCAAATGGGGGCTGGCCATAAGGGCCGCATCCTACAACCTCAAGACCGCGGGGCTCATGGGGGTAAACGTGAGCCTCCTCATATCCATAGTCTTCTTCGTGGCGGGGCTTCTCGCCTCCGTGGGGGGCATATTCCTCTCGGTCCGCTACACCCTCTACCCGCAGCTCGGAGCGATCACCATAAAGGCCTTCGTTGCGGCGGTGATCGGCGGCCTTGGCAGCCTTCCAGGAGCAGTGGTGGGAAGCCTCATCCTTGGCCTTGCGGAGATGCTTACCGCGGGGCTCATCTCTAGCCAGTTCAGAGACCTCGTGGTCTTCGCGCTTCTCATCTTCACCCTTCTCATAAGACCCACCGGGCTTTTCGGCAAGTCCGTAGGGGAGAAAGTGTAGGTGTGGCAACGATGGAAGGATACGGACAGGGAATAATCATTCTTCTGTGCATAAACTGCATAGCCGCCATGGGGGTGAGCCTTCTGACCGGCTTCACCGGCATATTCAGCCTGGGCCACGCGGGTTACATGGCCATAGGGGCTTACACGGTGGCCATACTTACCGTGGAGCACTCGATCCCCTGGTTTGCGGCGCTGATCATAGCGGGTCTCATTGCAGCGCTTCTGGCCTTCGTTATAGGAGTTCCAACCCTCAAGCTCATGGGGGACTACTACGCCATAGCTTCCATAGGCCTCGGCGAAGCCATAAGGCTTATCATCGAAAACTGGCAGTCGGTCACCCGGGGAGCCCGGGGCTATCCTGGTATAGACGCTTTCACCACCATGCCGGTGGCGCTTGGCTTTGCGGTCGTCCTTGGGGCCTTCATGTTCTTCCTGGTGAACAGTAACTTCGGCCGGGCCTTCAAGGCCTGCAGGGATGACTACCTGGCGGCGTCCCTCCTGGGCTTCAACACCGCCCGCTACAGGGTCCTATCCCTCACCATATCGGGGTTCTACTGTGGGGTAGCCGGGGGATTGCTCGCGGGATTCATGTCCTTCATCCAGCCCGTCATGTTCGACATAAACAAGTCCACGGAGCTCACCGCCGTTGTGGTCTTCGGGGGGCTAGGGTCCATGAGCGGCTCAATACTGGGTACAACCGTCATCACCCTTGTGACCGAGCTGTTCCGGCCCATCTCCCAGTACAGGATGCTCATATACGGGTTGGTCCTGGTGTTAATAATGGTCTTAAGGCCCGAAGGCATAATGGGACAGAGGGAACTCAAGGGCGTCCTCATGGGTCTACTGGGCAGCAAGAAGGCCGGCGGGCCTAAGGAGGTGGCGTAACGGTGTCCTCGGTGCTGGAGCTGGCGGGGGTCAGCAAAAACTTCGGCGGCGTCAAGGCGGTTCAGGACATGACCTTCTCCCTTGAGAAGGGGGAGCTGGCGGCGTTGATCGGCCCCAACGGGGCGGGCAAGACCACCATCTTCAACCTCATAACCGGGGTGTACGACGTGTCGGAGGGGAAGATAACCTTCAAGGGTGAGGACATAACCCCTCTCAAGACCTACGAGGTGATAGGCCGCGGCATTGCACGAACCTTCCAGAACCTGCGGCTGTTTGCCTCGTCCTCGGTGCTGGAGAACGTCATGACCGCCTGTCAACAGCACTATCGGTACAGCTTCATCGAGGCCTTTTCCCACCTTGGACGATGGGCCTCCATGGAGAGGCAGAACCGCAAGTTCAGCATGGAGCTCCTGGAGCGGGTGGGGCTTGCGGACCGGGCCCACCAGGCGGCAGGGACCCTCCCGTACGGACTTCAGCGAAGGCTTGAGATAGCAAGGGCCCTCTCGCTAAAACCGGAGCTGCTCTTGCTGGACGAGCCCGCGGCGGGCATGAACCCCGAGGAGGTGGAGCAGCTTAACGAGCTGATCGTGGGGATCCACAGGGATTTCGACCTCACAATACTGGTAATAGAGCACCACATGGAGCTTGTGATGACCATATGTCCCCACATAATATGCATGAACTTCGGGGCCAAGATAGCGGAGGGAGGACCTGAGGACATACAGAACCACCCGGAGGTCCTAAAGGCCTACCTGGGAGAGGAGGATTGATCATGAGCCAGGATAAGTCCCCGCTGCTGTCGGTCCGCGGACTGGTGGTAAACTACGGGGCCATAAAAGCCCTGCAGGGAGTTGATCTGGACGTATACGCCGGTGAGATAGTGGCGGTCATCGGCGCCAACGGGGCGGGAAAGTCCACCCTCATGAACGCCATCATGGGCAGCGTGCCAAGGCAGGGAGGCAAGGTCTTCCTCGACGGCCAGGAGCTCCCTTCCAGGAGCTATCAGGTGGTCTCCCGAGGGGTGGCCATATCCCCGGAGGGCAGAAAGGTCTTCGCCCCCCTGACGGTGAAGGAGAACCTCCTCATGGGGGCGTTCCCACAGAAGTCCGATTCCCAGATTCAGGCGGACATGCGGAAGATATTTGACCTATTCCCACGCCTGGAGGAGAGGATGAACCAGTACGCGGGCACCCTGTCCGGAGGGGAGCAGCAGATGTTAGCCATAGGGAGGGCCCTCATGGCAAGGCCAAGGGTGCTGCTCCTGGACGAGCCGTCCTTGGGACTGGCCCCAATAATAATCAAGGAGATCTTCAAGGAGCTCAAGCGCATAAACGAGGAAATGGGGCTCACGATCCTGATAGTGGAGCAGAACGCAAGACAGGCCCTCATGCTCTCCCACAGGGCCTACGTGCTCCAAACCGGGCACATGATAATGGAAGGGGCTTCCAAGGACCTGCTCAACGACCCCCACGTGGAAGAGGCGTATCTGGGGGGCAAAAAGCGGTAGGCACAAGCAAAGATCCGTCCTGGGATAGCTTCGGAAACGAAAAAAGGGGAGGGGGCTCAGCTGCCCCCTCCCCCTTCGCGAAAAAGCAGGAAACGAGTGAAAAGAAACTAGTTCGCGGACTTCTTCTTAAGCTCCTGGATCACCTCGTCGGTGATATCTATCCCGCCGAAGAACACGGAGTTCTTATCCACCACAACGGTTATGCCCTTGTTCTTGCACACCGTCCTGATCGCGGTGTCTATGTCCTTGAAGATGGGGTCCATGAGCTTCTTCTCTTCCTGGGCGGCCTCGCTCCGCTTGGCCTCGAATATCTGGGCCTTCTTGTTGTTGTCCTTCTCCTTATCTATGGCGGCCTTCATCTCCGACTGCTTCTTATCCATCATGGCCTTTATCTGGTTCTGGGTCTGACTGAACTTGGGATGCAGGTACAGCACCTTCTGGGGATCCATAATCCCCACCTTCTCATCCGCAAGGGCCACCCCGCCAATCACACCCACCAGCATGACAGCCGCAAGGACCATCCCCACGAAACGCACGTTGAACCTCATGAAAAAACCTACCTCCTTCAATTTGGTAAAGCCCGCAAACTCAAACTGGGGTAGATTTTATACCCTACACCCATACAAGTCCACAAGTATAATTACCTATAACAAACCCAAAGGAGGAACCCGATTTGGAGTGCATCGCCACCTTCGACACCACCCACATGGCGCTTCTCTTTGAGAAGACCATGAGATCCCAAGGTCTCATGGTCAAGATAGTCCCCGTTCCGAGATCCCTGTCATCCAGCTGCGGTCTGGCATGTCGGTACCCCTGCGAGGAACACGAAAAGGTGGTCCGAACGGCGGAAGAACACCGCATCGAGGTGTCCGGCTACCACAAGATATGACGCCTTTGCCCTCGTGGCATACGCCCCAACAACCTGCGGCCCTATGCACGGCGGGTCATGAACTCCCTTATGACTTTAACCACCCTCTCCTGCTGCTCCTCCTCTAGGGAAGGGAACATTGGAAGGGATATGGCCCGACGGTAGAAATCAAGGGCGTTCGGGAAGTCCTCCGGATCAAACCCGTAGAGGTTCCTGTAATAAGGGTGCATGTGAACCGGCAGGTAATGGACTTGAACTCCAACCCCGGAATCCCGGAGGAGGTTGAAGAGGGAGAACCTCAGCTCCTCTGGAACCTGTATTGGGTAAAGATGATACGAGTGTCCCGAATGACTGGGCGGCAGTTCCACCAGATGTATCCCGGAAAGGAGCCGATCATATCTCTCAGCTATCCTCCGCCGAGCCTCAACAAACCCATCCAGCTTAGAGAGCTGAGAGAGACCAAGGGCACTGTGGATATCCGACAGGCGGTAATTATAGCCAAGATCCACCATCTCATAGTACCAGGGACCATCACACCGGCTCATCCTGGAGGGGTCCCTCTCTATGCCGTGGGATCTGAAAAGCCTAAGGCGCCTTGCGAACTCGTCGTCGTCGGTGGTCACCATGCCCCCCTCAGCGGTGGTGATGTGCTTAACCGGGTGGAAGCTGAACACCGTCATGTCCGCCTCCGCCCCCACCATCCTGCCGTTTCGTCCCGCCCCAAGGGCGTGACAGGCGTCCTCCACCACCACCGCATTCAACGACCGGGCAAAGGGGATGATCTGGTCCAACGGAGCGGGATACCCCCCGTAGCTCACAGGGGCTATCACCTTTAAGCCTTCACTGGCCAGGGGATCCAGCTTGGATGGATCTAAGCAAAGGGTGGTTGGATCAACATCCACGAACCTGACATCAGCTCCAAGGTAGCGGGCGGCGTTTGCGGTGGCGGCAAAGGTCAACGGGGATGTTACAACCCGATCCCCGGGCCCCACACCGGCGGCGTAGTAAGCCCCATGAAGGGCGGCGGTGCCGTTACAGAACGCCACCGCGTGCTTCACCCCCACCTTGGCGGCAAAGGCCTTCTCAAAGGCCTCCACCGCAGGACCCTGGGTAAGCCAATCCCCTTTAAGAACATCAACCACCGCCTGCACGTCTGCTCCATCTATGAACTGTCTTCCGTATGGGATGAACGACAAACAGACCACTCCCCGCCTATGGCTTAAACTTCATCAGGGTTCCCCCGGGTCTTAACACCTTTCGAGAAGCTCTTTTATCTGATCTGGGGTCAAGAACCAAGGGTTAGTACCGGATTGGTACTCAAAATCATCCGCCACCGGCTCACCGGCCTCTCCAATGGGGTTAACGGTGTAGTCCACATTGCTCTGGAACGATATGGCGGGTTTGACCACGAAGTGGTCATGGAACTCCAGGATGTTGAGCGCCTCGTCCTTGGGGCAGAGCACCTCGTGAAGCTTCTCCCCGGGGCGTATCCCCACCACCTTCGTGGGTATGTCAGGTGCCATGGCCGCCGCAAGGTCCACTATCCTGGCGGACGGTATCTTGGGAACAAATATCTCCCCCTGTCTCATCCGCTCAAAAGCCTTGATGACGAAGTCCACCCCCTGATCCAGGGTTATCCAAAACCTGGTCATCCTAGGATCAGTTATGGGAAGGGACTGGGCCCCCTTGGCTATGAGGTCCCTGAAGACCGGCACGACGGACCCTCTGGAGCCCACCACGTTGCCGTAACGCACCACGGAGAACCGGGTCTCATGGGTCCCCGCTATGTTGTTGGCGGAGACGAATATCTTGTCGGAGCAAAGTTTAGTGGCACCGTAAAGGTTTATGGGGTTAGCCGCCTTGTCGGTGGACAGGGCCACAACCTTCCGCACCCCCAAGTCTATGGAGGCCTGCACAACGTTCCAGGCTCCCATGATGTTGGTCTTTATGCACTCCATGGGGTTGTACTCCGCCGCGGGAACCTGCTTCAAAGCCGCAGCGTGAACCACGTACTCCACATCCCGCATGGCAAGCCTCAACCTATCCAGGTCCCGCACGTCACCGATGAAGAATCGCAGACAATCACAGTTGAAGTCCCGCTCCATCTCCGACTGTTTGAGCTCGTCCCTGGAGTATATTACCACCCTCCTTGGCTTGTACCGCTCAAGGATCCTTCTAACAAAGGCCTTGCCGAAGGAGCCGGTGCCTCCAGTTATAAGTATCGCAGAGTCATCAAACAAAACCCACACCTCCACGGGTAAATCGCATTCTTGCTAAAAGCTCCTAGTTCAGCCTTTTAAAACCCACCTGGGAGGGCTGTCCTAATAGGCTGTCCTCAAGGCGGTTTGACTCCATGAGCTGTCTCATGAGACGTAAGACCTCATCCGCCGCCTTAAGGTAACGGTCCACGTGTTGGTCCTGATGGGCCAGCATGGCGTAGAACAGGTTAGAGGCAAGTATCCCCCGCTCCAGCATCTCCTGCACGTAGAAGGCCTTCATGTGGCGGCTCAAGGGGCCTTGGAAGTCCACGTGGCTCATGGGATATATGCCGCTCACATGGGCATCTATGGAGTGCTTATTCAAAAGTTCCTTCCATCCCTCCTGCACCATCCGCCCCATCCGGCAGAGGTGTTCCGCCGCGTTAAGCGCCCTGTGTTTGCGTATGGTGGCCAAAGCGGCGGCGAAGCCGGTCCTCTCGGTCCAGCAGGTGCTGCTTATGAAGGTCCTCTGGGCGGATTCCATGACCTCCGCCCTTCCTATGACAGCCCCTATGGGATAGCCGTTACCCATGGCCTTGGAGAAAACCGCCATGTCGGGCTCATACCCATAAAGCAGGTGGGCTCCTCCGCTGTTGAGCCTGAAACCGGAGGATATCTCGTCCACCACAAGGACCGCTCCCGCGTGGGAGGCTAAGTCCCTGACAGCCTCCACAAATTCCCTTTGGGGTTCATCGTTCCTTATGGGCTCAAGTATAACCGCCGCCAGGTCGTCCCGGTGAGAATCCACTATGACCTTAAGCTCCTCAACCCTGTTGAAACGGAACGGCAGGGCTGTGCCGGACAATCCCTTGGGCACCCCACGGGGGTCCAGTCCGGATATGAGGTGTTCCCCCAAGGCGTTCTCGGTGCCCACGTTGGCCGCCAGGTACCAGTCGTGCCACCCATGGTATCCACAGAAAGCCACCTTGTCCCTCCCCGTGTGGGCCCTGGCTATCCTCACCGCCACCGCCATGGCCTCTCCTCCAGACCGGGTAAACCGGGCCATCTGAGCCCAGGGATGAACATCGCATAGAAGCTCCGCCAGCTCCACTTCCTCCGGACAGTTAAGGGATGAAACCACCCCTCCCCTTATGGCTTCAATCACCGCCCCGTCCACATCGGGATCGCAGTAGCCCAGGACGCTGGCCCCTATGGCGGATATGCTCATGTCAAGGTACTCGTTACCATCCAGGTCCCAAACCAAAGCACCCTTGGCCTTGGAATAATACCCGGGCCAAACCCCAAGGCTGAACATGTCAGGCCGCTTGGACAAAAGCTGAGTCATACCGGGTATCGAAGATTTACCACGGTCCTGCATCTTAAGCGATCTATTTATATCAGGCATCTAAACGTCCTCCCCTTAAAAATTTCTCGTCCTCCGCCAGGGATTTAAGGTACCCCTCGTTCCTTATGAATCCGCTGTTTATCCCCACGAGCTCCGGCCGCTCTTCCAACAGCTTTAACACGTCGGACATCCCAAAGGCCGGGTTCTTGGGATAGAGAGCCTCGTATATTTTGCATACAAACCTAAAGTCCTCGGGCTCATCCACCGTCCAGCGAAGGGAGGAGAGGTCCTTCCCCTCCAGCTTAAGGCACCCGAGCTTGTACCTCTTGGGCCTCTTGTGAATGAAGGGGGTTACGTGTTCCCTCTCCGAGGGAAGGGTCGCCTCACGGAAGGCCTCTTCCAGGGCGGAGAACCTCATGACCTCTACGTCAAGACCATCGGGGAAGGTGGGGCAGAGGGTGTTGCTGGTGTAGTCGTTATGGTCTTTAAGGTGAAGCTCTATCACGTCATCGATGACCTTCGGATCCGCCAGTGGACAATCGCCGGTAAGCCTCACCACGTGATCTGGTTTCCTTGTAATACAAGCCCCATGGAAACGGTCGAGCACGTCGGACAGGGAACCCCGGTATAGATCTATGCCCTCCCTTTCACAGAGCTCCGCCAGGGGATCATCGGATTGCTCCGTGCTGGTGGCAAGGACTAGGGCCTCTACCCTGCGGCTCCTCCTCACCCGCTCTATCTGTCTTAAGATCATAGGAACCCCCATTATCTCCGCCAGGACCTTCCCCGGCAACCTGGATGAGCTAACCCGGGCCTGAAGAACCGCCAAGATCATATGATGACCACCCCTCTTAAGCTATAAACGGGCAAGAAGCTTCTCCACCAACACCTCGTCCACGTACACCCCATCCAACAGTCGGTGCTCCTGCAGCACCCCAACCTGGCGGAACCCGGCCTTAAGAAACGCCTTAAGGGATCCGGTGTTACCGTCGTATATCCCGGCGAACAGCTTTCTCAATCCAAGCTCCCGGTGGGCATAGGAACAGCAGAACCTTATGGCCTCAGTGGCTATGCCTCTACCCCAGTACTCCTTAAGGCCTATCACCAACCCCAGGTCACCGTATCGGTGTTTCCAGTCCACGGACCCTATCTTTATGTTCCCTATGTGCACATCCCCGTCGAATATGCCAAATAGGAAGTCCCGGCCGCTTGATGACACGGACCTCACGAAATCCACCAGGTCCTGCTTGGTATAGGGTCTGAAACGGCTTTCAAGGTAACGGGTGACCTCCGGATCGTTCATCCATTTAACGTAATTCTCCCCCACTTGGTCGGGGGACAGCAGTTTAAGACGCAAGTCCATATCCTAAGCCTCCCTTACCGGTACATCCCGGCCTTTGAGGAAAGCCTTTATCCTCACCACGTCGTAATCCCGCAGGGAAAGCATCTTGCCAATGCCAACCCCCTCAAGGTCCACGGAGCGGAATAGGTCCACCAGATCCAGGTAGCTGCCAGCTCCACCGGAGGCTATGAGGTTGACTGGCACCACCTGCCGGGCCAGCTTCATAAGGTCCAGGTCAAATCCCGACAGGGTCCCCTCCCTGTCTATGGAGGTGAGCACCACCTCGCCGGCGCCGTTCTCCACAAGGGCCTCAAGGAGCACCACGAGATCAACATTCACCTCTTGAGAACCAGAGAGGATCATTGGCATCCACCCCTTGGATACACTTCCCCTTACGTCCACCGAGGCCACCACGGACTGGGAACCAAACCGCTCCGCCAGACGTCTAACGAGGCCGGGATCCAGGACACAAGCGGTGTTGACTATCACCTTGTCCGCCCCGGAAAGGAAAAGGTTGGCCGCGTCTTTCACGGACCTCACCCCTCCCCCCACCGCTATGGGCAGCCTACAACGCTCCGCAAGCCTCCTCACCAGGGAGGTATCCACCGTACGCCCCTCCTTTGAGGCCGTGATGTCCACCAGGACTATCTCATCCGCCCCCTGGGCATCCTGGATCATGGCCTGGGATATGGGATCCCCCACATCCACATGCTCCCCGAAACGGGTTCCCTTCACCAACCGCTCACCCTTAAGGAGGAACTGGGGGATGATCCGCTTGGCCATCATCGGCATAACACCTCCACCGCAGACCGTAAAACCCTGAGCCCGTCACCTTGGCTCTTCTCGGGGTGAAACTGGAACCCCATCACGTTGTCCCTTGCCACCGCCGCCACGAAGCTCTTGCCCCCGCAATCAAACCGGGCAAGCACGTGTTCCTCCGAATAGACCTGAAAGTGGTAGGTGTGCATGAAGTAGAAGGCCCCGTAACGAACCCCCTTGAATATCTGCTCAGCCTCTTCCCTGCCAGAGGGGGTCACCATGTCCCATCCCATATGGGGAACCCGGACACCCTCCATGCGGCAAACCCTGCCAGGTATCCAATCAAACCCCCGGTTCTCCCCCTCCTCCTCTCCCACAGAGGCGAACAGCTGCATCCCAAGACATATGCCAACAACGGGAAGCCCCCGATCCTTCCAGGAACACAAAAGATCCCACATGCGAAGTTCCTTAACAGCCTTCACCGCCGCACCGTAAGTCCCCACCCCCGAGAGGACCAAAAGGGAGAAACGGTCCGCACAAGACGGGTCCGACAACAGATCCACCTCATAGCCGTAAAACGAGAGGGCGCTAATGACGGACCCCACGTTACCAAGACCGTTGGAGACCACTCCTATCCTCAAAGCCATGGGGCTCACCACACCTTTCCCCTGTATTCCCTGTCCACATCATCCCGGAACCACAGGTCCTGATCCTTCAACCTCTCCCCCGTTGGGATCTCCTTGGGGTTCCTTGGAACCGCGGGCCTTATGAGGTGCCTGGCCACTATCTCGTTGAACTCCTCCTCGGTTATCCCAAGGTACTCAAGGAACACCTCAAGGCTTTGGGGCTTCCTGTCCTCGTAGCGCTTTATGTGCTCCAACGCCTCTTCCCTGGTCATTCGGCCATGCCGTATGTCAAGGGTGGTAAGGTGGGTTATCCTGGAGAAGCCCCGCTTGAGGTACTTTATGTAGTCCCTTATACCGGTGAACATACACTCGATCTTCTCGTAGGTGGGGCCTGGGAAGCCGCTTTCTATCTCATCCTCCCGCCATCCCAGATCCCGCTTTATTATCTCCACGTGCTTTCTCACGTCCCAGGGACGGTACTTGCCCAAGGGAAGGCTCTTGACCCCCGCCTCATCGAGTTCCTCCCTGGAGGGGTACACGTAAGGGGCAAGGTCCCTTGGATGCACCCCAATGAAACCCGCCATATCCTCTGCCCTCATGCCCAGGACTATCCGGCGGTTGAACTTCCACTCGTCGGTCTCCTCCAGGTCGGCAAAGCGGAAGTAGGCCTCGTACTCCCCGCCCCCCTCACCCCAGATGAGCAGGGGTATCTTGAACTTAACCGCTATCTGCATGGGGTAGGCGAAAACCCCAGCATGGCAGTGCCAGCAGAAGTCCCCCTTCCTTATCAGGGCCTCCAGCATGAGACGGCGCACCACCTGCCAGTTGGGGGTGAAGGTGATCACGTCAACCCCCAGCCGGCGAAACGTCCTCTTCCGGTTCTCCACCATGTTGGGCCGGTAGAACCAGTGGTCAAAAGAGACCACCAGGGGTTTGAGGCCATACTCCCTTACTATGGCCCAAAGGGTGAAGGTGGAGTCCTTACCCCCGCTGAACGGCACTATGCAGTCGTAGTCCGCCCCCCGGGCCTTGGCCTCCTCAAAGATCCTACGCAACTCTCGATCCCTGGCCTCCCAATCTATCTCCTTCTGCTTCACATCCCAGTTCCTGCAGATGTTGCAAACCCCGTCACGATCAAAGTAGACGGTCTCCCAGGTGATTGGAAGCACACACCTGCTGCAGCGCTGAAGCTCCTCCAAAACCGGATCCCTCCTATCCCCACTTCCGAGGATCTATCACGTGATCTTCAAAACATATGAGATCTTTAAGGTCCTCCGCACAAACCCTGCCGCAAGCTGAGCGGGCGGCTGATACCACCTCCAGAAGCTGCTTCGGGGAATCCACCCCCACTATCACCCGGTCAACCTCTGGGATCGACAGGCAGAACCCCAATGCCAGCTCCATGGGAGACATATTAAGCTCCAATGCCCTCTCGGCCAAACGGGTGAGGAACGGGGCAGCTCCTTTAACCTTTTCGGATCCCTCCTGGGGATCCATTAAGAGCAGCCCCTGAAGAAAACAAGATCGGACGTGGATCTCCGTCCCTATGTCCTTAAGCCTTTTTATCCCACCAGAGATGAGGAACCGCTGGTCCAATGGGTTAAGGGGGAACTGGATGACCTGGGGGGACATGATGCGGGATGCATCCAAGGCCTCCTCAGGGGAATAGCACGAAAAACCAACCTTTAAGGCAACCCCTGAGTCCCTCTGGGCCGCAAGGAATGCCGCCATGGATCCGCCCTGGGGGCCCAAAAGGGCCTCCCCGTGATGGAGCATGAGGCCATACACTCCGCTGGTCTTAAGGTCCTCTACCGAGGCCCTTAAGGCCTTCTCCATCTCCCGGGGGCTTAGTGCAGGCAACTTGGTCACCACCTTCATGGATGTACCTAGGCGGGCAAGGGCCTCTCCGATGAACCGGTGGGAGGTACCATAAAGGTAGGCGGTATCCACCATGTCTATACCGGCACAAAGGGCGGTTTCCAAAACACCGAGGGCCCTATCATAGCTGGGCTCCCGGGCTCCGCAAATCCCATAGGCCAACCCCAGCTGTGCCCCCCCAAGGGCAAGCCGTGTCACCGGGTCGGGCTTCATAAGCAAGCACCTCGCAATCCGAAATCCCTTGATTATAATAAAACCCGCAATCCGAAAAATGAAGAACTGCCCCAGGTCCTGTCTCCCGGGGCAGTTCAAGGGCTAAAACTTGTCATCGAAGAGCATCCCCAGCAGCTTGTTGATGTTCTCGATGAGCTTAACCACCTCGTCGGGGGGGATCTTCCTTATGACCTTGTCCTCCCCCCGGTCTATCACTTCAACCTGGTATATGTCCGCCTCCTTGCGGTAGAGGAACTTAAGGTCCCTCCCGAAGATCCGGCTGGTCTCCTCGGCCTTCCTCAAGGCCTCGGAGAGCACATCCTCCGAAAGAACCCCCTTGAGATCGGTCCCCTTGGACCCTTGGGGCTCCCGGTTGCCAAGGTCCATGGGGAAAGCCCCATGCCGCATTTCAATCCCGTTGGAGAACCCCACACCCAGCCGCAGGGATTCGACAGCATCCCTCATGGCTGCATCACCACCCTACTGCGATGCCTGTATGCCCTAAAAAGGAGAGGGGCTCATAGCCCCTCTCCATCAAGCGGCCTCCGGCGTTACCGGAGGAGCTGCAGCACGTTCTGGGGAAGCTGGTTGGCCTGGGCAAGCATGGAGTTGCCAGCCTGCATGAGGATGTTGAGCCTGGTGAAGTTCATCATCTCCTTGGCCATGTCCAGATCCCTTATGCGGCTCTCCGCAGCGGTGAGGTTCTGGCCCGCCACGGTGAGGTTGTTGATGGTGTGCTCCAAGCGGTTCTGGTAGGCACCTATGGCGGCCCGCTGCTTGGACACCCGGTCGATGGCGTTGTCGATCACGGTTATGGACCGGGCGGCGGAGTCGCGGTCGGTGACCAGTATGTTGTGAACCCCAAGGGCCCTGGCGCTCATGTCGCCGATGTTGACCCCCATGTCCTCCTTCTCGTTGGCGCCGATCTGGAAGACCGTGGTGTTGTCCGCAAGGTGCAGCTTGGTCTCGTAGATCTTGCCCGTGTCCTGAGAGAGGACGAACTCGTTGTTGAGGAAGCTCACCTTTACGTTGGCCATGGCGTCGAACTCAACGTCCACGTTGGGGTGCACCACGCCGTAGAGCACGTTGCCCGTCACCTTGGCGTTGCTCACCACCGTAGCGCCACTGTGGGCGTCCTGCACGGAGACCCGGAACTGGTTCTCGGTGGACTTCTTGATCACGTTGAGGCTCAGGGCCTTGATGAGGTCCTCGTCGCCGGAGAAGTTGAGCTCTCCAGCCTTGCCGGCTATGGCGGACCTTATGACGAAGGTGCCCTGCACCGACTGGGAGGTTCCGGAAATTACGTCGTTCTTACCAACGAAGGTTACGAACTTGTCGGTGTCAGAGGTAAGGTACTTGGCCTGACCAAGGTCGAAGGCGATGGCGTTGTTGAGCTTGGTCTGCACGTCCCGCAGGGTGTCGGTGGAGTAGAGGGTGATGGAGGCCTTGGTGCCGTCGCCCTGGACTATGGTGATGTCCTTGGGATCGTCCAGGAGGAACCGGCCATTGGCGTCCCAGAACTTGTCAAGGTCCTTAAGCTGCACGTCCGCCTCGGCGATCTGCCCCACGTAGGCGGCGTCGAAGGCCGCAAGGGTAGCGCCGGTGGCCACAAAGCTGGTGCTCAAGGTAAGGACTATGTCGGATTCGTAGAGGGTGCCGTTGGCGGTGTTGAGGTAGAAGTTCCTGAAGTGCACGTCCTTGCCCGCCACGTTGGCAGCCACAACGTTGAAAGCGGCGGTCAGGGTGTAGGCGCCGGTGTCCCAGTTGCCAAACCAGCTGGTGTTGTTGGTGGCGGAGATGGTGACCTGCAGGTCCGCAGTGGCGCTACCGGCCGCAAAGTTCACAACGATCTTGTCGCCAACCGTATAGTTGGTGACAGCGCTTATGGCTATGATACCCTCACCCATAGCGGTGGTTCCAAAAGCGGTCATAGAGGTAGCGGAGAGAGCCGTAGTCTGCAGGATTATGTTCTCGTTGGTGAAGGTGTAGGAATCACCGCTCAGGGACAGGGTGTTCGCCACGCCCCGGAACGTGACAGAGCTGTTGGCGGTGTCCACCGCAACCACTTCGAGGTATATGGAGCCGCCGCCGCCCGCGGCGCTAACGGAGCCGGAAAGGGCGCTGATTATGGACACGCCGGTAGCAGCACCGAAGACCTGCTGGTTATTAATTGGACCACCATCCACGGAGAAGTTATCAGCCGACACCGCAAGGATGGTGAACTTGCCGGCGGGCAGGGAGTCCACCCGGACCTTCTCCACGCCCTTGTTGGTGTTCTTGGTGACGTTCATGATCACGTTCTCGTGCTTGATCTTGAAGATGTCGGTCTTCTGGATCTGGGCGTCACCGGGGTTGGCTATGATGCTTATCTTGTAGTTGCCCTCGGCGCTGTTCTTCTGGCCGAACTGGTCCACGGTCCTGAGGCCGCCCCGGACGAAGGCCTTGGTGGTCAGCTTGTCGGAGGACCAGAGCACCGCGGCGGAGCCGTCCAGCAGCTTCTTCTTGTTGAACTGGGTGGTGCTGGATATACGGTTTATCTCGTCCTTCAGCTGCTCGATCTCGTCCTGGATGTAGCTGCGGTCCTGCTGAGTCAGGGTGTCGTTGGCCGCCTGGACGGACAGCTCCCTCATCCTCTGCAGGATGGAGTGGGTCTCGTTGAGGGCGCCCTCGGCGGTCTGGATCATGGATATGCCGTCCTGGCTGTTGCGCACCGCCTGATCAAGGCCGCGGATCTGAGCCCTCATCTTCTCGCTTATGGCAAGCCCCGCCGCGTCGTCCGCCGCGGAGTTGATCCTAAGACCGGTGGAGAGCTTGTTTATAGACTTCTGAAGGCTGTTGTTGGTGGCGCTGAGGGAGTTGTACGCGAAAAGCGCCGGTATGTTGTGGTAAACTCTCATGTTAATCTACCTCCTTGTGATGTTCCAGGGCGTCCTCCGTGGCGCCCCATGGGTAAGAACAGCTTGAACTAAGAACAAAATCCTTCTTTACTATCTAGCGACGCCGCATCACCTCCTGCTCCCCTTATCGGAAACCGGGGATGATAACTTTAGCGGCTTCACAATGGAAGACCTAACCCTCATCACAAGAAGCAACCGATACTAAGCTAACGTCCATCCCAAGGGACTTGAGGTAATCCAGCCACCTAGGTTCCCACTGGAAGCCCGCCTTGGAAAGCGACTCCCTAATGGAGAAGATGAAGTCAAGCGCCCTTCTTGCAGCCTGGTCAACGCGTGTGTCATCGCACCCCAGGACGTCAAAGGATGTGCGGGCAAGCCATGCAAAATGCGGCACCACATCTCCGGGGTATCGCTCAAGCCCCGCCTCCATCTTCATGACCTCCTCAAAAGCCCTTGGCAAATCCCCATCCATAAGAGCCCTTTGAGCGGAGTTCCTCAGACCCAACAACATCGCCGCAAGATCGTATTCCGCCACCTCACCCACCGCATCCACATACCTACGCTGAGAGGCCAAGACCTCCTGCTTCAACTGGTCTATCCGCTGGGACCACTGGGGCATCACGGACTTGGCACTGTCAAGAAGGGTTACCGCAAGCTCGTGCTGCGGAGCCCTTATCAGGTCGTTGGCCCCCTCGATCAAGGCCCAGTCGATGAAGAAGGAGGCCACCTTCTCCGCCTCCGCCTCCCTTCCCTCCAGCATCCCGTATGCCCTGCCCATGCAGTGCCTGGCCTCAAAGGCCCTGCCCTGTGCGTAGAGGAACTTGGCAGCCATCCAGAGGAGCTCCGGAGAAACTCCCTCCTCCCGCAAAATGTCAACCCGGCAGAGCATGTCCGATATGCACAACCCCAAGGGGGACAGAAGATCCGGCTCCTGGGAACCCAATAGCTCCTCAAGGGCACGTCCCAATGGCTCCAGAAGATCCCGGTCCTTGAGATCCAAGCTGTCACTCAGGGCTACCAGGGCCTCAGGGGATAACTGGGCCTCCATGTAGTCCAACCACTGGCTCATAAACCTAAGGTTCACTCTGTGGCTAGCCACCATCTCCCTGTGAACCCTCTCCCAGTCCCTCACCTGCTCCACCGTCTCAAGGAACCTGGTCCTCGCTATGGTAACCCCGGAAAGGTGGGTGTAGCTCTGACCTATAAACGCCAACGCCCTGTGTGCCCCATGCAGCCGGTCCAGAAGGTCCGCTATCTTAAGGGCATGCTGTCTTCTCCTTGTGGGGGGAAGACCCGCCGACGCAGCCCTGTCTATCTCCTGGTCCATCTCATCGAGCACGGAAAGGCAAAAGTCTATGTCGTGCTTTGCCCTTGAAATTCTACTCAAAAGTTCCCTGGTACCCTCCTGGGTTACATCCCTAGGCTTTGTCTCCGATACCCCCAGGTGACGCACCGTACCGTCACCACCGAAACGGTCCATGAACTCCCTAAGGGGGATGGGCTTGGCCCCTCTAATGTCAGCCCCCCGCTCGGAGCACTGAAAGACCCTATCATCCCCAAACCCACTTAGGAGCCTTTCGAAGATCTGAAGGAAGTAATACCACATGTAGTGGGTCTTGACCTTACCACCCCCTATGGCATCAACTTCCAACCGCTGGTATGAAAGCTCCTTGGCGATCCCCTCGGGGGTTAGCGACGCAACCCCCTCGGCATGGGTGGTAAGGCCGTCGTCGTCAAAGGAGAGGTCCTGGCCTATAAGGGCTACCTTTGGACACCCGAGCCCCACAGCAAAGCACATGGCCATGTGGGCCACGCTCATCCCGGAGGTCATGGTGTTCATGTTGAGCACTTCCTTAACCAGCCAGGTATCGGCGGGGCTGTCCATCTTGCCCACCACGAAAACCGGCCCGGGCCACCGGCCGGCGGTCAAGGGCTCGCTCACCGACTGGGACACCAGGAGTATACGCTTGCACTCCTCCGGAAACTCCTCCAGCACCGCAGGCATCCACAGCTCATACATGGAGTTCCGCTCGATGGTCACCACCGCATGGGGAACTATCCCGCGCCTTAAAAGCTTGATCAACGAGGTGTCGCAGGCTATGATAAGGAACCGATCTTCCTCACCCTTCAACAGGTCCACGTTCTTCTTAAGGGACGGACCGGAGCTCACGCACACCGCGGGACGACCGCCCCAAAGATCTATGAGCTTCTTGCCGTCAACTCCGCGCAGGATCCGCAAAAGGTTCAACGCCCCGTGCCTTATCCCCAGCAGGGTGTCCTCCGGGGAATTGCCCAACATCTCGATCCTATGCCGCACCGCATCCCAGAACTTGCCCTCTAGACGACTCATACCCTGCCCATGAGCCTCCCATATACCCCGGTGAACATGCCGTGAAGCCCCGGTAAAAAGGTATATCCCCAAGGGCACAACATTGTAGAAAAGGGCCTCTTCCAAAAGATCGGGATCTTCCCACACCACAAATGACAGCCTGCAGCCCTTAGGCAAGGCCATGTAGACCGACGTGGCGGACAGGGTGGCCAGGAGCCTCTCAAGGCTTGGCTCCAACACCACCACCGAGAGGGCGTCCTTGGGAAGGGATCTCAAGACCTTAAAAAGATAAGGGGGATAACCCACCCCCAACACCAGGTGGCACTCCCCTTGAACCCGCCCAGCCTCAGGCACCCTATCGAAGAAGGGCTCTCCCAAACCCTTCACCCAACGGCCCGAAGGGGTTTCCTCAACCCTGACCTCACCCCTCAAGGGCAGCTTCCCCATCTCATCAAATATCCTCTGGGCCAGGAGAGGCTGTCGGCTCCGCAGCTCCTCCAGGTTCTTGCTCAACAGGTCACTCATGATCCACAACCTCTCCCTCAGCGCATTTCCCAACACCCCGGCTACCCTTAAGCGGGATCTCCAAAAGGTCCATGGGCGGAGATGCCACCGCCGACGCGTTGGCATCCATCACCTCATCAAGCAGCTCCTTCCGCCATACCTTAACGTCCCTGGGGGCCACTATCCCAAGGCGGACCACATCGCCCCGAACCTCCACACAGCGGACCTCTATGTGGTCCCCTATTAATATGGACTCCCCGGGCTTCCTGGACAGGACCAGCACTAGGACCCCTCCCTCAATGAGCCGGGTTCCCCCTCTGCCCCCTCGGGGTCCCCGAAAACCCTGTACCTTATGGGATAGTCATCGTTCTTCAGTATCACCTGACAGCCCAAGCGCTTGAGATGGTTGAACACCAACGGGGCCCGAAGGTTGGCGGTCATCTGGCGAACATCCCCCGGGATGGTGAGCACCACCATTATCCCCAGCTCATCCTCCGACGAGGCCTCTATTACCTCCAGATCCTCACCGGTCACCTCCGCCCTATAACCGGGGAACACCAGCTCCGGAGGACACACCGGCAGCGCCACATCTCCATCCACCAGGCTCTGAAGCCACTTTATGGGGCTTTCATCCTCCCCGACAAAGGCCCACTCCTTGTGCTCCTCAAAGGCGGGTATGCCCTGAGGAAACCTTATAACCGCATCATCCCCCACCTCGAGCAATCCGAACCGGGAAGTCTCAAAACGTCTCATCTCACTCAAGATTCCATCACCTCAAAAAGTCCACGAGAGTGGGCTGAACTATCCGGGCTATGACCGCGAGGCTGGCTTGATAAACCGCCTGGGACATCTGAAACTGGGTGGCGGCCTCCGCAAGGTCCACATCGGATATCTTGCTCTGGAGATCCGTCAGGTTAACGTTGTTCTGCTTGAGCCTGCCCTGGGTGTTCTCGTAACGGTTCACCAGGGCCCCGCACTCGGTGCGGCACCTGAGCAGGTTGTCCCCCCATTTGGTGACCTTGCCCAGAAGGTAGTCCGATATCCCCCGCCTGTCCTGATTCTTAACGGCGTTTATGAGATCGTCCATCACCCCGAAGAAGTCCTGCTTAGACTGGTTCCCAAGGGTTCTCACCTGCTGCACCTGGTTGAAAGGCCCACTGCCTCCCCTATTGGGGGACGAGGCGGTCCAAGTGGGGCCGCTGGTAAGACCAAGCCTGGTGGCGGCATTCATGACGCTTTCATCAACGGTCACCACGTAACCCCTTGGGGAGGTTAACACCAGCTTCTTGCTCCCACCACCCTGATCCACTGCATGGGCCCTTATATCCTGCCCCTGGAATCGAGCGTTTATGAGCTCCGCCAGCTCGTCCAAGCTGGACACTATGGGCTGGCCAGCGCTCTCATCGTAAAGGTCGATGCTGTGACTCATCCCGTTGACATGCAGGGTCAACACGTCCCCCGCCACCGGGGTCCACGCGGCCAAAGCGGAACCCTCAAGGGCGGTGCCCATGTTAAACGTGGAAGCGGCGGACCCGGAGACATCAAATATGGACACCGGAGAACCGTCCTTGGATGATATGGAGAACCTAACAGGACCCGCTCCAGGGGGGTTCGCCACCGCCGGGTCGTAGTAGGCCACGTTGAGCCAATCCCCCGCCAGCTCCACCACCCGGTCAAGGAGGCTCTTCACGTTGTCCGCGGCCAACACCGGCACGTCCACGGACCTGCCCAGGGAGGATATCCTCAGAGTGCCGTCCGAACCGGCCGTCAGGTTCCCCGCCACAGCGCCCCCGGATATCCCCGTCGCAACACCGAGCTGGATCGCCAAACCACCGGTGTAGGATCTATAGGCGGGATCACCGTAGCCCCGGTCTGATATCCTGACCGGCTGGCCGCTGAGGGAAAGGATGGCGAAGTCGTCGGACGAGGATGACAGCTTGTCAACCCCAAGCAGCACCTCCCCCGCCTGCTGGTTAACCTGGGAAACGATGGCCTCCGCTATCTTCTCCCCCGTGTCATGCTGAAGCCGACAAAGCTTTACCGTGTAAGTGTTGTCCCCCACGGTCACCTCCATCATGGCGGGCATGTTCTCGTCGAAGCTCCCCACCCCGTCGGAGGGGTACACCACGGGACCGCTGCCCCTAATGGACGTGTCCACCCCCAGCTGGACGGCGTAGTTCGCCCCCGCCTTCTCCCCATCATAGAGCACAAGAGGAGAACCGTCCCGGGTCCTCAATATGAGGCGCTTGGTGGCCCCCTCGGCGTTAGACCCGCTGTTGTCCAAAGGATCCGGGCTCGGATAAGTGCCGTCAGGCTCGTCGGTCTCAACCACCGCCTCCAACCAATCCCCCGCGACGGCGGTGATCCTCTGGGCAAGCTCCTCCATGGTGAGGTTCGGATCACCGTTTATGAAAAGCTCCCCCTTGTTCGATCCGGAGACGAACTTCCAGTGCAGGGGAGACGAGGTGGTATCCTGGCTCCAAGAGACACCAACCTCCATGGACTTCAACGACGTCTCCATCCCAAGAAGCCTCGCCAAGTCCACGTGGCTGTGATCCGAGTTCTTCCTTACCTCGGAGGACGTGACCGCATCAACCCCTCCAAAGAGGTTCTGAACGTTGCCGTCCAGCTTGAGGCTGAAGGACTTAGAAGGGTCACGACTGACCACATCCAGCCACTCGCTAACCCCGTCGGTCTTGCGGGCCGCCCATATGCCCGGGACCTTCATAAGCTCATCCGCTATCTGGGCAACCGTCTTACCCACCACATCCACCGGGTAGGCAACCCCTCCTCCAAAGTCCACCGACATGGCAGAAACAGCATCGGCGGTGAACCCCAAGGGGACACCACTGCCCTTGATGCCCTGGGAGAGGTTGGGGATGTCGGTCTCAGGCCACGTCGTAAGCCTCACTGGAAGGCCGTTGTGGCTCCGCACCACCAACCGCTGAACCCCCTTGGAAACGTCCTTCTCCACCGAAACGGACACCAGCCGCTTAAGGTCCCCCATCTCTATGCTGTCGTTAAGGGCCTTGGCTATGTCGTCAAGGCTGTAACCCTCCAGCTCCTGGGCCTCTCTGAAACGGTCATAGTCAGTGCTGTCCGCCACGTTGTCCAGCTTCTCATCCTTCCACTTCTCGGGGAGCCTGGCCTTGACGACCTGATCCCCCACCTGAAGCTGGATTATCTCGTCCCTACCCTTCCAGGAGAAGTCCAAGGGCACGTCAAACCCGGTTATTACATACCTCTTGTCGTCCATCTGAAAAAGGTCCCGTCCGGTAAAGGAAACCCGGCCTAACTGCTGGCGCTCCATCTCAAAGTAGACTGGCATGTTGCTGCCCTGGTAGATAACCCTTCCCCTCTCATCCCGAACGAAGGGTCTTACGCCGGTCGAAAGCCCGGACAGGAGGAAACGCCCTTCAACCTCGTAGTTGGCGGCGTTCCTCATTTCCTCCTGAAGCTGATACAGCTGCTCCGCTATGGCCCCCATGTCCACATCCACCAGCCCGCCGTCCCCGGCGTACACCGCAAGCTGCCTCACCTGCTGGTACACACTGGTTATCTGATCAAAGGCGGTCTCGGTGTTCTTAAGCCACGTAAGCGCGTCGTCCAGGTTCCTCTGGTACTGGACGTTCTCCGTTATGGTGGTGTCCATGGCCAAGGACCTGGTTACGTCTATGGGGTTGTCGGAAGGCCTTGAGAACTTCTTCTGGGTGGCCAACTGCTTCTGTATCTCCAGCATCCTGGCCAGGTTATTCTGCATGTCCGAAAGCAACATCCCGTGCATCATGCTGTTGGTTACCCGCTGAAGCATCCTTCACACCCCCTACAGGCCCACCCGGCCCATGCCGTTTATTATCTTGTCCAACATCTCGTCTATGGTGGTTATGTAACGGGCCATGCCGTTAAAGGCCTGCTGGAACTTTATTATGTCCATCATCTCCTCGTCCAGGTTCACCCCCATCACCGACTGCCTCTGGGTCTCTATCTGGTCCACCAAGGCCTTCTGGTTCTTGGCCATGGTGGTGGCCCGCTGGCCCGCCGCACCAAGCTCGGCTATGAAGCTCTCGTAGTAGGAGTTGAAGTCCGAGGAACGGCCGTTCAAAACCTTGGACTGCTTTAACTGGGCCAGCTTAAGGGCCACTGTACCATCCCCAGAGGAGTTACCCGCCGCCCCCTGAGCCTTGCCCTTACCATCCCCGCTGTAGGCGGCTATCAACGACGACCGGGCCTCCAACAGGGGGTTCAACGAGAAGCTGCCGGAGGCCCCATACTTGCCGGTTACGGGGGTGAAGAACTCTATGCCAGTGGTGTTTATGTAATCCCCAGCCCCGTGCCCCGAGTAATGAAGAGCGTTAAACTCCGTGACCAGGCCATACACTATCTCGTCGAACCAGTCCGTCTGGGCCAGGAGAAAATCGTCCCTTGACTCCAGCAAACCCCGGATCTCGCCACCCTTTACGTGATGGCGGCACTGGATCTGGGTAAGGCCAACCCCCTTGAGCTCCAGCCTAAGCCCCTTGTAGACCTCCGTGGCGGAGGAGGCGGACCAAAGGTCCGAAGCGGACAAGGACCTGGCGTCCTTGAAGGAATTGGTGGAGGACAAATACTCCCTGCCCTCGAACTTAAAGTAAGCGTCCTCGGAGTAGGCTGCCACGCTGGTCGAGTCATCGGCGTTCACAAATCCCAGCTTACGGGCCATGTAGAGGCTTCCCCCCTGGCCGGTCCCACAGTCGCTGCCTCCCAAGACGTTTATCCTGTAGGCCTCCCCGACCAGGTCGCTCTGAAGCTTGAGATAGTAGTTACCGGTGGTGCCGTCCTGCTCCACAAGACACCTAAGCCACTGCTCCGGCTTCGACGGAGCAGTGCCAGGCGGATTGGTGGTAAGCTCGGGCGGGATCTTGGCGGCAAGATCGCTGGAGTAAGCGGCGTTTATCTTGTTGGCTATGGTGGTGAGAGAATCCCCTTCCGTCACCTCTATGGTGACCGCCGGCGAGCTACCCGTCAACCCCATATGACGCGCCAGGTCACCCTGAACATCCGATATGGCAATGAGGTGCCTGTCAACGCTCGACAGGGTCAGCTGATCTCCGCCAGACGAAACCGAGGAGATGAAAGCAGAGCCGTAGTTGGCTGAAAAGAAGGAGTTTAGATCCGAAAGGTTCAAAAGCCCTCCCGCGGTGGAGGCGCTGTTGCCCAGGTTGTCCGATATGTCCCATTGGGAAGTTCCGCTATTCCACACCACCGACACCAGCGACTCAAAGGAACCCGCCGCAACCCTGAACCTATACGAGGCAGAACCGCTGGAAGGGGGTATCAAAACCGTCCCCACGGGATTGCCCCCGGAGGCAGGGAAAGAAGCGGTGCTCTTAACCACCCCGGACGAGGAGACCTGAAGGGCAAAACTGCCCCTCAACCCGATGGCGGCGTCCTTATCGGTCACCGAAAGCATCGCGTTCCCGCGCCCCAGCTCCCAACGCTTCTCGTTCGCCAAACGCTGAACCTCCAGGGATACCACCGACTCGGGCATCCTCTGCTCTATTATCGCCACCGCCACGGTGGGGTCTGACACGTGCTGGAACTGGTTGTCCTCCACCTGCACGTCGAAAAAACCCTGGTTCCCCGCCACCGGCACGAGCACCAAGTGCCTGGTCTTGGTGCCCTGCACCAATAGTTTACCCCCCAGATCAATCTTGTAGTCCCCGTCGGCCTCGTCCAAACAAGGGCTGCCTACGGTGCAGTCTATCATCCTGGAGAGCTTCTCCACCAAAAGGTCCCTACGGTCCAAAAGGTCGTTGGGGTTCCCCCCTACCCCCTTTATCTCCTCTATCACCCCATTGAGCTGGGCTATCTGATCTATGAGGGAGTTCGCCTCCTCCACCTTAAGGCGAACCTCCTTGTTCAGCGCCGTCCTGTACTGATCATAGTTGGTCTTAAGCTGCTGAAGGAAAACCACCACGTTCTTGGCGTTCTGCACCAGGTTCTCCCGGGTGGCGCTGTTGTCCGGCCTCTTGGATACCTCCTGAAGGGCCGCCCAAAAGTCGTTCATGGAGGCCTGGAACCCCTTGCCCCCAGGCTCGTTGACGTAGGTCTCCGTCTGGCTTATGGCCTTCAGCACCGTGTCCCAGTAGCCCTTGACGCAAACCTCCTCCCGGTACTGGGCATCCAAGAAGAGATCACGAAGACGCCTTATAGCATCGGTCTGAACCCCCGTGCCTATCTGACCCGGCACCGCTGGACGGGCAAGACCGGGGTCCGTGAAAGGATCGCTGGCAGACGCCTCAACCCTCTGACGGGAATAACCCTCCACGTGGGCGTTGGACATGTTGTGCCCCGCCACCTCCATGCCCCGCCTGAAGTAGTCCATGGCCCTCCTGCCCATCTCAAACCCGAAGAAGCTGTTGAGCAAAGCCCTTCCCCCCTATATCCTGGCGCTAAAGCCCCCGGCGTCATCAAAAGGAGCCCGCATCCTGCGCCATTCGCTTATCATCATCTCGTTGAGCATCCTTGCCTCGTCCATGAGCATCTCCAGCAGCTTCATCTCAGACCTCAGCAGCCCCACACGGTTGGCCAAAGACCTGCCCCTGGCCCTGAGAAGCTCCCCATCCTCCAAGCTCAATCGCTCACACATCTCGGAGATCACGGGCTCACACCCCAACTCTGAAGCCAAGGCGGCACAAAGCCTGCTGCGCTTTCCCTCCAACGCCTGGGCCTTCACGGACAAAAACTGCATCTCCTTGAAGAGGTCCTGCAAAACTTGAAGGCGCCCATCCCTGAGCGCCTCCCTCTGCTTTATAAGAAGATCCCCCAACTGTCCTAAAACTTCATCCTGCATCTCAAGGGTCTTCACAAGCTCAGGGAAGCTCAACGGCTACACACCCCTCGTAACCCCAGCCTTGAGGAGACGCTCCGCCAACACATCCAGATTTGGCCGGTAAGAACCCGCCTCAACCCTGGAGCGAACCTCCTCTACCTTATCGACCCTTAGGTCCGGCAACTTTTGCATCTCCTTGACCACCGACGCAAGCTCCTTGCCAAAGGAACTTACCTCCACATGGTCCTTCCCGCCCCCCTCGGGGACGCCGGAATAAGCCCTACGGGACTTACGGTCCACCGGATGGCCGCCGTATATCCTGTCTATGCGATCTATCATCTCAAGATCTCCCCTCTTCCTGGATCCCAAGGTCCTCAACGAACTTATCGGAACCCAACCGGAGAATCTTTAGTAGCTAAACTCAACTTTAATGATCCGAAATCATCATCCTGTGCCTGACGTAAGCCCTGCAACGGTCGCAAAGGCCTCCCAAATTGGACCTCTCCCCGCACATGGGGCAAGAACCATCCGTCCCGGACACCGGGGAAGAATAATCCCATGCGAAAAGGGCCTTGACCACCTCCTCCGGGACCCCAAGAAGCTCCGACGCATCCCTAACCGACAACCTAAGGGAGGGGAAGTCCCGCAGCATGGCCCGGATCACCAAGTACAACCTCACCGCCTCGTCCTTGCACACGGGGCAAAAGGGGGCGCTTCCCCTGGGGGCTGCAAAGGCCTTACCACACATGACACAGGATATAAGATCCAACTCTCCCAATTCGCTCACCCCTCAAACGGAGGCACTAGAGCTGCCCATGTCCCTTCCCTCCGCCCTCAAAGGCCTTTGAAAGGCTCAAGACCGCCACCCCGACCACCGAACAGCCCGCCTCGTTCAAGGCCTCCGCAGCGGCTCCCAATGTCCCCCCGGTGGTCAAGACATCGTCCACCAGGACAACCTCATCCAATCCCCGGGGACCGGACCAACCTATCGCCCCCTCAGGTATCCGCCGCTCCTTCGACTTGACCTGGGACGCCACCTTAGCCCGCCAAACCAGATGGTCCTCCACCGAAATCCCCCAGACGCTGGACAGCCCCTGGGCCAATAAAAGGGACTGGTTGTATCCCCTGGGACTTCCAACGTGAAGGGGTATCGGCACGATACACCGGCCCAAAGGAGCAAAACGCCTGCCAAGCGCCACCCCCACATGAAAGGCCAGGGACGAACATCCCCGGTACTTAAATAGGTGAACCACATCCCTTAAAACACCCTCGTGCGTCCCCCCATACAAAACCTCCACCGCCCCGCCGGGCAGGAGGATCCTGGAGGAACCGCAGGAACTCAATAAACCGTCCCCGCAAGCCGAACAGAGCACCTCCCCCAGGGCGCCGCAGACAGGACAGCTGGCGGGGAGGAACAGGTGAAGAAGCCCCTTAAACAAAGAAAAAAGGGGGCCCAAGGCCCCCGATCCCACGATCAAACCCGCTCCGCAGCCTTACGAAGGACTTCCGCCCGGTCGGTCCTCTCCCAGGCGGGCAGGGGATCTAGATCCATCCGCCCCATGTGGCCGTAAGCCGCAAGCCTCCTGTACTGAGGTTTTCTCAGGTCGAGATCCCTTATTATGGCCCCGGGCCTGAAGTCAAAGTGCTCCCGGATAAGCTGGGTAAGGGCCTCATCGGATATGACACCGCTGCCAAAGGTGTCCACCATTATGGAGACCGGATGGGCCACACCTATGGCGTAAGCCACCTGGATCTGACAGGCCTTGGCAAGCCCCGCAGCCACCACGTTCTTGGCAGCGTACCGAGCCATGTAGGCCGCCGAACGGTCCACCTTGGTGGGGTCCTTCCCGGAGAAAGCTCCGCCCCCGTGAGGTACCATGCCGCCATAGGTGTCAACTATTATCTTTCGCCCCGTAAGCCCCGTATCCGCCAACGGCCCACCAAGGACGAAACGCCCGGTGGGGTTAACCAGTATCCTGGGCTTCCTCTCCATCAGATGAGCGGGTATAACAGGATATATAACGTGCTCCACCACGTCAGCCTCTATCTGAGATGCGTCCACCGCCGGATGATGCTGGGTGCTAACCACTATGGTGTCCACCCGCACGGGCTTGCCGTCCACGTACTCCAGAGTCACCTGGGTCTTGCCGTCCGGCCTGAGGTACGGAAGTATCCGCTGCTTCCTCACCATGGCAAGACGCCGGGCCAACTTGTGGGCCAGGGAGATCGGGGCAGGCATGAGCTCCTCGGTCTCGTCACAGGCGTAACCGAACATCATCCCCTGATCCCCTGCTCCTATGGCGTCTATCTGACTGTCGGTCATGTGGGACTCCCTTATCTCCAGCGCCCTGTCTACCCCCTGGGCTATGTCCGGAGACTGATCATCTATCGAAGTAACCACCGCACAGGTATCCCCGTCAAAACCGTACTTCGCCCTGGTATAACCTATCTCCTTCACTATCTCCCTAGCAAGCCTGGGGATGTCCACGTAACAGCTGGTACTTATCTCCCCCGCCACAACCACAAGGCCAGTGGTAACCAAGGTCTCGCAGGCAACCCGGCCCATCGGATCCTTCTCCAATATGGCATCCAAGATGCCGTCGGAGATCTGGTCCGCGAGTTTGTCGGGGTGCCCCTCCGTCACCGACTCGGACGTAAAAAGGAACCTCTCTTTGCTCAACAAACACACCTCCAAGAATTATTACCCCTCTTCATTAAAGGGGACGATGGGGTTATACCACAAACCCACCCATCAACCAAGCCCCAAGACTGAAATCAAGTGTACTCTATTGGCCTCTTTATCAACACCACGGCACCCTCCCGACGCTCAAAACCCTTCCTTATCAGGAACGACGATAAGTCGCTGCTGTAAGTTATGATGAGCGGAATGGGGCTTACCACCGGGTGCCCCAAAACGTAGTCCAAAAGGGCGCTCCCAACCCCCTTGCCCTGATGATCCGGGTGCACCAGTATATCCCACAGGGTACCCCGGAAGACGAAGTCGGTTATAAACCGACAAAACGCCACCAGCCTCCCCTCGTACCTCATGGAGAAACACATGCTGGTCCCCTGCAGCATCCGCTCTATCTGCTCCAGGGTCCTGCTCTTCCCCCAATGGGTGAACCGGTAAAGCTCCTGAAGCTCCTCGGGCCTTACGGACTCCTTGCTATCATAGGTTACATAGTCCCCGAGAACGGACAAAACATACCCCTCCCGCCTGGATCACATGGGGCAGGAACTAGGAATAGCCATGCCAAGAACCATCTCCTTAAGATCCCTTCCCTCAGCGCTGGATGACACGTTGAGCTGAAGCACCTGCCCCGCCCCGCAGGATCTGCAGGTGAAGGCCACCCGTGCCGACCCCGACGGATCCGATGCCCCCGCCAAAACCATGATGCGCCCGCAGTTCTGACACCCCACTATGAGCACCCCTGAAACACCCCCCAAAAGCTACCTCTCCACCCTTATGGTGACCTCCAAGGGCCCCTCTGTATAAGCATCCCCCTTAGCCACCACGGTCACCTGGAACGGCCCGCTAGCCCCTGACATGCGCTCCACCGCATCGAAGAACTCCGCCGCCGTAACCCCTCCAACAGTGCCGCTCAAGGGGTCCTTAAGCAAACCCCGGCTCACCACCCGCTGGTTCACCTCTTTAAGAATGCCGTACAAAACCTGCTCCGCATCGGAAGGGTTCAAGGCCCTCTCAAAACGCTCAGCCGCCAGGACCTCTCCGTCCCGAACCACCAAGACGCTCCTGTAGACCTTCACCGAACAGTCCAGGGCCTCGCCGATAGTGGCGTTGGAGGACGCAAAAAGCCTCAAAACCCTCCTGCCGCCACCCCCCTCCCGCAGGACCCCGAGAACCTTGGCTTCTTCCTGTGGATCCAGCCTTAGGATAACCGCCTCGGGCTTCAGCCCAAACCTAAGGGCTAAACTGGCCCTCGCCCGGTTTAAAAGGGTCGAAACCGCTTCACCAGGATCTCCCCTCCCATCCCAAGAGACCTGGTATAGCAGCTCCCCAGCAAAGACCATTATCCGGCCAGACCGCATCTGCTGCAGCTCCTTCTCCAGGGCATCCCTTTTCAGCCGGAGATCCGCCACCTCCGCCATAAGCCTGTCCCGCTGGGAGCGAAGATCCCGCAACTGACCCTCAAGCTGGGACTTCTTGTCCGCTAGCTCCACGGTCTTCGCAACAAGCCCGTCGTACTTTCGCCTCACCATCTCCAGCTCACCCGAAGCGGAAACGAGACGGGACTCCGTCTCCTTAAGACGCGAAACCATCGAGTCCATGGCCTTGTGACTCTCGAAAAGCCTGCCCTGGGACTCGGAAAGCTCCCGCCGGCTATCCTCCAGCTTGACGTTAAGCTCCTGCATCTGACGGTTTATTATCTTCATGCCCAAAAGGGCACTTCGAACCGTGGAGGAAGCAAAACCCAAAACCACAAGGGTGCTGAGGGTTATCAGCACACCGGTCACCGTGGTTATGACCGATGAGGTGTGCCTCGGCCTCAACCCAAACAGGGACACCCTCTTCTTGCCCACCCGCATGCCAAGCACGTCGCCCACATAGGCCACAACGGCACTTATCAGCACCAAAGCCAGTATAAGCTGCCAGTTAAGCTCCCCTATATCCTGCCAAAAGGACACATCTATACCCCCAAGGAAAAGCCCCAGTCTATCTCACCACCCAAATTACCATAAAACGGGACATAAAAAACCAAAGGGGCCCCCCAAGAGAGCCCCCACTTACACTTAACACAAAGCCCCAGGCCTACACCGCTAGAAGTGAAGCTGGTAAGTGCCGGGCTTTAGGTAATAGACCAACTCCATCACCTTGTCCTTGTCCCTCAGCATGCCGTAGGCGTTTATGAGCTCGAAGAGCTTCTTGGTATCAGGCCTATGGAGAAACGCCTGGTACAGTATGTCAGCCCCCTTGCGGAAGACCACCGGGTCCTTGAGATAACGCCCAAGCGCCAAGAAGTAGTACCCCCGCTGCTCCTCCGCCTCCTCCCGGGTCATGATGTGGCTTACCGCCTTGTTGACATATACAAGCTTGGAGTTAGGATCATTCATCTTGCTGGCGAGCAGAAGCATTCGATCCCCCACATAACCGTCCGCCAGGTACGTAAGTCCCAACAGGGCAACCACCATCCAGGCAGCCCCAAAAACCCTGGTGACCCACTGGTTCCTGATCCCGTTGAACCAGGACTCCCGAGGCAAAAGCGTCCTCGCAGAAACCGCAAGGGCAAAGGCAAGCCATATCACGTTCTCCACCCGGTGAAACGGGCGGCTGAACAGCGCATCCGTGGCCACTATGAACGCCATCCCGCAAGCCCAAGCACAGTACAACGGCACCTCGTCACCCTTCAACAGCGACCAGAAGAAGCCCCTAAGCCACCAAGCCATGGCCAAGGCCAAGAGAACTCCCCCTATGACGCCGAACTCCGCCAGCCACTGAAGGTATTCGTTGTGCGCCCAAAGGGTGTACTGCCAAAGCCCGTCGGGGTAACGGTCGAACATCAGCCTCTGACCCGCCAGGTAGTGCAGCTTAAACTGCCCAAGCCCCACCCCCTTAATGGGATGAAACTTGAAGACCTCCCAGCTGCTGCGCCATATCCCAATGCGCCCCGCCAGGCTGGTGGGGTTCTCAACCATGTCCGCAGCCTTGTTTAAAAGCGCCTGGGAACGGCTTAACCCCATGTGCCCAGCCCCAAGGGTTGCGGCCAACATCAGCCCCATAACCAAAACACCTATACCCATCCTCCGCAAAAGGACGGACCTCCTGGCCGGGAAGTTCCTAACCACCATTAAGGCCAGGACAACCACCCCAGCAATAAACGAAACTATCCCGCCCCTAGCGGTGGAGTTCCAAAACCCCCAACCGTTAAGCGCAAGCAAAGCCAAGTTCAACGGCTCCATCCACCTGCGCCTCGGGGGAACCTCCGAATGTGACACGTGAAGGTAAACGCCGCAGAAACAAGCCATGGCGGACCAAAGCCCGAACATCTCCTGCTGGGCGGTGTTACCCACGTAGTTGCCCGGGGCGTTCAATATGAACGAGAAGGGGACCTGGCTCAACCGGGTCTGGACCTCCGCAAAAACCACGTTAAGCCCGCAGTTCACTATGGCAAGCCACAGGAAAACCCTAAGATCCCCCTCCCCCCGGAAGGCGTTATAGGCCACGAAGTAGAACGCCACAAGACCTCCCAGGGCAAACCACTCACGAATGAACGTGGGCAGCGATTTGATGCCCCCAAAAAGGGGCTGCACCGACGCCCAAAGGATCACCAAAAGCCACATGCACCCCAAGGTATCAACCATGAAACCGGACCTCTCGGGCCCCCGCCTCATAACGGACCAGCCGGCCACCACGGAAAGCACCGCCACCGGCACCATGGTCACAATCCACTTGAGCAGATGGAGGGGATCGTAAAACAGGAACCCGGAGAAGACCAGGTTGGGGATGCCAAGGGTTATCCCCCCCAGGAGCAGGAAGAGACCAGGGGGCACGAGCCCCCCCGCGGAAGCCCCTATCAAGTCGGATGAAGCAGATCCACCGGCCTCAAGGCTTCCCGATAACCTAACCCTTGGAGTCATCGAGCATTGCCTCCTTCATGTCCACCACTATCTCCACCACCATGACGCTCTGGGCAAGCTCCTTGACCTGCCATTGGGCAGGAAGACCCCGGTTCTGTGCTTGCTCACCAACGCTGCCAACTCCCGGAGCAGGTCACCGGCAGGTCCCGCCGCAGCCTGGGACTCCTGCTCATCCCTATGGGCAACCCGCTTCTTCTGGGCCTTCTGCTCCCCCCCGGTTTTAAGCCCCACTATCCGCTCCAGGTCCCGAACGTTGAGCTCCTCCTCGATCACCCGGTAAGCAAGATCCCGCTGCTCCTCAAGGGGCACCGAGAGCAGCGATCTCGCGTGACGCTCGCTCAGCCGGCCCGACACCACCAGCTCCTGCACCTCGGGATCCAACTTAAGCAGCCTTATCTTGTTGGCCACCGCAGCCTGGGACCTTCCCAACCGCTTGGCAAGCTCCCCCTGGCTCCAGCCGGTCTTCTCCAAAAGGTCCTGCAGGCACCGAGCCTCCTCCACCGCAGAGAGGTTCTTCCTCTGAAGGTTCTCCACCAAGGCCAGCAGCTGCTGGGAGTGGGGATCCACCTCCACTATCAAGGCCGGAACCCTCTCAAGCCCCGCCTCCCTGGCAGCCCGAAGCCTGCGCTCTCCCGCCACCAGCTCGTAACCGTTCTCCACCGGCCGGACCAGCAATGGCTGGAGGACCCCAACCTGCCTTATGGAGTCCGCAAGCTCCCGTATCTCCTCCTCATCCAGCATCAACCGGGGCTGATACGGGTTCGGCCTTATACGGTCAACCGGTATCATCTCGAGCCCCTCAGAAGGCACCCCCACCGGGGGCAGGGGGAACGACTGGACCTCATCGGGAGGGGGCAGCAATATCCCCTCCTCCGCAGAGCTGACGGGGGCATCCCCCAAGGCCCCTACCAAATTTGAAGCCCCTTGCCCCAAAGAATCTCCACCCTGGGCAGGGGCGTAACGGTCCACCAGCTCCTCCGCCGCCTTAAGTGCCTCCTCAAGCTTGGAATCTATACGATGCTTAGCCTCCTCCGGGGGCAACGAGGATTCCCCAACCCCCTGAGGCTCCTCCTCCTTCTGGGGGGTCCTAAGAAAACGCAGAACATCCCACATCTTGTCCACCGCCAAGGGAAGACCCTCCTTTTACGCCGCCTGGGGCACCTAGCTTATAAGCTCATAAAACCAAGGGGCGGGACCTCCGCCCTTAACCATACCGCCTCTCGAGGCTCTCAAACTTGGCAAACTCCTTAAGGAACACCAGATCCACCTTCCCGGTAGGACCATTCCTGTGCTTCGCCACTATGGCCTCCGCCTGTATGTTGGTATCCGCCTGATCTCGGTCATAGTAACCAGGACGATACAGCAATATCACCAGGTCCGCGTCCTGCTCTATGGCACCGCTGTCCCTCAAGTCCGACAGCTGAGGCCTCTTGTCATTGCGAAGCTCCACCGCCCGGGACAGCTGCGAAAGGGCCAACACCGGCACGTCAAACTCCCTTGCTATACCCTTCAAAGCCCTGGATATCTCCGCCACTTCCTGCTGCTTGTTGTCCACCCGGCCAGGCAGGCTCATAAGCTGAAGATAGTCTACCACCACAAGGCCCAAATCCCCATAGCGGGCCTTGAAACGCCTGCAGCGGGCCCGCATCTCCAGGGTGGACAACATGGAACTGTCGTCTATGTACAAGGGGGCCTCACTCAACATGCCCGCCGCACGGGCCAGCTTCTCCCATGAGCTCTCCGGGAAACGGCCGGTCCTAAGATCGTGAATGTTCACCCCCGCCTCAGCGCCCAACAACCGTTGGGCCAACTGCTCCGCCCCCATCTCCAGGCTGAACACCAGCACCGGCGTCTTCGCCCGGATCGCCGCGTTCTGGGCTATGTTCAGCGCAAAGGCGGTCTTACCCATGGACGGCCTGGCGGCCAAAATGTTCAAGCTCCCGGGCTGAAGCCCCCCAGTAAGCCGGTCAAAGTCCTCAAAACCCGTGGGCACCCCGGTGACCAAACTACCGGAGTTAAAGCGATCCTCTATCTGACGAAACGTCTCTCCCAAAACGGACCTCAAGGGCTTAACAGCCACCCCAGAGGCCCCAGTGCCTATCTCAAAGACCAGGCGCTCCGCCTCGTCCAATATATCCTCCTTATCCCGGTCCTCCTGGTAACCGAGCCGGGCAATCTCCCCCCCAACCTGTATGAGGCGCCGGTGAACCGCCTTGTCCTTCACCATGCGAGCATGGTACTCCGCATTGGCAGTGGTGGTCACCGAGTCCGTCAGGGCAAACACAAAGGCTTCCCCGCCGATCCTCTCCAAGAGCCCCTTAGCCTTTACCTCATCCAGAAACGTAAGGACATCCACCGGCTTGTCCTTGCGAGCCATGTCCTGGATCAGCTCGAATATGAGCCGGTGCCGCTGATCGTAAAAGTCCTGGGGGTTCAGGGTCTCCGTAACCGCCAGCATGGCCTCCCTCTCCAGGAGGCAGGCCCCCAAGGCGGCCCGCTCAGCCTCCAGGTTATGAGGGGGGATCCTATCAAAAGAGGGCTCCGCCAAAACCCTAAGCCTCCACTGAAAGGAGCATCTCCGCCTCTACCCCTGGGTAAAGCCTCACCTTGAAGCGGTACTCCCCAACCTGCTTGACCTGATCCATCTTCACGTCCCTCTTGTCCACCTTGATCCCGTGCTGGGCCTCTATCGCATCCGCCACCTGCTGAGCGGTCACCGCACCGAACAGCTTTCCAGATTCACCCGCGGAGGCCTTGACCACCACCCTTTTGCCCCCTAAGGCCGCGGCGTTCTCCTTGGCCTGCGCCATAAGCTTCGCCTCCCGGGCGGCACTGTTCCTGCGCTTCTCCTCTATCTCCTTGAGCTTACCGGCAGTGGCCTCCTCCGCCAAACCCCTAGGCAGCAAAAAGTTCCGGAAGTACCCATCGGATACCTCCACCACATCGCCCTTCCGGCCCAGCTTGCTCACATCCTCCTTGAGAACCGCCTTCAAGACACATCACCTCCGAAACGGGTCCTAAAATCCCACCATATGTCCAAAAGCCCAACCATTATGGCACCCCCAGACAGGAGGGGCACCAGCACCAACAGCGCCACCAACAGAAACCTCAACCCCCTGGAGATCCCTCGGCGCCTTAAAAAGTACCATATAACCGCCACACCCTGAAGGAAGAAAAGCATCTGAAGTATGATCCGAAGGTTCAGCGCCCCCTGGGCCAACACACCGCCCCCTTCAGACCCTGCCGCCACGGACAAGACCACGGAAAAGAGAAAGGCCCAGAGAACGCTCCTGGGAAACCGCCACCGGGAAAACTCGGGCAAGGGAGGCAATGCACCCATGGAAACCCTGCGGGCCACCACGCGGGTCACCGTGTACGAAAGATAGGTATCCAAGGCAGATGCCATGGTTATCAGGGCGGGGAACATGTCCGGCAACATCCGGAAGGTCTGCATCAACTGGGCCTTAACCTGCTCAAGAGACTTCCGATCCATTCCGTGGCTGGCGTAAAACCGAAACACCCGATCCACTATCTCCTCCATCTGGGCAGGATCTCCAAGGGAAAAGGGGTTCACCCCGGTGAGCTTAACCATCACCGCCACAAGGGCCAGCTTGCTGACCAGGGATATCAGGATCCCATAGAAAAGGATCTCCAGACCCCTCCTGTTACCCTTAGCCAGAGCCCCCAGCCCTATGCCAAGAACCCCAAAACCAAGGAAGAAAAAAAGCCCCCCCTGAACGCCGAGGAAAAGGACTGAGACCAGTGATGCCACGGACATCCCAAGCACCGCGTTCTTAAGACTGTGCCTCAGCCCAAGGATCACCAAGGGTGCAGGACACAACAGGGTAATAAAGGCTCCCGCCACGGGGATGAAGTTGCTGGCCAGGAAAAGGGCCGCCCCAAGGGCAGAGAGAAGGGCCGACTCCACCAACGACCTTATGGGTGTCATATCTGTCCCCCCAAAAGCAAAGAAGAGCTGCGGGCAAAGCCCCAAAAAGACCGATGGGGAGCTTTCGCCCCCCACCTGCCGCAACCTAAGGATCCAAAAGGACTAGTCCGCCGTGAAGGGGAGCAGAGCCAGGATCCTAGCCCTCTTTATGGCCCTGGTTAGCTGCCGCTGATGCTTAGCACAGGTACCAGTAACCCGCCGGGGGATTATCTTGCCCCTCTCGGTGATGTACTTGCGGAGCTTGTCGAACTCCTTGTAATCCACCTTCTCAACCTTATCCACGCAGAAGTGACATACCTTCGGACGCCGCTTCCTGCGCTTGCGGTTGTTATTGTTGTTGCTGCTGCTGTAACGATCGTTCACACCAATTCCCTCCCTTCCCTAGGAAGAGCAGCTTCGCTCAAGGTAATCGAACAGAACGGGATCTAACCCCCGCTGAAAAATCCCGCGTATTAAACAAGCCTAAAAGGGTATATCCGGCTGATCCTCGTCCCCCTCGGATAGGGTCGATATGTCCATGGGGAACTCATCGCCAAAGTCCTTGTCGTCCCTGAGACTACCGAAGTCCCCAAAGGATCCCCTGGAAGATCCGGTCGGGTAAGGAGAAGCATCGTCCTCCCTCCTGCCTCCGGACAACAAGGTAAGCCCGCTGGCCACCACCTCGGTTATCCAACGGTGTTGGCCACTCTTGGGGTCATCAAAATCCCGAACCGATATGCGGCCCTCGATCAACACAGGACGCCCCTTCCTAAGGTACCTCTCGCATATGTCAGCAAGAGACCCCCATAGGACGACGGGGACGAAATCCGTCTGATTTTGAACCTCCCCGTTCGCAGACTTCCACTGACGCCCTATCGCCACGGTTATCCGGGCCACCTTCTGCTTGCTCGGCGTGTACCTGACATCCGGATCCCTGGCCAGGTTACCCATGAGTATCACCTTGTTGAAGCCCCGGGACATCCAAGAACACCCCCCAGATGACTACTTCTCGTCGCGGCTTATGACCAGGTGACGCATCACCTGGGGCTTAAGACGAAGAACCCGCTCCATCTCCTTGATCATGGAGGGCTTCTGCTTGAAAGTGTAAAGGGCGTAAATACCCTCAGACTTCTTGGCTATGGGATAAGCAAGACGCCTCTTGCCCCAAAGGTCAACCTTCTCCACCTCTGCACCCTGGGACTTAAGGACCTCCGCCAGCTCCTCCACCGCAGACTTGGGATCCTCCAAATCCGCCGTGAGAATGGTAACCAACTCGTATGGCCTCACGACTTTCACCTCCTCCCTACGGACTTAGGCCTTTCGACAAACGAAAGGCAGGGACATACATCAAGGGATTATATGGCCTTTCTACTTTCTCCGCAAGGGCTTCTCCGGAACCACCTCTATGCGGTACACCACCTCGTTGGGGAAGAACAAGTTGAACTCCTCCCGGGCAAGCCTGGCCAACCCCTCGTCGGTGGCATAGTAACGGATCTTGTGCTCCATCTCCTGGTTATTACGGCTTAACGCCACCAGCTCGTCCATGCGTTTATCCACCAGGGCGGCAAGGCGGTCCACCTTCCGGGTCTCCAAGACAAAGGCGGTGGCCAATATGGCCACCACCAACGATGCCCCAGACCAAAACAGCACCCACCTAAGCTTCGGCATCTACATCCTCTCCGGAGCCTTGACCCCAAGTATCCCCAATACGTTCCTCAAAGTTACCCTGGCAGCCTCCATAAGGAGCGTGCGGTTCCTCCTCAACGGCTCCTCCTCCCCTATTATGCGGGCCACGTTGTAGAAGGAGTGGAAAGCCTCCGACAGTTCCTGAGCATAGTAAGCCATCCGGTGAGGAGCCAGATCACGAGCGGCCTTGCGGATCTCCTCGGGGAACTTGGCAATCACGGTTGCAAGCCGAACCTCCTCGGGAAGCTTGAACAACCCAGGATCAAGATCCTTAACGCTGGGCTTCTCAAGCCCCCTGGCCTCGCTCTCCCTCTCTATGCTGCACATCCTGGCATGAGCATACTGAATGTAGTAAACCGGGTTGTCCGATGAAGCCCTCTTCGCAAGCTCCAGGTCAAAATCCAAATGGCTGTCACACCGCCTCATCACGAAGAAGAACCTGGTGGCGTCAACACCAACCTCGTCCATAACGTCCCTAAGGGTTACAAACGCCCCCGCCCGCTTGGACATGGACACCGGCTCCCCATCCCTCAAAAGGGTCACAAATTGAATCAGGAGCACCTGCAGGTCCTCAGGGTCCCGGCCCATGGCGGCAACCGCGGACTTCATCCTCGGTATGTAACCGTGATGATCCGCCCCCCAAACGTCTATGACCAGGTCAAAACCCCGGTCATACTTGTTCTTGTGGTACACCACATCGGACATGAAGTAGGTAGGAGCCCCGTTCGACCTTATCAGCACCCGGTCCTTCTCGTCCCCAAAGGCGGTAGACTTAAACCACACCGCCCCGTCCGCCTCATAGGCGTAACCCCGGGCCTTCAAGGCCTCTATGGTACGCTCAACCTGGTCTCCTACGTATAAGCTCCTCTCGGAGAACCAAACATCGAACTTGAGGCCAAAGTCCTCAAGATCCCGCTTTATCCAGCGAAGAACCTTCTCATAGGCAAGATCGGTGAAGATTGGCACCGCTTCCTCCTCAGGCATGTCCGCCAGGGATGTGCCCTTCTCCTCCAGGATCTCGTTGGCTATGTCCATTATGTAGTCCCCGTGGTAACCATCCTCGGGGAACGGAGCCTCATCGGGCCTTCCCAAAAGCTCAAAGTAACGGCTCCTGGCAGAACGGCCCAAAAGCTCCATCTGGAGCCCCGCATCGTTTATGTAATACTCCCTCTCAACCTGCCAACCCGCATAGGAAAGTATCGATGAGGTTATATCCCCCACCGCAGCTCCCCTCCCATGCCCCATGTGCAGAGGACCGGTGGGGTTGGCACTCACGAACTCCACCTGGACCTTCTTGCCCCCACCATCGGACACGCGACCATAGTCAGGCCCCGCCTCCAAAACCTTCTTTATGAGATCCCCTATCCAGTCCTGGGAAAGGGTCATGTTTATAAACCCAGGTCCTGCCACCTCAACAGAGCTCACCAGGGGATCCCCGGCAAGCCTATCCGCCACCTGCTGGGCCAAATCCCGGGGAGACAACCCAAAAACCTTGCCAAGCTGCAGGGCCGCGCTGCACGCCCAGTCACCCTGGCCCTCCCGCTTGGGACGCTCAAGGTATATCTTGGCCTTTTCAGGGATCTCCACACCCTTCGCCTGGGACATCTCGCCGATTATAGACCGTATCTTCTCCTCCAACGAAAGCTTTATCTCTTCCATGGCAGAACCCCCTTAACCTTCTTTAAGAGAGAAACCCTGAGGGATATTGTATATCACTTACCCCTAAGTAGAACACCCTCCGAAAGCCCCCTCGCGAAATAGACCAAGTCTTCTGCCGATAACCCGCCGGACTTACCCTTGGGCTTAACGGTGAGTATTGACAGGAAGCTCAGCCTCCCCTTCCGGGGGGATATGGAAAACCTCTGAGAAACCGCCCCCGAGTTCCTTATAACCGGCGGCAGCACCACGTCCAAGCCCTTGGGTATCCCCAACTCCACCCGCTGCTCCACCGTAAAGGGGAAACGCGGGGTCGTGGTCCCCTTGGGATCCACGAGCAAATCCAACCAACGAGGATAGACGGACGGCACCATCAGCAGCATTCCACCATTGGAACCCATGCCGATCCGGCCGGAAACGTTGGCCTTCAAGACTACCCCCCCAGAGGTCCTCTTATGGGCCACATCCCTAAAATCCTTCAACGCACCGGCCGCCAGCCAGTCTAACCCCGCCTCATGACCCACCATCCCATGCCACATGCCCCACGCCGAAACCTCTAAAGCGCCAGAAAAGGCCCCATCGGGGTCAACCTCCCCCTTAAGAGAAACCAGGAGCCGGCTTTGAGCGGCGGTGTAAAACGGCACCGGCAAGGACTCAAGCCCCCCTCCGTCCTTCGGGGCCCATAGGGTGGAACCGCAGAGCTCCGGCGGCAACTGTCCGAACGGTACCGATTGACCAGGGAAGAACAACACATCCCCCTCCCCTGGCCTGGAGGCCCTCAAAACCGGCCTAAGCCACATCCCCTCCGCAACCGGGGGATCATCGGGAAGATCCACCAAGGGCTGCCAGAACACCCTAACCCTGTACCCTTCGGCCTCCAGCGCGGCCTTTAAAGCCCCGGTACTTCCGGAATCAAAGGACACATCCCATGGAACACCCCAGATGTAACGCGCAACCCTAGGACCGGATGATAACGCTTCCAGCTTGCCCTTAAGGGACTTGGGAAGGTAAGCCTGAGGCTTCGCTCCCCAAGACAGCAGGCTTCGCTCCATCTCGGAAAGCCTCAAGGCCACCAAAGCGCTCCCCTTGGAGGTCCCAAAGATCACGTAAGGGCGCCTGACCTCGGCGATACCAGAGGTGACAACCCCCCCCAGGTTTGAGAGGGACCAGGTATACCGATCAACCCCTTGGGAAGAGAACTTAACCGGGTCATCCACGCCAAAAGAGCGGAAAGCCAGCTCCTTGCCCGACGGAACCTCCACGGACAAGACCTCCTCCCAGACGGGGATGGGAAGCCCAAACTCCACTAAAGCCCCCATAGAAGCCTTGGAAGGGATGCGCTGAACCCACCGGATCGTTGCCACCCTGCCCACCGCATCGGAAGGGACTTTTATGCTAACCGCCTTGACACCGTCCTCAATGCTCTCTTCCGACTTCCGGCTACCCTCCTCACGCCATGTGAGCGGGTTGTACCAGCGCACCGGATCCGCCTCCACAGACCATCCGTCGGGTATTGGAAGCCGGATCTCCTGGAGCACCCCCGGGACCCTCTCCCCCACCATGGCCACCATCGACGTCTCCGCCTCCACCGATCCGTCAGACCGCATGCGGTAGCTCCGAATTACCCGCCAAACCACACCGTCAAAACCCGGAAAGGCCGAAAGCGACGGCACCCTGCCTCCCAAGGCCCGCACATCATCCGGCGCATAACCGCCGCTAAAAGCGGGCAAGGGATAAACCCACAGGATCAAGGCCGCACAAAGGACCGCCCCAACCAACCTAGGCATGCGGCGCATAAGCTTCTACTCCCCCTTACCACAGCAGTGCTTATACTTGCGCCCGCTCCCGCAGGGACACGGGTCGTTCCTTCCCACCTTCACACCCCGCCTGGCAGGGGCCATCGGGCGCTCTTCCTCACCGCCGGAACCACCTATAAAGAGTGGTCCACGCCCCTCCTCCACCCTGACCGGGCGACGCTCCTGAACAACCCTTACCCGGAGAGCCAGCTCGCTGAAACCCTCCCTCACCCGGTCGAGCATCTCCTTGAAGAGGTTAAACGACTCAAACTGGTACTCCACCAGCGGGTCCTTCTGACCTATGGCCCTAAGGCCTATGCCACGCCTGAGCTCGTCCATGGCCAAAAGGTGTTCCTTCCAGTGAGAGTCGAGAACGTTCAAAAGCAGGAAGCGGAAAAGCTCTCTGGCGTTCTCCTCCCCAAGCTCACTCACCTTCGCAATAAACGCCTGGCGCACCATCTCAAGCACCCGATCCCTGGCCTCCTGGGGCTCCAAGCCCAGGTCGGCACGGAGTGGCTCGTCCAAACCGGGACCGAATATCGCCCTTAACCTTATGGCACACCGTTCCCTGTCAAAACCGCCATCATCCCCAGAGGTAAGATGGGAATCGAAAACCGATGCCACCGTGTCCTCCAGTATAGACCATGCCCTGTCTGTAAGGTTCTGATCCGTCAATATCTCCTGCCGCTCCTTATAAACCGCCTCACGCTGCTGATTCATAACGTTATCATAGGCCAGGAGCTGCTTCCGTATGTCAAAATGCATCTGTTCAACCTTGCGCTGGGCGTTCTCTATGGCCTTGGTCAGGAAGGAGTGCTCAACCGACTCCCCCTCCTCCATCCCCAGCTTGGACATGAGCCCCTGGATCCGTTCGGATCCGAAAAGCCTCAACAGGTCGTCCTCCAGGGAGATGAAGAAGCGGCTCTCGCCGGGATCCCCCTGACGGCCAGCGCGCCCCCTAAGCTGGTTATCTATCCGCCGGGACTCGTGGCGTTCGGTGCCGAGTATGCAGAGCCCCCCGGCGTCAAGGACCTTCTTGCGCTCCTCCTCGCATTGAACGGTGAACCTGTCCAATATCACCCGGTACTCCTCCGGCGACTGGTCCGGGTCTATCCCCTTGGCCGCTGCCTCCTCCAGGGCGAGGAACTTGGGGTTGCCGCCCAAGAGTATGTCCGTACCACGTCCCGCCATGTTAGTAGCCACCGTAACAGCCCCAAAACGCCCCGCCTGGGCCACTATAGCGGCCTCCTTGTCATGGAACTTGGCGTTCAGCACATGATGAGGTATCTTCCTGGCCTTAAGGAGCTTGCTCACCCGCTCGGAGTTCTCTATCGAGGCGGTTCCAACCAAAACCGGCTGCCCCGCCCGGTGACGCTCCTCCACAAAGTCCGCCACCGCATTGTACTTCTCCCTCTGGGTCCTGAAGATCACGTCCGGGTGATCCACCCTTATCATGGGCCTGTGGGTTGGGATCACCACCACATCCATGCCGTATATCTCCTTGAACTCCTCCGCCTCAGTCGCGGCGGTTCCGGTCATGCCCGACAGCTTCCGGTACATACGGAAGTAGTTCTGCAGGGTTATGGTGGCAAGGGTCTGGCTTTCCTTGCCTATCTGAACCCTCTCCTTGGCCTCTATGGCCTGATGCAAACCATCGGAATAACGGCGACCGAACATGAGCCTACCGGTGAACTCGTCAACTATTACGATTTCTCCGTCCTTCACAACGTAGTGCACATCCCGCTGGAAGAGGTGATGAGCCTTGAGGGCCTGGATCACCTTATGAGCCAGCTCGGACATACCGTAATCGCTGAAAAGGTTGGGAACCTTCAATATCTCCTCGCAACGGGCTATACCCCGCTCCGTAAGGGCCACGTTCCTCTCCTTCTCATCCACCTCGAAGTCCTCGCCCTTCCTCAATGCCCTGGCACAGGAATCCGCTATCCTGTAGGGCTCCACGCTGTCCTCGGAGGGACCGGATATTATAAGCGGCGTCCTGGCCTCGTCTATGAGAATGGAGTCGACCTCGTCAACCAGGCAGTACCAATGCCCCCTCTGAACCTGGGATGCCTTAGACAAAGCCATGTTGTCCCTTAGATAATCAAAACCAAACTCGCTGTTGGTCCCGTAGGTAATGTCCGCCCTATAGGCGGCAAAACGGTCCTCCTGGGACATGAAAGGTTCTATGACCCCCACGGTGAGCCCAAGTCCACGGTACACCGGCCCCATCCATTCCGCGTCCCTCCGGGCCAGATAGTCGTTGACCGTTATAACGTGAACCCCCTTGCCCTCCAGCGCATTAAGCGCCACAGAAAGGGTAGCCACCAATGTCTTACCCTCACCGGTCTTCATCTCCGCTATCTTGCCCTCATGAAGGGCCATGCCCCCCATTAGCTGGACGTCAAAGTGCCTAAGTCCAAGCTTGCGCCGGGAGACCTCCCGGACCCGGGCAAACATCTCCGGAAGAAGCTGATCCAAGGTCTCCCCTTCGGAGAGCCTTCGTCGGAACTCCACTGCGGTCCCCTCAAGCTCCTGGTCCGACATGGCAGATACCTGACCCTCCAGGGCATTTACGGTCTCCACCACGCGGCGGTACCTCGAAAGGGCCCTGTCGTTGGGGTCAAGCCCCAGGACCTTAAGTATGCCTTTTAACATCCCGATTCCCACCTTTCGGCCCAAAGGCCATAAAAAGCTTAACCGTCAGATTATATCCCATGACAGGGATTGAGCCGAAACGTCTCCAGCAGCTCCGTCGCCGCTCTAAGCGCCCCCCTTGGGTTCACCACGTCTGCGGGGGGAACAAACATTGCATCCAAGGCCCTGCGCAGATCCTCAGATCCCCAGGAGCCCCATGGACCCAGGTTTATCCCAAGCCCCATCCTCCCTATGGCCTCACCGGTTGCAAGCTGGTTGTCCGCCACCTGAAACACCACCACCGGCTTCCGAAGCCCCAAAGCCTCATAGGCGGTTACACTTGACGTGCAGATCACTCCCCTGGAACCAGCTATCCTGCTCGGAAGGTCCACGGGGGAGAAGAGAAGCCTCACCGATGGTGCCCCCCGCGCAGCCTCCTCAGCCTCCCTCCGGGTGCTCATATCCGCCATGGGGCCTATAACCACGTCCACCGCTGGAAGACCAAGGCCATTCCACCAGCGAACCAACTGAGGCGTTACCCCAAGGGGATCCGCAGCACCAGCCACCACCAGGTATCTTGCTCCACAAGCGCTCTTCAGGCCCCAGAAGGGTTCCCTTAGGAGGGCGTACCCAGGCCCCAACATCAGCCCACATCGGTCACTTGAATACCCAAGCCCATCGGCCCCCAGGCTGTAGTTAATGACCCCCCGGCAGTGCAGCTCCACCGAGTAGCTCCTCAGGTCATCGATCACAACCACAGGCGAAACGGAGCCAAGCTCATCAAGCAAAGCTTCCCCCGCCTGGTAGCTATCCACCACACATAACAAGGGGGTTGAGGAACGCAAGAAACTCAGGGCATCCTCAAATCCCCCGCCGAAAGGATCCTCTATCGAAAAAAAGCTCCCCGGGCCCCCAAGGAGCCCCTGGTGGGAGAAGAACTCCACCGCCCCAGGGTTGCCGACCAGGCCCACGGGAACCCCAAGCCTTAGAAACCCCTGGGCCAGGGCCGCAGATCTAACCACGTGGCCGCCACCTACCCCGCCACCCCCATGGGTAAGAAAAACGACTTTCAAGCGACCTAGCAAAGGCGTCAAGATAAACCCTCTTCAGCCATGCCCTTGAGATCATCCCTGATCTCAGCCCAACGCTTCCTGAAGGCCGCGATCCAATAAACGTCCTCCCACCTTTGATCCCTAAAAATGTGCCTCTCAAAACGACCCTCGAGATGAAAGCCAAATCGGAGGTACAACGACAAGGCCCCCACGTTGGAAGCCAAAACAGAGGTAAAAAGCCGCTCCAGCCCTTCATCCTCAAAGCCCCACTCCATAAGGCTGTAAAGCATGTGTTTTGACAACCCTCTGTTCAAGAAACGCTCGTCACCTATGTACATCCCCCAGTCGCTCCTAAGGGACACCCTGTCAATATCCTTTAGCGTTATGACCCCAAAAGCCTCCTCCCCCATAAAGGCAACCCGTACCATCTGCCTCTTGAGCGGAGATGCGAGGGAATCCAGCCAACGCAGGTGCTCCTCCTCCGTTATCAGCGCATCACTGAGCATGCCCCTCCTTACCCTGTGGCTGTTCCTCCACTCCAGAACCCTCATGGCCACCGGAGGCCTCACTTCCAGGATATCTACGTACCGGATCATGTCAGATCATCTCCCAGGTTATCCACTGATCCGCCGCTATGTCCACCTTGGCCTCCCGACCCACAACCAGATGCATGAACTTGGGCCTTATGCCGTACCCAGGCCGCTTTACCGTGAGCATCTCCTGGGTTATAACGCTTCCGGCGGGGATGTCCACCGCCGCATGGATGCTGCGACGGGCCTTCTCGTAAAACTCCATCTCCTCTTTAGATGGACCAAGCTTGCGCCCGTCCCCCATGGCGGACTCCACATCCCTTATCTGCCGAACCAAATCCTTGAGCTCCCCGGGCTCTATGGCGAAGGGATGATCCGGCCCCTCCATACCTCGATCCATGGTGAAGTGCTTCTCTATGATCTGGGCCCCCATGGCAACCGCAGCAACGCTTATGTGTATGCCAATGGTGTGATCCGAAAGCCCCGTTGGGGTGCCAAAGGCCCTTCGGATGGTTTCCATGCTCCGGAGGTTCATTATGGACGGAGATGCGGGGTATGCGGAGGCACACTGCAGAAAAGCCACATCACCGTTACCCTTCCCCAGGCACGCCATATATGCGTCCTCTATCTCCTCCATGGTGGCAAGGCCAGTGGATATTATCATGGGCTTCCCCTTAGAGGCACAGTACTTTATCAGAGGTAGGTCCACTATCTCAAACGAGGCTATCTTGAAGATCGGACTAACCTGATCCAGCTCGTCCACCGCCTCGAAGTCAAAAGGCGTGGCAAAGAACACAACCCCCCGTTCAGCACATCGCTTGGCCAAATCTGGCAACCAATCCCGCGGGGTCTCTATCTCCTTTATCAGACTGAAAAGATCCTTGGAGTACCCCGAGTGCCTGGGTGTCCTTCGGGAGTACAGGCTCTCGGCGCTGTATATCTGAAACTTAACCGCATCCGCCCCCGCCTCTGCGGCGGCATCTATTAGCTCCATGGCCAGGGGAAGAGACCTGTTGTGATTAGATCCAACCTCGGCTATTATGAAACACCTTTGACCGTCTCCGATCTTGATCCCATTTTCAAGGTTTATAACCCCCATATCTCAATCCCCACCCTTCACGCAAGCATCCCAACACCTACAACGCTGTAATCGGTCAAAATAACGGCTGCTTCTTACACACCAGCGTTACGCCCCCTGTAGAGGTCCACCAGAGCTAAATCATATCCACCCGGTGCTACATGTACAAGGAGTTATAATGACGGGCTCAAACAGTAAGAAGAAGGGGCCGGCTCACGCCGGCCCCTGGGTCGTTTGGCTTCAAGCTTGCGATCAACGCCTGGATCTAAGACAGCTCCACCTGGAGATCTAGTCTAACATCTTAAAGGCTTACCGGGCTCAGATGGGCAAGGAAATGGTGAAGCCCCTTCGCAGCCGGCGCAAAGTCGACCTTAAGACCGTACCGGATGCTATCCCGCCTCTTATAGACGTTGATTATGGTCTCCGCCACGTACTCCATGTGGCTGTTGGTGTAGGTCCTGCGGTTTATGGCAAGCCGGAAGAGCTCCAACTTGGGGTATACGATCTCGCCGGTGGCCTCGTCCTCGGTGGCAAAGGCAAGGGCCCCAAGGCCTATTCCCCGAACCGCTCCCTCCCGGTAGACCTCTACCCCCAGCACGTCGGCAGGATAGTACTTCTGGGGTATGTGGGGGAGGAACGCGGCGGCATCGATGAATATGGCATGTCCGCCGGCGGGCTTAACGAAGGGCACACCCGCCTCGTCCAACAGGTCCCCAAGGTACGCCACCTGGGCCACCCGGTGGGCCAGGTAGTCCTCCTGGACCATCTCCCTGAGGCCCTGGGCCAGACACTCCAAGTCCCTGCCCGCAAGGCCGCCGTAGGTGGCAAAGCCCTCGAAGAGGATCACCCGGGGCAATATCTTGTAGTAGAGGTCCTCGGTCCTGGTGCAGACAAGACCGCCTATGTTAACAAGCGGGTCCTTCTTGGCGGATACGGTGATGGCATCGGCACAGTCCATGCAGGCCTTAAGTATCTGGGCCACCGTCATGTCCTTGCAGGCTTCCTCGCGGGTCTTGATGAAGTAGGCGTTCTCCGCCATCCTAGCGGCATCCAGGAAGAGGGGGATACCGTACTTATCCGCCACCTTACGGACCTCCCGCAGGTTCTCAAGGCTCACCGGCTGGCCGCCACCGGAGTTGTTGGTTATGGTGACCATGATCAGGGGAATTCGCTCCACCCCGTAGGTCTTTATGGCGTTCTCAAGCTTGGCTATGTCCACATTGCCCTTGAAGGGATGGTACTTGGCGGGATCATAGGCCTCGTCGATAACGCAGTCCACCGGCTCGGCACCAACGTTGAAGATGTGGGCCCTGGTGGTGTCAAAGGGCATGTTGAAGGGAATCCTGTCCCCGGGCTTGACGAGGGAACCAAAGGTCACGTTCTCCGCCGCCCGACCCTGATGGCACGGTATCACGTAGTCAAAACCCAGCACATCCTTTACGGCCTCCTTCAGGGCATAGAAGCTGGTGGCCCCGGCGTAGGCCTCATCGCCCCTCATGAGAGCCGCCCACTGCTGCTTGCTCATGGCACCGGTACCCGAGTCGGTAAGAAGGTCGATGTAAACGTCCTCGGACCTCAAACCGAAGAGGTTGAAGTGCCCCCGCTTAAGCGCCTCCTCCCTCTGGGCCTTGTCCGGAATGGACACGGGCTCCACCATCTTGATGCGAAAAGGTTCCGGCTGAATGCGTCTGACCACTTTGGGATCCTCCCTTGACTGGTCTTCTGCTCTGCTGGGCTAAGGACTGCTCTCAAGCTCAACTGGTTGACAGAGAAAGGCTAGCACCTAAATTCACAAAAATCAAGCCTCAACACACAAAACCCCCGGAAACGTTACAAAAATGGATCTCTCCAATGGGACGAAGTCATTTGGGGTATCCACAGGGCTTCAAGGGGCAGCCCTACAACATCATCCTGGCAAACACCTTGGCCTCGTTTAACATGTGGGAGATCTCCGCATACTCGTCCGGCATGTGAGCGGTATCCGCCTCCTGGGCCCATACCACCGCAGGCATGCCAGCCTCCCGGAAGAAGGCGGCACAGGTGCCCCCTCCTATCCCCCCAACCCGCGGCTTGACCTTGAGGACATCCTCCACCGCATCCTTGAGAAGCACCACCACCGGAGAACCGGGATCCGTAGCCCCCGCCGGCTCACCCCTCTGAAGGAACCGATAGGAGATCTTGGCACCAAAAGCATCCTGGGCCTTCTTGACCTCGCCGGCAAATACCCTCTCCACATCTTCTACCTTAACGTGGGGAAGCACCCGACAGTCCAGGCAGAAGACCTCCTTACCAGGAATGGTGTTCACGTTTCCAACGTTCGCCAACCTCCTGGTGGGCTCAAATGTAGAATACGAAGGCTCAAACAAAGGATCCTCCTCCGGGAAAGCCCCCCTAAGAGCCCGGTCCAACGCCACGGAAAGCTCGTTGGCAACCCGACAGGCGTTAAGCCCCTGATCAGGCCGGCTCGCGTGAACCTGACAACCCTCAACCTGAAACTCCAACCAAAGGATGGTCTTCTCCGCCACCTCTATGAAGTCACCAGATTCAGTTCCCCCATCGGGAACCACTATCAAGTCCGATGGATCGAACAAATCCCGGTGCTCCCTCAGGAGAAAACCTATCCCGTGTTGGCTTCCCACCTCTTCATCAGACACGAAGGCAATACAAACCTCCCTACGGGGCCCTCCGCTTTCCATCACCGCCTTGAGGGCGAACAGGGACGCCACCAACTCCTGGCCGTTATCGTTGGACCCCCGTCCGTATAACCGCCCCCCCTCCAACACAGGCTCAAAGGGATCAAACCTCCAAAGAGACCGGTCACCCTCAGGGACCACGTCCATGTGGGTGAAGATCCAAAGCCTGCCGGATGAACGGTCCGCGCCCCCAACCCTTACCACCAAATTGGGCCTTATACCCCCCTTGGCCCTGGGATCCTTTGAGTCATACCTCTCAACTACCCCCAACCCAAGGGACGATACCAGGGACTCTATGAAAAGCGCCTTGTCATGCTCCCCCTCTCCTCCATCCTCAGGGGAAACCGCAGGACGCCTCACCAGCTCCGACAAGGCATAAACCATGGCCCCCTCCATGGAGGCTATCCTAGCGTCCAACGCTTCAAAACCCTTGCCCAACAAAAACACCCCCATAACAAGCGTCCTTAACGGGAACGGCAACCCCATATAACAGCCATCAACGGCTCAACAGATCCTTCCCCTTCACAAGATAATCCATGCCGGACCAAACGGTGAGGGCCATCGCAATCCACATTACCCATATGCCCCCAGGAAGGTTCAATATCATCATGGATATCGCCACTATCTGGCTCACCGTCTTGGCCTTGCCACCCTTGCTGGCGGCTATCACTATGCCCTCCGCTGCAGCAACCATCCTAAGACCTGTCACTATAAACTCCCTGGAAACTATTACCACCACTATCCAAGCCGGAAGCCGCTGAAGCTCCACCAGGGATACCAACACAGCAGTCACCAGGATCTTGTCCGCCAAGGGGTCTATGAACTTCCCAAGGTTCGTAACAATACCCCTTTTCCTCGCTATGTACCCATCCGCCGCATCGGTTATGGAGGCTATGATGAACACCAACACCGCCAACAGGTCCCCCAGGGGAAGACCCCAAAAGTTCCCGAACTGGGTCCTCATGGTGAGGATCACCATCACCAAGGGAGCCAAGAAGACCCTGGAAAGGCTTAGAAGGTTGGGTAGGTTCATGGAAGACAAGGCTTATCCCTCCGCAGAGATCCGGATTAACCCCAATGGGGCACATGCATTTATAGCATATAATCAACACAAAAGGGGATCCCACTAAAAAAGGGGCCCAAGGCCCCTAAAACTTTGCGATATCCTTGTCCCATCAACCCCCAAGGTAGGCCGCCTTAACCCTTGGATCGTCCAAAAGCGAAACCCCAGGCCCTTGAAGCACCAACGCCCCCACCTCTAGCACATAGGCGTAGTGGGCTACCTTGAGGGCCGCAAAGGCGTTCTGCTCCACAAGCAACACGGTCTTGCCCTCCTCGTTTATGGCCCTAATTATCTCGAAGACCTCCTTGACCAACAGCGGAGCAAGCCCCAAGGAGGGCTCGTCCATCATTATGAGGTCCGGCTTGCTCATAAGAGCCCTGCCAAGAGCCAACATCTGCTGCTCCCCCCCGGAAAGGGTCCCCCCCTTCTGCCAGGTCCTCTCCTTAAGGCGAGGAAAAAGCTCAAACACCCAGTCCAGGGTCGACTTAACACCGTCCTGATCATCCCTTGTATAGGCACCAAGCATCAGATTCTCCATCACCGTGAGGTGCGGGAATATCCTCCTGCCCTCCGGGCACAGGGCAACACCGGACTTGAGGATGTTCTCCGGCTGCATGCGGCTTATGTCCTTACCGTTCCAGCGGATGGTACCCCGCTTGTCCTTAGCGAGCCCCGCTATGGCCCTCAGGGTGCTGGACTTGCCGGCCCCGTTGGCACCTATCAGGGTCACTATCTTACCCTTGGGGACCTCTATGGATATGCCCTTCAGTGCGTGTATGCCCCCATAGTGGACGTGAAGGGAATCTACCTCAAGCATGCTCCAGCGCCTCCTCCCCAAGGTAGGCCTCTATAACCCTCTGATTAGAACGGATCTCGCTCGGAACCCCCTGAGCTATTATGGTTCCATAGTCCAAAACCCATATGTACTCCGATATACCCATCACAACCTTCATGTCGTGCTCGATGAGCAGTATGGTCAGGTTGAACCTATCCCTTATGTTCCTTATGAAGTCCATGAGCTCCGTGGACTCCTGGGGGTTCATCCCCGCCGCAGGCTCGTCCAAAAGCAGGAACGACGGACCGGTGGCCAGGGCCCTTGCTATCTCCAGCCTGCGCTGGGCCCCATAGGGGAGTGACGTGGCGTTCTCGCAAGCAAGCTTCTTAAGACCCACCGCATCAAGGAGCTCCATGCCACGCTCCCGAATCTCCCTCTCCTCCCGGAGGAACCCGGGCAGGGCGAAGGGGGCAGCCCACCAAGGGGACCTCTGGCGCACCCTAAAACCCACCATCACGTTCTCAAGCACCGTACCACCGGAGAAAAGCCTTATGTTCTGAAACGTCCTGGCAATGCCGATTCTGCAGACCAAGTGAGGGGCAAGACCCGTTATGTCATCACCCTTAAAGAGAACCCTCCCCTCCGTGGGCCTGTAAAAACCGGTTATTATGTTGAAGCAGGTGGTCTTGCCGGCACCGTTAGGCCCTATAAGGCTTACGATGGATCCCTCCGGCACCGCTATCTCAAACCCGTTGACCGCGGTGAGCCCACCGAAGCGCATTACCACCCCTTCGGTCTTGAGTATGTGCTCAGCCATCAAGGATCACCCAGCCCTTCTGGAGAAGAATCCGATCACCGCGTCCCACGACCACTCCCGCTGACCCATCATGCCCTCCCTACGGAACAGGATTATGATGAGCAGCGCCAAGGAGAAGATCACCATCCGCATCCCCGGTATCCCCGGTATGTGAATGGATCCCAGGTCTATTGGGTTCTCCACAAACCTGAGCCACTCCAGGAGCACCGTTATCACTACGCTGCCAAGCACGCTGCCCGTCACGGATCCAAGCCCGCCGGCCACCACTATCATCAACACGTTGAAGGTTAGAAGGAAGGTGAACATCTTGGGGTCTATGGTGGTTATAAGACTGCCCATGAGAGCACCCCCAACACCGGCGAAGAACGCTCCGATGGTGAAGGATATGACCCTGTAACGGAAGGTGTCTATCCCCATGGCCCTTGAAGCCACCTCGTCGTCCCTTATGGCCTTAAGGCAGTTCCCGAAGTTGCTCCGCAGCAGGCTCACCACCACGTAAAGGGTGATCAAAAACCAACCCCAGTTCCACCAAAGGTTGGCATAAGGGGGTATCCCCTTTATGCCTAAAGCCCCGTTGGTAACCGACTTGGCGTTGGTGAAAACCACCCGGATTATCTCCGCAAACCCCAGGGATGCTATGCCCAGATAGTCCCCCCCAAGGCGGAGAACCGGCACGGCTATCACCAGACCGAAGATGGCCGCCATGATCCCCCCAGCAAGAACAGCCACGAAGAAGGGAGCCTGAACGACCGAAAGGGGCCATATCAAAGGCTCCAAAATGTAGATCATCTCCTTCTGCATGGGCGGCAGTATCAAAAGGGCACACGTGTAAGCCCCCACCGCCATGAAACCCGCATGCCCAAGGGAGAACATGCCGGTGAAACCGTATATCAGGTTCAGACTGACCGCCAGGATGGCGTTTATGGCTATGAGGTTTAGAACCTGGATCTTGTAACCATCCATATTCCCATCGGCCCACCAAAGGAAGGCACCCAGTATGCCAAGACACGCAAAGTTGAGGATTAGGTCTCTCTTCTTCTTGTCCATCATACCTTGTCCTCCAGCTTCTCCCCCATGAGACCGGTGGGTTTAAATAGGAGTATCAATATGAGCAACACGAAAGCGAAGGCGTCCCTATAGCCGGAAAGGGACGGCATGAAGGCCACTATCATTATCTCTATGAACCCCAGCATGAGTCCCCCCAAGAGCGCTCCCTGGATAGAACCTATGCCCCCTATCACAGCGGCTATGAACGCCTTAAAACCAGGGAATATGCCCATGAGAGGATGTATCTGAGGATAACGAAGGGACCACATGATGCCCGCCGCCGCAGCCAGGGCAGACCCAAGACCAAAGGTAAGGGCTATTATGCGGTCAACCCCCACTCCCATGAGACGGGTCGTCTCTATATCCTTGGATATGGCCCTCATGGCAAGCCCAGGCTTAGTCCTATAAACCACCCAGAACAGAAAGGCCACCAGCAAGAGGGACACCAAGGGAACCAATATCGCCAAGGGCAGGATCCTAACCTTCCCGAGCTCTATCACCTCCACCAGCCAATCAGGTGACGGCACAGGCCTGGGTATGCCAGAAAAGACCACTATGCACACGTTCTCTATGAAAAAGGACACACCAATGGCGCTTATGAGCGCGCTTATCCGGGGTGCATCCCGCAAGGGCCTGTAAGCTATCCGGTCAACCATCACACCTATACCAGCCACCACAACCACCGAGAGCGCCACCGCAGCAAACCACGGGAGCTTGTAAAGGGTCACGCTCCAAAAAACCCCATAGGCCCCCAGCATGAAGATGTCACCATGCGCAAAGTTGATGAGCCTGAGTATACCGTACACCATCGTGTAGCCTATGGCCACCAGGCCGTAAAGGCTTCCAAGCATCAGGGCGTTGAAAAGGTGCTGCACAAACATGTCAAGACTCAATGTCTACCATCCCCCATTAAACGCGGGGGAAGAGGAAACCCCCTCCCCCCGCGAAGAGTAAGGTCCCTACAGCTTGGGCTGGACGGTGGTGAGGAATATCCTCTTGCCACCCTTGATCTGCATGATGCCAACCGGCTTCTCCGCATCGTGGGTGGCATTTATCGTGGTGGAACCGGTGACCCCAAGGAAGCCCTTGGTGCTGGCCAAAGCCTTGGTTATTGCCTCGGGGTCCGGCTTGCCGGCCCGCTTGATGGCGTCCATTATGAGCATGTAGGCATCGTAGCCCAGAGCGGCGTTAACGTTGGGCTCCTTACCAGGGAACTCGCTGCGCCAACGGGCGGTGAACTTCTTAGCCACCGGGTTCATGTCCTTCATGGTGGGGTCGTAAGGGAACGTGGTGTAGGAGAAACCCTCCACCGCAGCCCCACCTATCTTTACTATGTCGGGGTTATCCATGGCGTCCCCACCCAATATGTGGAACTTCGCCCCAAGGTCCCGAGCCTGCTTCATTATGATGGCCCCCTCGGCGAAGTAGGAGGGGATAAAGAGCACGTCCGGGTTCTTGCTCTTGATCTCCGTGAGCTGGGCCGTAAAATCCTGGTCACCGGAGTTGTAGCTCAGCTTGGCAACGATCTTACCACCACCCTTGACAAAGGCCTTCTCAAAGAAGGACGCAAGGCCCACGCTGTAGTCCTGGGCCACGTCGATCAGCAAAGCCGCATTCTTGGCCTTCAGGTTGTTAAGGGCAAACGTGGCAGCGCCCGCCCCCTGATAGGGATCGATGAAGCATACCCGGAAGTAATACTTCTTGCCCTGGGTAACCAGAGGGTTAGTGCACGAGGTCCCAACCGCCGGTATCTTGGCCTTCTCGGAGATCTCTCCGCCCGCCATGGCCAAGGAGGATCCGTAGGTGCCTATTATGGCCACCACCTTCTCCTTCTCCACCAAGCGCTTCACCGCATTGGCGGCCTCTACCTTGTCGGACTTGTTGTCCACCACCACGAGCTCAACCTTCTTGCCCAGCACGGTGCCCATCTCACGATGGGCCATCTTGACCCCCTCCAGCTCCAGCTGACCACCGAAGGCGTTCTGCCCGGTCAGGGGAAGGTAAACCCCTATCCGAATCGTGTCGGCCCCAAAGGCAGCACCGACCAGGAACACCGCCACAAAAAGCGATAAGAACAACGTCCTCCAAACCCTCATTCCGTTACCCCTCCTCCGTTTTATAAACTCAAAGCGCGCTTCTAATTATACCCAACAAGGAAAACACAAGAAAGACGGGTAGCGAAAATTTAGCCTATTTAACCGGCCAAATAATCGCTACCCGCCATAAAATAAACCGTGATTTAGACCTATCCCCTCACCCGCACACCACCCAAAGCATCCATTATCTCATCCGGGGATGCAGCAGCGGTCTCGTCCAGCTCGGGCTTGAGGCAACGGCCCGGCCTGAAGGGCTGAACCACCCAATGCTCGTCGTCGTTGAGCATGAACCGGATGGACCTCAAGTGATCAACGGACATGAGGGCAGGCACCCAAGTGGTCCTGAGCTCATAATCAACCCCAGAAGACCTTATGATCTCCAGGGAACGCCTTACCATGGACGCCACGTCCAAGCCCCCCGTCAACAAGGGATACAGGTCCCAATGGGCTTTAATATCCATGGCCACCATGTCCACAAGCCCCTGCTCCAGCAGATCCCTCAGAACCTCGGGGTACGTGCCGTTGGTGTCAAGCTTCACCAAAAGCCCCATGGACTTGATCCTGCCCAAAAGCTCCCCGATGCCCCTCTGCATGCATGGCTCACCGCCACTCACGCACACCCCGTCAAGAAAAAGGCGGCGATCATGAAGCATCTCCAAGAACCCCGAAGGCCCCTCCCCACGACGTCCGAACCGGCACCAACTCCGGGTTGTGGCAAAAAGGGCACCTCAGATTGCAGCCCGCGGTGAACAACGTGGCACAAACCTTGCCGGGCCAGTCTAAAAGGGAGGCCGGGACATGGCCTCCCACTAAGACCTCACACATTAGGACACCGCCACCCGGCTCCTGTCCTTAAGCTCTCCCCTTTTACCGGCGTTCCAACTGGAGGTCCTGGTGAAGTAACCGGTTATCCTGGTTATGCCGTCCACATCCTCGGAGCCGCAGGAAGGACACGTAGAGAAGAGCCCCCGGTGTACCCGGTTGCAGGAGTTGCATATGGTGAACTCCGGACTGAAGGCAACCTGGGCGTTCTCGCTGTGTAAGTGGATCTTTTGGATCAGGCTGCTCAACCCCTTGGGATCCGGCTTGTGCTCTCCCATCCACACGTGGGTGAGAGCACCGGCCTTTATCATGGGATGGAACATGCCCTCCTCCACCACCCGCTGTATGGGGTCCAAGGCCAAATGGTAGTTCAAGTGG